>JBHTFH010000043.1:0-30300 GCA_042666135.1 Roseomonas sp. GCM10028921 | reverse complement strand
CCAGCGGGCGCGCTCAAACCACGCCCGCGCCGTCTCCTCGTCGGGGAAGCGGTGGTGGAACTCCTCGAGCGTCATGCGGTCGGGAGCAGGCATCGTTACGGTGGACTGCATATTGTTTGCGCCTGCATCAACTAGATAGTTCCGGACGCAAATACTGCCGAAACCAGTGACGACGCCGAGAATGCCCGTGCCGCCGATCCCCCGATCCCCGTCGGAGGCCTCGGCCAGCACGCCGGTGCCCCCGATGCCGCGCTCGCCCTCCGGCCCGGCGCGGCAGGCGGCCGGGAGGGGCGGCGGGGCGGGCTGCGCCCCGGGGACGCAGCCGAGCGGGAGCCAGGCCGCCAGCAGCGCGGCCAGCGGGGGAATGCGGCACGGGGCGCTCACGTCCCTGCCTCCCGCGGCGCCTCGTCCTCGGTATAGAGATAGACGCCGAGATTGACCCGCCGGGTCGGCTCGCCCGGCCCCGCCTCTCCCTCCTCCAGCAGCGAGAGGGCGAGGCGGTTCATCTCCAGCAGCAGGCGGTTCGCGCCCTCACGCCCTGCCGCTTCCAGCCGCGCCGCGGCCTCGGGGCGCAGGCGGTTCGTAGTGCAGGCTGCGGTCGAGAAAGGGGGGCGCGCCGCCGGCCGACACATTGGCGGCGGCCGCGGCCAAGTGGTCGTGCAGGTTGCGCCCGAAATAGAGGAGCTGCCCTTCCAGTCCCCGGCTCGGGAGGAAGGCGGTGGCATTCAGCCGCACTCGCCTCGCTGCGCGGCGGCTGCGCGACGCTCCATCGCATCGGGGACGGCACCCGCGCCACGATGGAGCTGCCCCACCGCTTCGCGCGTCCCTCCCCCGGGCTGAGGCATCGGCCTGGGCTGAAGGATCAGCCCGGGCTGACGGGCCAGCCCTCCTCCCCTAACCTGCGCGCCGGGACGAGGGGGATTCTGGCGATGTACGACCTGGCGATCCGAGGCGGCACGGCTGTCCTGGGCGATGCGGTGGTGCGCTGCGACATCGGAGTCACGGGCGGGCGGATCGCCGCCATCGCCGAGCGCATCGAGGAGGCGCGGCGGGTGATCCGGGCGGACGAGCTGCTCGTCCTGCCTGGCGGCGTGGACACGCACTGCCACATCGAGGAGCCCTTCCCCGAGGGCGGCCACCAGGAGGAGAGCTGGGAGAGCGCCTCCCGCTCCGCCTTCGCCGGCGGCACCACCTCCGTCGTCGCCCACACGCCGCAGTTCAAGGGCGGCATGCTGCTCGACCAGCACCGCGCCGCCCGGGCCCGCGCCGCGCGCGCGATGATCGACCACGGCTTCCACCAGATCATCGCCGACCCGTCGGAGGCCGCGATGGCGCAGATCCCCGCCCTCGTCGCGGACGGCGTGGGCAGCCTCAAGGCCTTCATGACCTATGACGCCCTGCATCTCGACGATGCCGGCTTCCTCGCCGTGCTGCAGGCCGCGCGGCGGCACGGGCTGATGGTGCATGTTCACTGCGAGAACTACGACGCCATCAACCTCGCCACCCGCACGCTCATCGCGGCGGGCTGCACCGCGCCGAAATACCACGCCACCTCCCGCCCTCCCGTGGTGGAGCGCGAGGCAACAGGCCGCGCCATCGCCCTCGCCGAACTGGTGGGCCAGCCCATCCAGGTCTTCCACGTCTCCTGCGCGGAAGTGGCGGAGGAGATCGCCCGCGCCCAGGCGCGCGGCGTGGCGGTGAAGGCCGAGACCTGCCCGCAATACGTGACGCTGACGGCCGAGGACATGGATCGCCCGGGCTTCGAGGGCGCGAAGTTCATGTGCAGCCCCGCCCCCCGCACGGCGGCGGACCACGAGGGCGTCTGGGCCATGATCCGGCGCGGCGTGCTGGACGTCGTCACCTCGGACCATTGCGGCTTCTCCTATGAGGGCCCGCGCGGCAAGGCGAGGAACGGCCGCGACGCCGCCTTCGATGCCATTCCCAACGGCATCCCCGGCCTCGCCGCCCGCCTGCCCGTCATCTTTTCCGAGGGCGTGTCCAAGGGCCGCATCGACCTGCCGCGCTTCGTCCGGCTGGCGGCGGAGAATCCCGCGCGCATCGCCGGCCTCTATCCCCGCAAGGGCGTGATCGCGATCGGCAGCGACGCCGACCTCGTGCTCTGGGATGCCGGGCGGAGGGTCACGATCACCAACGCGCTGATGCAGCACGCCATCGACTACACGCCCTATGAGGGCATGGAGGTCACGGGCTGGCCCGCCGCCACGATCCGGCGCGGCGAGGTGGTGATGCAGGACGGCGTGGTGCTCGCCCAGCCCGGCACGGGCCAGTGGCTCCCGCGCGGTCCGGCGGCGGCGTGAGGGCGCCCTCGACCGCATCGTGGCCTTCGGCCCGGCCTGAAGCGGCATGACGGTCGTTCACTTCATCACCCATCCGGAGGTCGTGATCGATCCCTCCGTCCCGGTGCCGGACTGGCCGCTCTCCGCCGAGGGCATGGGGCGCATAGCACGGGCGCTGGACAGGCCCTGGATGAGGGATCTGGGCGTCGTGTTCAGCAGCGCCGAGCGGAAGGCGATGGACGCCGCCCGGATGATCGCCGACCGGTTCGCCCTCCTCCCGACCGTCATGGAGGAGTTGGGAGAGAATGACCGCTCCGCGACCGGCTATCTTCCGAAAACGGAATTCGAGGCGGTCGCCGACGCCTTCTTCGCGCATCCGGAGAGGAGTGTGCGCGGGTGGGAGCGTGCGGCCGATGCCCAGCACAGGATCGTCTCCGCCGCGGAGCGGGTCTTCGCCGCAGTGCCCGAGGAGGGCGACATCGCCGTCGTCTTCCACGGCGGGGTCGGGGCACTTCTCCTGTGCCGTCTCAAGGGGGTGTCGATCAGCCGCGCCGAGGACCAGCCCGGTGCCGGCGGCGGCAATGTCTTCTCCGTCGATGCGGCCAGCCGCACCCTGCTCTCGGGGTGGCGCCGCATCGAGGACCATGGCTAGCCGCTTCCTGCCCCTCCCTTCAGCAAAGGGGACACGGCCGCAGCTCGGGCCGCGCACCCCCGGGATGGCCGGGCGACGTCCTCAGGCGAAGTCGCGCGGGCGGAGCCCCGCGTGGAAATAGGTGATCATGGAGTAGATGTCGAAGACCGGCCGCCCCGTCGCGCGCTGCACGGCGGCGGCGTAGGGCGGCATGTTCGTGCATTCCAGCACGATGGCGCCCACCTCCGGGTGCCGCGCCACCAGACGCTCCGCGGCCTCGACCACATCGCGCTCGGCGAGGTCGATGTTCATCTCCTCCTTCTCCGCGCGGATGAGCACGCGGAAGAACTCCCGCCCGCTCTCCGTCCCCTCGACCGGAATGTCGGGCGGCACGCCCACCGCCTCCAGGTGGCGCGGCGTGAGGGATGAGCTGGAGACGGTGACGAGGCCGACGCGCCTGCCCGGCGGCAGCATTGCCTCCACCCAGGGCACCTGCATGAGGCTGCTCGTCGCGACGGGCACGCCGACATGCGCGGCGATCTCCATCTGGAAAAGGGAGAGGAAGCCGCAATTGGTGGTGATCGCCTCGGCGCCCTGGGAGACGAGGTCGGAGGCGCCCTCCAGGAAGGCGTCCAGCAGCCCGCGCGCGCCCTCCAGCACCACCTTCTCCGGGCTCGCCCCGCGGACGAGGCGGTAGAGCACGGGGAAGGGCCAAGTGGTGCCGTTGCCCATGTCGCCATGGATGCGGGGGAAGCGCGCCTCCAGCATGAGGATGCCCAGGGGGGCGCCGTAGAGCGCCTTGCCCCCGCGGGCGATGCCGCGGCGCGGGCCGTTGGCGGGGATGGCGGTCATGCGCGCCTCACAAAAGGGGTTTGCGGAAACGGGTGGGGGAGAAGGCCTCGATCGGGATCTCCGGCGCCCGGCGGGAGAGGAGCTGCCCCACCACCCGCCCCGTGCGCGGCCCCGCCACCAGCCCGACATGGCCGTGGCCGAAGGCGTGGATCACCTCGGGGCAGCGGCTGGAAGGGCCGAGGCAGGGCATGCCGTCCGGCGTGCTGGGCCGGTGGCCGAGCCAAGTGGTGATCCGGTCCTCGGGGAAGGGGTTTGGCAGGCCGGGAAAGGCGCGCAGCAGGTGGTCGCGCAGCACCCCGGCGCGGCGCCAGTCCGGGGCGCCCTCCAGCCCCGCAATCTCTACCTGCCCCGCGGCGCGCAGCCCGTCCGCCATGGGGTTCACGACCATCTTCGCCGCGCCGAGGCTGATGGAGTGGCGCGGCCCGCGCTCCGCCCCGCGGAGCATGACGTGGTAGCCGCGCTCCGTCTCCAGCGGCACGCGGTCTCCGAGCCCCGCGGCCAGCGGGGCAGAGCGGGCGCCGCAGCAGATCACGGCGGCGTCGCAGTCCAGCACGGTGCCGTCCGAGAGCGCGACACCGGTGAGCGACCGTCCCTCCAGCCGGAAGCCCGTGGCCGCTACCTTGCGCAGCGCGGCGCCCCCCCGCACGGCATGGGCAGCCAGCGCGGCGATGTACCGGCCCGGGGAGAGGCAGCGGCCCGCCTCCTCCGTCAGCACGCCGAAGCGGTAGGCGGGGTCGAGATCGGGTTCGGCGGCGCGCAGGGCCTCTCCCTCGATCTCGGTCCAGGAGATCCCGACCTCCTGCCGGAGGCGCCAGCCCATCCCTTCCGCCTCGAAGCCGGCGCGGGAGTGCCAGGCGTTCATGAGCCCCTTGTGCTCGATCAGCTCCGGCACCCCGGCCTCCCGCGCCAGCGCCGCGTGCAGCACGGGCGAGTCCTTCAGCAGGGGGCGCAGGGAGTAAGCGATGCGGCGAAGCCTCTCCTCGCTCGATCCCGCGGCGATGTAGCGCAGCAGCCAGGGCGCCGCCTTCGGCAGGTAGCGCCAGCGCACCGCGAGCGGCCCCAGGGGGTCGCGCAGGAAGCCCGGTA
Source organism: Roseomonas sp. GCM10028921 (assembly GCA_042666135.1). Taxonomy (GTDB): domain Bacteria; phylum Pseudomonadota; class Alphaproteobacteria; order Acetobacterales; family Acetobacteraceae; genus Roseomonas. The sequence continues at coordinate 25,434 of JBHTFH010000043.1, read as the reverse complement.
CCTGCCGCCACAGCCCCGGCGCGCTCGGCGGCAGCACGGAGTGGGAGGAGAGCCAGCCCGCATTGCCGAAGCTCGCGGCCTGCGGCCCGCCGGGCTCGCCCGGTTCGAGGATCGTGACGCGATGGCCGGCGCGCAGCAGCTCCACCGCGCTCGCCGCGCCCTCGATCCCCGCACCGATGACGGCGACGTGCCGGGACATGGGTTCGGGCATGGGGGCGGGCTCAGCCCCCGCGCGCGATGCGGCGGCAGTGCTCCAGCGCGGCCTCGATGAGGTTGTCGCTCGCCTCGGGCGTGCGGAAGGCGGAGTGGGCGGCGAGCGTCGCGCGCTCGACCTTCGAGAGGAAGTGCCCCGGCGGCAGCGGCTCCTCCGAATAAACGTCGAGCGCTATATGGCCGATCGCCCCGCTCTCGGCCGCGCGCGCGAGCGCCGCCTCGTCCGTGATAGCGCCGCGCGCGGTGTTCACGAAGATCGCGCCGGGCCGCATTCGCGCGATGTGCTCGGCGGAGAGGAAGCCGCGCGTCTCGTCGCTCAGCAGGAGGTGGAGCGAGACGACGTGGCTCTCGGCGAGAAGCGTGTCGAGATCGACGAACTCCACGCCCGGCGCCTCGCGCGGCGTGCGGTTCCAGGCGATCACGCGCATGCCCGCGCCGTTGCACAGCCGCGCCATCTCCGCGCCGATGCCGCCGAAGCCAATCAGCCCGACCGTCTTGCGCGTCAGCTCAACGCCATCGGTGCGGCGCCACTCGCCGGCGCGGATGCCGCGGTCCATGAAGGCGAGGCCCTTGGCCGCGGCCCACATGAGGGCGAAGGCCATCTCCGCCACCGCCGTGTCGCCATAGCCCTTGATGATGTGGACCCCGATGCCGCACTCGGCCTCCAGCTCCTCGGGGTTCATGTAGCTGCGTGCCCCCGTGCCGAGGAAGACGACGTGGCGCAGCACCTCGCAGCGCTTCGCGATCGCCGTCGGCAGGTGGGTGTGGTCGATGATGGCGATCTCGTGCCCGGCGAGCAGGGCGGGCAGCTCGTCGGGGGTGATGTCAGGCTGGCGGTTCACCGTCACGGCCATGTCGGCGGGGCGGCGCAGCCGCTCCATCACATCCGCCAGGGCGCCCCCGGCATCCACGAAACAGGCGCGCACGGAACCTCCTCAGGTCAGGCCGGGCGGCCGCCACACCCTGCAGCGGGCGCGGCGGGGTCGGGAGGATGGCCCTCCCCCGGCGCGCGGGAGTCTAGGCCCCCACCCCGGGGGGTCAACCGCCCCTCAGTGGCGGCTCTCCCGCAGGCGCACGCCCGGCACGCCGCCCTGGTCGGCGAGGAACTCGATCCCGGCCTCCTCCAGCGCGCCCCGCACCGCGTCGAGGATGGTTGGGTGGGAGCGGAAGATCCCGGCCTCCAAGTTCCAGACATTCACCCGGGAGCAGAGGGCACGGTCCGCGAGCTGCTGGTCGGTCCAGCCCAGGATGATCCGCGCCCGGCGGCACTGCTCCGCCGTCAGGCGCCCCTGGGCACGGGGGAGCCCGCCGGGCGGCCGGGCGGTCTTGCCGAGGGCAATGGACATGGGGGCTCGTACTGCCGGTCTGGGTGAGGCAACAACTTATAGTTGTGCTCACAGCCACGCAAGATGTTTCGCCCGAAGAACCGTCAACGCGCGGGCGCGGCTTTGCGCGCCGGTCGGGCGGCCCGCTTCCCCCTACCCTGCCGCGGCGCCTTCTCCTCCTCGCCGCCCCCACCGATCCCGCGGCTGAGCGCGATGCGTTCCAGCAGCTCGGCCGCGTGATGCCCGGCCAGGGCGAGGGACGGCGCACCGCCCGCCGCCCCGACCATGTCCGCGGCAGCATCCGATCCCTTGGCAATGAAGACGAGCAGCGCGGCGACCTCCCGCAGATCCTCCGGCGGCAGCCGCGCGGCCGTCACCGCGACCACTGTCTCCAGGATCCGGATTCGCATGGCGGTGCTCTCATCCGGCTGGGCGAGGCCTCCCTGGCCCGAGCAGCTGGACATCCCTTCTTCCCTTCCCGAGAATTTCTCTATCTGTGGTTGCATCCGCCGGTCCGGCAAGCGATTTGCGCTGGCGCCGACACTTCCTGGCACTGGTTGACATGCTGCCCGTCACGTCACGTCACGCGCTCCGCCTGCCCAGGGGCCGCGCCGAGCAGCGCCTCCACCTGATCGGTGAGCTGGGTGCCCGTCACGGGCTTGCGCATGAGGGCGAAGTGGCCGCTCACTGCCGCACCGACCGCCAGGGCGGCCGCGTCACCGGCATAGCCGGTGACGAGGATGGCGGGCAGGCCGGGCCGGGCCTTCTGCGCCTCGCGGATGAGGGCGACTCCGTCCAGCCCCGGCATGGCCAGGTCCGTCACGAGGATGTCGATCCGCCCCGCCTCACCCAGCCGGCCGAGCGCCGCCTCCCCGTCCGGGAACTCCTCCACCGCGAAACCCGCATCGGCGAGCTGGGTGACGAACACGTCGCGCACGATGGGATCGTCATCCACCAGCAGCACGCGATGGCGCGGGCCGGAGCCTTCCCCCGCGGCAGGACCCCGCCGCGCCGGCGCAGCCCCGTCCGCCTCCGCCTCGGCTCCCGTCACGGGCAGCCAGAGCGACACCCGCGTGCCCTCCCCTGGCGCGCTGGCGATGGCGAGCGCCCCGCCGGAACCCTGGGCGAAGCTCCGCGCCATGGCGAGGCCGAGGCCGGTGCCCTGGCCGAGCGGCTTGGTGGTGAAGAAGGGCTCGGCGGCGCGGGCCAGGGTCGCCGCATCCATCCCCTCCCCCGTGTCCATCACGGTGATGCGGACATAGTGGCCGGGCGCGAGGCCCTTCACCTCGCAGGCCCCTTCCACCCTCTGCGCGTCGGCCAGGAGGGTGAGGGCGCCGCCCGTGGGCATGGCGTCCCGCGCGTTGGTCGCGAGGTTCACCAGCACCGTCTCGAGCTGGCCCCGGTCCACGAGGACGGGCGGCAGGCCCGGCGCCGCCTCCACCCGCACCCGGATGCGTGAGCCGAGCGTGGCGGAGAGGACCTCCTGCAGCCCTTCTAGCAGGCCGGCGATCTCCAGCACCCCCGCCCGCAGCTCCTCCCGCCGGGAGAAGGCGAGGAGGCGGCGGGTGACGGATTCCCCGCGCCGGGCCGCGTCCTCCACCATGCCGGCCAGGCGCCCGATCGCCTCCGGGTCGCCCGCGCGGCGGCGGATGAGGCTGACGCCGCCCAGCACCGCCTGCAGCACGTTGTTGAAGTCGTGCGCGATGCCGCCGGCGAGCTGGCCCACCGCCTGCACCTTCTGCGCCTGGAGCAGCGCGGCCTCGGTGGTCTGGCGCTCGGCGATCTCGGCCTGCAGCCGGGAATTGGAGTGGACCAGCTCCGCCGTGCGCGCGGCGACGCGCGCCTCCAGCGCATCCGTGTAGCCGCGAAGCTCCTCCTCGCGCTGGCGCAGCACGCAGGCCATGGCATTCCAGGCCGCGGCGAGCTGGCCGAACTCGGAACGCCGGTCCCATCCCGGCGCGCGGGCGGAGAGGTCGCCGCTGCGCCAGCGCCGGGCCACGGCGAGAAGGGCGTTGGTCGGGCGTGTGATGAAGCGCCGGGCGGCGAGAAGCGTGAGGGCGAAGACGATGACGGTAATGCCGGTGAGCAGCAGCACCCCGCGCAGCAGCGCGCGCTCGATGTCGCCCATCAGCTCCGCCTCATCGAAGCCGACCATGGTGGAGAGGTGGATGTTGGCCGGGGTGGGCGGCGTGTAGCCGACGAGGCGCCGCGCGCCGTCGATGCTCCGCAGCCGCAGCGTGCCGGGCTGGGTGGCGCGCATCGCCTCCATCGCCGCCGGCGGGAAGGACTTGCCCACGAACTCCGCGTGCCGCACGTCGCGCCCGAGAATGACGCCCTGGTCGTCGGACACGGTGAGCACGCCGCCGGCCATGAAGGGCGAGCCCGCGCGCTTGAGGTGGCGCAGCTGCCATGCCAGCCATTCCAGGTCGAGCGCGGCAACGAGCACCCGCCCTTCCTGCCCGCCCTGGTCGGCCAAGCGCATGTAGAAGGGCAGCACGCCGCCGGGATAGCCGGCGGGGCGGGCGTAGTGCCCGGCGGTGAAGGAGAGCGCCCGCTGCGCTCCCCTCACCCACTCTCCTTCCGTCTGCCCTTCCAGCGCGGGGTGCGAGGCGCAGGTCACCCCATCCGGGCTGGTGAGCGCGATGAAGGCGAAGTTCGCTGCGTGCTCGCGCAGGCTCGCCAGCCGGCGGCCGCAGCCCTCGGCGGAAAGCGGCCCCGGATTCAGCTCCGCCGCAGCGCCGAGTAGGATGCGCGCGCTGTTGGCGATGTTGTCCACCGTGCCGGCCAGCAGCTCCGCCTGATGCACCGCGAGGTCGTCGAGCTGCGCCTTGCGCTCGGCCCACTGGCTCCAGCTCACGGCGACCTGGAGCGCGAGCGTCGGCACGAGGCAGGCGGCGATGATCAGCAGCAGGCGCGTGGAAACGCGCATGCCCGCCCCGGCGCGCCACCAGCGGCCGAACGGCCGCGGATGTGGACCGGGCGAGGCCCGGCGCTTGACATCCGGAACCGGAACACTCTGATGCATCGCTGCCCAGCCGCTCCTGACCAATCCGCGTGCGGCATGCAGGGCGATGGCCCGGCTCACATTGCCGCGAGTTCAGGTCTAGAGAAGCAGGTCCTGGCTGTCACGAAGACTATCTGTCAAGCTGCGGCCTCCGTCAGGACAATCCTCATGGTCGAACGCGCCGCCGTGTTCCGAGGGCGGCACAAGGGAAGGCCTGATTTTCTTGCCTTTACTTACACATTCTCGCGAGTGCGAAGGGCGGCCCGAGCCATCGAGAGAGGGCTAGCGAATCAGGTAGCAGGAGCCTCGATCGCGACTTTGTGATTTCAGCTTCATGTATGGTGCTTACCAATCGTGTGCGATTTTCTCTCTACCGCGCGCCCTCCTCGCCGTACCCACAGCTTCGCAGCACCATCTCCGCATAGATGGCAGCCACCTGCGCGCGGGAGAGGCGCCCGTCCGGGCGGTACCAGGTGCAGGTTCCCGTGAGCATCGCGAGGATCGCATAGGCCGCGACGCGGCTGTCGGGGATGCGGAACACGCCCTCCTCCACCCCCTGCTCCAGCAATGCCACGAGCATCGCCTCATAGGCGCGGCGCTGCGCGACGATGCGCTCGTAACCGGGTGGCTCCAATGCGCGCAGCTCGAAATTCGCGACGAACACCTCCGCCTTGCGCCCGAGATGATAGGTGACGTGATGCAGCACGAAGGCACGCAGCCGCGCGGGCGCCCCGGGCGGGGCCGCCTCCAGCGCCGCGGTGACGGAGGCGAGTAGCGCCGTCATGTGCTCGTGGATGAGGTCGAAGAGCAGTTCCTGCTTCGAGCCGATATGGTTGTAGAGGGAGGCGGGCCGGATCCCCACTTCCGCGGCGAGCTCGCGCAGCCCCATCGCCTCGTAGCCCCGGCGGTGGATCAGTTGCAGGCCCGCGCGCCGAATCGCGGCGGCGGTGCGCGCACCGTCCGAGCCGGCGATCCGTCCCATGCCCCGCGCCTCCCATTCCGTGCTTGACAGGGGAGATCGCGCCCCTGTCTCCTGTCAAGAATAAACGAACAGGCGGCAGTTTAGGGGCACACCGCCCGTGGGAGGGAGAGGATGAGCGTTCTCGGCACGGCCTATGACCCCCGCTCGCCCGAGGCCGTGGAGAACGCGGCGGCGATGCGCGGCCTCGTGGCCGATCTCCGCGCCCTGGCGGACCGTGTGCGGCAGGGCGGCGGGGAGGCGGCGCGGAAGAAGCACCTCTCCCGGGGCAAGCTCCTCCCGCGGGACCGCATCCGTGCGCTGATCGACCCCGCCTCGCCCTTCCTCGAAATCGGCCAGCTCGCCGCAACGGGGCTCTACAAGGACGAGGTGCCCTCGGCCGGCATCATCACCGGTATCGGCCGCGTCAGCGGGCGCGAGTGCATGATCGTGGCCAACGACGCCACCGTGAAGGGCGGAACCTATTTCCCGCTCACGGTGAAGAAGCACCTGCGCGCGCAGGAGATCGCCGCGCAGAACCGGCTGCCCTGCCTCTACCTCGTGGACTCCGGCGGCGCGAACCTGCCGGAGCAGGACGAGGTCTTCCCCGACCGCGACCATTTTGGCCGTATCTTCTTCAACCAGGCGAACATGTCGGCCCAGGGCATCCCGCAGGTCGCGGTGGTGATGGGCTCCTGCACCGCAGGCGGCGCCTATGTGCCCGCCATGTGCGACGAAAGCATCATCGTGCGCGAGCAGGGCACAATCTTCCTTGCCGGCCCGCCGCTGGTGAAGGCGGCGACGGGCGAGGTCGTCACGGCGGAGGAACTCGGCGGCGGGGACCTGCACAGCCGCACCTCCGGCGTGACCGACCACCTGGCCGAGAGCGACGCGCACGCGCTAGGCATCGCGCGGCGCATCGTCGCAGGGCTGAACACGGTCAAGCGCCCGCCCCTCGCGCTGCGCGAGCCGCGCCCTCCCCTCTACGCGCCGGATGAGATATACAGTCTCGTCCCCACCAGCCTCCGCACGCCCTATGAGGTGCGGGAGGTGATCGCGCGCATCGTGGACGGCAGCGAGCTGGACGAGTTCAAGCGCCTCTATGGCCCCACCCTCGTCTGCGGCTTCGCGCATATCTGGGGGATGCCCGTTGGCATCGTCGCCAACAACGGCATCCTGTTCAGCGAGAGCGCGCAGAAGGGCGCGCACTTCATCGAGCTCTGCGCCCAGCGCGGCATCCCGCTCGTCTTCCTCCAGAACATCGCGGGCTTCATGGTCGGGAAGAAGTACGAGGCAGGCGGGATCGCCAAGGACGGGGCGAAGATGGTCACGGCCGTGGCCACCGCGCAGGTACCCAAGCTCACCGTCGTCATCGGCGGCAGCTTCGGCGCCGGCAACTACGGCATGTGCGGCCGCGCCTATTCCCCGCGCTTCCTCTGGATGTGGCCGAACGCGCGGATCAGCGTAATGGGCGGCGAGCAGGCGGCCTCGGTGCTGGCCACCGTCAGGCGCGACGGGATCGAGGGGCGCGGCGGGTCCTGGTCCGCCGAGGAGGAGGAGTCCCTCAAGGCGCCGATCCGCGAGCAGTACGAGCGCCAGGGTCATCCGACCTACGCTTCGGCCCGCCTCTGGGACGACGGGGTGATCGACCCCGCCGAAACCCGGCGCGTCCTAGCCCTCTCCCTCTCGGCCAGCCTCAACGCGCCGATCGCCGAGACGCGCTTCGGCCTGTTCCGGATGTGACGCCGATGTTCACGAAGATCCTCATCGCCAATCGCGGCGAGATCGCCTGCCGCGTCATCGCCACCGCGCGCCGCATGGGCATCGCGACGGTGGCCGTCTTCTCCAAGGCGGATGCGCGTGCGCGGCACGTGCAACTGGCCGACGAGGCCTGGCCCGTCGGCCCCGCCCCCGCGCGGGAGAGCTATCTCCGGATCGAGCACATCATCGAGGCCGCGCGGCGCTCGGGCGCGCAGGCGATCCATCCCGGCTACGGCTTCCTCTCCGAGAACGCCGAGTTCGCCGCGGCCTGCGTGGAGGCCGGCATCGCCTTCATCGGCCCGCCGGTGGAGGCGATCCGCGCCATGGGATCGAAGGCGGCCTCCAAGACGCTGATGGAGGAGGCCGGCGTGCCGCTAGTGCCCGGCTATCACGGGGAGAACCAGGACCCCGAGCTGCTGGCGGCCGAGGCGGCGCGCATCGACTTTCCCGTGCTGGTCAAGGCCTCGGCGGGCGGCGGTGGCAAGGGCATGCGCGTGGTGGAGCGCGCGGAGGACTTCGCGGAGGCCCTGGCGGGCGCCGCGCGCGAGGCCGCCTCCTCCTTCGGCGATGCACGCGTGCTGATCGAGAAATATCTCCAGCGCCCGCGCCACATCGAGATCCAGGTCTTTGCCGACACGCACGGCAACACCGTCTCACTCTTCGAGCGCGACTGCTCCGTCCAGCGCCGGCACCAGAAGGTGCTGGAGGAGGCGCCCGCCCCCGGCATGGACCCCGCCCGCCGCGCTGCCATGGGCCGCGCCGCCTGCGACGCCGCCCGTGCCGTCGGCTATGTCGGTGCCGGCACGGTGGAGTTCATCGCCGAGGGCAACAGCTTCTACTTCATGGAGATGAACACGCGCCTCCAGGTGGAGCATCCCGTGACGGAAATGGTCACGGGCCTCGACCTCGTCGAATGGCAGCTCCGCGTCGCGGGTGGCGAGCCCCTGCCGCTGCGGGAGGAGGAGCTGCGCCTGCAAGGCCACGCCATCGAGGCGCGGATCTATGCCGAGGACCCCGCGCGCGACTTCCTCCCCTCCACTGGCACGCTGCACCACCTCCGCCAGCCGCGCGAGACGCCGGATGTGCGGGTGGATACGGGCGTGCGGGCAGGGGACGCCATCACCCCCTATTACGACCCGATGATCGCCAAGCTCATCTGCCGGGGCGCGGACCGGCCGGCGGCACTGCGCCAGCTGCGCGCCGCGCTGGCGGAGTACGAGGTGATAGGGGTGCGGACGAATCTCGGCCTGCTGCGGGCCGTGGCCGCGCATTCCGACTTCACGGCCGGCCGCTTCGACACCGGCTTCATCGCCCGCCATCCCGAGGTGATGGCCGAGGCGACGCCCCTGGCGGAGGAGCGGGGCACCGTCCTCGCCGCCGCGGCCATGGCGCTGCTGCGGGCGGAGGGGGTTCCGGCCGATCCCTGGTCCCTGCGGGATGCTTGGCGCCTGAACGGCGATCCCTGGCAGGAGCTGCACCTCTCGCTGGACGGGGAGGAGGTGGTGCTACGCGCCCATGCCCTGCGCGACGGCACCTGGCGGCTGGACCTGCCGGGCGGCTGGAGCCCCGTTGCGGGCGCCGAGCCGGATGGCGACGCGCTGCGCCTGCGGCTCGACGGGGTGGAGCGGCGCGTGACGGTGCTGCGGCTGGAGGGCGCGATCGGCGTCGCTCATGCCGGGCGCACCCACACCGTCCTTGTGACCGATCCCCTGGCGCCCCCAGGCGGCGCCGAGGCCGGGAGCGAGCGCGTGGTCGCCCCCATCCCAGCGCGGGTGGTGCGCGTGCTCGTCTCCGAGGGGGAGGCGGTGAGCAAGGGCGCGGCCCTGCTGGTGCTGGAGGCGATGAAGACGGAGCTCACCCTCCGCGCCCCCGCGGACGGAAGGGTGGAGAGCCTGCGCGCGGCGGTGGGGGAGATGGTGGAGGAGGGCGCGCAACTCGTCACCTTCGCGGCGGAGTAGCGCCCCCTCCCCGGCACGCCGAATCCGCTCTAAGGGTTGCTGCGCCGCAGCAGGGGTTTCCGCATGTCCGCCACCGCCCGATCCCTCTCCCGAGGCGCCTGGGATTTCTGGGTGGACCGCGGCGGCACCTTCACCGACGTGATCGGCCGCGACCCCGAGGGACGGCTGCACGCGCGCAAGGTGCTGTCGGAAAATCCCGGCGCCTACCGCGACGCCGCCGTGCAGGGCATCCGCCTGCATCTCGGCCTCCAGCGCGGCGCCCCCATCCCCACCGGCGCGGTGGGCGAGGTGCGGATGGGTACCACGGTCGCCACCAACGCCCTGCTGGAGCGCAAGGGCGAGCGCACGGCGCTGGTCACCACACGCGGCTTCCGCGACGCGCTCGCCATCGGCCACCAGGCGCGGCGCGACATCTTCGCCCGCCGCGTGGTGAAGCCCGAGCTTCTCTACGCCCGCGTGGAGGAGATCGGCGAGCGCGTGCGCGCGGACGGCACGGTGGAGTCCGCGCTGGACGAGGCCGGGCTGCGCGCGGTGCTGGAGGCGCTGCGCGAGGACGGCTTCCGCTCCGTCGCGATCGTCTTCCTGCATTCCTGGAAGCACCCGGCGCATGAGGCGCGCGCCGCCGCCATGGCGCGGGGAATGGGCTTCGCCCAGGTCTCGGCCAGCCACGAGGTCGGGCCGCTGATCAAGCTCGTCGGGCGCGGCGACACCACGGTGGTGGACGCCTATCTCTCCCCCGTGCTGCGCCGCTACGTCGCGCAGGTGGAGGAGGAGTTGGACGTGGCCCGCACCGGCGCGCGGGTGATGTTCATGACCTCGGCCGGCGGGCTGACCGCCGCCTCGCTCTTCCAGGGGCGCGACGCCATCCTCTCCGGCCCCGCGGGCGGCGTCGTGGCGCTGGCCCGCACGGGCGCGGAGGCGGGCTTCGACAAGGTCATCGGCTTCGACATGGGCGGCACCTCCACCGATGTCGCGCACTATGCCGGGCAGTTCGAGCGCGCGCTGGAAACCGAGGTCGCGGGCGTGCGGATGCGCGCGCCGATGATGCTGATCCACACCGTCGCCGCCGGCGGCGGCAGCATCGTGCAATATCGCGACGGACGGCTGCGCGTGGGGCCGGAGAGCGCGGGCGCGGATCCCGGCCCGGCCTGCTACCGTCGCGGCGGCCCGCTCACCGTCACCGACTGCAACGTGATGACGGGCAAGCTGCTGCCCGATCTCTTCCCCGCCATCTTTGGCCCCGGTGGAGACCACCCGCTGGACGCGGAGGCCGTGCGCGCGAAGTTCGCGGCGCTGGCGGCCGAGCTCGGCGGCGATCGCACACCGGAATCGGTCGCTGACGGGGCGCTGCGCATCGCCGTCGCTGGCATGGCGGAGGCGATCAAGACGATCTCCGTCCAGCGCGGCTACGATGTCACCAAATACGTGTTGAACGCCTTCGGCGGCGCCTCCGGCCAGCATGCCTGCCTCGTCGCGGACGCGCTGGCGATGACGCGCGTGCTGATCCACCCCTTCTCCGGCCTGCTCTCGGCTTATGGCATGGGGCTGGCCGATATTCGCGCCGTGCGCCAGCGCACGCTCGACCGGCCGCTGGAGGACGAGGCGCTCCCGGGCATCCTCCCCGCCCTGCAGGGCCTGGCGGGGGAGGCGCGGGCCGAGGTGCTGTCCCAGGGCGTGGGGGCGGAGGCGCTGACCACGCGCATCGCCCTGCTGCTGCGCTATGCCGGCACCGATACGCCGCTGGACGTCCCCGCCCTCGACCTCGCCGGGGAGGCGGAGGTCTCCGCCGCGACCCTGGCCGCCGGCGACCTGCGCGAAGCCTTCGAGGCCGCACATCTCGCCCGCTTCGGCTTCACCGATCCCTCCCGCGCCGTGGTGATCGAGGCCGCGCTGGCCGAGGTCGCGGGGGGTGGCGCCGCATCCGCCCCGCCCGCCCGCGCGGAGGGCACCGCCGCCGCCGAGCCGCTCCGTACCACGCGCCTCTTCTCCGGGGGGGAATGGCACGAGGCGGTGGTGTACCGCCGCGAAGCGCTGCGCGCGGGGCAGCCCGTCGCCGGGCCCGCGCTCGTCATCGAGCCGAACCAGACGGTGGTGGTGGAGCCCGGCTGGTCCGTGGTGCTGACGGAGGCGGACCACCTCGTGCTCGACCGCACCCGGCCCCTCGCCCGCACGGCCGCGCTCGGCACCGAGGCCGATCCGGTGATGCTGGAGATCTTCAACAACCTCTTCCGCTCCATTGCCGAGCAGATGGGCGTCGCGCTGCAGAACACGGCGAGCAGCGTGAACATCAAGGAGCGTCTGGACTTCTCCTGCGCGGTGTTCGACGCGAAGGGCGGCCTCGTCTCCAACGCGCCGCACATCCCCGTGCATCTGGGATCGATGGACGGCAGCGTGGAGAGCGTGGCGCGCGCCAACCCGGACCCGCGTCCGGGCGATGTCTGGGCGATCAACGCGCCCTATAACGGCGGCACGCACCTGCCGGACATCACCGTCTGCACGCCCGTCTTCGGGGAGGACGGGGAGCTCATCTTCTGGGTCGCGTCGCGCGGCCACCACGCCGATATCGGCGGCACCGCGCCGGGCTCCATGTCCCCGGACGCGACGACGATCGAGCAGGAGGGTGTCTATATCGACAACCTCCACCTCGTGAGGGAGGGGCGCTTCCAGGAAGGGGAGGCGCTCGCGCTGCTGACAGGCGCTAAGTATCCCGCGCGCAATCCGGCCCAGAACATCGCGGACCTCAAGGCGCAGGTCGCGGCCAATGCGCGCGGCGCGGCGGAACTGCTGCGCGCGGTGCGCGGCTTCGGCGCGGACGTCGTGCACGCGTACATGGCGCATGTGCAGGACAACGCCGCCGAAAGCGTGCGCCGCGCGCTCGACCGTCTGCCGCCCGAGGCCTCCTTCACCTATCCCATGGACTCCGGCCGCCACGTGAAGGTGCGGATCGCGGTGGACCACGAGGCGCGCGAGGCGGTGGTGGACTTCACCGGCACCTCGCCCCAGCAGCCCGACAACTTCAACGCACCTCGCCCCGTGACGCGCGCGGCGGTGCTCTACGCCTTCCGCCTGCTGGTGGATTCCGACATCCCGATGAATGCGGGCTGCCTTCGCCCGATCCGCATCGTGGTGCCGGAATCCTCTATGCTCTCGCCGCAATGGCCGGCCGCCGTGGTGGCGGGGAATGTAGAGGTGTCGCAGGCCGTCACCTCCGCGCTACTGGCCGCCGTCGGCACGCTCGCGCCCGCGCAGAGCACGATGAACAATCTCACCTTCGGCAACGCGACCTACCAGTACTACGAGACGATCTGCTCCGGCGCCCCCGCCGGCGAGGGCTTCGACGGCGCGCCCGGAGTGCAGACCCACATGACCAATTCCCGCCTGACCGACCCGGAGATCCTGGAGACGCGCTTCCCCGTGGTGCTGGAGGAGTTCGCCATCCGCGAGGGCTCCGGCGGGTGCGGCAAGTGGCGCGCGGGGGACGGCACGCGCCGCACGATCCGCTTCCTAGAAGAGATGGAGGTCGCCATCCTCGCCGGCCATCGCGAGGTCCCGCCCCCCGGCATCTTCGGCGGGGAGCCGGGCGAGCGCGGGCGGAACCTCGTCCGCCGCCTGGACGGGACGGTGGAGACCTTGCCCGGCTGCGCCCGCTCCGCCCTGTGCGCGGGGGAGGCGGTGACGATCGTCACGCCGACTGGCGGCGGCTTCGGGCCGGCCGCGGAGCGGGCTGAGCGGGGCTGAGGCGGCGGCGGTTCGCGGGGGCCGCTAGCCCTCGCTCGCCGCCACCCGCCCGATCGCCCACTGCACGTTGCCCGTCCCGGCCTCGGCCTGGACCACGACCTGCTTGCTCGGCTTCGCCTCCCCGAAGACCTGTACGCTGTCCTCAACGAGCACCCGGCCGCCGCGGGCGCGGAGCCGCCAGGTGGCGCCGGAGGGCAGGCGCAGCAGCACGGAGGCCCCGTCCTCCTGCGGCGTGGGGGTCACGGCGGGGTGGAGGTGGAAACGCACGGCGAAGGCGGGGATCTCCTCCGCCTCCACGAGGTCCTCGCCGCGCAGGTCGTCTCCGGATTCCGCGAGGTAGAGGCGGCGGCGGTGGATCGCGCCGAAGGCCTTCTTCCAGCCGTCATGCGTGGCCTCCAGCCACTGCGCGCCGCTCGCCTCGTGGCGCTCGGCCTCCACGTGCTCGGGGCGGCGGCCGAGGCCCTCCTCGGTCAGCTCGCTGCTGTTGGTGTCGGCCAGGACGAGGGTGGAGTGGGCGGCGGTGGCGCGCAGCGCGTCCCGCCAGGCGCCCTCGGCCGCGGGGGCCGCGCCGCAGTTGACGACCAGCCGGTCGCGCCCAATCGACATCTCGAAGGAGAGGGTGCCGGCGTGGTGGACGCGGTCGGCCCCGCGGGAGAGGCCGCCGGGCAGGAAGCCGCCGCTGCGGGCGGGCGGGGCGCCGCAATCGGCGATCACGAGCGTCCGCCCGGCCTGCAGGCGCTGGAAGCCGGCATCGCCGAGGATCAGCGGCGCGCGGCCGCGGGCCTGGGCCTGGGTGAGCACGAGGTCGAGCAGGCTCGCCGCCTCCTCCCGCGTAGCGTTGAAGGCGGCCAGCCCGCCATCGCCGTGGCGGAACAGGCGGAGCGCCGGGGCGGCGCGGTCCAGCGCGTGGGCGAGGTGCGGCGGCGCCTCGATTCCCGCGCCGTGCAGGAGGTTGCGGATCTCGATGAGGTCCTGCAGCGCCAGCAGCAGGATGCCCGGGCTGCGCTCCACATGCGCGCCGTCGGGCAGGATCTGGCGGTCGATCTCGGCGGGCAGCAGCTTGAGGCAGCGGGTGAGCCAGGGCTCCTCCTCCAGCGCCACGGCGGCGGCCAGCGCGCCCTTCAGCGCCACCAGCGCCCCGCGGTGCCGCGCCTCGGCGGGAAGGGAGGCGACGAGGACGCGGGCGTCGGAGGCCAGGCGGGCCATCATGGCGCGGCGGAAGCCGTCCTCGGCGGTGGCGGCGATGAAGTCCCAGTGGCCAAGCCAGGCGGAGAGGCGGGCGCCCGCCACTTCCGGCGTGCCCGCGAGCGGGTCGGCCGAGGGCGCCTCCATCCAGGCGCGGGCGATGTCGCGCGCGTGCATCCGCGCCGCATCCGTGCCGAGCGCGCGGAGGTCGCGCAGCCAGGCGAAGCCGTGCAGCGCCGCGCGCCAGGGGGCGCTGCCGGCCAGGGGGCCGAAGGTGGAGGGATCGTCGCGCAGCGGGCGGACGGTGCCGGCCACCTCCAGCTCGCCCTCCAGCAGGCGCTGGCCGCGCAGGGCGTCGCCGGGCCAGAGGTCGCGGAAGGCACGGGCCGGGGCTTCGGGCACGCGCATGGGCTTGAGGGTGGAGAGGGTGCGGCGCGCGCCGCGCAGCCAGCCGCTCATGCCGCGCGTCCCTCCGCGCTCGTGGGAGCCCCCCCGGGTCCTCCCCCAGGACCTCGCAAGGCGGCGATGGCGGCCGCACGGTCCGGCGCGCTGAACACCGCCGTGCCGGCCACCAGCACGTCTGCTCCCGCCTGCAGGCAGAGGGGGGCGGTCTTCGCGGTCACGCCGCCGTCGATCTGCAGGCGGATGTCGCGGCCGGACTCGTCGATCATCCGGCGCAGGGCGGCGATCTTGGGCAGTTGGCTCTCCAGGAAGGACTGGCCGCCGAAGCCGGGATTCACCGTCATGACCAGAATGAGGTCGGTGAGGTCGAGCACATGCGCCACGCTCTCGATGGGGGTGGCGGGGTTGAGCACCACGCCGGCCTTCTTCCCCAGCGAGCGGATCGTCTGGAGGGAGCGGTGCAGGTGCGGCCCGGCCTCGGGGTGGAGGGAGATCACGTCCGCCCCGGCCTCGGCGAAGGCGGCGAGATAGGGATCCACCGGGGCGATCATGAGGTGCACGTCGAAGGGCATCCGGCTAAGCGGGCGCAGCGCCTTCACGATGGCCGGGCCGAAGGAGATGTTCGGGACGAAGTGCCCGTCCATGATGTCGAGATGCAGCCAGTCGGCGCCGGCGGTCTCGATGGCGGCGACTTCCTCGGCCAGGCGCGTGAAATCGGCGGCCAGGAGGGAGGGCGCGATCAGGGTGGGGTGAGGGGCTGCGCGGGTCACGCGGGGGGTTATGCGGCAGCGTGATGGGGGCATCAACACGCCGCGTCGCATTCTGTCACAAGGCCGCCCGGGGCGCCCCCGGACCCACCCCCAGGACCGCCTTTCGGCCCGCCCCCAGGCCTACCCTCAGACCGGCAGGGCCGTGCCCACCTTCACCCGCTCCATGGCGAAGCGGCTGGTCACGTTGCGAAGCCCCGGCACGGTCGCGGTCAGGCGGCGGTAGAAGGCGTCATAGGCCGGCATGTCCGCCACCGCGACGCGGAGGAGATAGTCGATGTCGCCCCCCATCCGCCAGCACTCCAGCACCTCCGGCATCCCCTCCACCGCGCGGCCAAAGGTCTCGATCCAGGCGGCCGAGTGGTCCCCGATCTCCAGCGCCACGAAGACGGTGAGCGGCAGGCCGACGTGGGCGGGGTCGAGCAGTGTGGCGCGGCCGGTGATGATCCCGGCCGTCTCCATACGGCGGATGCGTTTCCAGCAGGGGGTAGGGGTAAGGCCCACGGCCTCGGCGATGGCGGCGAGGGAGAGGGCGGCGTTGGGCTGAATCAGGCGCAGGATCGCGCGGTCGGTGGAGTCCAACTCCGGCTGTGCCGCCATGTGCCAAATCTTTCCCCTTTGGAGTGTCTCCGGAGCAAATTAATCTTCTTCTTGTCCAGCTGGAAGGGATGGTGGAGAAAAACCATCTCCTTCCCCATCATGTCCCTCCCGGAACGCCCGATGCGCCACCCCTCCCGCCGCCGCCTGCTCGCCCTGGCCGCGGCGCTGCCCGCCCCGCTGGCCCTCGGCGCCGCCCCGGCCGTGGCCCGCCCGGCCTTCGCCCAGGGGGAAGCCCCTGCCCCCGGCATCTGGCCGGATCGCTCGCTGCGCGTGATCGTGCCCGTGGCTCCCGGCGGCAGCCTGGACATTCTCGGCCGCACCGCGGCCAAGGCCCTCACCGGCCCGCTCGGTCAGCCTGTGGTCGTGGAGAACCACACGGGGGCCGGCAGCAACATCGCCTTCGACCTCGTCGCCCGCGCCAAGCCGGACGGGCTGACCCTACTGGTCGGCTCCGACCCCCTGACGATCAACCCCGCCCTCTACGCGAAGATCGGCTTCGACCCCGTGCGCGACTTCGCGCCCATCGTGGAGCTGGTGCGCGCGCCGCAGGTGCTGGTGGTGAGGAACGCGCTGGAGGCGAAGGATCTCCGCGAGTACCGCCGCCTCGCGCTGGAGGCCGGCGGCACCACCACCCTCGCCAGCCAGGGCAATGGCAGCATCGGCCATCTCGGCGGAATCCTGCTCGGCCAGGCGCTGGGCATCGGGACGACGCACGTTCCCTATCGCGGCGGCGGCCCCGCCGTGATGGACCTCGTGGCCGGGCATATCGACAGCCTGCTCGTCACCCTGCCCGCCGCCATCGAGTTCATCCGCGAGGGCCGCATCCGTGCCCTAGCCGTGACGGGGACCGCGCGCAGCCCCGCCCTGCCGAACGTGCCCACCGTGGCCGAGCTCGGCCATCCCGGCTTCGAGGTGGTGACCTGGCAGGGGCTGCTGGCCCCGGCTGGCACGCCCGAGCCGATCCTCACCCGGCTCCACGCCGAGACGCGGACGGCGATGGCAAAGCCGGAGGTCGCCGACAACCTTCGCGCCCAGGGCTTCGAGATGGCGACCGGCAACCGTGAGGAATTCGCCGCCCTCATCCGCGCCGAGTCGGCGCGCTGGCCGGCGATCGTGAAGGCTTCCGGCGCGCGGGTGGATTGAGGGCGGTTCCTGGACCTCCCGTCTGAGAAGAGTGCCGTTCCCACGGAGACCCACAAAGTCTCCGTGGGAACGGCGTTTCAACAGATGGAGGGGCCAGGTAACTGAGTTCCCTGGCGGATAGGGAGCCGGGGAAAGGCAGCGCCTTTCCCCGGGGCAGCAGGGCCACCCTCACACCACCGGCAGCCGCACCACGAAGCGCGCCCCGGCCACCGAGCCGTCGGGGTTGCGGCGGTTCTCCGCCATGATCCGCCCGCCCAGCCCTTCGACGATCTGGCGGGAGATGGAGAGGCCGAGGCCGGAATGCTGGCCGAAGCGCTCGCCGCTCGGGCGCTCAGTGTAGAAGCGGTCGAAGATCCCTTCGAGCTTCGCCTCGGGGATGCCGGGCCCCTCGTCCTCGATCGAGATCTCCGCCACCGCTCCCGTGCGCCGGGCCCGGACCTGCACGTTGCCGCGGGCGGGGGAGAAGGAGACCGCATTGCCCAGGAGGTTGCGGAACACCTGCACCAGCCGCCCCTCCACCCCGCGCACGACGAGATGGGCGGGCGCCTCGATCCGCATCTGCGGATCCTCCTCGTCGCGCGTGGTGGTGTGCAGCTCCACCAGCGTCGCGAGGATGGGGCCGATATCCACGGGCTCGGCCACCGAGCGGGAGAGCTCCGCATCCACGCGCGAGCTGTCGGAGATGTCGCCGATAAGGCGGTCCATCCGCACCGCGTCCTCGGCGATGATGGCGAGCAGGCGCTTCTGCTGCTCCGGGTTTTCTACGCGCCGCAGCGTCTCGATGGCCGAGCGCACGGAGGTCAGGGGATTGCGAAGCTCGTGCGCCACGTCGGCCGCGAAGCGCTCATTCGCGTCCACCCGGGCCCAGAGGGCGTTGGTGCCGCTCTGCAGCGCGCGGGCGAGGATGCCGATCTCGTCCTGCCGCGCCATCAGCGACGCGGAGACCGAGCCGCCGCGCCCCTTGCCCGCCCGCATGGAGGCGGCCGAGGCCGCCAGTTCCAGCATCGGCGAGGCGAGGGTGCGGGCGAGATAAACTGAGAGCGC
Source organism: Roseomonas sp. GCM10028921 (assembly GCA_042666135.1). Classification (GTDB taxonomy): domain Bacteria; phylum Pseudomonadota; class Alphaproteobacteria; order Acetobacterales; family Acetobacteraceae; genus Roseomonas. Next base: position 7,336 of record JBHTFH010000043.1, on the reverse strand, counting down.
CACGGTCAGGGCGAGGGCCATGACAAAGAGGACGAGGACGGAGCCGCGGATCTCCATCACCCGCTGGTCCACCTCCCGCGCCTCCCGCGTCAGCAGCACGATGCCGACGGGCTGGTTGGCCCGCCGTGCGGGCTCTGCCACCGAGACGAGCAGGCGCCCATCCGCGGTGCGGCGGACATAGGGGTTCACGCCCCCCTCCAGCGCCAAGCGCAGCTCCTCCCGCCGGTCCGGGCCGAGATCGGGTTGCCACTCGAAGGAGGCGGCGCCTGGCGTCTCGTCCACCACCACGGCGGGGCCGCGTACGCGCGGGCGGGGAAACCAGTCCAGCACCTTCTCGTAGAGGCGGCCGAGGGTGCCCGCAATGGGGCCGGGCGCGCCGGGGGGCGGCAGCGGCTCGGTGACGATGGCGCCCCCCGGCCCCTCGCGCAGGCGGCTGTCGGCCACCAGAAGCCCGTTGTTGTCGAAGAGCTTCGCCTGGGTCGCCGGACTCGGCTCGGTCAGGCGGCGCAGCAGGGGGCGGGCGGTGTCGGGCAGGAGGGTGGCGCGGTCGTCCTGGATGCGGACGCCGGCCTCGGCGATGCCGTTGGCGTAGATCCGCGCCTGCGTCCGGAGCCCCTGCACCTCGGCGGCCAGCAGCCCGTCCTGGTACTGGTCGAGGTAGAGGAGCGTCGCCGCCAGCAGGAAGGGCGGCAGCATGTTCACCAGCAGAATGCGGCGCAGCAGCGGCGAGATGCGCCGGCTCGTCCCGCGCCGCTCCAGGGGAACGGTGGGGGGAATCTCGGTCGTGAGGGGACCGCTGGCGTCCGGCATGGAGGAAGCTTAGGCCATTTCCGGTGCCGGGCGTGAGGCCGAGTGATGGCGATGATGGGGCGAAGGGACGCCCTGACGCGCGAAAGGCTCGCCGGCGAACCGGCAGGCCTTCCGTGAGGGGGCGAGGGGGAGACGCCCGGGTCGGACCGGGGGGAGCCCGACCGGGTCGGGCGTGGCCCGGCCGAGGTCAGGCGTGCTGGCCGGCGTTGCCCGTGGCGCCCGAGCGCTCCAGGAAATTCTGGGCGGGGTTGGTGCTGGTCGTGCCGTCGCCGGCGAGCGGGGTGCGGGCCGCGCTCGCGGTCCAGGCCGGGGAGGCCACGGGACCCGGGACATAGGTGCCCTCGGCGAAGGCGGGGGCCGCGGCGGCGCCGATCAGGGCAGCGGCCAGGCCGAGGCTGCGGAGGGTCCGGGAGAGGTTGGAGGTAGACATCGTTTCTATCCTTGGGATGGATGGTTCGGCGGATCGCCGCCGTCGGTGAAGGCCATATGCGTCCTCCTCCGGCGGGACTCCACCGCATCCCCTGGATAGTCCCCATCCATACCGTGGATGGAGTGGCCGGTCACGCCTCCTTGTAGCGGTAGCCTATGCCGTAGAGCGTCTCGATCTGGCCGAAGCTGTCGTCCACGGCCCGGAACTTCTTGCGGACGCGCTTGACGTGGCTGTCGATCGTGCGGTCGTCCACGTAGATGTTCTCGCCATAGGCGGCGTCGATGAGCTGGTCGCGGTTCTTCACCATGCCCGGCCGCACGGCCAGCGCCTTGACCAGCAGGAACTCCGTGACGGTGAGCTGAACGGGTTTCCCCTTCCAGCTGCAGGTGTGCTTCGTCTCGTCCAGCACGAGGTCGCCGCGCGCGATCACCCCGCCCTGGGGCGTGCCCGACCCCTCCGCCCGGCTCGCCTCGTTGCGGCGGAGCAGGGTGCGGATGCGCTCCAGCAACAGGCGCTGGGAGAAGGGCTTGGTGATGTAGTCGTCCGCCCCCAGCCGCAACCCCATCAGCTCGTCCAGCTCGTCGTCCTTGGAGGTCAGGAAGATCACGGGCATGCCGCTGCGCTGGCGAAGGCGCTGGAGCAGCTCCATCCCGTCCATCCGCGGCATCTTGATGTCGAGCACGGCGAGGTCCACCGGCCGGGCGAGCAGGCCCTGGAGCGCGCTCTCGCCGTCCGTATAGGTGCGGACGGTGAAGCCCTCCGCCTCCAGCGTCATGGAGACGGAGGTGAGGATGTTGCGGTCGTCATCCACCAGGGCAATGGTGTGGGGCATCGGGCGTTCCTGAAGCCAGATCTCGGGGCGTCGCACCCGATTGTGGCGGGAGGATGCCATGGCGGAAGCCGGGCGGGGAGAGGAGGCCGGGAAGGCCTCGGAAGACATGGAGGCCGGACCGGCCTCGGGGGAGATGGAGGCGCGCCGGGCCGAATGGGGGCTGCAGGCGCGGCGCTTGATGCGCGGCGCCGCCTCGGCAGTGCTGGCGACCCTGGGCAAGGACGGGCAGCCCCACGCCGCCCTCGTCACCCCCGCCCTCGCCCCCGACGGGGCCGTGCTGCTCCTGCTCTCCACCCTCTCCGAACACACGCGCCAGCTCATGCGAGATCCCCGCTGCTGCATCCTCTTCCAGGGCGCGGCGGAGGACGAGAACCCGCAGACCACGCCCCGGGTGAGCATCGACGGCGTGGCGGAGAGGGTGGAGGACGAGGCGCTGAAGGCCGTCTGGCTTGCCCGCCACCCCTATGCCGAGCCCTATTCCGGCTTCACCGACTTTGCGCTCTGGCGGGTGGAGCCGAAGGGCGGGCTGATGGTGCTTGGCTTCGGCCGGGCGCACCGGCTGCGCGCGGCCGAGTTCCGCCCGGCCGAGGGGGAGGAGGCGTGAGCGGGCGCGAGGGGATCGGGCCGCTGCCCGTGGAGGCGGCCCCGGCCTCGCCCATCGGGCCCGCCCCGGACTTCATCGGGCAGGTGGACGTCGCCGTGGCCCCTCCCCAGCTCGTCGGCGCCGGGCCGCTGGGGGAGCGGCGGGTCATCCCCATCCTCGGCGGGCGGGTGAGCGGCCCCCGGCTGGAGGGGGAGGTGCTGCCCGGCGGCGCCGACTTCCAGCTCATCCGCCCGGACGGGGTGGCGGAGATCGAGGCGCGCTACACCCTTCGCCTGGCAGACGGCGCGTTCGTCTACGTCGTGAACCGCGGCCTTCGCCACGCGGCGCCGGAGGACATGGCCCGGCTACTGCGCGGCGAGCCCGTGCCGCCGGAGCGCGTGTACTTCCGCACCGCCCCCGCCTTCGAGACCGCCTCCCCCGCCCATGGCTGGCTGCACCGGAGCCTGTTTATCGGCATGGGGGAGCGGCGGCCCGACAGCGTGCGGGTGCGGATCTACGCGGTCTGAGGCGCGGCTACTCGATCGCGCGGAAGCCCGTCGCGCGCACCACCTCGGCCCAGCGCGCCGTCTCCTCCCGGATAAGGGCGCCGAAGACCTCCTGCCCCTGCCCGGCCACCCGGAACCCCGCCTCCTCCATGCGGGCGCGCAGGGTGGGGGCGGCCAGGGCGCGGAGCGCCAGCGCCTCCAGCTCCGCCCGCAGCGGCGCCGGGGTGGCGGCGGGGGCGACGAGCCCGAACCAGGCGCTGAAGGCGAGGTCGGGCCGCCCCAGCTCCGCCACCGTCGGCACGCCCGGCAGCAGCGGCGCGCGGGCGGGGCCGGTGACGGCCAGCGCCTTCAGCCTCCCCTCCCGCACCTGCGGCGCGACGAGGGCGACGGTGCCGAACATGCCCCCCACCGCCCCGTTCAGCACGGCCGTCATCGCGTCCCCGGTGGAGCGGAAATGCACGGCCTCCACTGTCAGGCCGGCGCCCGCGGCGAGGATGGAGGCGCCGAAATGCCCGGGGGTCCCCGCCCCGAAGGTGCCGAGGAAGAGGGTCGGCCGCGCCTTCGCCCAGGCGACGTAGTCCGCGAAGTTCCCGGCCGGCACAGCCGCGGGGACGACGAAGGCGAAGTCCGCCGCCGCCACCTCGGCGATGGGCGCGAAGTCGCGGGCGGGGTCGTAGCTCAGCCGGGCATAGGTGCTGGGGGCCATGGCGAGCTGGCTGACCTCGCCGAGCAGCAGCGTCGTGCCATCGGGCGCGGCGTTGCGCCCCACCTCCCCGGCCGCGATTGCCCCGGCGGCGCCGGGCCGGTTGTCCACCACCACCCCCGCCGGCACGCCCTCCCGCATGCCCTCCGCGAGGAGGCGGGCGACGAGGTCGGGCCCGCTGCCGGGCGGGAAGCCGAGGACGAATCGGAGCGGCCGGTCGGGCAGGGCCGCGCGGGCCGCGAGGGGAAGGAGGCCGGCCAGGGCGAGAAAGGCCCGGCGGGTGACGATGGACATGCACGTTCTCCCGGTTTTTTGAGCAGACTAGGCCGGGGAAGCGGTCTTGACGACGCTTCATTTTTTTTCCGGATCGCGTGAAATGATATCGAAAGTTAAGTAACTACACAGTTATTTCGCCTGCCTCACCATATTGCGCCTTAATTTTGCTCCCGGGCTGGGCGATGTTCCCCCTGCTTTTACGCGGTTCCCTGACCCCCCAGTGAGCCGAGCCAGCTGGAGGCATCCGCTTAACAATGACTGACACTTCCCATGCCCGCGCCCTGTCCGGCACCGGCGTGTCCGCGCCGCAGTCCGTGCATGCGAACCTGACAGCCCCTGGCCTGACGACCCACGCGCTCCGCCGCGGCGAGGGCCGCCTCTCGGCTGACGGCGCCTTCATCGCCGTGACCGGCCAGCACACCGGCCGCTCCGTGCAGGACAAGTTCGTGGCGGACGACCCCGAGGTCACGCAGGAGATCTGGTGGGGCAAGGTCAACCAGAAGCTCGACCCCGCGAAGTTCGACGCCTTCACCACCCGCGCGCGCGACTATCTCGGCAAGCAGGGCGAGCTCTTCACCCAGGACCTCTATGCCGGCGCCGACCCGGAGCACCGCATCAAGGTGCGCCTCGTCACGCCGAACGCCTGGCACGCGATGTTCGCGCGCAACATGTTTATCCGCCCGCCTGTGGAGGAACTGGCCGGTTTCGAGCCGGACTACGTGATCCTGCACGCCCCGGAGATGGAGGCGAACCCCGCCACCGATGGCGGGCGCGAGGGCAGCTCGACGCTCATCGCCCTCTCCTTCGCCAAGAAGGTGATCGCGATCGCCGGCACGAGCTACGCGGGCGAGATCAAGAAGAGCATCTTCACCGTAATGAACTGGCTGCTGCCGGCCAAGGGCGTGCTGCCGATGCACTGCTCCGCCAATGTCGGCAAGGACGGCGACACGGCGCTTTTCTTCGGTCTCTCCGGCACGGGCAAGACGACGCTCTCCTCCGACCCCGAGCGCGCGCTGATCGGCGATGACGAGCATGGCTGGTCGCCCAAGGGCGTCTTCAACTTCGAGGGCGGCTGCTACGCCAAGGTCATCAAGCTCTCCAAGGAGGCCGAGCCGCAGATCTGGAACGCCTCCCACCGCTTCGGCGCGGTGCTGGAGAACGTGGTGGCGGACGAGCGCGGCAATCTCGACCTCGACAACGGCTCGCTGACCGAGAACACCCGCTCCTGCTACCCGATCGAGTTCATCCCGAACACGGTCCCGGGCGGCATGGCCGGCCTGCCGAAGAACGTGGTGATGCTGACGGCCGACGCCTTTGGCGTGCTGCCGCCGATCTCCAAGCTCACCCCGGCGCAGGCGATGTATCACTTCATGTCCGGCTACACCGCGAAGGTGGCGGGCACGGAAAAGGGCCTGGGCAAGGAGCCGCAGGCGACCTTCTCCACCTGCTTCGGCGCACCCTTCCTGCCGCGCCACCCCGAGACCTATGGCCGCATGCTCGCCGAGCTGATCGAGAAGCACGGCGCGCAGGTCTGGCTGGTGAACACGGGCTGGACCGGCGGCGCCTATGGCACGGGCCAGCGGATGAGCATCAAGCACACCCGCGCCCTGCTCCGCGCCGCCCTCGACGGCTCGCTCGCCAAGGTCGAGTTCGTGCAGGAGCCCTTCTTCGGCCTCGCCATCCCGAAGACGCTGGAGGGCGTGCCGTCCGAGGTGCTGAATCCCCGCGACAGCTGGGCGGACAAGGCGGCCTACGACCGCACGGCCAAGGACCTGCAGTCCCGCTTCGAGAAGAACTTCGAGACCTTCGCGGGCGCGGTCAGCGAGGACGTGAAGAAGGCCGCCATCAAGGCGGCGGCCTGAAGCCAGGCACTCAGCTGAGAACCAGGAGAGGAGGCCGCGAGGCCTCCTTTTCTTTTCGGGCAAGAAGCTTCCGTGACAGCCGGCGGCGCCCCGCTCCGCCCTGCGTTCCCGTCTCGCGCCACGCAGCGAGAGAGGCCAGATGTCCCGGATCGCGCCGCCCGTCTCGCCGATTGCCTCGCCGACCGTCTGGGCCGCCCCCTTCGCGCTTCTCTTCCTCCTGGCGGCGGGCGGCGCCCTCGCTCAGGACGGGCAGGGCCCGAAGCTGGACTGGGTGGAGCTGGCCATGGGCTGCCTCGGCGGCCTCGCGTTCTTCCTGCTCGGCGTCTCGGAGCTGGCCGAGGGGCTGAAGGTCGCGGCCGGGGACCGGGTGAAGCGGCTGCTGAACCACGCCACCGCCGGCCCCATCCGCGGCCTGGCCACCGGCATCGCCGCCACCACCATCCTCGACAGCTCCTCCGTCACCATCATCCTGCTCATCGGGCTAGTGGATTCCGGGCTGCTCGGCTTCGCGCAGACCCTGCCGGTGATCCTCGGCAGCAACATCGGCACCACGATCTCCTCCCAGGTCTTCGCCCTCGGCGTGGACGAGTACGCGCCCGTGATGCTTGCGATCGGCCTGCTCATCCGCGCCTTCGCGAAGTCGGACCGGCTCACCGGCTGGGGCCGCGTGATCTCCGGGCTCGGCCTCGTGCTCTTCGGCCTGCACGTCCTCGGCGAGGCGGTGGAGCCGCTGAAGGAGCACCCCGGCATCACCGGGTGGCTGCGCGCCACCGAGACCCCGCTGCGGGGCGTGCTGATCGGAGCGGTCTTCACCCTGGTCATCCAGTCCTCCTCCGCGACGCTGGGCGTGGTCATCACCCTCGCCGGCGGGGGAATCGTGGACCTGCCGACGGGACTGGCCATCATGCTCGGCGCGGAGATCGGCACCTGCTCGGACACCCTGATGGCCACCATCGGGCGCTCCCGCGCCGCGGTACGGGCGGGGATCTTCCACTTGGCCTTTAACATCGTCACTGTGGCGGCCGGCGTCGCGCTGATCGGGCCGTTGGCGGTGCTTGCCCGCTGGAGCAGCGGCGAGGCGCAGCACCAGATCGCCAACGCCCATCTGGCCTTCAACGCGGCCGGCGCGCTGGCCTTGCTGTGGTTCACCCCGCTCTGCGCGCGGCTGCTGGAGCGGCTGGTGCTGGACCGCGCGGGGAGGACCGTGCCGCAGCCCGCCCCGGCGGAATAGGCGGCCCTACTCCGCCTTCAGGTCCAGCTCCCGCACCTTCCTGCCCCAGAACTCGTACTCCTCGCGGATGGCGCGGGCGAGGTCGGCGCGCGGCTGCTCGGCC
>JBHTFH010000042.1:0-30699 GCA_042666135.1 Roseomonas sp. GCM10028921 | reverse complement strand
TGTGCACGAGGGACGCCCCGGCCTCGAAGGCCTCGTGCGTGGACTCGATCTGCTCGGCCGGGGTGGTGGGGACCGCCGGGTTGTCCTTCTTGCGCGGCACCGATCCGGTGATGGCTACGGCGATGACAGTGGGGCTCATGCGTTTCTCCTACGCGCCGGGAATGGTGTCGCCGGCCTCAATGGCTCAGGGCCGGGCCGGGAAAGGCGGCCGGGTTCCGCGCCGCCTGCGGATGCGCCATCTGCTTGATCCAGAGGGCAGCGGCCGAGACGAGGCCGGGGATGGCCACCACGAGGAAGATGCCGCTCAGCGACGACTGCATACGCGACAGCTCCGCCACGAGGAAAGAGCCGGCGACGCCGCCGAAGCGACCCATGCCGAGCATCCAGCCCACGCCCGTGGCCCGCCCCTCCGTGGGGTAGAAGCCGGCGGCGAGGGCGGGGAGGGAGGATTGCGCTGTGTTCATGATGATCCCGGCCACGAAGACCGTCACCACCAGCAGGGCGAGGTTGCCCGCCACCATCCCGACCAGCGCCACCGAGAGCGAGGTGAGCACGAAGCCGGCGGCGATCACCTTATTGCCGTTGTAGCGATCCATGAGCCAGCCGAAGAAGATCGCGCCGATGCCGCCTAGCGGGAACAGCGCGGAGATCAGCGCCGCGTTGCGCGGCGACAGCCCGGCATCGCCGAACAGCACGGGCATCCAGTTGATCAGCGCGTAGAAGATCACGAGGCCCATAAAGTAGGCGATCCAGAGCATGACCGATCCCACCGCATAGGGGCGCGAGAGTACCACGCGCGCGCCGCTGTTGCCCGTAGCAGGCTTCTTCTCGGACAGGACGAAGGAGGCCGCCGCTTCCGCACGGCGGGATATGCGGCGCAGCACGCCGCGGATGCGCTCGGCGGGGTAGCGCTTCATCGCCATGTAGCGCACGGACTCCGGCAGCAGGAGCACGAGCAGCAGGGCGAGCACGAGCGGCGCCGCGCCGCCCAGCAGCAGCACGGAGCGCCAGCCCCAGATCGGGATCATCCAGGCCGCGAGGAAGCCGCCGAAGGCCGCGCCCAGCGGGAAGCCGCAGAACATCGCGTTCACGATCACCGCACGCCGCCCTTCGGGGGAGAACTCGCTCATCAGCGTCACGGCATTGGGCATGGCGGCGCCCAGCCCGATGCCCGTCACGAAGCGCCAGATCACCAGCCTGTCCAGGCTGCCGGCGAAGGCGGAGGCGAGGGTGGCGAGGCCGAAGAGGAGCACGGAGAGGATCAGCACGAGCTTGCGGCCGAAGCGGTCGGCCAGTGGGCCGGAGAGCAACGCCCCTGCCGCCAGGCCGAAAAGCGCGGCGCTGAGCACCGGCGCCAGGGCTGAGCGCGCCACTCCCCATTCCGTGATGAGGGAGGGCGCGATGTAGCCGATGGCCGCGGTGTCGAAGCCGTCGAGCAGGACGATGAAGAAGCACATCCCGAAGATGATGCGCTGGAGCGCCGAGAAGGGCTGCTCGTTCAGGAACTGCTGGACGTCGAGGGTCCGGTTCTCGGACATGGGTTCCCCTCCCAGGGGCGGGAGGGACGTTGCCCCTCCCGCGTTTCAACGAACGCAGCGGGCGTTCGCTGCGCCAGCTCCTGGCCGGTGGGTCTCAGACAGCCATCCAGACCGTCTCGCCCTCGCCCTGAAGGTGGAGGTCGAGGGTCCAGGCGCCGTTCCCGGCGGGCTTCGCGATCATCGTGCCGCGCCGCGCCTCGGGCACCGCGCGGAGCACGGGGTCCGTCTCGTTCAGCGCCTCGCCCTCGAAGTAGAGGCGGGTGGAGAGGTGCTGCAGCAGCCCGCGCGCGAAGAGGGCGAACGCCATGTGCGGCGCCTGCATCGCATTGGCCCCGGCATGCGGCCCGACCGGCACGGGGCCGGGCTTGAGGGTGGTGAAGCGGAAGCGCCCCTCCTTGTCCGTCGCGCAGCGGCCATAGCCCTGGAAGGCGGTGGGGTCGCCGTTCTGGTCGGGGTAGCGGCCGGCGGGATCGGCGTGCCAGATCTCGACCAGCGCGTCCGTCACAGGCGCGCCCGTGCCGTCCCGCACCACCCCGGTCACGGTGATGCGCTGCCCGCCCTCGGGCAGGTTGTCGGCGAAGTGGCGCGTGGTGTCAGCCCATTCCGGGAAGTCCACGAGGTGCCAGTAGGGGCCGGCGGTCTGGTGGGAGGAGGCCACCAGCCGCTCCATCGTCGCCTCGGAGGGCGCCAGCCCGGGGGTCGCGCCAGAGGCGTGGGGGCTGGGCATGTCAGTCATGGTGGTCGTCCTCCATCGGCGTCGCCTCGCGCCCGCGCAGGACGATGTCGAAGCGGTATCCCAGCGCCCATTCGGGCTGCGTCAGCTCCAGGTCGAACTTCGAGACCAGCCGGTTGCGCGCGGCCTCGTCGGAGACGGTGTTGAAGATAGGGTCGAGCGGCAGCAGCGGGTCGCCGGGGAAGTACATCTGCGTGATCATGCGCTGCGCGAAGCCCGAGCCGAACAGGCTGTAGTGGATGTGGTTCGGGCGCCAGGCGTTGTGGTGGTTACGCCAGGGATAGGCACCGGGGCGAATGGTGACGTAGCGGTAGAAGCCGTTCTCGTCGGTGAAGACGCGCCCGCGGCCGCGGAAGTTCGGGTCGAGCGGGGCGTCATGCGTGTCGCCCTCGTGGTTGTAGCGGCCGGCGGCGTTGGCCTGCCACACCTCCACCATGGCGTGGCGGACCGGGCGCCCGTCCTCGTCCGTCAGCCGGCCGCCGACGATGATGCGCTCGCCCATGGCATGGCCCGCGCCGTTCTCCAGCACCGTCAGGTCCGCCAGCTCGGGATAGCGCGCGGCGGTGAAGAGCGGGCTGCTCGTCTCGGTCAGCGTGTGCGGCAGCTCTAGCAACGGCTGCTTCGGGTGGCGCGCGGCCGTGCTGCCATAGGCCGGGGAGTTCAGGGGCGGTTGTGTTGCCGGGTCCGGCCGGCGGTAGCCGTGGACGACCTCGCTCATGGGTGTCTCCTCATCTTCGCGGGGCCTGTCCGGCGATTGGAAAGCTGTGTGACCCTCAGGCGACCACGCGTGGCGGGGCGGGAAGGGGCGACGCCTCCCCGCGGCCCGCAAGGCGCGCGGTGAGGGCGGTCGGCAGGCCGACATAGTTCTCCGCCACCACCGCTTGGGCGGCGCGGGAGGCGCGGATGTAGCTCAGCTCGGCCACCTGCATCCGGCGGGCGAAGTCGTCCATCTCGGGAAAGCGGTGGGTGAGGCTCGTGAACCACCAGGAGAAGCGCTCGGCCATCCAGACCCGGGCGAGGGCGCGGGCGGAGTAGCCGTCCAGCGCCGCCTCCGAACGATCGAGGAAGCGGCTGATCAGCGCCTCAGCCAGCAGGCCGACATCGGCGGCGGCGAGGTTCAGCCCCTTGGCGCCGGTGGGCGGCACGATATGGGCGGCGTCCCCGGCCAGGAAGAGCCGGCCGTGGCGCATGGGCTCGGCCACGAAGGAGCGGAGGGGAGCGATGCTCTTCTCGATCGCCGGGCCGCGCGTCATGCGCGAGGCGGCCTCCGGGCCGAGCCGGACAGCGAGCTCGTCCCAGAGGCGCTCGTCCGGCCAGTCCTCCAGCCGCTCGGTCAGCGGCACCTGCACGTAGTAGCGGCTGCGCGTGGGCGAGCGCATGGAGGCGAGCGCGAAGCCGCGATGGTGGTTGGAGTAGATCAGCTCGTCGTCGCAGGGCGGTACGTCGGCGAGGATGCCGAGCCAGCCGAAGGGATAGACGCGCTCAAAGACGCGCAGGACATCGGCGGGGATGCTCGCGCGGCTGGGGCCGTGATAGCCGTCGCAGCCCGCGACGTAGTCGCAGTCCAGGCGATGCGTCACGCCCTCCCTGGTGAAGGTGACATGGGGCCTGTCGGTCGTGAGGTCGTGCAGCGCGACATCACCGGCCTCAAAGACGAGATTCGCCCCGCGGGACTGGTGGGCGAGGATGAGGTCGTGCGTGACCTCCGTCTGGCCATAGACCGTGACGGACTTCCCGCCGGTCAGCCCGTGCAGGTCGATGCGGAAGAGCTCGCCATCGAGCGCCATCTGCACGCCGTGATGCGGCAGGCCTTCGCGATGCAGGCGCTCGCTCACCCCGGCGCGGTCGAGGAGGTCCACCGTGCCCTGCTCCAGTACGCCGGCGCGGATGCGGGATTCGACATAGGCCTGGGACTTCCGCTCCACCACGAAGCAGTCGATCCCAGCCTTGTGGAGCAGTTGGGAGAGGAGGAGCCCGGCAGGGCCGGCGCCAATGATGGCGACCTGCGTGCGGTGCTGCACGGCGTTCCTCCTCGGTGGTCTTGTGTAAGATATCGGACCATCCCCTCCTGCTTTCCATGGATGATCGGGGCAGATCCTTGGACTTTTCGCGCAGCCCGGCACCGCCCGGCGATCCCGAGGGCCGGGCCGAGGCCGGGCCTGTTCCCCTGTTCGACCTCTACGGCGACACGCCGCGCGACCGGCCGGACCCCGTGCATGTGGAGCCGCTGGTCACCCGCAGCGCCCGGCACGGCTGGGCCATCCGCCCGCACCGGCACCGCGCGCTGCACCAGGTCTTCTGGATCCGGCAGGGGGAGGGGAGCCTGCTCGGCGCGGGCGGCGAGGCCCGCTTCTGCGCCCCGGTCCTGCATCTCGTCCCGGCCGGGCAGGTTCACGGCCTCCGCTTCGACCCCGCGAGCGCCGGCCATGTACTGACGCTGACGGACGGCTTCCTGACGGGCTGCGCCGGGCTGATCGGGGCGGCGCCGATGCCCGCCACCATCGCCAGCCTCTCCCCCGGCCGGGCAGAGGCGCTGGCGGGTGAGGTGGACGCGCTGTTCGGGCGCCTGGAATCCGCCTTCCGCTCCCTCGGGCCGGCGAGGGAAGCGGCGCTGGCCGGCCATGTCCTGCTCCTCTTCTCCCTGCTGCGGCGGGAGGCGGAGGAGACGGCCGGGCCGGGGGAGGGGGGCGCCCGCGCCCTGCTGGTGCGCCGCTTCCGCGAGGCGGTGGAGCAGCAATATCGCAGCCACGCCGCGCTGGACTTCTACTGCGACCGGCTCGGCGTCACCCCGAGCACGCTGACGCGGGCCTGCCGCGCCGTGACCGGGCACTCCCCCACCGCCCTGGTCCACGAGCGGCTCCTGGCCGAGGCGCGGCGCCTGCTCCGCCTGGGATCGCGCAACGTGTCGGGTGTGGCCTATGCGCTGGGCTTCGAGCCCGCCTACTTCTCCCGATTCTTCCAGCGGCACGAGGGCGTGTCGCCGGCGGCCTATCAGCGCCGGCACGGGGGCTCATCCTGACGGGGGCAGCCGGCATCACCTCGGCACACCGGTGCAGCCCACACTCCACAATACCGGTCCTCAATGGAAAACTCTCGGTTTCGTGATCTTCGCTCTCTGCCCCTACGATCGATCCGGCAACAAGATCGCGAGAGTCGATAGGACAGGTCGGACAGGCACGCGCCGGATCCGGTCCGCCATCGGCGCCGGAGGGAAGCACTAGGTCCGGAGGGGCCCGGTCACGCATGAGATGAAGAGACCGAACCCGCGCTGAACGCGCGAGGAATGGCCAAGCCTGCCCGTCAGGGCGGGGCTGCCGTCAACGCGCGTCGGAGTTGTTCTGGGGATGGATACTGCAACCCATGCCGTTGTAGGTTACCGGTCCTCGGCTGAGGGAAACGCATGATGATCCGGCCGGACGACCGCGCGACGCGCGTGCTTGTGGCGGAAGACGAGATGTCGGTGGCGCTGGTCATCGAGGACGGCCTGACGGAGGGCGGATTCCGCGTCACCTGTGCGCCGGATGGCAGGGCGGCGATCGAGGCCCTGGAAGAGGAACCCTTCGACGCCGTCGTGACCGACATCCGAATGCCGCGCCTGGATGGCGTGGAACTCGTGCGCTGGATCGTCGCGACCCGGCCGGAGATGCCCATCGTGGTGCTGAGCGGCTACATGACGGCGGAGCAGCGCGGTGAGTTGCGGCGGCTCGGCGTGAACGAGGGCGCGCTGCTGGAGAAGCCGGGCGGCTTCCGCGAACTCCTCGGCACCCTCGGGCGCCTTCTCTCCGCCGAGGGTGGTAGTCACAGCGGGCGGTAAAGGTCCGCGCTGCCGGATGTCCTGCGGCTCGCGGCCTCCCCGAATCGTCCCGCGCCAGCAATAATGGGCGGGAGAGTTTCCAGAGAGAGCGCGATGTACCGTCCTGCCGCCTACTGGATCGTCCTGATCCTCGCCGCCGTCCCGGCGCTCCATGCCGCCTACGAGCTGGTCGAGGGCATCTCTGTCGTTCGCCAGGCCGCCTCCGCGGCGGGCGCCGGCGATGCGTCGTCGAGCTGGGAGGGTGCGCATCTGATCCGGGCCCTCTACTCCGTGGTAGCCGCGGGCGTGCTCTTCGCCCTGGCCTCCATCATCCGGCTTCTCTCCGAGCGGAACGAGTACTAGGGCGCTCCCCGAGCGCCCTGGCTCACCTCGGTTCCGCTGGTGCCTGGGGGGACAGGACGGGCCTCGGGGCCTTTCCCGGGCTAGCCGAGGGAAGGCCCGTCAGGGGCCCCGGACGGGCCAGCAGGGCGGCGATCCCGCCGGCCGCTCCGCTGGTCGCAGCTGCGGATCCCGCATCAGGCCGGCCGGGGCTCCCTCCGGCCAGGCCGTGAGATAGTGCGCCCAGTCCGTCGTGGGGGCGAAGACGGAGTGGCGCGCCGCCTCGGGCAACGGGCACTCCGCGCTCGCCGGCCAGGGCCGCTTCACGAGAAGGCTGGCCTCCATCCCGGCGCCCAGCACCGCAACCAGCCCGAAACCCACGAGCGCGCGCCGCGCGAGGCGCTGCCGGCCCTCCGGGGCGGGCGCGAGGAGGGCCGCCCCCACCGCCACGGCGAGCACGGCCAGCGGCGCCATGCCGCCGCGCGCCGTCATCTCGTTGCCGGGCCCGAAGACATAGGCGGGGATGAGGCAGAGCAGGACGACCGCGGCCGAGACGACCCGCCCGCGCACCAGCAGCGCCGCCGGCATCGCCCAGCAGAGCACCTCCAGCAGGAGGAAGGCGGCCCAGACCGCCAGGGCCTTCCCGGCGGGATGCACGGCCAGCAGAAAGCCGTGCGGCACTGCCGCCGAGCCCGCGACGAGGTAGAGGCAGATTGGCACGGCCGGGATGACCGCCAGCAGGTTGGCCGGCGAGACCGCGCGTAGGGCGCCCCTCCATCCCTCCTGCCGGAGCAGGACCACCCCCGCCAGCACGGCCGCGCCGGCACTCGCCACTGGGCTCCAGAAAGCGCCGGCGACAAGGGGAAGGGCGAGGTTGCGCGCGAAGCCGGGCGAGGCCCAGTGCCGCAGCATCAGCAGCGCCAGCAGCCAAGCCGGCATGGCGTGGTTCGGCGCCCAGAGGATGGCGGTGACATGGCCGGAATACTGGAAGAAGCGCGGCCACCACTCGCCGCCGCGCTCCCAGCTCGCGAAGGGGCCGGTGCCGAAGCGCCAGTCGAGCAGCATGTTCGGCAGGAGGTCGAGGCCGTGGAACAGCACGAACACCCCAGCCATCACCGCGAAGCCGGTGGCCCTGCGCCCCGGTGCCACCGCCCTGGTGAGAACGAGCAGAACCACCAGGGCGAGGCCGAAGCCCAGCCCGGTCCAGAGCCAGAGCGCCGCCTGCGCCGCATGGAAGCCGGCGAAGCGCCCCACCAGCCCGGCGGGCAGGTAGAAGCCCAGCGGGGCGCGGAGGAGGGAGCCGGAGCCGTCCGGCTCCCGATAGGCGACGGGCCAGGGGCCGGCGGCGAGGTCGCGCAGCACCCCGTCCCGGATCTGCCAGTCCGCGCTGCTGTAGACGAGGTGGTGGGAGCCCGTGGCCCCCGCCCAGAGCAGCCCGAGCAGGAGGCAGAGGGCCGTCATCCCCGCGGTGAGCGGCCAGGGCTGCCGCCAGCCCGGGGCGAGGGCGAAGGCCGTCGCCGCCGCAAGCGCGGCGGGGATCCCCACCCCCGGCGCCAGCCAGCCCGGCAGGAAGAGCAGGGCCGGGAAGAGAAGATAGGCCACCAGGAGCAGGGAGAGGCGGTCGGCCGGCGCCTGCCCGAGGATGCGGTCGAGGTCGAGCGGCCCCGGCCCGACAGTCCGCGCCGGGTGGAGGGTCGAGCCCGCGGCCGGCACTGCGGCGGCGACCGTGCCGTCCTGCCGGCGGGGAAGGGATGCAACGTCCTGCATGGGATCCCGTATACCTCGCGACCTCGGCCCCGTCCCGCCCGTGGCGGCACTGCCAGGCCTGGGGCGGGCGCTAGCGGCGCAGCTCCATCGCGATCGGTCCCTCGCGCTCGCCATGGGCGAACTGGTCCACGATCGCATTGCCCGTCTCGCCCAGGCTCGCCGCCGGGCCGGTCCAGATGATCCGGCCCTTGTGGATCATCGCCGCCACGTCGCCGATGCGGCGGGCGCTGGCCATGTCATGCGTGATGGTCACGGCCGTCGCGCCCAGGCGGCGCACGCAGTCCACGATCAGCCCGTCGATCACTGCGCCCATGATGGGATCGAGGCCGGTGGTGGGCTCGTCGAAGAAGATGATATCCGGCTCCGAGGCGATGGCGCGGGCGAGGGCCACGCGCTTCTGCATGCCGCCCGACAGCTCGGCCGGGGAGAGATCGCCCACGCTCGCGTCCAGCCCGACATCCTCCAGCACCCAGGCCGCCCGCTCCCGCGCCTGGGCGCGGGTGATGCGCTTCTGGGCGAGCGGCTTGAAGCAGACATTCTCCCAGACGGGCAGGCTGTCGAAGAGCGCGCCGTTCTGGAAGAGCATGCCCGTGCGGTCCAGCACTGCCTCGCGCTCGCGCGGGGACATGGCCGTCACATCGCGCCCGTCGATCTCGATCGTGCCGGCGTCGGGGGTGATGAGGCCGAGGATGCACTTGATGGTCACGGACTTGCCCGAGCCCGAGCCGCCGAGGATCACCATGGACTGGCCCGGCATCACGTCGAGATCCACGCCGTCCAGCACCTGCTTCGTGCCGAAGGCCTTGCGCAGCCCGCGCAGCCTAATCTTGGGGATGGCGTCCTCGCTCATCGCGCGAAGAAGGCCTCGGTGAGCACGTAGTCGAGGGCGAGGATGAGGATGGAGGAGGCGACGACCGCGCTGGTGGTCGCGCTGCCCACGCCCTGCGCGCCGCCGCGCGAGGTGTAGCCGCACCAGGTGCCCATCAGCGCCACGACGAAGCCGAAGACCGCGGCCTTCACCAGCCCACTGACGACGTCCATCACCTGGAGGAAGTCGAGCGTCGCCCGGAGATAGCTCGCGCTGGAGAAGCCGAGCTTCAGCGTGCCGATGAGGTAGCCGCCCATCACGCCTAGCACGTCGGCCACGATCACGAGCAGCGGCATCCCCAGAATGCCCGCCAGCAGGCGCGGGGTGACGAGGTATTTCATCGGATCGGTCGAGAGGGTGGTGAGCGCGTCGATCTGGTCCGTCACGCGCATGGTGCCGATCTCGGCCGCGAAGGCGGCGCCGATGCGGCCCGAGACCATCAGCCCCGCCAGCACGGGCCCCAGCTCCCGCGTGATGGAGAGGACGACGACATTCGCCACCGCCCCCTCCGCCCCGAAGCGGGAGAAGCCGGAATAGGACTGCAGCGCGAGCACCATGCCGGTGAACACCGCCGTCAGCCCCACCACGGGCAGGGAGAAATAGGCCACCTCCAGGAAGGCGCGGAGGAAGAGCTTCGGGTGGAAGGGCGGACGGACGACGTGGCTCAGCCCCTGCAGCGCGAAGAGGACGACGGCGCCGACCGTGCGGCAGAGGTCGAGCGCGGCGCGGCCGAGGGCGGCCAGCCCGTCCTGGGCCAACCTGGCCGGAAGGGCGGGGCTCACGCGGCCTGCTTGTAGTCGCGGCGGTAGCGGGCGCCGAGGGAGGTCAGCACCTCGTAGCCGATCGTGCCGGCGCAGGCGGCGAGGTCGTCGGCGGAGAGGCCGGGGCCGATCAGCTCGATCATCGCGCCGGGGGCGATACCTGGATGATCCGTCACGTCGAAGGTGGTGAGATCCATGGATACCCTGCCGACCAGGGGCAGGTCCTGCCCGTTGTGCCGGCCGGTTGCCCGGCCGGAGAGGGCCCTGAGATAGCCATCGGCGTAGCCGGCCGCAACGGTGGCAATCCGCGAGGGCCGCTCGGCCACCCAGGTGGCGCCGTAGCCGACGGGAGTTCCGGCCGGAATCTCCCGGACCTGCAGCACCGGCGCGGCGAGGCGGACCACGGGCCGCATGGGGTTCGGGGCGCCCGGTGTCGGGTTCAGCCCGTAGATTGCGCAGCCCGGCCGGGCGAGGTCGGAGGCGTAGTCCGGGCCGAGGAAGAGGCCGGATGAGTTGGCGAAGGAGGAGGGGGCGGCGGGCAGCCGGGCGCGGGCGGCGGCGAAGCGCGCGGCCTGCTCCGCGCTCAGAGGGTGGCCCGGCGCGTCCGCCGCGGCCAGATGGGTCATGACGAGGCGGAGATTGAAGCCGCGAAGGGGGGAGGGGTCCCCGGCCAGGGCCTCCGTCTCGGCGGGAGTGAGGCCGAGGCGGGCCATGCCGGTGTCGATGTGGAGCAGCGCGTCCCGCCCCGTGCCGGACCAGGCGGCGATGTCGCCGGGCGTGTTCAGCACGGGGGTGAGGGCGGCGTCCTCGTCCTCCCCCGGGCGGAAGCCGTTGAGCACCGCGATCATCGGCCCCGCGCCGAGATGGGGGCGGATCGCCATTCCCTCCGCGAGATGGGCGACGAAGAAGTGGCGGCACCCCGCCGCGGCCAGGGCGGGCACGACCCTCGCCGCGCCGAGCCCGTAGGCATCCGCCTTCACCGCCGCGCCCGTCTCACCGCCGCCCATGCCGGCATGGCGGTCCCGCAGGGCCTTCCAGTTCTCCGCAATGGCGCCGAGATCGACGGTCAGGAGGCCTGAGCCGTCAGGCATAGTCATCCTGGTCGTGGGTCTGCTCGAGATCGCCGAAGCGGGTGAACTCGCCCTCGAAGAAGAGGCGGATCGTGCCGGTGGGACCGTGGCGCTGCTTGGCGACGATCAGCTCGGCCTTGTTATGGGCCCCCTCCATGTCCTTCTGCCACTTGTCCAGCGCCTCGGTGTACTTCTCCTGGTTGTCGAAGTTCAGCTCCTTCGGCATGCGCTGCGCGAGGTAGTACTCGTCGCGGTAGACGAACATCACGACGTCGGCGTCCTGCTCGATCGAGCCGGACTCGCGGAGGTCGGCGAGCTGCGGGCGCTTGTCCTCCCGGCTCTCCACTTGGCGGGAGAGCTGGGAGAGGGCGATCACGGGGACCGACAGTTCCTTGGCGATGGCCTTCAGCCCCTGGGTGATCTGGCTGATCTCCTGCACCCGGTTCTCCGGCCGCGTTCCGGCGGCGGGGCGCATGAGCTGGAGGTAATCCACGATGATGAGGTTCAGCCCCTTGGTCCGCATCAGCCGCCGGCAGCGGGTGCGCAGCGCCGAGATGGTGATGGCCGGGGTGTCGTCGATGAAGAGCGGCATGGAGGCCAGCTCGCGGCTCACCTCCACGAACTTGTCGAAGTCGCGCTGGGCGATGTCGCCGCGCCGGATACGGTCGCCCGAGACGCGGGACTGCTCCGAGAGGATACGGGTGGCGAGCTGGTCGGCGCTCATTTCGAGCGAGAAGATGGCGACGCCGCCGCGGACCACCGCGTTCGGGTCCTTCTCCAGCGCCTCGCGCTGCACCGCACGGGCGGCGCCGAAGCCGATCTTCACCGCCAGCGCCGTCTTGCCCATGGCGGGGCGGCCCGCGAGGATCAGGAGGTCGGAGGGGTGCAGGCCGCCGAGCTTGCTGTCCACGTCCCGCAGCCCGGTCGAGAGGCCGGAGACGCCGCCGGGGGTGGAAAAGGCGCGCTCGGCCAGCTCGACCGCGGCGATCAGCGCCTTCTCGAAAGAAACCATGCCGCCGTCCGAGGAACCGTCGGTGGCGAGGTTGAAGAGCGCCTGCTCCGCGGCCTCCAGCTGCGCCTTGCCGTCCAGCTCCGGCTCGGCCCCGAAGGCGCGGTTCACCACGACCTCGCCGAGATCCACGAGCTGGCGGCGGAGGAAGCAGTCGAAGACGACGCGGCCGTACTCGCCGGCATTGATGATGCCGACCATGGCCGTGAGAAGTTGGGTGAGGTAGGCGGGGCCGCCGACCTCGTCCAGCAGGCCGGAATGCTCGAACTCGGCGCGCAGCGTGACCACGTCGGCCAGCTGCCCCGCCTCGATCCGGCGCTGGATGGCGCGGTAGATCCGGCCATGGACGGGGTCGGCGAAATGCTCGTCGGCCAGGAACTCCGAGACCCGCTCATAGGCCTTGTTGTTGGCCAGCAAAGCACCCAGCAGGGCCTGCTCCGCCTCGATATTCGAGGGGGGCAGCCGCTGGGAGAGGCCTAGCATGCCGCCGCCGGCCGGCTCGGCGAGGTTATCGAAGGCGTTCATCCCGCCAGTCTAGTCCCCGGCGCGCTCCACGTCCTCTCCCACCTCTGCCGGGGTGGCTGTGGATGGCGGTGGATACTGTGGATATGTCGCCGCCCGCTCGGCATCCAGCATGTAGTCCCGGGTCAGCGGCAGGGCGTCCACCCGCCGGGTGATCTGGGCCTGCCAGTTCGTGTGGCCCCAGCGGCGGAAGCACAGTTCCGAGGCGGCGAGGTAGAACTCGAGCATCCGGCAGAAACGCTCGTCGCACAGGGCCTTGATAGCATTGCGGTTCGCGGCGAAGCGGGCGCGCCAGTGGGCGATGGTCATGGCGTAGTGCAGGCGCAGGATCTCGGTATCGGTGATCCAGAGCCCGGCCTTCTCCACCGCCGGCACCACCTCCGACAGCGCAGGCGAGTAGCCGCCGGGGAAGATGTACTTCGTCAGCCAGGGATTGGTGGTCGTCGGGCCCCCGGACTGGCCGATGGCATGACCAGCGCCACCCCGTCCTCCTTCAGCGCGTCCCGCACAGTGCGGAAGAAGGCGGTGTAGTGGTTAATGTCGACATGCTCGAACATCCCGACCGAGACGATCCGGTCCATCGGGCGCGTCCAGTGCCGGCAGTCCATCAGCTCGAAGCGCACCCGGTCCGAGAGGCCGGCCGCCTCGGCCCGGGCGCGCGACTCGGCGAGCTGCTCCGCGGAGAGGGTGAGCCCGGTGACCCGTGCGCCGTTGGTCGCGGGCGAGGGTGATGGCCAGCCCGCCCCAGCCGGAGCCGATGTCCAGCACCTCCAGCCCCGGCCGGTCCGGCCGCAGCTTGGACGCGATGTGGCGCTTCTTCAGCGCCTGCACCTCCTCCAGCGTCTCCCCTTCCGTGGGGAAGTGGGCGCAGGAATACTGCCGGTCGGCATCGAGGAAGAGGGAGTAGAAGGTGCCGTTGAGGTCGTAGTGGTGGGCGACGTTGCGCCGGCTGCGCCCGGCCGTGTTCAGGTCCCGCAGTCGCCGTCCGGCCCATCGCAGCCCCTCCCGCCCGTGGCGAGGTTCAGGATCATGAGGTCGAGGACGTCGTGCTGGTCGAGCCGTCGATTGGCTCGATCCCGCCATCCATGTAGCCCTCTCCGAAGCCGAGGGAGGGGTTCCAGACGAGACGCCAAGCGGCCTCGGGCGTGTTGATGGCCAGGGCGGCCTCCGGGCCGGGGGCGGAGCCCTGGATGACATGGCGGGTGCCGTCGGGATGGCGGAGGGTGAGCCTGCCCTGGCGGATCAGGCGGGTCAGGATGGAATCGATCAGCAAGGCCAGACCTCCTCTGTGCCGGGAGGCTGTGCCCGTGTCCCCTGTGGTTCGATTGCCCTTGGATGCGGTCGTGAAAGCGTGATGACGAAAATGAGAATGGCCGCCCCCTCGCGGGAGCGGCCACTCGTTCTCACGCCCGTGGAGCGGGTCGGCTACTCGCGAGCGGCGCCCAGCTCGGAGAGCTCGGCGGCCAGCTCGGCCTCGAGGGAAGCCTCCTCGGCCTCCTGCTCGGCGCGCAGGTCCTCGCCGCGCGCCTGCTTCTCCGCCTCTTCCGGGGAGCGGGCCACGTTCACCACCACAGGGATGGAGACCTCCGGGTGCAACGCGACGCGGACGGTGGTGAGGCCCAGCGTCTTGATCGGTTGCTCCAGGATCACCTGGTCGCGGGTGATGGTGAGGCCGGCATCCTTCGTCGCGTCCGCGATGTCGCGGCCGGAGACGGAGCCGTAGAGCGCACCGCTCTCGCCGGCGGAACGGATGAGGACGATCTGCAGGCCCTCCATCCGCTCGGCCACGCGCTCGGCCTCCTCGCGCCGCTTGATGTTCTGGGCCTCGAGCTGAGCGCGCTCGGCCTCGAACTTCTTGAGGTTGCTCTCGGTCGCGCGGATGGCGCGGCCGGAGGGGAGGAGAAAGTTGCGGGCGTAGCCGGGCTTCACCTTCACGGTGTCGCCCATCTGGCCGAGCTTCTCGACCCGCTGCATCAGGATGACGTCGATCATGGTGTCGTGCCCCCGATCAGTCGTTGATGACGTAGGGGAGCAGCGCCAGGAAGCGGGCGCGCTTGATGGCGTTCGCCAGCTCGCGCTGCTTCTTGGCAGAGACCGCCGTGATGCGGGAGGGCACGATCTTGCCACGCTCGCTCAGGAAACGGGAGAGCAGGCGCACGTCCTTGTAGTCGATCTTCGGCGCGTTCGGGCCGGAGAAGGGGCAGGACTTGCGGCGGCGGTAGAAGGGCCGGCGGGCGCCGACGGCCGGGCGGCGCGCGGCGGGGGTGAGGTCGGTCGTGTCGGACATCTGGGATTACTCCTCGCCGCCGTTATCGAGCTCGTCGCGGGGACGGGCGCGGAACTCCTCGCGGTCGTCGCCGCGCTCGCGGCCGCGACCGGAGCCGAAGCGGCCGGCCGGGCGGGGGCCGCGGAAGCCGCGGTCGCGCTCACGGTCGTCGCCGCGCTTGGCCAGAATGGCCGAGGGAGCGTCGTCGATCGTCTCGATCCGCAGCGTCATATGGCGCAGCACGTCCTCGTGCAGGCCGAGCTGGCGCGCGACCTCTTTCTCGGCGTCAGCCCCGCAGTCCAGGCCCAGCAGCATGTAGTGGGCTTTGCGGTTCTTCTTGATCTTGTAGGCGAGGCCGCGGAGGCCCCAGTACTCGCGCTTGCGGATCTCGCCGCCGGTGGCGCCGACGATCTCGCCGACCTGGTCGGCGATGGCCTCGACCTGCGCCTGCGTCAGGTCGTTCCTCGCGATCAGCACGGTTTCATAAAGCGGCATCTCTGTCCCTTCGGATGTCTCAGCCCAGGGACCCCTGCGGGATGCAGGGGCAGGAACGGGCATAGCCGCGCGCGATGCCTCGCGCCCGGCAGGGTGACGAGGCCCTGTAGGGGAAAGCTCGACCCGGGGCAAGTCCCTCCTTCAGCCGCGCGCCGCTACATCTCCACCCAACGGCGGAGGAGGTTGTGGTAGCCCGCCGTCATGGCCAGCACCCCCGGGTGATCGTCCGGCAGGTCCTGGCGCAGGGCGATGATCCCCATGTCCATCTCGTAGAGGAAGGCGCGCTGGGCGTCGTCCTTCACCATTGACTGCGTCCAGAAGAAGGAGGCCCAGCGGCTGCCGCGCGTGACAGGGTTCACGCTGTGCAGCGAGGTCGAGGGATAGACCACCATGTCCCCGGCATCGAGCTTCACCTCATGCGTGCCGTAGGTGTCCTGCACCACCAGCTCGCCGCCGTCATAGCTGTCCTTGGGCGAGAGGAAGAGGGTGGAGGAGACGTCTGTGCGGATGCGCTGGCCCGTGCCGGGCACGGGGCGGATGGCGTTGTCCACATGGGCGTGGAAGGTCATGCCCACGTCGTAGCGGTTGAACAGCGGCGGGAAGACCTTCAGCGGCAGGGCGGCGGTGGCGAAGATCGCGTTGCGGCCTAGGGCGCGCAGCACCAGCTCGCTCATCTCCTTGCCCTCCGGGCTGTCCCCCGGGACCTGGAGGTTGAACTTCGCCTTGGCCGATTGCTGGCCGGCGGTGGCCTTGCCGTCGATCCAGTTCGCACCTTCCAGCCGCTCTCGGCAGTAGGCGACCTCGGCGGGGGTCAGGACCTGGGGGATGCGGACGAGCATCGTCGTGCTCCGGTTCAAAAGGGTGCGGGCGGCGGGCCGGCATCCTGCCAGTCCGGCCGCCCGTCGTCAGGCCGGGGCGGGTGCCCCAGCGGGAGGTGCCGTCAGAACTCGGCGGCGACGGAGACGAGGACGGTGCGGCCGGCCGCGACGATCGCGCGGTTGCCGAAGAAGCCGTCATAATTCGTGCGGTTTGTCAGGTTGTAGCCGTTCACCCGCACCGTCAGGTTCTGGTTGACCTTATGCTGCACCAGCGCGTCGAGGCTGAAGTTGGACGGGACCTCAGCGGTGTTCGCGGTGTCGAGGAAAACCTGGCTGCGCCAGACGATGCCGCCGCCGAGGGTGACGTTGAGGGGCGTGTCGCGGGCGATGTCATAGGTGGTCCAGAGCGAGGCCGAGTGCTTCGGCACGTACTGCACCCGCTTGCCCACGATATCGGCCGTGAGCGAGCGCATCGTCTCGCTGTCGAGATAGGTGTAGGCGGCGTTGATGTTCCACTCCGGCGTGATGCGGCCGGTGACGCCCAGCTCCACGCCACGGATGCGCTGCCGGTCGCCGGTGGCGATGACCGCGGTGGGATCGTCCGCATCCTGCACGAAGGCGTTGCCCTTTTCCGCGTGGAACAGCGCGGCGTTCAGGCCGAGGCGGCTGTCGAGGAGGCTGACCTTCGCGCCGATCTCGTGGTTCGTGTTCCGCTCCGGCTCGAGGTTCCGGTCGAAGTTCACCGCGGAGGCGGGAAAGGTGGTGAAGAAGGTTCCCGGCGGCGTCGTGGAGGTGGAGTAGGAGTAGTAGTAGGTCTGCTCCCGCGTCGGCTCCCAGATCACGCCGGCGCGCGGATCCCAGAAGCTGTCATGGATCTTGAGGTTCTGGGTGAGGGCGGCGCCCGGCGTGCCAGCGCGGTAGTCGAGGTCGTAATTCGTCCAGCGGAAGCCGCCGAAGACCGAGAGCTGGTTCGTCAGATACAGGCGCTCGTTCAGGAACAGGCCGAGATTGGTGGACTCCGTCTTGCGCTCGTTGTTGGCCGCGCCGGTCGCGAGGAGGAGGGCGTTGTTCGTCGAGGGGTCGAGGAGCGTCACGTTCGGCCGGGTCGGCACATAGGGATAGGCCGTGCGGTGAACCGTCTCGCGCGCGATGTCCACGCCGGCGGTCAGCTCGTGCCGCACCGGCCCCGTGCGGAAGCGGGCGAGGGCGGTGGTGAGGTTCTGGATCGCCTCGTTCACCTGGTTGTAGGGCGCGCTGGCGCCACCGGTATAGGCGAGGGTGGGGTTCAGCCCGCGGAAGAACTGGCCGGAGCAGCTCGCATTGTAGGCGGCGAGGCTGACATTGGTCGTCGCGCAATTCACGGGGGTGAGGGCGGTGTCGCGGTCCACGCGGGTCAGGCGCGTGTCGTTGCTGATCGTCAGCCAGTCGCCGAAGCGATGCGCGAAGCGGGCCGTCAGCCGGTCCACCGTCACGTCGTCCTCGTCGTTCTGCACGCCATACCAGTTGGAGCGGCGCACGCCGTATTCCGAGGCGGGGCGGCCGATGGCGTTGAGGCCGCGATAGACCACGGGCATGCCGCCGTCGATCGTGTGCTGGTCCTCGTAGTGCAGGTACTCCACCGTGAAGGTGGTGGGGGTCCCCAGGCCGAAGGCGATGGAGGGGGCCACGCCCCAGCGGCGCGTGTCGATCCCGTCCTTGTCCACCAGGCTGCTGCTCTGGCCCATGACGTTCAGGCGGATCGCCGCCGTCTCGCTGATGCGCTGATTGATGTCGGCGGTGAAGCGGGCGAAGGGCCCCATGCCGCCCGTGGCCGTCGCGCCGTAGCGGTTCTCCAGCCCAGGCACCTTGCTGTTGACGTTGATGCCGCCGCCGATGGCGCTGGTGCCGAAGGCGAAGCCCGAGGCGCCCTTGAGCACCTGCACGTCCTCATAGGTGAAGGCGTCCCGCTGGTAGGAGCCGAAGTCGCGGAGCCCGTCCACCAGCACGTCGTTCTGCGAGGAGAAGCCGCGGATGCGGAACTGGTCCCCGGTGACGCCGCCATTGCCCTCGCCGATGGTGGAGGTGATGCCGGGAACGTTGCGCAGCGCCTGCTCCAGCGTCGTCACCGTCTGCTCCCGCAAGACCTCCTGGGGCACGACGTTTATTGTCTGGGGCGTGTCCTGGATGGAGTTGGGCAGGCGCGGGTTGCCCGTGGGGGCCTGGAGCTGGTTGGCCGGGCGCTCGCCCGTGACCGCGACTTCCGGCACCGCGACGGGGGTGGAGTCGTCCGCCGGGGCAGGGGCCTGCGCGAAGGCCAGGTCGCCGACCATGGCGGCCCCGAGGCTGAGGCCGGCCACGAGGGCGGCGTTCGGGGCCGAGAGCAACCGGTTGTTCGCGCGGCTCATCAGATATGATTCTCCGAGGACTCTGCTATTGCGAGGCGCTCTTAACTTCCGTCGCTACAAACCGTCAAGAATGCGGATGATTCGCAATACGACCGCGCGGACGGGGTGTGACGCAGTGGCAACTTGTCGGCGCCGCCCGGCTTTTTTTCCCCTCGCCGGCGTGCGGCAGGGCCCGCGGAACTCGCAAGGGGGCCCGGCAAGAAGGAAAGGATTGCCCGATGTCACGTCTCTCGCATCTCGCCCTGCTCCTGGGCCTCATGGCGGGCATGGGCGGCCTGTCCTCCGCCGCGCCGGCCTCAGCGGCGCCGGCCATAGCCTCGCCCCTGGCCGGCGCGGGGCCCGACCTCCTGCAGGAGGTGCGCTGGGCGACGCGCTGCCGCCCCGTGGTGGTCCATCGCCGAGACCGCTACGGCCGGCCGGTGCGGGTGGAGCGCGAGCGCTGCCGCCGCGTCTGGGTCGGGCCGGGGCGGGGGCCGCGCGGCCCCTACTAACCAACCGGGGGTGCCATCGCGCCCCGGGCTGTTGACATTCCGGTGACGCCGCCGCTACCCCGCCGCGCCACGGCGGGGGAGCGGCTCCCTGGAATATCCCCGGTGCCGTGCCCCATGCCGTCACACGCCGTCAGCAGCAGGAAACGCCCGCCATGGCCCTCGCTCTCGTCTTTCCCGGCCAGGGAAGCCAGGCCGTCGGCATGGGCCGCGACCTCGCCGCCGCCTTCGCCCCCGCGCGCGAGGTGTTCGAGGCGGTGGACGAGACGCTCAAGCAGAACCTCACCCGGCTGATGTTCGAGGGCCCGGCAGAGGAGCTGACCCTCACCGCCAATGCCCAGCCGGCGCTGATGGCCGTCTCCCTCGCCGTGCTGCGCGTGCTGGAGGCCGAGGGCGGGTTCGACATCAAATCCTGCGTGGCGCTGGTAGCCGGCCACTCCCTCGGCGAGTACAGCGCCCTCGCCGCCGCCGGGGCCTTCGACGTGCCCCAGGCCGCGCGGCTGCTGCGCCTGCGCGGCGAAGCCATGCAGAAGGCGGTCCCGGCTGGCACCGGCGCCATGGCCGCCCTGCTCGGGGCCGAGATGGAGCAGGCCCGCGCCATCTGCGAGCGCGCCGCCGAGGACCCGCAGGCGGGCAAGCGCGAGGTGGTCGAGGCCGCGAACGACAATGGCGGCGGGCAGGTGGTGATCTCCGGCCACAAGGCCGCGGTGGAGCGCGCGGTCGAGATCGCCAAGGCCGAGGGCATCCGGCGCGCCATGCTGCTGCCGGTCTCCGCGCCCTTCCACTCCTCCCTGATGGCCCCGGCCGCCGACGCTATGGGCGAGGCGCTGGAGCGCGACCCGCCGCGGGCGCCCGCAGTCCCCGTGGTGGCCAACGTCACCGCCGCCAAGGCGACGAGCCCGGACGAGATCCGGGACCTCCTCGTGCGGCAGGTCACGGGCACCGTGCGCTGGCGCGAATGCGTAGCCGCCATGACCGCGATGGGCTGCGACACCTTCATCGAGCTGGGGGCGGGCAAGGTCCTGACCGGGCTGATGAAGCGCAACGCCCCCGAGGCCCGGGCCATGGCCTGCGGCACCCCGGCCGAGATCGAGGCGGTGCTGAAGGCCCTCTGAGGGCCAGGCGATTCCGCCCTCCCCCACAAGTGCCCTGAAGGAACCCTCATGTTCGACCTGACCGGCAAGACCGCCCTCGTCACCGGCGCCACCGGAGGGATCGGCGCAGCCATCGCCCGCGCCCTGCACGCCCAGGGCGCGCGCGTGGCCCTCACCGGGCGGCGCGAGGCGGAGCTGGCCTCCCTCGCCGCCGAGCTGGGGGAGCGGGCGTTGGTGGCCCCTGCCGACCTCGCCGACCCCGCGGTGCCCGCGGCCCTGGTGGAGAAGGTGGAGGGGGAGTTCGGCTCCCTCGACATCCTGGTGAACAATGCCGGGCTGACGCGGGACGGGCTGGCGCTCCGCATGGGCGACAAGGACTGGTCCGACGTGATCGAGGTGGACCTGACCGCCCCCTTCCGCCTAGCTCGCGCCTCCCTGCGCGGGATGATGAAGCGCCGGAGCGGGCGGATCGTCTCCATCGCCTCCATCGTCGGCGTCACGGGCAATCCGGGCCAGGCGAACTACGCCGCGGCCAAGGCCGGGCTGATCGGTATGAGCAAGGCGCTTGCCCAGGAAGTCGCCCCGCGCGGGGTGACGGTGAACGTGGTGGCGCCCGGCTTCATCAAGACTGCAATGACGGACGCCCTCAACGATGCCCAGAAGGCCGCGCTGATGGGGCGCATTCCGATGGGCAAGATGGGCTCCTCGGAGGACATCGCCGCCGCCGTAACCTATCTCGCCTCCGACGAGGCGGCCTGGGTGACGGGGGTCACGCTGCATGTGAACGGCGGCATGGCCATGATCTGACGCCCCATGATCTAAAGCGGGGGGCGCGGGGTGTGAGGCGCGGGGACAACGGTTCCCCGGTCCGCGCCCGGCATCCCCCTGCTTCGGTCTAGGCCATGGGAAAGAGCCGTGCTAAGGGCCGCGCCCTGCGTCCGGGCGTTAACGCGGCAAAGCGCCGTCCCTGGCGGCACGAACGGGTTTTCGGCGGTCAACCGCCATCAGGAGAGAGTGAGCGCGATGAGCGAAACCGCCGACAAGGTGAAGAAGATCGTGGTCGAGCACCTCGGCGTCGAGGAGGGCAAGGTGACCCCGGAGGCCTCCTTCATCGACGACCTGGGCGCGGACAGCCTAGACACGGTCGAGCTGGTGATGGCCTTCGAGGAGGCCTTCGGCGTGGAGATCCCGGACGACGCGGCCGAGAAGATCACCACCGTCGGCGACGCCATCACCTATATCGACGCGCACAAGACGGCCTGATCGGCCCTGGAAGTGACCGGCCGACCGGCCCCTGGCCGGCCGGCCGTCAATAGTTAAACGACGCGCAGGGCGCGGGGCCGGCCCACCGGCCTCCGCCCGGCTTTCCTGAAGCTGGCCCCCCGGGCCGGCCGGGGCCGAGGCGCGGGAGGGAGAAGCGAGAGTGTTCGGTCAGCTCACGGCCCCGCGCCGCGTCGTCGTCACCGGCATGGGCATTGCCAGCCCGCTCGGCCTGGGCGTCGAGCATGTCTGGAGGCGGATGCTGGCCGGCGAGTCCGGCATCACCGCCATCCAGTCCTTCGACGTCACCAACATCCCCGCCAAGATCGCGGGCACGGTGCCGAACGGCACGCGCGCCGATGGCGGGCTGGATCTGGCGGAGTGGATCCCCGTCAAGGACCAGAAGAAGATGGACCGCTTCATCCAGCTCGCGCTGGTGGCGGCCACGGAGGCGGTCGAGGATTCCGGTTGGGTGCCCGAGACGGAGGAGGATCGCCACGCGACCGGCGTGATGATCGGCTCCGGCATCGGCGGCCTCCAGACGATCTACGAGGCCTCCCAGCAGATCGCGGCGGGCAAGCACCGCCGCCTTTCGCCCTTCTTCATCCCCTCGGCGCTGATCAACCTCGCCTCGGGGCATGTCTCGATCAAGTACGGCTTCAAGGGCCCGAACCACTCGGTGGTGACGGCCTGCGCCACAGGGGTGCACGCGCTGGGTGACGCCGCGCGGCTGATCGCGCTCGGCGACGCGGACGTGATGGTGGCCGGTGGCGCCGAGGCTGCGGTCTCCGAGCTGGGCATGGCGGGCTTCGCCGCATCCCGCGCCCTCTCCACCGCCTTCAACGACACCCCCGCCCAGGCCTCCCGCCCCTGGGACAAGGACCGCGACGGCTTCGTCATGGGCGAGGGCGCGGGCGTGCTGGTGCTCGAGGAGTACGAGCACGCGAAGAGGCGCGGCGCGAAGATCTACGGCGAGGTGATCGGCTACGGCATGTCCGGCGATGCCTATCACATCACTGCCCCCGCCGAGGGCCATGAGGGCGCCTTCCGCGCCATGAAGGCCGCGCTGAAGTCCGCCGGCGTCACCCCGGGCGACATCCAGTACATCAACGCCCACGGCACCAGCACGCCGCTCGGCGACGACCTGGAGCTGGAGGCGGTGGAGCGGCTCTTCGGCGAGGATGCCAAGGGTGTGGCCATGTCCTCGACCAAGTCGGCCATCGGGCACCTGCTCGGCGCGGCCGGGGCGGTGGAGGCGATCTTCTCCCTGCTCGCGATCCGGGACGCCGTGGCGCCGCCGACGCTGAACCTGGAGGAGCCCTCCCATCCCTCCGCCATCGACCGGGTGGCCAAGGAGGCGCAGCCGCGCAAGATCGAGGTGGCGCTGTCCAACTCCTTCGGCTTCGGCGGCACCAACGCCTCCATCCTGTTCAAGGCTGCCGCCTGACGGAACGGCCCGGTGGCCAGCCGGCCCCGGGTATGAGAGACCCCGCCAGGGGGCAGGTCCCCCGCTGAGGAGGGACCTGCCCGCATGGGACGTGCCGGCCGCGCGTTGCTGATCTTGCTCCTGCTGCTTGGCCTCGCCGGGGGCGGGGCCTTTCTCTATGCCCGCCAGGTCTATGAGCGCCCGGGGCCGCTGGCCGCGCCGGCGCGGCTCGTCGTGCCCCGCGGCGGGGCGGAGGCGATCGGCGCGGCGCTCCAGCGCGCCGGCATTATCGGGGACGGGCGGGAGTTCCTCGCCGCCGTCTGGGCCACGCGGGGGCAGGGGCCGCTGCGGGCAGGGGAGTTCGCCTTCCCCGCCGGGGCCTCGCTCCGGGACGTGCTAGGGGTGCTGCGGACGGCCCGCCCGATCCAGCGCCGGCTGACCATCCCCGAGGGGCTGATGGCCCGCCAGATCGTCGCCCTGATCGACCGCGCCGAGGGGCTGGTGGGCGAGACGCCGCCGATCGACGAGGGCGATCTCCTGCCCGAGACCTACACCTATCAATGGGGCGACAACCGCGCCGCCATCGTCCGCCGCGCCACCGCCGCCATGGACGAGGCGCTCCGCGAGGCCTGGGCGGACCGCGCGCCGAACCTGCCCATCGCCTCCGCCCGAGAGGCGCTGGTGCTGGCGAGCATCGTGGAGCGGGAGACGGCGGTGGCGGCGGAGCGGCCGCGCGTGGCCTCGGTCTTCATCAACCGGCTGCGCCGCGGGATGCCGCTGCAATCGGACCCCACCGTCGCCTATGCCGCCGCCGACGGCGCACCGCTGGAGCGAGCGCTGACCCGGGCCGACCTGGAGCGGGACCACCCCTTCAACACCTATCGCAACCGCGGGCTCACTCCGGGGCCGATCGCCTCCCCGGGCAAGGAATCCCTGCGCGCGGTGACGCGGCCGGAGGCGACGGACCTCCTCTACTTCGTGGCGGATGGTAGCGGCGGCCACGCCTTCGCCCGCACGCTGGAGGAACACAACCGCAACGTGGCCCGCTGGCGCGAGATCGAGCGCGCCCGGGCCACCCCCGCCGGCGCTTCCGCCCCGGCCCCGACCCCTTCCTCCGGGCGATGAGGCGGCGCGCGGCGCGGCGGGCGTGAGCGGGGGGCCTCCCGCGCCGCTCTCGGGATGGCCGCTGCTCTGGCGGCTGCTGCTGATCTCGGCGATGTGGGCCACGGCCTTTCCCGTGGTGCGGCTGGCCGCGCGCGACATGCCGCCCTTCGCGCTCTCGGCCGGGCGGGCGGCGGTGGCGGTCACGGTGCTGCTCGCCCTCGCCGCGGCCATGGGCGCCTTCGGCAAGAGGGGGCGGTGGAGCTGGCGGGCCGGGCTGGTGATCGGCACGGTGAATGGCTGGCTGCCGAACTGCCTCACGGCCTTCGCGTTGCTCTCCCTGGCGGCGGCAACGGTCTCGCTCATCCAGTCGGCGACGCCCCTCTTCGTCGCCCTGCTCTCCGTCGCGCTACTGCCGGGAGAGAGGCCGGGGCCGCGCGGCCTGCTCGGGCTCGGGCTCGGCTTCGCGGGCATCGGGGTTATCCTCGGGCCCGCCGCCGTGCTGGGGGAGGGGGCGGGGCTGCTGGCCGGGGCGGCGATGCTGGTGGTGGCGCTCTCCTACGCCCTGGGCACCGTCTATGTCCGGCGGACCCGGCCGGGCGGCGCGCTGGAACTGGCGGCAGGCCAGCAGGGGGTGAGCGCGCTGGGGGCGCTGGCGATGAGCCTCCTCTTCGAGCCGCTCTCGGGCTTCGACCAGCCCTGGCAGGTCTGGGCGGCGGTGGCCTGGGCCGGGGTCTTCGGCTCGGCGGTGCCGGTGACGCTCTACCTCTCCCTCGCGCAACGGGCGCGGGCGACGGACGCCGCCATGACAGGTTATCTCCAGCCCGGCTTCGCCGCGGTCTTCGCCGCGCTGCTGCTCGGCGAGTGGCCGGAGCCGCGCGTGCTGCTCGGCGGCGCGGTGGTGCTCGCCGGGGTCTGGCTGGCAACCGGTGGGCGCCGGCCTCCCTGAGGGAGTGGGCGGGTATACGAGGGCGCATCAGGGATCGGAGACGGCCGGCTGGAACCTGCCTCCAAGGCGACGGATCGTGCCCCCGTGCCGTTTTCTGGTGGACGGGGCCTTCCCGTGCTCCGAAACCGTCCCCATACAAGCGCCTCACATTACAGAAAGGCCATGTTGCCCCGTGGAAGCCGAAGTCCTCGTCGCGCTCGTCGCCCTGATCGGCATGGAAGTGGTCCTCGGGATCGACAACCTCGTCTTCATCGCTATTCTGACCAACCGCCTGCCCGTGGAGCGGCGGCGGTCCGCGCGGCTGATCGGCCTCGGCCTCGCCGTGATCATGCGCCTGGGCATGCTGGCCGGGGTGGGCTGGCTCATTTCGCTGACGGCGCCGCTGTTCAACGTCCTCGGCATGGATGTGTCGGGCAAGGACCTGATCATGATCGCCGGCGGCCTGTTCCTCATCGGCAAGGCGGTGATCGAGATCCATCATCGCGTGGACCCCAGCTCCCAGGCGGAGGCGCAGGCGGCGAACCAGGTGGTGGCGAGCTTCGGCGCCACCGTCTTCCAGATCATCCTCATCGACATGGTCTTCAGCGTGGACAGCATCCTCGCTGCGGTGGGGCTGACCAACGTGATGTGGGTAATCGTCGTGGCGATCCTCGTCTCCGTTACCGTCATGCTGCTGTCGATGGATGCGCTCTCCAACTTCATGGAGAAGAACCCGACGGTGGTGATGCTCGCGCTCGCCTTCCTCGTGATGATCGGGATGGTGCTGTTGGGCGAGGGCTTCGGCTTCCACGTGCCCAAGGGCTTCGTCTACGTCGCCATGGCCTTCGCCGCGGGGGTGGAGGGGCTGAACATCTGGGCGCGGCGCGGCTCGGAGCGGCGGGTGGTGAACCCCGCCAGCTCCACCGTCGCGGCGCCGGGACAGGCCTCGCTCAGCCAGTCCGTGGTGGCGGAGGAGGTCCTGGCGAATCGGGGCCAGACTTCGCCGGGAGCCGGCTGAGCCAGGCAGGCGGCAGCGCGTCGCCCAGGCGCGCCGCCGCATAGAGGGCCCGGGGGAAGGCCACCCGGGCCTTGCCGCGCGCAATCCCGGCGAGGGTTCGGCGCGCGGCGTCCTCCGGTTCCATCAGGAACGGCATGGGGAAGCTGTTCCGAGCCGTCATCGGCGTGCGGATGAAGCCGGGGCAGATCGCGTGCAACCGCAGCCCCTCCCGCCGGGCGGTGGCGTCCGTCGCCTCCGTCCAGCGCTGGAGCGCGGCCTTGGAGGCACAATAGGCCGGAGCACCGGGTGAAGCGGTGAAGGCGGCGATCGAGGCGATGGCTGCCACCCGCCCGCGGATGCCGTCCGCCCCCGGCGTCTGGGCGCGCATCATCTCCAGCGCCGGCAGGATCGTGTTCAGCGCCCCCGTGAGGTTCACGGCGAAGATCCGGGCCACCTGATCCGGCGCCTCATGCGCGCCGCCCGTGCCGGCCGAGGTACCGGCATTGGCGATCAGCAGGTCCAGCCCGCCCGTGCCGCGCACCCAGCCCGCGGCGGCGGGGGCGTCGGTCACGTCGAAGGCGGCCTCCGCCACCTCGGCCCCGGCGGCGCGGCAGGCCGCGGCGGTGGCGGCGAGCCGCGCGGCGTCCCGCCCGGCGAGATGCAGCACGCGCCCGGGGGCGGCGAGTTCGCGCGCCAGGGCGGCGCCGAGGCCGGACGAGGCCCCCGTGATCCCCGCCCGCCGCCAGGGCCACCCCTGTCCTGTGCCTTGCATCGCGCCCTCTCCCGCCGCAGAAGGCCGCGCATGGCCATCCGATCCATGACCGGCTTTGCGCGCGCCACCGGCACCCTGCCGGACGGCACCCCCTTCACCTGGGAACTCCGCAGCGTCAACGGGCGGGGGCTGGATGTGCGGCTGCGCCTGCCCGGCGGGCTGGACGCGCTGGAGACGCCGCTGCGCGAGGCGGCGGGCGCGCGATTCGCCCGCGGCAACGTCTCCGCCACCCTCTCCCTCAAGCGGGAGGACCGGGCGCCGCGGCTGGTGCTCGACCAGGCGGCGCTGGAGCGGGCCATGGCCCTGGTGCGGGAGCTGGCCGAGCGGATGCCGGGCGCCGCCGCGCCCCGCCCCGAGGCGGTGCTCGCCCTGCCGGGCGTGCTGCGGACGGAGGTGGAGGTGCCGGACGAGACCTCCGAGGCCGGGCGCCGGGCCGCGGTGACGGAAGGCTTCGGGGCGGCGCTGGCCGATCTCCTCGCCGCCCGCGCCGCCGAGGGCGCCCGGCTGCACGCCATCCTTGCCACCCTGCTGGACGAGATCGAGGCGCTGCGGGGCGAAGCGGCCACCGAGGCCGCGCGCCAGCCCGCCGCCCACCGCGCGCGTCTCCAGGCGGCGCTGTCGGACCTGCTTGAGGGCGAGCGCCGCGTGCCCGAGGAACGTCTCGCCGCCGAGGTGGCCCTGCTCGCCGCCCGCTCCGATGTCCGGGAGGAGCTGGACCGGCTGGGCGCCCATGTGGAGGCCGCCCGCGCCCTGCTGCGGGAGGCGGCGCCGATCGGGCGGAAGCTGGAGTTCCTCACCCAGGAATTCGGGCGCGAGGCGAACACGCTGGGGGCGAAGTCGGGCAGCCTGGCGCTGACGCGGCTCTCCCTCGAACTGAAGGCCGCCATCGAGCGGCTGCGCGAGCAGGCGGCGAACGTGGAATGAGCGGGACCATGAAACGCAGGGGCCTCTGCCTGGTGCTGGTGGCCCCCTCGGGCGCGGGAAAGACGAGCGTCTCGCGCGCCCTGCTGGCGCGGGAAGGGGAGCTGTCCCTCTCCATCTCCGCCACGACCCGGGCGGCGCGGCCGGGGGAGGTGCACGGGGTTCACTACTTCTTCCACTCGGTGGAGGAGTTCGAGGCGATGGAGGCCGGGGGCCACTTCCTGGAGAGCGCCCATGTCTACGGCAAGCGCTACGGCACCCCCCGCGCCCCGGTGGGGGCGGCGCTCGCCGAGGGGCGGGACGTGCTCTTCGACGTGGACTGGCAGGGCCACCTCCTCCTGCAGAAGGCGATGCCGGGGGATGTGGTGGGCGTGTTCCTCATGCCGCCCTCAATCCCGGAGCTGGAGCGGCGGCTGCGCGCGCGGGGCACGGACAGCGAGGATGAGATCCTTCGCCGCATGGGCAAGGCGCGCGACGACGCCTCCCACTGGCAGGAATTCGATCATGTCCTGATCAACACCGACTTCACCGACACGGTGGACACGGTAGGGGCCATCCTGCGGGCCGCGCGCACGGCGCGGAGCCGGAACCTGTGGCTCGGCGACTTCGTGGCGGGGATAGGCTAGCGCCGTGCTGGGGGTGCTGAACCTCGTCGCCCCCGTCTTTCTCCTGATCGCGCTCGGCTATGCCGCGGGGCGGCGGCGCGTGCTCTCCGACGAGGCGCTGCGCGGGATCAACGACTTCGCTTACTGGCTCTGCGCGCCGGCGCTGCTCTTCGTCTCGGCGGCCTCGGGCGGTGGGCTGGGCGGGCATGGCGGGCGGCTGGAGGTGGCCTTCTTCTCCAGCGTGCTGGTCACCTACGGGGCCGCGCTGCTCGCCTCCCGGTTCCTGGCGCGGCGCGGCCTCGCCGAATCCGGGCTCTTCGCCCTCAACTGCTCTTTCGGGAACACGCTCATGATGGGGGTGCCGGTGGTGCTGGCCACCTTCGGCACGGCGGGGATCGGTCCCGCCACCGCCATCATCGGCCTCTACTCCCTGATCATGCTGCCGCTGACGACCATCGTGGCGGAGACGGGCATGACCGCGGGCGCCTCCGTGGCGCGGGTGCTGGGGACGACGCTGCGCTCGGTGGTGCGGAACCCCATCGTAATGGCGGTGCTGCTAGGCAATCTCTGGACTCTCTTCCTGCCCGCTCCGCCCTTCTTCATACGGCGCTTCCTGGAGATCCTGGGCGGGGGGACGAGTCCGATCCTCCTCTTCTGCCTCGGCGCCTCCCTGCGCGACTTCCAGATGCGGCGGGACTGGGCGGACGCGCTGGTGATCAGCCTGCTGAAGCTTGTGGCGCTGCCGGCGGTGGTCTGGGGGCTGGGGCGGCTCCTCGGGCTGGGGGCGCTCGAACTCGCGGTCGCCGTCACCCTCGCGGCCATGCCGACGGGGGCCAACGCCTTTCTCATGTCTCGCCGCTACGCCACGGGGATGGAGCGGGCGGGGGCGGCCGTGCTGCTGGGCACGATCCTCTCCGTGGTGACCCTCACCTTCCTCCTGGGCTGGCTGACAGGCCTGGCCCGGCCGTGAGGGCCTGCCGCCCACGTCGGGGCGGCAGGGCGCCCGTCCTCAGTGCAGGTGCAGCACGCCCTCGGCATAGGTGAACTCGGCCGGGCGCCAGAGCGCGGCGGAGGCGACGCGGACGGAGTGGAGCTGCCCCTCTATGTCCTTGCGCCAGAATTCGAGGAAGCCGTGCAGCTCGGGGAAGGCCGGGGCGCGGTCGACCTTCTGCCAGATGAAGGATTGCAGCACGGCCGGATGGTCCGGCAGCCGGTAGAGGATCTCGGCCGTGGTCAGGTGCCATTCGGGGATGCGGACGACGCGCTCGATGCCCCGCAGATGCATGTCCTTTCCTCCTGATCGGGGCGGCAAGGGCGCCTCCCCGGGCAAATGGTGCCATGCGATATGAAGCCCGGGGGACAATAAATGTTTCGTATCAATGCTTTGGCACTCTATCGTCGAGAGTGCTGCCGGGCTTGACGTGGTGGGGGGTGATCTCCTAGATCGCTGGCACTCACCGGCGGCGAGTGCCAACGGGCTTTCCGAGGGCAGCGCCAGCCGGCCGGGTCTAACCAGGATCAAGGCTCAGGAGAGGATCGCATGACGAAGTTCCGTCCCCTGCACGACCGCGTTCTCGTCCGTCGCGTGACGGCCGAGGAGAAGAGCGCTGGCGGCATCATCATTCCCGACACCGCCAAGGAGAAGCCCCAGGAGGGCGAGGTCGTGTCCGTGGGCGCCGGCGCGCGCAACGAGGCCGGCCAGGTCGTGGCCCTCGAGGTCAAGGCCGGCGACCGCATCCTTTTCGGCAAGTGGTCCGGGACCGAGGTGAAGCTCGATGGTGAGGAGCTCCTGATCATGAAGGAGTCCGACATCATGGGCATCGTCGAGAGCTCCTCCGCGACCGCCAAGGCCGCCTGAGCAGACAACGAGAAGCAGGAGAACGCATAGATGGCTGCGAAGGACGTCAAGTTCGGCGCCAATGCCCGTGAGCGCATGCTGCGCGGCGTGGACATCCTGGCCGATGCCGTGAAGGTGACGCTGGGCCCGAAGGGCCGCAACGTCGTGCTCGACAAGAGCTTCGGCGCGCCGCGGATCACCAAGGACGGCGTGACCGTCGCCAAGGAGATCGAGCTGGCCGACAAGTTCGAGAACATGGGCGCCCAGATGGTGCGCGAAGTGGCCTCGAAGCAGAACGACCTGGCCGGTGACGGCACGACCACCGCGACGGTGCTGGCCCAGGCCATCATCCGCGAGGGCGCGAAGGCGGTTGCCGCCGGCCTGAACCCGATGGATCTGAAGCGCGGCGTCGACAAGGCCGTGACTGTGATCGTCAACGACCTGCAGGCCAAGACCCGCAAGATCACCACCTCCGCCGAGGTGGCGCAGGTCGGTTCTCTGTCCGCCAACGGCGAGACCGAGATCGGCGAGATGATCGCGCAGGCGATGGAGAAGGTCGGCAACGAGGGTGTCATCACCGTCGAGGAAGCCAAGTCCATCCAGACCGAGCTCGACGTCGTCGAGGGCATGCAGTTCGACCGCGGCTACGTCTCCCCATATTTCATCACGAATGCGGAGAAGATGATCGCCGAGCTCGAGAACCCCTACGTCCTGATCCACGAGAAGAAGCTCTCCCAGCTGCAGCCGATGCTGCCGCTGCTGGAAGCCGTCGTGCAGTCCGGCCGTCCGCTGGTGATCGTGGCCGAGGACGTCGAGGGTGAGGCGCTTGCCACGCTCGTCGTGAACAAGCTGCGTGGCGGCCTGAAGATCGCGGCCGTGAAGGCCCCGGGCTTCGGCGACCGTCGCA
>JBHTFH010000041.1:0-31261 GCA_042666135.1 Roseomonas sp. GCM10028921 | reverse complement strand
GCCCGAGGTGTCGCCGTGCTCCAGATCCTTCGCGCATTGGGCGAGCGGTCTGGTAAGCACCGAAAGGATCTGGTCGGCGGCGAACTTGGCAGGGTCAATGGCGGCATGGCCGGACTATGGGCCGTCATGCCCTGCAAGGACC
This sequence comes from Roseomonas sp. GCM10028921, assembly GCA_042666135.1. GTDB lineage: Bacteria > Pseudomonadota > Alphaproteobacteria > Acetobacterales > Acetobacteraceae > Roseomonas. The sequence continues at coordinate 31,119 of JBHTFH010000041.1, read as the reverse complement.
AGAGGAATGCCTGCCCACCCACTCCCACCCGCGCAGATGACGGGTCAGGTGACGAGACTACCGGCATGGCCGCCCAGCCGCTTGACACACACTTCGCTGGGCAAGGCATGTGATTCTGGGCACCCTGGCCGGCATGCTCGATCTCTCGAACCTTTCACTCCCCGCCATGGACGCAAGTACCGGACGCCGGCAGCAGGCCCTGGCCTGGACGGCACCGGCCACAATTTCTAACCCCGCAGGTGAAACCCTGACGATCTGCTCAATAGGACAGTCAGCGTGGTAGACGAACACGTCAGCGAGTCACGCTTTAGGGACCGACATCGACCCCAAGCTACGCTGTCCAGGCTGCGAAAGGTCGTGGTTCCCTTCTGCCTATCACAGCTTGCAGGAGATCCCGGTACCTTCCCGACGGTACATGTCAGGATCAGCGTGATCTCGAGGCCTGCCGCATGGTCCAGGAGGAACTGCCAAATTGCGGGACGCCCTCCGTGGCAGGCACCCGGCGGAGATCCGCCGAGAGGATCACTAACGGGCCCGCAAAGCTATCCGGCATAGTGGACAGCTTCAGCCTCGCGGCCGAGTCAATCAGCACTCGAAAGCGGTCGAATGATTGCCGCCGAAGGAGGGCGGAGGAGGGATGCACGAGGCTGGATACCGCTTCCAGCGCCTCATCGGAGACAGTGCACGCCACTCGCCGCTTCTGATCGCGAACCTCGAAGCGCGTCGATGGCATGTCGCCGGCCGCCAGCGGCTCTTGTGGGGCTTGGGCCCTGGGCATCACCGCCCTGCTCCCGTCAGCTTTGCCGAACCCTTCGGCTGGATGAGAAATGAGGAACTGGTCGCAGGCGCAGGCTTCTTAGCCGACTTCGGCTTCTTGGCTTCCCGGCTGCTCCGCTTCTGACTTTTGGCCATCCTGTTCTCCAGTTTTCCAAGGGGTCTAAGTTCTTCGAGGGGAGGCATGCCTGTGCCTGGCCAGCAACTGGGCAGACAGACTTGGGCCGTAGCCGCGCCTACTAAGAGTAACACTGCTGAATGACGTGCCCCGCGAAAGAGAGGGCAGCGCCGCTCCTAGCGAAGCGCCGCATCACCATCGTCCACGGAGAGACACACAAGGTCGCGAAAAATCTTTTGGTGGTGCAACAGTACCCCATTTGGGGCAGGGAGCACACCTATACAAGGCACCGGCATCAACGGGTGCAGGCTTTGCCTTAGCTCCTCGAAGGGGCGACAGCACCCTTCTTCGAACATATGGGAGGCCTATGGCCGATCGCCGGGCGAAGCTGCCCGCAGCAAGGCGGATCCAACTCCGAAAAGAGCCGGATCCGCTCCCTGGAGTGTCTGGAGCGTCTACTCAATCAATAGCATCGGGAAAGCCAGCATGGACAAGATCAACGATACGGACCTGATCCGTGAAACCAGGAGGAAGTACCGGCTGCAACCGGAAGCCTTACAGGCCAGCGGGCATCCAGGCGCGCGTAAGTCGCCGCAGGCGCTTGAGGGAACGCTCGCGAGGATCTCCGAAGAAGTTACGGCTGAGGCCGCCGAGCTTCGGAACGAGATACCAGAGCTCGGTAGCTGACGTTCTGCGAATCAGTTCTGGGCAGACCAGGATCGGGGTCGACGTAGCAGCCAACCTCTGTCCCGTCCGGCATTGGGTTTACCCGAACTCCGTTCCACGAGGGGAGCCTTGCTGCACCCAGCGAAAGCCCTCGTGCTTGGTGATCGCGGCAATCTGCACCGCGCCGCCGACGGACTTGGGGAGGAAAACCGCGAAGCGCACGAAGCCGATGGTTGTCTCGACGAGGAAGCGCGCAAGGTCGATCGCGTCCTGGATCGGCATCGCCGGGACCGAGAGCGTGGCGTAGAGGTCCCCGACAAGGCTTGCCTGCAACGTCGGGACTTGATGCGCGGGAACCCCATGCCGGGCGAGCGCCGCCCCGATCTCGAAGCCGGTCCCGAGGATCAGGCGGTTCAGGGCCTCGTACTGCCCGTCCCACAGCACGCCGAATGACCCCTCATCCATGATACAGCGCGGTGCCGGGCAGGCACCTCCGGCGATGTTGACCTCCCATACCTCGGCCAGCGGACGTCCGGCGGAGTAGCCGCAGACCCGCAGTTGCAGGGCCGTATCCTCGCCGCAGGTCAGGACCTTCTCCTCAAAGACGAATGCCCGCAGCCGCCGCGCAACCTCCTCCAAGGTGTAGGCTGCCGGGTCCAGCCGCCAGTCCGGGCGCGTGGTGTCCAATCCGGCGAAGCGCCGCCGGAGGTCCTTCAGGAGCGTCTCCAACGACTCGTTGCCGATGCCCCCTGCACCGGTGGACATCGCGCCGATCGGCAGGCCCTCATAGAGGTTCGAAATCTTGTTCGCGTGGGCATAGACCTGCCCGCTGGGCATGGTACCCGCGCTGTCGGCCGCCATCACGACGCCGTCGTTGATCTTCACGGAGACGATGACAGTCACGGGCGAGCTCCTCCTAGAGTAGGCCAGTCACCCAGCCCGCCGCGCTCAACGTTTCTCAGGCGCGGATGGCTGCGCCCGCCGGGCCAGCCAGCGGGTGAGCAGCCCAACCAGGAGCAGCAGGCCGTCCTGCTCGAGACAAGTGAAGGCGATGAGGGCCACGACCGCGGCGGGCGCGATGTTGCTGAGCGGCAGCGGCACGAGGAAGGCGACGCTCACGGGCAGCACCGCCGCGCCCACCACGCGCTTGGTGGCCTCGAAGGGCGTGGTCCAGCGCGGATGAACGACGCGCTCCAGCAATCACAGCGCCGGAACGACGCCGCGGACGAGCGAGGTGAGCCGCCGGGCCGCGATCGGGCGCCTCGCGACGGAGTGGGGGAAACCGGGCCCGGATGAACCCGGAGCATCTGGTAGGCCGGGATGGGCAGAAGCAGACCAGCCGCGACCGACACGCCGGGGAGGGCGCCGAGGAGCGTCAGCAGAAGCAGGAGCACGCCGAATGAGCGATCCGCTAAGCCCCGGAGGAGCCACTCCAGCGTGACGTGCTCGGCGGGGACCCGCAGGAACAAGTCCCCTAGCACGACGGAGGTGGGCTGGGCGCTGGTGGACCGGTCTGCAAGGATGGCTGTCCGTTCGGCTTCGATGGACTGAACGGTTCACCAACGCCTGGACCGGGCGGCCGTCTCCACCGCCTCCGGTCGCCACTTCCGCCCGAGATCCTCTCAGCTTTACGCACGGGCCAAGGGGTGAGAGTGATCGAGAAAGAACCGGAGCATCTCACGGGAGGCGTTGGGCCCCCGCGGATCGGTGTAAGACCCAGCAGCACTCCCGCCGGACCACGCGTGGCCACTGCCGTGCACGACCCACTGCTCCAGCACCGTCCCACCATCCGGGCTACTGTGAAGGGTACGGCTGTACGCGTGCCCTCCCGGAACCTGCCCACGCTCGGTTGTCGTGCGAAGGAGGCTCCCACCGGCGGCGGCTCCGGCCTGCGCCACCACCTGGTCACCGTTGACCGGGTGCACCGTCGTGTCGCGATCCGCGTGGAACACGATGGTCGGCATAACCCGGCTGCGAGGGGCACCCGCCCCTGCGCCGATGTTTCGCCGCGCGGTCCCCACGGCACCTCCGCGCATGGCAGCGAAGGCCGAGGGCATGTCGCGCGCGGCGCCGCAGGCGAGGCCGGAGTGGACCCCCACCGCGGCATAGAGGTCGGGATAGGCCTCTCCCATAATGGCGGCCGCGGCGCCACCAGCTGAGAGTCCGGCCACATAGACCCGCGCCGGATCGACCGCCCAGTCGCGCATGACTTGACGGGTAATGCCGGCGATAAGTGCTGGTTCCCCGCGGCCGCGTTCCTGATCGCTCGGGCTGAACCAGCTCCAGCACTTCTGCGCGTTCGCAGAGGCCGGTTGCGCCGGGTAGGCGACGAGGAAGGCGTGCTCCTCAGCCAGGACGTTCATCCCGGTGCCCGTGGCGAAGTCGTCCGGGGACTGGGTGCAGCCATGGAGCATGACGACCAGCGGGACGGGCTCGCCGCGGTAGGAGCTCGGGACGTAGAGCTTGTAGTCGCGACTGCCGGCATCGCTGGAGAAGGATGCCAACAGGAACTGGGCACCCTCCGGTGTGAGAGGAGCGGCCTGTCCCGAAGAACGGCCAGCTAAGCCATGCAGTCCGAGATCGAGCCCGCTTGGCTTCAGCCCGTCGAACAGGCCGCGAAGGGCCTGTGGAGTCGGTGTTACCGGCATTCCGTGCACTGCGGCGGAGCGCATGCCGGTCCCGGTCCCCCAACCCCGAACCCGACCGGCAGGTGAGGAGGAAGGTGCCCCCGTCAACGTGCCCGTCTCGGGGTCCACGTCGAAGGTTCGCGGGATCCCGAGCCCGGCAGGCGCGCTTGGCGCACCGCACGACGCAGCGGGAGAAACACCCCCCAGCTCACCCCGGGAATGGCCCTGCAGGAGTGCCATCGCTTCGGAGAGGCGGCCCTCACGTGTCAGTCGAGTGGCCTCAAGGACATGGGCTGGTAGGGTGATGGGAATGGCGTTCATGGGGTCATCTTTCGGACGCAGGCATACGCGCCAGCTTCTCGCGTCGAGAAACCGGTCGTCCTGCCAGGGTTGGGACAGTTTGCGGGGCTTAGAGGGCGATATCGGCTCGCTCGGGTCGTCAGGCCATTCGGTCGGTCAGGGCGGCCTTCACGGCCGGGCTGGCCTGAAGGGCGCCGAGCACGGAAAGCGAGGCGATCGTGGAGCGGGCGAGTTCCGGCGTAACGTCCTCTCCGATGGTGACGAGGCCCAGCACCCGGATGTTCAGCATCTGCCCGGCTGCGTGGGCCGCCTCGAGTTCTTTCCGCCCAAAATGGCGCAGCCCGAGATCCAGACTCCTTCGGGTGACGGATTGCTTCGCCACCTCAGCATGCCGCTCGATCTGGTTGCGGATTGCGGTCCGGATAAAGTCGGTGCGATTGGAGTAGAAGCCGTCCTGGACCAATAGGTCTATGTGGCCGAGGTCGACAAAGCCGAGGTTGACCGTGATCTTCTCGGTATCGCCGCCCGACTTGGGCCGCAGCTCGTGCACATTCCCTCCCATCTTTTTCCATCCTGTCGCCATCCATGTGGATGGTAAGTCGCTATGTGAGGGGGCGATTACAAGGTGCGTTCCTTTGCCTTCCTCTTGCTCGCACCCAACGGGGCCCGGAACGTAGTTGACCAGCCCGCCCCAAGTCGGCGAGTGGCGGCTGAACGACGGCAGACGACCAACCCATGATCGTCCTGGACTCGGTACACGGTACCGGATGGCCGTTTCTACCCGACGGTCCTCCAAAGCTGCCCGTCCGCTTCCGGCGATCCAGCCTCACCCCGCCCCCTTTCTCCCGAGCCGCAATCCCGCGGCTCAGGAGATGTGCTGTGCAACACGACCATGCGGGTGTTCCACCCCCACATACGCGGCCGGTCATGCCCTGGAACAAGGGACGCCTCATCGGTCCCAAGCCGCCCCTCAAGCCCGGGCAGGTCTGGGCCATCCGCTTTCATCTGCAGCGGGAGCAGCGGCTTCGCGACCTGGCCCTGTTCGACCTGGCGGTCGGTAGCAAGCTCAGGGGCTGCGACCTGGTCCGGCTGACCGTTGGCCAGCTGGCCGTGAGCGGCATCGCCCGCCACCGCGCGACCGTCATCCAGCGGATGACCGAGCAACCGGTGCAGCTCGAGCTCACCGGCCAGACCCGCGACAGCGTGCTGGCATGGTTGGAACTCCGTGGCGGCACGCTGGACGACCATGTGTTCCCGAGCCGGTCGCGGAGAGGCCAGCGCCTCAGCACCCGCCAGTATGCCAGCCTCCTTGGTGAATGGGTCGAGGCTGTCGGGCTGGGCTGGTCAGCTTATGGCACCCACAACCTGCGCCGGGCCAAGGTCGCCCTCATCCACAAGCGGACCGGCAACCTGCGAGCCGTGCAGATCCTGCTCGGCCATACGAATCTGCAGAGCACGGTGCGGTACCTCGGTGTTGCCGCCGAGCATGCCCTCACCCTGTCCGAGGCCACCGAGATCTGACCGCCTGAGTGGGACGTTCCAACCGGCTCGGGGCGGCACCCCATCCCGAGCCGCCCCAGATGGCTCCTCACGCTGCAACGCGCCCAGCTCCGCCATTCAGTGACCTTGGCGTGCTGCTCGAAAGCGGACACCGCAACCTTGCAACGCTGGGAACGAGATCGCCCTCGCCTCCCACCGGTGGGGCATCCTCAATCGAGGCAGATGCCCGCGCAAGGTGGAGAAGGACTGTTCCAGGCGCGCACTCGGTCTGGCCAGCTCAGTGGCCGCGCATGTAGCGCCGCTCTGGCCGATAACGCCCCCGCCACCTCCACGCGAGGAGCAGCATCAGCCGGGTGAGCCATCGTGACGGCGTCATTCCGAGGCCTCCGAATTGCTCTGGCCATGGCGAGCGGTTCGAGGCGGCTCCAGACCCAGGCGCCGGAACGCCTCGTCCGGCGCTTCATGGAGGCGCATCGCCTTGACCATGCTCGCCGTCAGGCGGGCGACTACGTCTTCGTCCACGATAGACGAGGACTGGCCGGGATCTGCCGCCAGGTCGTAAAGAGCCGTCCGCGCCTCGTCGAAGAGCCCATGCGGCGGCTCCCGCGTCTTCTGCCCGGGGCGCGCCGGCACTTTCAGCAACGGCATGCCCTGGGTGAACCCGAACGGCTCCACGAGGCTGGCTCCGGCCAGCTCCTCCGTAGCGAAGAAGTTCTTCTGATGGAGCGGGATGAGCACGTACTCGTTCAGTTCCTGCGTCAACATGTCCGGCGGGTAGCGGAAGTAGGTGTAGCGCCCGTCCGTCACATTCACCGCCGCGCCGAACATGCCAAAGATCGCGGCGTCCCGGAGCTTGGCATCACCATCGAGGACGGGCAGGAGGGAGCGGCCGGTCACCACGGATGGTGCCTCCACCCCGAAGCACTCGAGGATTGTCGGCATCAGGTCTATGGTCTGAGTAAGTGCCTTCCGCCGCCCGCTGGACTGGTGTGAGGGATGCCAGAAAAACAACGGGATTCGCGAAACTTCTTCGTAGAACGGCATCACATTCTTCGCCCACCATTCATGCTCCCCGAAAAGGAATCCATGATCGGTGGTCACGATAAGAGCCGTGTCCTTCCACAGGTCTCCCTCGTCGAACACATCGAGGAGACGGCCGAGCTGCTCGTCGCACAAGGTGAGCAGGGCGGCATAGTTCGCGCGGATCTCCGCGATCTCGGCGGGTGACTCTGTCACCCGCTTGTAGCGGGGCCAGTCGAGGATCGGCCCCTCGTAGCCTGTCTGGAATCGATCTCGCAGCCGGGGCGGGGCGTAGAAGGGCTCGTGCGGGTCGAAGGTCTCGAGGTGCAGCAGCCAGCGATCAGCATGCCGGTTGGTGGCAAGGAAATCCAGCGCGGCGTCGAAGCACTTGACGCTGGGAAAGTCGGCCTCCTCCTTCATGTACTCTCGGTTGACCATGTAGTTCAGCCGTCCGTCCGTCGGCTCCGCCGGATGCTGAAGCGCATGGTACATGGCCTTGAACCGCTCCAGCGGCGGCTCCACCAACGCCTTCCACTTGTCCTTCTCCTGGCCGCGTATGTACTCCCAGCTGGAGTAGCGCTGGTGGTAGGTGGCGCCGCCATCCTCGAAGTAGTGGAAGTGGTCGGAGATGAGATGGCTGTACACGCCCGCCTTCCCCAGCAGCGCGGCATAGGAGATGTCGTAGGGCTCCAGCGGCCCCCAGCCGCGATGCAGGAAGTTCAGCCGCCCCGTGTGCAGGTCCCGCCGCGCGGGCATGCAGGGCAGGCTGCCGACGTAATGCGTGTCGAATACAGCTGCGCGCCGGGCAAGCCGGTTGAAGTTCGGCGTCGGCACGGCCGTGCCGCCATAAGCGCCCAGCGCGTGGCGGTTGAGGCTATCGAACAGGACAAAAACGACGCGCACGATGCCTACTCCATCTTCAGGCGGGCCAGGAACGCGCGCCAGCCGCCGAGATCGCTGATGTCTCGCGCCCCCGCGGCCTCGGCGGGGTCACAGAGATACCCGTGCACCACCGTCCCGTCCTCCAGTTGTACGCGGCCCAGCCGGATGGGCGGGTGGACGAAAAAGGCTAGCCGGTCCACCGCGCCCGGCGGCAATGCGTACAACTCGCCCTCGATTCGGGCTCCGCTTCCGGCAGCCACCTCGACCAGCCCCGGATTGGGGCTGCTGCCGGAGCCGCGCGCCAGTAGGCGGTAAGAAGCCGCCGTCTCTGCGGGGCGGAGGAGCTTGGCACCCTCGTCCAGCAGCTCCTGGTGCCGGGACAGGCCCGCCAAGTGGTTGCCCACGGCGAGCAGGAGATCGGCCTCGTCCGTCATGCGCTCCTACTCCGCTCGGATGCCCTGGCGCTCGATCAGCGCCTTCCAGCGGCCGATCTCCGCCACCTGGAAAGCCCGGCATTCCTGCGGCGTGCTGGCGGATACGGTGAAGCCGATCTCTGCCATGCGCTGCACGACCTGCGGCTGGCGCAGGGCTGCGGTGATGTCCCCGTGCAGCCGCGCTACAAGCGGCGCCGGTACACCAGCCGGCACCATTATCGCCTGCCAGGAGGTCACGACGAGGTCGCGCAACCCGGCCTCCACCCCCGTCGGCACCTCCGGTAGGAGAGGTGAGCGCTCCGCTGAGGTGATAAGGATGGCCCGCAGCCGTCCCTCGCGCACGTGGTTCGTGACGTTGCCGAGGTTGAAGAAGGCCATCTCGACATTCCCCGCCATCACGTCAGTCAGGGCCGGTGGGCCACCAGGATAGGGCACATGCTGGGCCTGCGTGCCGGTCAGCTGCTTGAACAGTTCCATCGTCAGCTGGTCGGAGGAGCCCACACCGCTCGTCGCGTAGGAGGTCCGGTCTCCCCGGGCTTTCATCCAGGCGACGAGCGACGCCAAGTCTCGGGCTGGGTTCTGTGGATTGACAACGAGGACGTTAGGCGTAGTCGCCACCAGGGTGATCGGGTCGAAGTCCTTCACCGGGTCGTAGCTCAGGTTCGGGCGCAAGGCGAAGTTGATGGCGAAGTGGCCGATCGAGCCCATGAGCAGCGTGTACCCGTCCGGCGCGCTGCGGGCTACGAAGCGAGTGCCCACCTCGCCGTTCGCCCCGGGGCGGTTGTCCACCACGACCGGCCGCCCGAAGGACACCTGTAGGATCGGCACGATGGAGCGGGAAATCACGTCCCCGGTGCCGCCGGCGGGCCCGGGCACGACGATGCTGACAGGGCGGGAGGGCCAGGGGTCCTGTGCCGCGGCCTGGCGCGCCAGGGCTGCACCCCCGATTAGAAGGGAGACGCCGAGGAGCGCACGACGGCTATGCCCTGCCGCAGCGTTCTGCCCCACCCCACCCGGTACCGACTCGCGAAAGGTAGATGATGTGTCGGTCGGCATCGGCTGGCTGTCTCCTCCGGGTGTCGGCCGGCGTGACACCGGACAACTTTATTTCCGGACACCATCGCGCCACCATGCCCGGGAAGTCCAAGACCATCGGGCTACAGGCCTGATGCCGGACCGGCATGGATTACCGCGCTTGGAATTACGCCAGCTCCGCTACTTCACGGCCGTTGGACGCCAGCGGCACTTCGGGCGGGCCGCAGCCCTGCTGCGGGTGGCGCAGCCCGCGCTCAGCCGGCAGGTCGCGAAGCTGGAGGCGGAGCTCGGAGTCCAGCTGCTGGAGCGCCATGCCCGCGGTGTCGCCCTGACACCCGAGGGAGAGGTGCTGCTGGCCCGGGCCGAGGCGGTGCTCGCAGAGGCGAAGGCCTTACTGGAGGAGGCGCACGCGCAGCCGAGGGAGCCCCAGGGCACGGTGGCCCTCGGCTTCTCCCCGAGCGTGGCCGAGCTCTTCGGAGGGCGATTGGCCGCCCTGAGCCTCCGCCGCTACCCGAATGTCCGGCTACGGATCACGACGGCGGCCAGCCCCGTGCTGGAGAGCTGGATCCACGAGGGGCGGGTCGACGTCGCCATCCTGAACGGCCCGACCGATCCGTCCCGCTTCCTTTTGACGCCGCTGTTGGAGGAGCCGGTCTGCCTCATTGGGCTGCGCGATGACCCTCGGCTGATCGGGGACAGGTTGGAACTCGCCGCGCTGGGCCATCTGCCGCTGGTGGTCACCGGCCCTCCGGATGGTCCCATGCAGCGCATGCTGATGGCGGCGCAGGCCCAGGCGGGGCAGGCCTTATCGCCGCTCGCCCAGGTCGACACGGCGGTCGTCGGACGGCAGCTCGTCCTGGCCGGCGTGGGACCGATGGTGGAGGTGGCAGCCGTCGTCAGGGCGGAGCTGGAGGCCGGAACGCTGAAGGCGGTGCCGATCGGCGACCTCCGCCTGCAGCGCTTCCTCGCCCGCGCCAGAGGACGCGCGGGCTCGGATGCTGTCGCCCGCATCGCGGGACTCATGCGCGACTGTGTCGCCGAGATGGTGGCGGAGGGAAGTTGGCCTCGTGCCGTGGCCCTCAACGGCGAGCACTCCACTGCCGAGGGTAGGCGCTAATGAGTGAATGCTCGGAAGCGAGCGTGACGATGCCGCACAGAGCCTATGCAGGACCGAGAGCAAGATCCGCACGGTCCATCCTTCTACCGCGCTTTGACCAGAGGTCGAATCCAGTACAGATGAACATCTGCTCTGCCGAGCGGTTCGCCTGAGAGCGGAGTGGTAGCTCCCGGCCAGTTCCGCCCGTTCGATTATCGGAACGAAAGAGCTTGAGAGCAGACATTCCGCATCGATGCGTGGTGTCCCTCTTCTCGCCTTTCGGCTCACCACCTATGTCACCCTGGTCAGGCTCTTTCCCCCGTTGCTGGACAATCCGCCCCGGCTCAGGGACGTGATCTGCCGTGGCGTCGGGCGGATCGCGTTAGATACGGGTACCCGTTCGAGAGACACCGCTGATGCCCCCTTTTGCCTCCTTGTGCGCCGTGGGCGCGTTGCAGGGCTTATGAGTGTGCCCCGCCTGGAATGGGCAGAAGGCACCACCGCCCATGACGCGGCTTGGCTGTCTGCGTCGGGCGCCCTTCCTCCCCGCCGCGTCGAAGCCGTTGATGATACGGTTCGCGCTGACGATGCTTTCCGTCTGGCCTGCGAGGGTGTCGGGCTGCTCTGGCGTGGCGACTTCCAGAACGCCCGGCAACTGCTTCAGGCGCTGGCGCGTCGCCTGGACAAGCGCGCACTACGCAGCCGCCTGCCCAACGATATGCCCATGCGCGAGCGCTTCAACCGCTATCGGCAGGGCCAAGCACTTCGCGCGCGCATCCTGGGCATGGTGCTGATCCCGCTCGATGCTGCCGAGGCGATTCCCTTGCGGCGTGCCCCGGATGTGCGCGCGGCCTTGCATCACGCGCTCGACACACCCGTGGGCGACGCTGTGGTACCGCTGCGCGAGTTGCAGGGCATGGTGGGTGCCTACGAATGGCATCGCAAGGGTGTGCCCATCGCGGCCCTGGGGGGTGCGACGATTCACCCAGACTTCGGCGTGTTCTCGCCGCTCCGCGGCGAGTACCTCGACTTGGTCGCGCGTGCGCCATTGCCGGTGGGCGGGACTGCCTTCGACATCGGCACTGGCACCGGCGTGCTGGCAGCCTTGCTGGCCCGCCGCGGCGTACCGACGATACTCGCCTCCGACCTATCGCCGCGCGCCCTGGCGTGCGCACGCGCCAATGTCGAGCGGCTGGGCCTGTCCGGACAGGTTACGGTACGAGAAGCCGACCTGTTCCCTCCAGGACGCGCCGCTCTGGCGGTATGCAATCCGCCCTGGTTGCCGGGCAAGGCGTCCTCGACACTTGAGCAGGCGGTGTACGATCCAGACAGTCGCATGCTGCGCGGCTTCCTGGACGGATTGGCGGGGCACCTGTCCCCGGGCGGAGAAGGCTGGCTGATCCTCTCCGATCTTGCAGAACATCTCGGCCTACGCAGCCGCGACCAATTGCTGGGTATGATCGCGGCAGCTGGGCTGGCGGTCATCGAGCGGCTCGATACCCGGCCGCGGCATGGCAAAACCTTCGACGCCAATGACCCGCTGCATGCCGCACGGCTTCAGGAGATAACCTCGCTATGGCGCCTGGGTACAGCGCGACCCTGAGGATGGCGAGCGCGTCCCAAGAGCGGATGGGCCGGGCGTGGGTGCGCGAGCGGCGCGGTTGGGCAGAACGGGCTTCTTTGCACTATGCGCCCTGACTCGTATGCATCAACTGCTGACAGAGTTACGAACGCAGATTACGCAGATCTTTCTTCGTCGACCGATACACTTTTTGCAACGCAGCCAAACGACGGCGCTCGACCTCGTGCGCCATGCGATCTTTCGTCACCCCCAACGCCGCCAGTTCCCGGCTGAGCTTCTGAAAATGCGCCCAGCGGCCGGCGTCGAGAAGGCCCTCGTCCACCGCGCCGCGCACCGCACAGCCCGGTTCGCTGCTGTGCCCGCAGTCGCGAAATCGGCAATTCCGAGCCAGCTCTTCGATATCCTCAAAGACCGTACTGAGACCCTCATCCGCGTCAATCAGGCCCACTTCGCGTATGCCAGGCGTATCGAGGATCAGCCCTCCGCCAGGAAGTAGAACGAGCTGGCGATAGCTAGTGGTGTGGCGCCCCCGAGCATCCGCGGCGCGGATATCCTGGGTCGCCATTCGCTCCTCGCCCAGCAGGGCATTCACCAGGGTGGATTTACCAACGCCCGATGAGCCGATCAGCACGCACGTCTCGCCCGGCGGGATGTGATCATGCAAGCCGCTCAGGCCAAGACCCTGGCGCGCCGAAACGACGAGCACCGGGCAGCCTGCCGCCAGGGCGGCTATCTCGGCGGCCTGGCCCTCGGTTTGTTCGCACAGATCGGCCTTGGTCAACACCACCACCGGCCGCGCACCACTCTGCCAGGCCGCCGCGAGAAAACGCTCAAGTCGACGTGGATTGAGGTCGGCGTTCATCGAGGTGACAACGAAGACGATGTCGATGTTGGCGGCGATGACCTGCAGTGTCTGCAGGCTGTCGGCCGCCCGTCGCACGAAAGCCGTGCGACGGGGCAGGACGGCATGGATGGTGGCTGTCCCTGCGCTGGGGTTTGCCGTCAAAGCCACCCAGTCGCCGGCGGCCGGATGGCCCGCCTCCCGAGCCTCGTGGCGCAGGCGGCCGGAGACTCTGGCGCTCAGGTTGCCGCCATCCGTGACCACCAAATGCGCCTCGCGCTGCTGGATGATGATACGCCCGGGAAGGTGGCCGGCGCGTGCATGCGGCTCAAAGGCCACCCGCAGCACATCGGACCAGCCATACTGCTCGATCAAAGGCGGCACTCCCACATGGGGTGGGCACTCTAGCATTGATGGGACGGTGGGCCGATCAATTCGAGCCGTGACCAGCCGCAACGCTATTGGCCAAGCACTGCGGGGGTAGCAGTGTATTCCGCCAACAATGGCGCGCCGCCATGCCTCGCCAAGAAATGGGTACCGTCCCGCTGAAGAATAGCCTCGTCGCCCACCAAGGCATACCACTCGTGGCGCTACCCGGACAGGCGGTAGGCAGCTTTACTCCGCGGGCAACTTGAAAGCCGCCATTCCGCTCTCGGCCATGGCGGCTTCGCGCCCATAGCTGACTAGCTTGGGCGTCTCGAGAAGGCTTGGAAGCGGACATATAGGCCCACGGCTTCTCCCAGCCTCCCCATCCTGATCTCCCGCCCGGCGCTTTCCTTCTTACTCCTGCGGCAGCCGATGATAGGTCTGCACCGCTTGGCCGAGCCGGCTGGCGGCTTCCCTCAAGGCCGCGAGCGCATGCCCGGAGTAGCCGAGCACGAAGCCGTCCGGCCCTCCAGGCATCATCCGTGTTTCCGAGAGGAGCCGCCCTTCCACTCCGGCCCCCCTGCGGATCCTTTCTGCCGCGTCCGGTGGCAGCCCTTCGGGCAGCGTGGCGACAAGGTGCAGGCCTTGGTCGGGAACCCTTACCTCGAGCATCCCACCGGACGCCTGCACGAGGCTCTCGGCCAGGAGGTCGCGGGCCGCGCGGTAGCGCGAGCGCATCCGGCGGACATGCTCAGCGAAGTCACCGTCCGAGATCAGCTGCGCCAGCGGACCTTCCAGAACGCCCGGGGGGAAGCGGTCCGTCATCGTCCGCGCGGCGACGGCTCGGGCAATAAGCGCCGGGGGAAGGACCACGTAGCCGATGCGCAGGCCCGGGAAGAGCGTCTTGGAGAAGGTTCCGAAGTAGATCACACGCCCCCAGCCGTCGATCCCAGCGAGCGCCGTGAGCGGCGCTCCGGCGAAGCGGAACTCGCTGTCGTAGTCGTCCTCCAACACCCAGGCCCCAGTCTCGTGCGCCCAGTCGAGAAGGGCGAGACGGCGCGCCATGCTCATCGTCACGCCCGTCGGGAACTGGTGAGATGGCGTGACATAGGCCAGCCGCGCATCCTCGGCCTGCCGCCGCCCCGCCGCGACGTCCAGTCCGTCCTTGTCGACAGGCACGGGAACGAGCCGAGCGCCCAACCCTTCCAGGGTACGCCTGACAGCGGGATACCCCGGGTCCTCCATCCAGGCCCGGTCGCCAGGAGCCATGAGCATCTCGGAGCAGAGCCGCAGCCCTGCCTGTGTTCCGCTAGTAATAAGGATGCAGCCGGGATCGCAAGCGATACCCCGCGTGGCCGCCAGGTACCTTGCGATGGCCTGCCGGAGCACCTCGCTCCCGCGCGGATCGCCATAGCCGAACTGTAGCGGGTCTCCCTCCGCCATGGAGCGCCGGACAAGCTGCCCAAACCGGCGCTGGAGCACGGGGTTGGGGTGGGTTTGCCCGAGTGCGAAGGCGCCCCGTCCTGCGACCGGTGGAAGGACTGGCACAGGGTAAGCCAACGCTGGCCCACGTGGCACCCGGGCCGCCACGAAGGTGCCCGCCCCGACCCGGGCCTCAACCAGCCCGTCGCTCAAAAGCTGCTCATAGGCGGCAACCACGGCATTGCGGCGCACGCCGACCTGGGCCGCGAGAGATCGGCTTGAGGGCAGCCGCAGACCCGCGGGCAGCCTCCCGCTCAGGATGGCCGTACGAAGCCCAGCATGCACCCGGCTGGACTGGCTTCCATCCGCTCCATCGAGGAGCAGGGGCAGATCCAGCACGATGGCGGTCTTTCCAACATTGGTCGGCATGTCGTGCCCTGAATTGGCCCTCGCGGCGACCAATTTGATGGGTGATGGTCTTCCTCGCAACGCTGAGGGAAGCCCTATGTCTGCCACCACCGCTCCGAGCTATCCCGTGGATCAGGTGAACCGGGTCAAGCGCCTCCACCACCGCGGAGCTTATGACCACGAGACAGTCCACCGCCTGCTCGATGCCGCCGCGCTCTGTCACGTGTCCTACGCCGTGGAGGGCCGGCCCTACTGCACACCGACCCTTTTCTGGCGTGAAGACACGCACCTCTACTGGCACGGGAGCAGCGCCAGCCGCATGTTGCGGAACCTGTCCGAGGGGCAGCCCGCCTGCCTGACCGTTACCCACCTCGATAGCCTCGTCCTCGCCCGCAGCGGCTTCAACCACTCGGCCGACTACCGCTCAGTGATGGCCTTCGGCAACGCCCGCCTCGTGACCGATCCGGAAGAGAAGCGGCGCGCACTCGTCATGATGGTTGACCGCTTCTTCCCGGGCCGCACGGCCGGACTGCGCCCGACCACGCAGCAGGAGACCAAGGCCTCCACGGTCGTGACAATGAAGATCGAGCGCGCCTCAGCCAAGATCCGTGCGAAGGGTGTGGCGGACGATGATGAAGACTACGCCCTGCCGATTTACGCAGAGCGCCTGCCCGTGCACATGGTCATCGGCGCACCCGAGCCCTGCCCGCAACTCCTGCCAGAAGTAGAGCGGCCTGTGCGGCTGGATCGGTACCAAGGAGGGCGCCGCCTCGACGAAGCCCTCTCCGAAGCCCACGGGATAACTTACGGGCCATAACGGATGAAGCACGTCACCTCTGAGGCTAGTTCGGGTCCGACCAGTGCGGGGGGTCGGCCATCAAGACGACCCCCACCGCGTCATGCTGAAAAGCCTAGCCACGGGCCACCTCGTGCGCATGAGGGTCGGCATGATCCGTGATACCTGTGTCTGCAGCGTGACAGCGCCCGAATGGCCCACGGTGGGGCCGCACCTGACGTGGCAGCTTGAGAAGCCACGTTGACGGTATTGCAGGGTGATAGAGGAAGGAGTGCCATGATTGCGGTCATCTTCGAGGTCGAGCCTGCCGAGGGGCGCTTGGACGAATACCTGGACCACGCCGCCCGGCTACGCCCAGAGCTGGAGAGAATGCCCGGCTTTATCTCGATCGAGCGATTCCGCAGCCTGACCAATCCCCAGAAACTGCTGAGCCTGTCCTTCTGGGAGAGTGAGAAAGCGGTCGCGGGTTGGCGCTGCCATGCGATGCACCGGGTCTCGCAAACCGCGGGCCGCGACGGGATCTTCGCAGGGTACCGGCTGAGGGTGGCGGCGGTGCTGCGGGACTACGGCTTGGTCGAGCGGCGGGAGCAGGCGCCGGAAGACAGCCTTGCCGTATTCGGCTAGCGGCACAATCGTGATGATTCTTCTTCCTGCGCAACTTGAGACAAGCGGCTGAGCGGAAGCATTGCTTCGCCGCGGTCCAATCGGTCGCCCGTGCTAGACCCTCGCCAGTCTTTCTGGCGCACCGTCTCAAGCGGTCCTCGTCCGCGCATCGGGAAGATCGCTGCGGTTGTAGCTGCTTTTCGGGATCCCGACCGGAAAGCGGACAGGCTCCTTTCGGCCGACCTCGGACCATGTCGGCTCAGCGCCATAATACCGGGCGAAGCGGTCGAGGAAGGCCTGCATAGCCGCCGTGCCGACCCCAGTAAGCACGACGGCATAGGCCTAGTCGGTGCCAGGGCGGATAACCCCGAAGATTCAGATCGGGGCGTGCCGCTTGTCGATGATGCCGCTCGAGCAGCAGCCGCTCGTACAAGATGCGGGCACTGCGACCCTTCTGGCCTACTCGCGCCTTGTCCTGGCACCAGAGTTGGACCTGAGCTTTCAGGTGAGCGCAGGCGGTTCCCTTCAAGGCTGCGGCGAGGCCGCCATTTTGAACCTCTCCTGCGCTGTCCTGTCCGCACGGCGGTTGGGAACCCCTCCATGAGTGCCCCGACGGAGCTGTCATCCGTTCGCGTCACCGTCCACAGGCGGCATCCGGTCCTCCGGTGTAGGCGTAACCCTGCCCGAGCGCCTGCCCACAGATCGAAGCGCCGCGCCTTAGCCTGTCCAGCCCAGCTCACGAATGGCCCGGCCATCGTTCCAGACCTTCGTCATGTGCCGGATCTTCTCGCCATCGAAGTCCATCACATAGACGTAGTCCGTATCCGTATGCTTGCCGGTCGGCGGCATCGGGCCGCCCTCGCCGGTGTGGGTGCCATGAAAAGTCGCGAAAGCCACGACGTTGCGCCGGGCCTCATCGGCGGCGAAGGACTTCAGGGTGTAGCGGCCGTCCGGCATAAAGCCGAGCAGCCGCTTCATCCACTCTGTGTAGGCCTGAAGGGTCCGGATATCGGCCAGCGCGTCGGCTTGGCATGCGAAGCTCGCATCAGGGTGACAGTAGGCGACACATCCCTGCCATCCTCCACCGGACTCACAGGCTTCGAGGAAGGCCTGGGCAGTATGCGTGATGGACGCCATATGTTTCTTCCCTCGTGTGTCCCCGGGCAGGGCAGGTTTGCGACCCCGCTTCTGGCAGCAGCCAGCTTATCCGAGGGAAGCAGACCGTATCCATTAAGAAATGACCTGCTGGCTCCGGGGAGGACCAGAGCGGACCCGACTTACGGGATCCTCCTGAGGGTCGATCATCGCCGGCCCGAGCGGGTAATGAGCAGTGATTGGAGCGTCACTAACGCTTGGTCTCTGCGCAAGACAGAACGAAGCACTGTGTTCGCGGAGCGGGTCGGGAGCCGTCCCGCTCGGCCCCGGGCGGGTGAACGTGCGCCGGGGCTCGGGGCGGCAGCGCCCGACCGGTCGGGGGCGAACCAGGGGTCCTGCCATGAGCACCCGAACGAAGCTGTCCCCAGCCGTGCGCCGCCGATCTGCAAGCAGCGGTCGATCGCGCTGAGGGGCGCGCGACTGCACCGAAATCTTATCCACCGCTGCCCGGATACTATCGTCGGAAGCTGGGGCGGAACGGGCTCAGGTGCTGCTCGTGATTCGACGTCGGCCGGGGCGAAGGACGGTGGTCACTCCGGAGCGGGAGGGGAGCACGGGCTCGTCCGCGTCCGAAATTTCCACCCACGCCAATTCAGCGCCGGTAAGGGCGTTGGCTGGGGCGTTCCGGTACCACTAGCTGCTGGACGAGAGCCGCTACTCTTCGGTCACCGGGATGATCGGGGCGAGCGCCTGAATTGAGGCCACCTGGGGCGGATGCTGCAGCTCACGCCACTTCGGCGGAAGATTGCGGAGCCGATTCTCGACGGGCGGCAGCCTCCGCAGCTTGACCTTCCATCGTTGATGGAGTCGCTCCCAGGCAACGGAAAACGGTATGGAGTGCGGCCGGCCTGATGAGCGGCAGCCGCTGACCATCCCCCGATCGAGCCAGCCACGCGCCCATTCCAGCCGCGCAAGTCTCTGGCCGAACATCCAGGAAGCAGGCGGTCGTCGGCCCGATCCCATGAGCAAACCGTCCGCCAGTCAGATTTTGAAAGCCGCTTGAAAGCGTCGGGCCGGGAGGTCGGCAGCGCCTTCGCACCGCCCCTGGCTTCTGCTTCGGGCCGACCCATCTCCGCCCCACACGTAACCCCGGGCGCCGCCTCGTCGAGGGGGCCAGCGGCCGCAGGCTCGCCCTTGGCAACTGCCCTTATGAGCACAGGTGATACCCGAGCCCAGGAGATCCCCATGCCTCACGTCCCCCTGAAGCCGCTCTCGCGGCAGACCGTCGTCATCACCGGCGCGACCTCTGGCATCGGGCTGGCCACCGCGCGCATGGCCGCCGAGCGCGGCGCGGCGGTGGTACTCGCGGCGCGCAACGAGGATGCCCTTCAACGCTTGGCGGAGGAGATCCGCGGCCGCGGCGGACGGGCCGAGTACCAAGCGGCCGACGTCGCTGACCCGGCGCAGGTAGACGCCGTCGCGGCCAAGGCGGTCGAGGCGTTTGGCGGCTTCGACTCCTGGGTCAACGACGCCGGGGCGTTCATCTACGGCCGGATGGAGGACGTCTCCCTTGCTGACCAGCGGCGCCTCTTCGATGTGACCTACTGGGGCGTGGTCCACGGCACCCTCGCCGCCGGGCGCCACCTCCGGCACGGGGGCGGGGCGATCGTCAACGTCGGGAGCGTGCTGGGCGACCGCGCCATTGCGCTGCAGGGACCCTATTGCGCGGCCAAGGCCGCGGTGAAGAACGCCACCGACGCGTTCCGGATGGAGTTCGAGGGCGAGGGGCTGCCTATCTCGGTCACGCTGATCAAGCCCGGGCCGATCGACACGCCCTTCATGGAGCACGCGCGCAACGCAATGGGGACCAGGGGCACCCGCAACCCGCCGCCGGCCTACCACCCCCGTGTCGCCGCCACCGCTATCTTGCATGCCTGCGAGACGCCGGTGCGCGACCTTTACGTCGGCACTGCGGGCTGGCTGACCAGCCTGGGTGCTGCGCTCGCCCCGCGGCTGACCGACTACGCGATGGAGGCGCTGGCCAAGCCGACGCAGGAAAGTGAAGATCCCGGGCGGGTGGAGCGGCGCGACAACCTATACGAGCCGAGGGAGGACCTTTCGGAGCGCAGCAGCCTTGAGGGCCCGCCACCTCGCGGCAGGAGCTTACTCCTGGACGCCCAGATGAATCCCGGGAAGACGACCGCAGTGGTGGCCGGTGTCGTGGTGGCTGGCGTCGTCGCTGTGCTAGCTCTGACCAGCGCGCAGGCCAGCACCTCTCGCTTCGAGCACGCCCGCCGCTGGTAGCGGTCGGCCAAGGTGGCGCTCTCCAGAGCCATCCGGGCACAGCCGCTTTGGCGACGTTCATAAGGCTTCCTGTCTGGAGGCCGCTATGCGGACGTCTGCGGATCGCGCGCTGATTGGGGGTTTCGGGTTTGGTCAGCCGTTGACGGATGACCACTTCCGCCTGCTGGAGCCGCTGATCCTACCTGCCAAGCTCGAAGGCCGGCCAGGTGCAGCGCAGGCCCGGGCGGGCGGGCGGCATGGTGGATCAACTCGCTCCGTCCTTAGCACCACCTTGTTAAGGGTCGATGAGATCAGAAGGTAGGTTCCGCGCTGCACCGGAATGCCGCCTCGGCGGAGGGATACCGATCTCCCGCGGACTGCGCGCCTTGCTCGTCTTGGGCGACCGCCGCGCCAGCCGCCGCGCTTCTTGCGCCAGCTCCGGATTTGTTGCGATCTACCCCTCGCGCCTCTCAGTGCGCTTCCCGGTGACGGTGCGGACGCGGTCGCACCGCGTCCGCCGGCTCCTGCGCGCCGCGCTCGAGGAGCGGCTCGACGATGTGCTGCGCGGCGTCTCCTCCTTCGATGTGGCACGCTGCCAGTGGCTGCCCGAGGCGGTGCTGGCCCGGCTCGGCCCGGCCGGTGGGGCGTCCTCGCCGCAGTAGCGCCACGCCCGTCGTCGGACCGCTTTGGGGCGAGAGCGGCAGGCAGCAGACGGCTAACCGAGTGTCGCCTCCCTGAGGCGGGCCGCACGAAAGCGAACCGTTTGCTTCCGGCCAATATGCGACGTGTGCTCTGGCGTCAGGTGTTCCGCCCGCGCCAGTCCTCGAGATAGGCCAGCACCGTCGCGAGGTCGCTGATGTCGACGTAGCGCCGTCCGATGTCGCGGAGGTTGTCGCGATGCGGCCCCTCCTCGATGTCCCCGACGCAGTCCTCCGGCACGATCGTGCGGTATCGGTAACTGAAGCTGTCGATCGCGCTCGCCCGGATGCAGCCGCTCGTGTTGCACCCCGTCACGATCACCGTGTCCACCCGCTCCTTCGTGAAATAGTCAGCCACGCCCGTGTTGAAGAAGATGGACGGGCCTTTCTTTGTGACCATCAGGTCGTAGGAGGCATCGTAGACCCGTGGGTCGATCGGGGCCGAGGGGTGGTCGTGGAGGAAGGTCTCGCGCACGGCCGAGATCTTCCAGTAGGGCATCTCCCGCTCGTTCATGTAGGCGGTGTTGCAGGTCGCGACAGGGATGCCGTAACGCCGCGCGACCTCGAGCAGCCTGCGGGTGTTCTCGAAGGCCCGCAGTACGAGCGGGGCACCGCCGAGCTGGAAGGCCGGGTCGGTGAAGGCGAGCATGAAGTCCACCACGACGATCCCGGGCTTCTGCCCGAAGCCGACCTCCACGTTCCCATAGCTCCGCCGCTGGTAGTCGTCCGCCATTGCCATTCCTCCGACCCTCTCGTCCAAATCAGCTTGGAGCGCGGGCTGCCGGCCGGCAACGTCACGGAGAGGACGTCTTTGCCGGTCACCGCTTCTCTCGGGCCACCAGCTCCTCCACCCCCACCCTCTTGACCTTTCGCGCTGTCAAACGGGCCCCGGTTTGGGTCGGGGCGCCGTCTGAAGGTCTGGAGCCGAATGTCCGACTCCGCTCAACCAAGCCCTCAAAACCGGCCAGTCCGCTCTCGGCCAGAGCCTGCCACGTCGGCTCAGCGCCCAAGTCGGACGCGACGGAGCTTTGCAGACATCCCTAAGAGCGGACACTGCGTTGCCGGATAGTTCCAGCCCCGAGAAACGAGGCACAGTCGTTATGCCTGCCGCCAGCCGCCCGAGGCTTCTTGTTGAAGCGCATAGTCAGCCCGCTCTAGGCTGGCGCTCCAGCGAAAAGCTTGCGGGAGGAGATAATGATGAAGCGTCGAGCCTTCGTGCCGCTGCTGGCCGCGACGACCGGGCTCGCTGCAGGGCACAAAGCGGCATTGGCCCAATTGGATGGCTGGACACCCCTGTTCAACGGTCGTGACTTCGATGGCTGGAACCGCATCGGCGACGCCAACTGGCGCGTGGAGGATGGCGCCCTCGTTGCCGACCGCGGCAACGGATTCCTCGTGACGCAGCGGGACTACCGTGACTTCCAGTTGCGCGCTGAGTTCTTCGTGGATAGCAGCACCAACAGCGGCATCTACATCCGCTGTACCAATCCCGCGATGGTCAGCACAGCCAGTTCCTACGAGGTGAATATCTGGGACGAGCGGCCGGAGCAGCGCTACGGCACCGGCGCAATCGTGGACCTTGCCACCGTGGAACCTATGCCGAAGGCAGGCGGACGCTGGAACCTCTTCGAGATCACTGCCGCTGGCGACGCCTTCACGGTCGTGTTCAACGGCCAGAAGACAGCCGACGCCGTCCGGGATCCCCGTTTTGCGACCGGGCGGATCGCGCTGCAGCATGCCCCGGGCGTGCCGGGCCCTGGAGGCGCGGTGAACGACCGCGGTGTGGTGCGCTTCCGGAAGGTGGATATCCGGGTGGGCTGAGCGCCGCCCGGGTTCCGTTTGGCGAGCCACGCGACCTGCCTTACGGGCCGTGCTGGAATTCGCTTTTCGTATGCGCGGTGCGCAAGGCGCGGCTCCTCGGCCCTGGAGCCGCCAACCGTGACGTTATAGCGAGCATAGTTGCCCGACGCTCTCGTTCGGTTTGCTGTGTCCTCCTATCGCAACCGGACCGACCGCTTTCGGGCAACGCCGGTCACTGCTGGGCCGGGACGACGTCGGATGAGGGCTGATCACCAATCCTCCATTCCGGCTCCGTCAATCGAGCCTGAACTGACCCTCGCGAACGATCTGCCCCCATTTTGTGATCTCTGTCGCGAGCCTTGCTCGGAACTCGGCGGGAGTTGACCCGACCGGCTCGCTGCCCTCCGTTGCAAGACGGGCGGCGATCTCAGGGCCAGAGAGGGCCCGGCGCATCTCTTCGTTCCATCGCGCGAGGATCGGCTCCGGCAGCCCAGTGGCCGCCACCAAGCCAGTCCAGTTCATGACCTCGAAGCCGGGGAAGCCCTGTTCGGCCACCGTCGGCACCTCCGGGAAGGCGCGGGCGCGCGCTGCGGATGTCACTGCTATGGCACGGACATCGCCCGCCTCCAGCACACCCTTCACCGAGAGGGGATTGGCTGAATAGACGTCGAGTCGCCCGGCCAGGAGATCGGTGACCACGTTGCCGGCGCCGCGATAGGGAATCTGGACGATCTGGACGCCAGCCAGGCGGTTCAGCACCTCGCCGGAGAGGTGACCGACTGTGCCGTTGCCCGGATGCCCGGCGGAGAGCTGGCCCGGTCGGGCCCGCGCCGCTGCGAAAAGATCGGGGAGGCTTCGCACCGGGGACTGCTTCGCGACCACGATGATGTTGGGCTGCTGCGCAACCAGCCCGATCGGCGTAAAGTCGCGTAACACGTCATATGGCATACTGCGGTAGAGGGCGGGGTTGATGGCGAGGTTAGCCGTCTGGCCCATGCCGATGGTGTAACCGTCCGGCGCGGCCTTCGCCACGGCGTCGAGGCCGATATTGCCGCCCGCCCCCGGTCGGTTCTCCACGACGACGGTCCAGCCGGCTGCGGCCGCGACGCGCGTTCCGATCTCGCGCGAGATCATGTCGGTGCCCCCGCCGGGAGGGAAAGGGGCGATGAGGCGGATCGGCCGGTCGGGATAGCCGGCCTGCGCGCACGCGCCCCTCGGCGCGGCAAGCGCGCCGGCAACTGCAAGGAGGGTCCGACGGTTCATGTCTGTCTCCTCCGCGACCGTTCTTCCGTTTAGAACTCCTAGGCTACATGCTTCCGGCCAGAGGCGTCCATGGCTGCTCCGCACCCTTCGCAGGTGTTGGCGAGTCTCGCGCCAGGATTCCAAAGCGGACATCGTTTATGCAAGGATTGATCGTCAGACTAGGGCTGCGGGTGTGATCCAGACTCCAGGTCGTTTCAGCCTTCTGTATGAGCCGGGTAATTCGGCTGGCTAGGGTCAGAACCCGATCAGATGCTCAATCACGTGGGGTAATCGGGAATCTGTGTCGCTGATGGGCGACATGGAGAGGACAGTGGCGCATCCGTTCTGGTTTTCGGACGGCCGATAGGCCGTGATCGAACCATTCGCGCCCCGAAACCAGCCAGGCGCTCACCGACAGGACGACCGCCGGGTCATCAGCGGCAGCCTCCGGCGTCCAGAGCAGTGCTCCAGACCGTGCATGTCCTCCGCACAGGCTGCCTCTGGCGCGACTGCCCAGCCGAATACGGCCTTCCCACGACCATCTATAACCGGTTCAACTGCTGGTCCCGGCGCGGCTTCTGGCGCCCTGCTGGCCGCCTTGGCCGAGTAAGAGTGGATCGCCGAGACAGCATCCCTCGACAGCACCTACGTCCGCACCCACCGCTCGGCCCACCGCGGCAAAGGGGGCCAAGGCGCAGGACATCGGTCCGTCGCGCGACGGCCAGACTACGAAGGTCCACGTCCTCACCGACGTCCTCGGCCGCCCCGCGGTCATCCATGTCACGCCCGGCAACGCCAACGAGGTGACGGCAGCCCCCGATGTGCTCGCCGCTGCGCCCGGCCGCCTGCGAGGCCTCGTTGGCGGACCGGGGCTGCGATACCGACGCGCTACGGCGCGACCTGTGTGCCAGAGGCACGAACCCAGTCATCCCAGGCCGCCGCTGTCGCAAACGCGCTATCCACAATGATAGAAGGCGCCACCGCGACCGTTGGCGCATTGAGGACGCGATCTGCCGCCGATAAAACTTCCGGCGCGTCTGCACCCGCTACGACAAGCTCGCCGACAACTTCGCGTCGACCGTCCCCTTCTGGCGCTGATCGAGTCCGGACCCTAGGCCCAGAGACCACAAGCCGAGAAGTTTTCTGTGCGTATGGAGGAGCATTTCGCTAGTCTCAATTTCGGACGAGATCGGGCCATTTCATTCGGCCTCGTCGCTGCTACCGCAGAAGAGCAACAGAGGAGACGCCATGATGACCATCGAACGCCGTAGCCTTCTCGGGGGCGCCGCCGCGCTTCCGGTCCTCGGCGCACTGCCCTGGATCAGCGCACGAGCGCAGGCAAACAACACGCTGAAGATTGGCGTGCTGACCGACCTGTCTGGCACCTATCGCGAGATCACTGGCCCCGGTTCAGTTGCGGCTGTTCGCCAAGCGGTGCAGGACAGCGGCATCACAGCCCGTGGCGTCAATGTCGAGGTCCTGCAGGCAGACCACCAGAACAAGCCAGACGTCGGATCAACGGTGACGCGCCAGTGGATCGACCGCGACGCCGTCGACGTGATCGTGGATGTTCCCACCTCCTCCGTCGCGCTCGCCGTGCACGGCATCACGCGCGAAAAAAATAAGATCTTGCTGAACTCGGGAGCCGCGACCGCGGACCTAACGGGGGCGGCGTGCAGCCCGAACACCATTCACTGGACCTATGACACCTGGATGCTGGCCCGCTCTACTGGCGGGGCGATGGTGAAGGCGGGCGGCGAGACTTGGTTCTTCATCACCGCCGACTATGCGTTCGGCCATGCGCTCGAGAAGGATACGGGCGACTTCGTGAAGGCTGCTGGCGGCCGCGTGCTTGGCACGGTACGGCATCCCTTTCCGGGAACGACAGACTTCTCATCCTTCCTTCTGCAGGCGCAGCAGAGTCGGGCCAAGGTGGTTGGTCTGGCGAACGCGGGTACGGACACGGTCAACTGCGTCAAGCAGGCAGCCGAGTTCGGATTGACGCGCCGACAGAAGGTTGCGGTGCTGCTCCTACCGATCAACGACGTGCATAGTCTTGGCCTCCAGACGGCGCAGGGGCTGGTCCTAACCGAAAGTTTCTATTGGGACCTGAACGACCGCACGCGCGCCTTTACCAACCGGGTCAAGGGAAGCATGGGCGGCAATATGCCGGGCATGATACATGCAGGCTGCTACTCCGCCGTGCTGCATTACCTCAAGACAGTGGGCGAGATGGGCGTTACCGCAGCAAGGGCGAGCGGCGCGGCAACGGTGGCACGCATGAAGACGCAGCCCACGGATGACGACGCTTTCGGAGGCGGTTCTATCCGCGCAGATGGCCGCAAGATCCAAGCATCCTATCTCTTCGAGGTGAAGGCGCCGGGCGAGAGCAGGACTCCCTGGGACTACTACAAACTGGTCGAAACGACCCCAGCCGAGGAGGCCTATCGCCCATTGGCCCAGGGTAACTGTTCCCTCGTCCGCATCTGATCCGAGCAGCGGAGGACACCCCCGGCGATAGCGCAATCCGATGCGCGGCGGGGTTGCCTCGGCTTCCGAGGTCCAAGACGCGGAAGGAGTCTCCCTCAACTGCTCTCTGGTGAGTGTCGGCGGCGGGACGCTGAGTTCGGGCGATTACCTTTTCAACTGGTACTCGGAGGAGGGATCCAGGCCAGCTTGGGTCCCTCAGCGCAAGCGCGAACCGCCTCTCATACTCTGAACCGCCGGTCAGCGGCGATCCGAGCGAATGGCAATTCTCTGCGCTCTCCGCCCGGAAGCGGCCATTCTGCTTTCGGCCAGGTTCGGCCCTCCATCCCCGGCTCGCGCCCAGGCTCCACCCGTCACTGAAAGGGTCGCCGCCCGTGTTGAAGCAGCCGTCGCAGGTCCAGCGCTTGGCCTGTCGCCTCGCCGAGAGCCGTATTGTCGAAGATGCACCAGCGTTCCTCGGCTTCTGCCGCGGCCTCACGCAGGGACCGAGGGGTAGGCGAAGTAATAGATCTCGGGTGAACCTTGCAGGCGTATGTAGAGGAGGTCCGGCCAGCCACCCGGCTGCGCGGCCTGCGGCACCACCGCCGGACCGGCGGCGATCCGTGCCACATGGTGGCTTGCCAGGAGCGCCTCAGCGGGATCGCCGAATCAGGTTTTTTGGCGCCGCTCGCAAGCGAGAAGGCCTTGGAACCTCTCGCGGAAGCTGCCGAAGAAGCGTTCCGCCGTGCTTTCGTCGAATCGCAAGCTGGGCGGGAGCTGGATCAGCAAGGGGCCCAGGGCGGGACCGAGCGCTCGCACATCGGCGAGGAAACTTTCCAGGAGTTCAGCCGTCTCGACGAGCCGGCGCGTGTGCGTGACCTCGCGCGGCACCTTGGATGAGAACCGGAAGCCCGGTGGCACGCTTGCCGCCCAGCGCTTGTAGGTCGCCGGGCGATGGAGAGGATGGGAGCTGGAGGCGATCGCCACGGCAGGTAGTACGCAAGCGTAGCGCTCCAGATGGCTCCCTTCCCTGGGGAAGGCTTCCACATGTTGCATCGGAATGCTCCAGCCAGCCGTGCCGACAAGGTAGAGGTTCAGCTGTCGCCGCCGCCGTCGTGTATGGGAAGGCAACGTCGAGGGGCGGCTATCCGTCCCACAGGCCGTGCAGCACGCCTGCGTGGCAGATGTTCATACCGTTCGGAAGAGCCCTGGCTTGGCCGCTGCTTGACCCGACACGGCTATTGTCCCGGCACATCCCTGACCAGCCGCACGAAGCTCCCGATGAGCCTCGGCATCTCCACGACCCTGGCCGGCATCCGGTCCGCCGGAACGGCAAGGCTGTCGAGGAACCGGCCCCTCCCGGTGTAGAGTGACAGTTCCAGCCCCTCGCCGATGATCTCGACGCGGCAGACGACCTCCTCGTCCCGGGCCGCGCGCCTGGCTGCCGCGATGAACTCAACGATGTCCTCAATGCCTCGGGTTTGTGCCCCGGCCTCGTCCAGGAAGTCCGCAATCTCCGCTTCCACCTCGGAGGGCGAGACCAGCGCCAGCGGCACGCAGCCCCCGCTCACCTCGAAGGCCGCCCCGCGCCAGCTGTCGAACAGGGCAGCGGCGCGGGCCTCCTCCGGCGTGCCGCCGGGCTTGTCCTTGAGGAGCGGAAGGCCGCCCTGCGCGGCTATCCTTTCCCAGACCGGTATGTCCCAATCGATCTGCAGGCCGATCAGCACGCCGAAGCCGCCCCTCAGCAGCTCGTCCGCATCGCCGGGCGGCAGGTCGCGTGGCTGCTCGCCGGCGAGCATGTCCAGGAGCACGCGGCGGAGGGCGCCGGGGGAGAGATCCGCGAGCGCCTGCGGGGAGCGCCAGCCACGCAGGAACCGGATCTCGACCGTGTTTTCCAGCGCACCGGATGCCAACAGCCCGTCCCCAATGGCGACCGCGTCGGGCAGCTGTCCCGGGGGGAGGGCCGTCGGTAGGGCGACCAGCTCCGCCCATCCCGAGGGCCCGGCCGCATCGCCCGCCGCCACAGAACGAAGAGCCTCGGCGAGCTCGTCCGCATTCTGGTCCCCGTGGCCCTCGGCCGCCTTGCGGATGGCAAGGTCGAGGACGTCGTCCCGTCCCGCCCAGAGGAGATCCTCGGCGAGGGCCTCGATCTCGCCTTCCTCCCCTTCCACGAAGGCGGCCAGCAGCCGGTCGGCGATGGGGCCAGGCTGCTTGTCGAAGCGGGGCTTCGACGCAAGCGAACGGGTGGGCTTAAGGCCCAGTAACGCGAGGGCTGCATCACCCCTGAGCAGGCGGCCACGGTCGATCCAGGACCGGCGGTTCTCCGGTGTGTCCTCCCGCTCCTGCATCCATCGCCGAAAGGCCGCCCTGTCCGCGTGCTGCACGAAGACCTCGACGCCAGCATCGATCATCTCGGCCGCGACGGCTCTGTTCACCGCGCGGGTCTTCCCGACATCAATCTCACCGGGCCGCAGCGTGTCGAGCGCCTCAAGGTCGGGATAGTGCGTGAGGAGCACGGCATCGAGGTCCCCAGCGACATCCCGGGCCAGTTCCGCCGCTGCCCGGACGACCTCATCTCTAGCATCTGTCTCGCGCGGCATAGGGGATATCCTGATCCGGGCGGAACATGCCCCGGCCTGCCTAGCCTCAATCGCGAAGGGTGTCAGGGGGCTAATCGCTATGATAGCCGCTGAGCACGCAGTCCGGAGAGCGGACATGGCCTTTCAGCTGCCGGCTGACCGGGTTGAGTGGGTTGCGGCTGTTGAAGGGGCACCCCCCCAGATCCCCGTTCCAAGCCGCTGGGCAGAAAACCTGCCGTCAACCACCTTCCTTACGTGGGCTCAGTAGTTGATGGACCCGCGCACGCCTCCGCCCACATCTATCGCGACACCATTGAGCGCCACAGAAAGGGGGGACGCCAGGAAGGTGATCACCTGGGCCACCTCTTCCGCGGTGGGCAGGCGCCCCATCAGCACGTTCTCCGCCATGGACGCCTCCACCTCGCCAACGGTGCGGCATTCCGCCCTCGCACGGGCCTCGATCATGGCGTCTACTTTCTCCGTGTGGGTGAGGCCGGGGTGTACGGTGGTGACCGCGATGCCGGTGCCCGCCAGCTCGTCGGCCAGATTTTTCGCCAGGGCGACCACGGCGACGTTGCGGATGGTGCCAATCACGTCACCGGTCCGGCGCGCTCCAAGACCGCTGACATTGACGATGCGGCCCCATCCAGCCTTGCGCATTGACGGCAGCAACGCGCGGGCACATCGCAGGTAGCCCATGACCTTGGTGTCTATGTGCGACGCTAGGGAAGCCCAATCCGCCTGGGATGGCGCGGGCACCGCTTTCTGCCCGGCGGGCTCAGCGGCGCAGTTCACCAGGATATGGGCACCGCCCATGGCGCGCTCCACGGCGGTCGCCATGGCGGACACCGCAGCATCGTCAGTGGTGTTCGCGGCCAAGCCCAGAACACGACGGCCCGTGGTACGGGCAAGGTCCGCCGCGACCTGGGCGGCCTCATCAGCGTTGCGCGACACCAAGACCACGTCGGCCCCCTCGGTCGCGAGCCGCCGCGCGGTCGCCAGCCCAATGCCGCGCGTTCCTCCGGTGATCACCGCCACCTTGCCAGCGAGCTCCAGATCCATACACCGTACTCCCTTCCGCTCCCGGGTCCGGATCCTGGGGCAACCCTGTTGCCGAGGTATCGTAGTGGGATCATCCGCCGGAACCGTCGGCTGATCGAGTATGTCAAATATCAAGAACTTCCAGAAATCTCGGACGTCAACCGGACGCCTTCCTAAAATTTATTGCGCGACAGACCGCGACCGCGACGCAAAATAATTTCCTGAGAGCCGCCCTAGACTGTGGCGAGGGCTCTTTTGAGGGGTCAATGGCCGGTGAAAAGTCTGCGATGGGGCGCGGGACAGCCCGATCGCAGACTGATCACCGACGGCCAGGGCGCGATTTGCTAGCTCAGGCTGCGTTCCGTTGCGAACTGAGAGGCCGGATCGCGGTGATCGAGGCGGACGTGGTCCGCGCCGCCCGTATCCTGTCAGGCGAGGCCTGATACGCGGCGAGAAGAATCCGCGTACTACCAGGCACCAGCCAAGGGAAGGCTGCAGGGAACACGACGTTGACGTCGAGATCCCCGTCGACGGAGCCACTGCCAAGGTCCTCCGCAATCCGCAGTGCCGCGCGCTCATCGGTGAGTTGCCGGTACGCCTTACCCGGCCCTGGGATGGCGTTGATCCGCTCTCAGGCTATCTCACGGGAGAACTCCTGCAGCGGCATGGGATAGGAAGTCCGCGGCTGGCTACTGGCCGGGGCTGCCCCGAACTGGAGCAGGCCGCGGCGGGGCAGCGCTCTCGATCCCTACTGCGCCACCCTAGAGCGGCGCTGGACGGAGATCTGCCACAACGCCGCCCGGCTGTGGCGGAAGCTCATCGGCGCCGGCTTTCCCAGCCGCTCCTCGACGGTCAGGGCTTGGGCCACAGAGCGGCGCCGGAGAGAGCCCTGCACAGCCCGGCCCGGACCGCCTGGAGAGCTGGCCTGGCAACCACCGTCATTTCGTCGCACCGCACGCCTGCTCCTGCGCGCATTCATTGCGCGCCTGCTGATTGAAGAGGCAGCCCTGCGCGCAACGATCGCTGCCGCTAGGCGCATCAGCTGCCTCCTGCGGCAGGAGAATGACGGTCGGCTCAATGACGCCCTGGACGCGGCTGCCAATACACCTTTTGCAAGCTTCGTCACTGAGCTGCGCAAGGACATCGCGGCCGTGCAGGCCGCCATCGATCTGCCCTGGGCCACAAGCCCCGTCGAGGGACAGATCAACCGGCTCAAGATGATCAAGCGGACGATGTACAGGCGCGGCGGCTTTGACCTGCTCCGCGCTCGCTTACTGCATGCCGCATGGCGTCAAAGCAGCAGCACGGGAAACGCGGGAGAACCAGTGTCGTCTCGGCGCCTACAAGCCTAGCATTACAGTTGCATCTTTCTACGATCTCTGAGTCCATGGGTGGCCATGGTTCAGGGGTCGTGGATGACGGGCGCTTCGATCGAGGCGGTACTT
>JBHTFH010000040.1:0-34833 GCA_042666135.1 Roseomonas sp. GCM10028921 | reverse complement strand
GGGCCGGGCGCTGCGGCGCGGGCGGGCTTGGCGGCGTCGGCGGGCTTGGCGGCGTCGGCGCGGGGGCCGGGCGCTGCGGCGTCGGCGGGGTCGGTGCCGGTGGCTGCACCCCCTCGGGCGCCGCGGGCGCGGGAGGCGGCGGGAGCGGCAGGGACGGCGCGGGCGGTGCCGGCGCAGCGGGGGCGGGCGCCTGGGCCTGCTGCTGCGGCGGGGACGGCGCGGGCGCGGGCGTGGCCGGGCGCGGCGGCGACGAGGCCGGCGGCGCGGGGCTGGGCGCCGGTGGGATCGGCGCGGGCGGGACGGGGGCGGGCGGCACCTGCACCGGCGGCGTGGGAACCGGGGGCGAGGGCATGGGCGCCGCGGCCGGGTTGGGCGGCGGAGGCGGCGGTAGCGGCGTGGGCGGCTCGTCGCGCGCCGGCTCGGGCGGCTGCGGCGCGGCATTGGGGGCGGCCGGGGTCGGCGTCGGCGCGGGCGGCGCGGGCAGCGGCAGCGGCTCGGGCGCCTGGGCGAGCTGGGGCGGCTCGGGCGTCACGATCTCGACGGGGACGGCGGTCTCCACGGGCTCGGGAATATCCCGCCCGGGCATCTCGATGAGCATCATCAACCCCACCAGCGCGTGGAGCACCAGCGAGGCGATGATCCAGGGGCGGAGCCGGTCGCCGCCCCCCATCGTGCCGTAGGCCTCGGACATAGGATTTTTACCGCGTTCCTAACCTACCGCGCGGGCGCGCCGGGGCGCGACGGCTGCGCCGCGCCGCGCGCGGCACCCTGCCCGCCCTGGGGAGCGGCGGCCGGGGCGCCGCCGCGGGCGGGCTGTCCCGCCGGCTGCTCGGCCAGCAGCGCCACGCGCGAGAAGCCGGCGGAGGAGACGATGCCCATCACCTCCATGATCCGGCCGTAGGCGATGCTGCGGTCCCCGCGCACGAAGATGCGGCGCTCCGGCTGGCCCTGGGGCTGGTTCTGCATGATGGCGCGGAGCTGCGGCACGAGGTTCTCCGCCTGCACCTCCGTCTCCTGCAGGAAGATCCGCCCTTCCGGGTTGATCGTGACGGTCAGCGGCTCCTGCTCCTGGTTGAGCGCAGCAGCCTGGGTCTTGGGCAGGTCCACGGGCACGCCCACCGTCATCAGCGGGGCGGCGACCATGAAGATGATGAGCAGCACGAGCATCACGTCCACCAGCGGCGTGACGTTTATTTCGGCCATCGGGCGGCGGCGCCCGCCGCGCCGCCCGCCCGTGTTCAGGGAAACGGCCACGGCGTCAGACCTGGGCCGGCTGGCGGGGCCGCGGCACCGCCGCCTCGTCCGACTGGCGGGAGAGAATGGCGCCGAACTCGGAGGCGAAGCCCTCCAGCCGCCCGGTGAAGCGCGATAGATCCGTGTTGATCTTATTGTAGGCGAGCACGGCCGGGATGGCGGCCACGAGGCCAATCGCGGTGGCGAACAGCGCCTCGGCAATGCCGGGCGCGACGACGGCGAGGTTCGTGTTGTTCATCCCCGCGATGGCGGAGAAGGAGTTCATGATGCCCCAGACCGTGCCGAACAGGCCGATGAAGGGGCCGACCGAACCGACGGAGGCGAGGAAGGTCATCCACTTCTCCAGCCCGTCCATCTCGCGCGAGACGGCGACGTTCATCGCGCGCTCGGCTCGCTCCTTCATGCCCGTCAGCGCGAGCGCGCCGGTGAGGCCGAGATCGGCGGCGCGCTTCCACTCCCGCATCCCCGCGCCGAAGACGGCGGCCATGGGATGGGAGGGGCGCTCGCCATCGCTGCGGTAGAGGTCCTCCAGGTTGCCGCCGGACCAGAACTTGTCCTCGAAGGCGTCCGCCGCGCGGTTCACCCGGCGCATCGTGTTCCACTTCTCGAAGACGATGGCCCAGACCCAGATGCTGGCCAGCAGCAGGCCGATCATCACCGCCTTCACCACCCAGTCCGCCTGGAGGAACAGCCCCCAGAGCGAGAGGTCGTGCCCGGCCGCGGCCAGGTTCTGCGCAGTCACACCACCCACGGGCGGTCTCCTTCAATCCCCTGCCCCATCCCGGGGCAATCCCCCGCGCTCCGCACCGGGCGCATCCCTCAAGCCCTTCCGGGCAAAACTCACTCGCGCGCCGGATCGGGCCGCAGCGCGCTTCGCCAGGGCTCGGGCAGGGGCACGGGCCGCAGCGTCTCCCGCGAGACGCAGACGAGACCCACCTTCAGCCGCGCGAGCACCCCGCCATCCCCCGCCACCACGTCCTGCCCCACCTCGACCGAGGCGGCCCCAGCCTTCAGCACCTGTGTCTCCACGACCAGCGCGTCGTCCAGCCGGGCCGGGCGCAGATACGCCACTTCGATGCGATGCACCACAAGCAACGAACGGTGACGTTCCATCAGAAGATGATGGGGCAAGTCAATGTCCCGTAACGATTCAGTCCGAGCCCTCTCCGCCCAGCGGAGATAGTTGGCGTGATAGGCCACACCGCCCGCGTCGGTGTCCTCGAAATAGACGCGGATGGGATAGCGGTGGACGGCCATGGCGCAGGCGCCTAGCGCCGATCCGGCGCGGCGGCCAGAGGGGAAAAGAGGTGGGGAAACGAGGCCGGGGATCAGCCCCCGGGCTCGTCCAGCAGGTCGCCCAGCATGTCCCCCTGGGAAACCACGGCGCTGCGCGGCGGGGTCATGCCCAGGTGCTTCCAGCCGGGCAGGCCGAGCACGCGCCCGCGCTGGGTGCGGAGGATCAGCCCCTCCTGGATGAGGAAGGGCTCGATCACCTCCTCCAACGTGTCCCGGCTCTCGGCGAGCGCGGCGGCCAGCGTCTCTACGCCAACGGGGCCGCCGCCATGGTGGTCGGCCAGTCGGCGGAGGTAGCGTCGATCCATCGCGTCGAGCCCGAGGCGGTCCACCTCCAGGCGGCCGAGCGCGGCATCGGCCAGGGCCCGGTCCGCGTCTCGCCCGGCCACGGCGGCGAAGTCCCTGACTCGCCGCAGCAAGCGCCCTGCGATGCGCGGCGTGCCGCGGCTGCGCGTCGCGATCTCCCGCGCGCCGTCGGGGGTGAGCACGAAGCCGAGCTTCTGTGCCCCGCGCGCCACAATCCGCTCCAGTTCCTCCGGCGAGTAGAATTGCAGCCGCAGCGGGATGCCGAAGCGGTCCCTCAGCGGCGTGGCGAGCAGCCCCGCCCGCGTCGTGGCGCCGACGAGGGTGAAGGGCGGCAGGTCGATCCGCACGGTCCGCGCCGCGGGTCCCTCCCCGATAATGAGGTCGAGCTGGAAGTCCTCCATCGCGGGATAGAGGGTTTCCTCAATCGCCGGCTGGAGGCGGTGGATCTCGTCGACGAAGAGCACGTCCCGCGGCTGCAGGTTCGTCAGGATCGCGGCGAGGTCGCCCGCACGCTGCAGCACGGGGCCGGAAGTGGCGCGGAACCCGACCCCGAGCTCGCGGGCCACGATCTGGGCGAGGGTCGTCTTGCCCAGGCCCGGCGGGCCGAAGAGCAACACGTGGTCCAGCGCGTCGCCCCGCGCGCGGGCGGCCTGGACGAAGACGGAGAGGTTCTCCCGCAGGGCCGGCTGGCCGGTGAAGTCCGCCAGCGTCTGGGGGCGCAGCGTGGCCTCCGCCGCGTCCTCCTCCTGCCGGTTGCCGGTGGTGATGCGATCACTACTCATCGGCGGAACATAGCGGGACCACGGGCCGCTGTCGCGACCTCACGGCTCTGTAAGCAACGTCAATCCTTCGTTCAGGAATCTCTTGTAAGATGCAGGCGCCGCCCCAGGCGAAGGCCCGGCGGAGACGGAAAGGAGTTCCGCGCACCGACAGCACCCCGACCAGAGGTCGCCATGCTCACCTCCCTCAGTGTCGCCGCACTGCTCCTACTCCTGTTGCCGCTCGTCATCGCCGTCCTGGCGGTCGTGTTCGGGGGCTACCTCCTCCTCTTTGGGGAAGCGTTGACGCCCGAGCCCGCCAGGCCGGGGGTCGCCCGGGCCACGCGCATCGCGCTGGCTCCGGAAGCGGCGCCTGCCACGGCCAGCTTTGGGCTGCACCGCCCCACAAGGATCGATCAGCGGGAACCGGAACCTGCCTAAAGGGGGCCGGCCTCATCGCGGGGCCATCTCCTTCAGGCTCTCGCGGATAAGCGTGTTCAGGTCCGCCCCCTCGCCCAGCCGGTCCTGCACCCGCGCGACCACCGAAGCCGCTTCCGGCCGGCGCCAGCCAAGGTTGAGCAGGGCCGAGACCGCGTCCGCCGCCGCCCCGCGCTCGGGAACCGGCGCGCCGGGAACGGCGAAGGCGGCGTCGCCGGTCGGCATCCCGCCCACCTTCTCCCGCAGCTCGCTCAGCAGACGCATGGCCAGCTTCGGCCCTACCCCCGGCGCGCGGGTGAGGCTGCCCCGGTCCCCGGCGAGGATCGCCGCCGCGAGGTCGCGTGGCGAGAGGGCGGAGAGAAGCCCCAGCGCCACCTTCGGCCCGACGCCCTGGATTCCCGTGAGCAGCCGGAACCAGTCCCGCTCCGCCCCGTCGGCGAAGCCGTAGAGGGTGATCGCGTCCTCCCGCACCACCGTCTCGATCCAGAGCGTGCCCTTGGCATCCGCCGGCAGGGAAGCGACCGCGCGGGAGGAGGCGGCGACGAGGTAGCCCACGCCGTTCACGTCCAGGATGCAGCCACCCTCGTGCACCGAATCGAGGCGGCCCGTCAGCTTGCCGATCATGCCGTCATGTAGCCGCGCGCGAGCGCGTTGCGGGTGGAGCGATGGTTCGCGTGGCAGATGGCGATCGCGAGCGCGTCCGCCGCATCCGCCCGCCTGATCGTCGCGCCCGGCAGCAGGCGCCGCACCATGTCCTGCACCTGCACCTTGTCGGCATGACCGGTGCCGACGACCGCGCGCTTGATCTCCATCGCCTGGTACTCGGCCACCACTACGCCGAGCATCGCGGGCGCGAGGAGCACCACCCCACGCGCTTGGCCGAGCTTCAGCGCGGCGCCGGGGTTCTTGTTGACATAGGTGTGCTCCACCGCCGCCTCGTCCGGCCGGTGCTCCTCGATCAGGGCCGAGAGCGCGCGGTGGATGATGCAAAGGCGGTCGGCCAGCGGGAGGTCGGCCTTCGTGCTCACCACCCCATCGCCGAGATGGCGCAGGCGGGAGCCGCTGCTCTCAACCAGCCCCCAGCCC
This sequence comes from Roseomonas sp. GCM10028921, assembly GCA_042666135.1. GTDB lineage: Bacteria > Pseudomonadota > Alphaproteobacteria > Acetobacterales > Acetobacteraceae > Roseomonas. Next base: position 29,698 of record JBHTFH010000040.1, on the reverse strand, counting down.
GTGTGCTGGAGGCCGGGGTCGAGGCCAAGGATGCGGACGGTCCCGCCCGCGCGCAGCGCGGTTGCGCCCAGCTGGGTGCTCAAGCAGTCAGCCGATCGAGCACGTCTTCTGGCACGTCGAAATTGGCGTAGACGTTCTGCACGTCGTCATGGTCGTCCAGCGCGTCCACGAGCTTCAGCACGCCGCGCGCTGCGTCCTCGTCCAGCGGCACGGTGGCGTTGGGGCGCCATTCCAGCTTCGCGCTCTCGGCCGGGCCGAGCTTCGCCTCCAGCGCGTCGCGCACGGCGAAGAGGTCCTCGATCGCGGTGCGGATGGCGTGGCTGTCCTCGTCGCTCTCGACATCCTGGGCTCCCGCCTCGATCGCGGCCTCCAGCACCGTGTCGGCATCCCCGGCGGAGAGGGGGTAGCGCACCACGCCCTCGCGCTCGAACTGGAAGGCGACCGAGTTGCTCTCGCCCAGCGCGCCACCGTTCTTGGAGAACATGGAGCGGAGGTCGGAGGCCGTGCGGTTGCGGTTGTCCGTCAGCGCCTCGACGATGATGGCGACGCCGTTCGGGCCGTAGCCCTCGTAGCGGACCTCGTCGTAGTTCTCGGTGTCGGCGCCCTGGGCCACGCGCTTGATCGCGCGCTCCACCGTGTCGCGCGGCATGTTGGCGACCAGCGCCGCCTTCACCGCCGCGCGCAGGCGGGGGTTGTGCGCGGGGTCGGGCAGGCCGGTCTTGGCGGAGACCGTCACCTCCCGGATGAGCTTGCCCCAGGCCTGGGCGCGCTTAGCGCTCTGCGCGGCCTTGCGGTGGGCGATGTTCTTGGCGTGCGAATGGCCGGCCATATCGGCGTCCTGTTCCCTTTCTCGGCGACGGCGCGCCCGCCGGGAAGGCGGCCGCGCACCGGCCCGCCGGGGCCCGGGCCCCGGAGCGGAGGGGCGGCCCACGCGGCGGGGCTGGAAGCGCCGATCATAAGGGCAGCGCCCGCTCCGCGCCACCCGCGCCGCCAATTCGCGCCTGACTCCCGCCGTCCGGAGGGTCTAGGCTCGGCCGCATGGACGCCAACCCCTCCTCCGACCCCTTCGCCATCGCGAGCCACGCGGCGCTGGCGGCCATCTATCCCGCGCCGAAGCCGGTGGTCGCCACCAAGGCCACGGACCAGATCGGGGAGCGCAGCGCCGCCTTCATCGCCCGCTCGCCCTTCGCCGTGCTCAGCACGGTCGGCGAGCGCGGCCCGCATGCCTCGCCACGCGGGGACGCGCCCGGCTTCGTCCACGTCCTGGACGGGAGGACCCTCGCCCTGCCCGACCGGCGCGGGAACAACCGGCTGGACGCGCTGCGAGACGTGCTGGACGACCCCCACGTGGCCCTGCTCTTCCTCGTCCCCGGCATGGGAGAGACGCTGCGCGTCCACGGCACGGCGCGCATCACGACCGACCCTTCCCTCCGCGAGCCGATGGCGATGGGCCGCACCCTGCCCGCCACCGTGATGCTCGTCTCGGTGACGGAGGTGTTCATGCAGTGCCCCCGCGCGCTGCTGCGGGCCGGGCTCTGGTCCGGCCAGGGCAAGCCGGAGGGAGTGCCGACTGGGGGCGAGATGATCGACGAGCACACCGCCGGCCGCCTCTCTCGCGAGTCCTACGACAATGAGATGGCGCCCTACTGCGCGGACAACCTGTACTAGCTTGGACCCGCTCCGTGTCACCCAGCGCCTGACGGTTCCTGCCGAGGCGCTGGAGGAGAGCTTCATCGCCGCCTCCGGCCCGGGCGGGCAGAACGTCAACAAGGTGGCCACCGCCGTGCAGCTCCGCCTGCACACCTCGCGCGTGCCCGGCCTGCCGGAGCGCGTGCTGGCCCGTCTGCGCGAGTTGGCGGGGCGGCGCATGACGGGGGAAGGCGTCCTCCTCCTGACCTCGCGGGAGCACCGCACGCAGGACCGCAACCGGGAGGCCGCCCGTGCCCGGCTGCTCGCCCTGCTGAAGGAGGCCGCGGCCCCTCCCCCGCCCGTCCGCCGCCCCACGCGCCCGACCAAGGGCAGCCAGGAGCGCCGCCTGGCGGCCAAGGGCGTGCGCGCCGGCATCAAGCAGGGGCGCGGCCGCGTGCGGGAGGACTAGCCCCCTTCACAGGACCGGGAGCCGGTGGCATCTCCCCGCCCGCCTTACAGGGGGTTCATGCACCATGGCCGGGCACGGTCACGTCGATCATTCCGGGGAGAACAAGCGGGTCGCGCTGCTCATCGCGGTGCTGGCCCTGCTGCTGGCCATCGCCGAGACGGGGGCGAAGAGCGCGCAGACCGAGGCGCTGTCCCGCAACGTCGAGGCCTCAAATCTCTGGGCCTTCTTCCAGGCCCGCACCATCCGCCAGACCACGGTCCGCACGGCCGCCGAGGCCGCCGCTCTCGCGCCGGAAGCGGAGGACGAGGCCCGCCGCGCCGCCACCTCCCGCCAGGTCGCCGCTTGGCGGGCGACCGCCGACCGCTGGGAGAGCGAGCCCTCCACCGGCGAGGGACGGCGGGAACTCGCCGAGCGCGCCAAGGCCGCAGAGCGCGTGCGCGACCGCTCCATGGCCGCCTACCACATGCACGAGTACGGCTCGGCCGCCTTCCAGGTGGCGATCGTCGTCGCCTCGGCCAGCATCGTTACCGGCGTGCCGCTGCTCGCCCTCGGCGGCGCGGTGCTGGGCGTGTTGGGCGCCGTGCTGAGCGGCCTCGGCTTCTTCGCACCGGAGCTGATCCACTTCTGATCGGCTCATTTCTGACCGGGGAGCAGAACTACTGCGTGTTGCCGAGCGCCGCCGGCGGGGGTGAGTTCCGCGCGGCGCCGGAGGGCTCGGGCAGGGCGGCCTGCTCCGGCCCTTCCCGCCCGGTGCCCATGCTTTCGGCCTCCGCCGGAGAGCGGGCGAACCGGGAGAGGATGACCGACTGCGCCGGCACAGCGATGGCAATGCCCAGCTCCGCGAAGCGCTGCCGGATGCGGCGGTTGAACTCCCGCTGCACGCCCCAGCGCCCCGTATCAGTGCAGGGCATCTGGCCGAGCACCGTGAAGGTCGCGCCGTCCACCTTGTCCACGCCCCAGAGGGCGAAATCGTCGAGGATCTGGCCCGCGAAGGCGGGGTCCGCCCGCAGCCCCGCCCCGATCTCCTTCAGCGCCTGCCCCACCCGGTCCGGGTCCTCGGAGAAGGCGACGGTGACGGAGACGGCGGCGTTGCCGATGCCCCGGTTGGTGTTCGTCACCGTGGTGACGGAGCTGAAGGGGATCACATGGACCGAGCCGTCTCCCGCCCGCAGCCTGATGGTGCGGATGGAGAGGTTCTCGACCGTCCCCGACAGGCCGGAGACCGTCACCCAGTCTCCCACCTGCATCGTGTTCTCCAGCAGTAGGAAGATGCCGGTGATGACGTCCTGCACCAGCTTCTGCGAGCCGAAGCCGACGGCCACGCCGAGGATCCCCGCTCCCGCCAACAACGGCGCGATGTTCACCCCCAGCTGGGACAGGGCGGTGAAGCCCACGATCGCGACGATCAGCACCAGCAGCGTGGTGTGCAGCAGCGGCAGCAGCGTCCGCAGTCTCGCCGAGCGCGTCCGCTCCCCGCGCGCCGACATCTCGGCGATGGTGCGGTCGATCCAGGCATTCACCCCTTCCCAGATCACGGCGGCCAGCAGGCCGGCGACGAGCAGCACGATCACCGAGCCCGCGATCCGGTGCCCCAGCCGCCCCTCCTGGAAGGAGGCGGCGACGTCCACGCCCCAGAGCTGAAGCAGCGCCAGCGCCGCGACCACCCCGATCAGCCCCGAGATGCCCCGGCGCATCAGCGGCACGTAGCGGTTGGCGCGGCCCTCCAGCAGCGGCAGGCGCTGGGTCGTCTCGGCCCGGATGCGGAAGACGCGGTCGAGAAGCCCCAGCAGCGCCACCGCCGCCAGCCGCGCGACGACGATGACCACCGCCGTCGAGCCGAGATAGCGCAGCAGCAGCCCGTAGCCGTTCTGGATCTGGAGCGCCCAGACGAACCAGAGCGCGGCGAGGAGGAAGATGGCGAGGATGTGCCACACCCGCGCCAGCCAACTCCGCGCCACGCCGAGCGCCCCGCCCGTGCCGGCCGCCGGCGCGATCCATACCGCCACGCCGCGGCGGCACTGGAGCACCACGATGCTGAGAAGGACGTGGTTCAGCAGGATGACGAGCTTGGCGGCCGCGAGATAGGCCGCGGGATACAGGCCGAGCAGCCGCGCCACCTCCAGCACCGCCATCCCGTAGATCGCCACGCCCGAGACGCGGCCGAGCCAGACCTCGGCATAGGCCGCCGTCTCGTCAGACACGCGGACCAGGCGCAGGCGCCGCGAGCAAGGCGAGAAGACCGCGCAGCCGATCGCCATGATGACGTGCTGGGCGACGAATGCGTTCACGGCGGCGATGATGACCATGGGCGTGACACCCCCATCCCCCAGCGGCGTGGCCAGGAGCAGGTTCCCCACCAGGGCGAAGGCGCCGATCGGGAGGAGTTCCAGCACCAGCCAGAGGGCCGAGAGTGGGGCGCGCTGCATCAGGCGCAGATCGGCCGCGGTCGCGATTCGGGGCGCGGCGGTGCCGGCCGCCTGGGCCGCTTCCTGAGCCACTCGCTCCTCCCGCTGCCGCGCGGCGCCCGCCTCGGCCTGCCGCTGCAGCACGGCCCGCGGCCTCCGTAGCGCGCGGCGAAGCACCCAGCGGGCCGCCCAGGCCAGGGCGAAGATCACCGCCAGCCGCCAAGCGATGTCGAGCAGCGCCGACTGGGCGAAGGGGTTCGCCGCGGTGCGTACAAGCCAGCTCCAGATTAGAGGAATGCTGGAGAATGCGGCCCCCACCGCCGCGAGCTGCGTCGAGAGGGCGGAAAGCCATTCCGAGACCGCGGCGACAATCTCCGCGAGCAGGCTGTCGGAGGTGAGGGAGACGGGCTCCGTGGGCGCGGCCGCGGGTGCCGGGGCTGCTGGGGCCGGAGCGGCCGAGGGAGGGGCAGCCGAAGCCGGCGCGGCGAGTGCCGGAGCGGCCGGCGCCGGCGCGGTACCGGGCGCCGTGGCGGCCAGGGCGCGCAGCGTCTCGATCACCGCCTGCCGCCTCGAATCGTCCTGCAGCACGGAGAGGGCGTTCCGGGCCTCCTCCGGCGTCAGCGCGGCACCCCCTCCCTGGGCCGAGCCCGGGGCGGGCGCAAGGCCGAGAAGCAGCACGGGCAGGATCGCCATCCACCACCCTGCCCCGCATCCCCGCCGGGTCTGCTCCGCATGGGGAGCGCGTGCGTTGGAGCGGCGGGAAAGGGTGGGATCAGTCATGCCTGAGATGCGCTCCGTTCTCTGCGGTCGGGCCGGCGGCGCACGGGCGGGGTCCTCCGGGCGGAAGGGCCCGGGGCAAGGGATAGCCCTCCGCCTATGGGCGACGGCCGGGCGGCGCGCGGCCTGCCCGGCGATGGCGGCCTCCTGGCCGCACCCGGGGAGAGCGGCCGGGGCGGCGATCGGTTTCAGCGGCGAGGAAGGGGGCCGGGACCGGCCCGGGCGCTCAGAAGCCCGGCATGATCTGGGAGAGCCGCCCGCCCAGCCGCACCGGCCCGATGCGGCGGGCGAGGCCGGTCGCGTCGTCGGTCTCGGCCAGCACGCCGCAGAGTGTGGCCTCCCCCTCGGCGGGGGCGAGGCGCTCGCTCGGCACCTTGCGCCAGAAGCGGATGGAGGCGCCGGCCTTCCCCATGCCGATCACGCTGTCGTAGTCGCCGCACATGCCGGCATCGCTGACATAGGCGGTGCCGCCGTCCAGCACCTGGTGGTCGGCGGTGGGGACGTGGGTGTGGGTGCCGGCGACGAGGCTCACCCGCCCGTCGAAGGAGTGGCCAAAGCCGAGCTTCTCGCTCGTCGCCTCGGCATGGATGTCCACCACCACCGCCTGGACGGAGCCGTTCGCGCCCAGGCTGTGCCGGGCCAGCTCCGCCTGGGCAGCGCGGAATGGGTCGTCCAGCGGCTCCATGAAGAGGCGGCCCATCACCTGCATCACCAGGGCGCGGCCGCGGCCGGGCACCTCCACCACCGTCGCCCCCCGCCCCGGCGTGCCCGGGGGGTAGTTCATCGGGCGAATCAGCCGGGGCTCGCCCTCGATATAGGGGATGATCTCCTTGCGGTCCCAGGCGTGGTTGCCGAGCGTCAGCACATCCGCCCCGGCCTCCAGGAAGGCGCGCGCCATATCGGGGGCGAGGCCGAAGCCGTGGGAGGCGTTCTCGGCATTCACCACCACGAGATCGGCGGCGAGATCCCGCCGCAGCGCGGGCAGGCGCGAAACCACCGCGTCGCGCCCGGAGCGGCCGACGACATCTCCGAGGAAAAGGATTCTCACGCGCCTTGCGCCTCCCGGAACCGCATCACCCCCGCTTCCGTCGCCACCGCGTCGAGCGGGGCGTCGTGAGGGCCGGCGGGCACCACCTCCATCCTCTGGCAGGCAAAGGCCACGCCGAGCGTCGGCACCCCGGGCAGCGCGGCCAGGGTGCGGTCGTAATAGCCGCCGCCATAGCCCAGGCGTCGCCCCGCCAGGTCGAAGGCGAGGAGAGGCACGATGACGTAGTCCGGCACGGCGGCAGGCGCCCCTTCCTCCGGCTGCGCGGTCCCGAAGGGGCCCTTGGCCATCCGGTCGCCGAAGGCGAAGGCGCGGAAGTCGAGGGGACGGCCGCGCTTCGGGGTGCGCGGCAGGCAGAGAGGATGGCCGCGCGCGGCCAGGGCGCGCAGCAGGGGCAGGATGTCGATCTCGTGCCCCATCGGCCAGAAGCCGGCCACCATTGCGCCCGGCGGCGGCGGTGCGTCGCGCAGCACATGGGCCGCGAGCGCCGGGCCGGCGCCGCGCGCATCGGCGCGCGCCCGGCGCGCCTGCGCCTCTTCCCGCGCCACGACCTTGGCCGCGCGAAGAGGGGCGTCGTCACCCGGAGGGGGGGAGGGAGTCAGGTGCGGAGCCACCATGACCGCTGGCTATTCGTCCTCCCAAGGCCTGCTAGCGCAGGTGGGCACCAGATACCCGGACCAGGGTCCGGACAGAGCCAGCTCCCGGAGGATGCTTATTGGCCCTGGGGATGATTTGCCTGGCGCGAAAGGCAGCCCCGCCCATCCTATCTAGGCCCTCGGCCCGCCCGGCGCCAGGGCGCCCGATCAGGAATCCCGTTCAGGATTTCCCGAGATCTGCGGCGATGACCTCGATCCGCTCCGCCACCCGCGCCAGCCGCTCGGCCAGGCGCGGGTCGGCGGGCGAGCCGGGCAGCGGCGCCGGCGGCGCCATTCCCGCCCTAGCCTGGGCCAGCTCCACCCTCAGGTCGTGCACCTCGTCCGCCAGGAGAAGGGAGGCGAGCAGCAGTAGCCGGGACTCACCGTAGGCTCCACCCATCGTCCGGACCGAGGCGACGCGCCGGTCCACCTCCGCCGCGAGGGCGACGAGATGCGCCTCCTGCCCGTCCTCGCAGGAGACGGGGTGGCTGTACCCCCCGACGCGAACCGTGACCTGTCCCAAAGCTCAGCCCTCTTCCTGCCTAGTCCCGCTCGCCGCTGGGGGCGCCGTGCCGCGCCTCGTCCGGCGGGACCTCGTCACCCGCACCATCATCGCTCTCGGGGTCCCCGACAACCTCAGACCCCTCGGGCTCGGAACCCTCGGGCAGCGCGGCGCGCAGCCGGGCGATGGTCGCCTCCAGCCGCGCGGAGAGCGCCGCCACCTCCTCCGGGGGAACGCCCACCTGCTCGGCCCGCGGGCGGCGCGCGGCCGCCTCGGCCAGGCGCTCCACCGCCGCTTCCAGCCTCGCCGCCGCCTCACCCAGGCTGTCCGACATCCCGTCCTCGATCCTCAACGCCCGCGCGGCGCTCGCGCCCCGGCGGGCCCGTTATGGCAAGATGCCCGTCCCCGGGCTTCACACGCGAGCGTGAGGGCTTTACGCACCCGCCCGCAGGAGGGTCAACCTTGGCTGTTCCCGCGATCCGTTTCCGATCCGAGGCCGAGGCTGCCGCGGCCCTCCGCCTCGCCGGGCCCGCGGGGGTGCTGCTCGTCTCCGCACCCGGCGCGGCGGCCTGGCCGGGGGCGGCGGTGGTGGCCGCCATGGTCGCGCGGGCGGTGGCGGCGCATCCGGGCGTGCCGCACCGCGCGGCGCTCGACTGCGGCGCCGCGCCCGGCCTCGCGCTCGACGCGCTCCGCCAGGGCTGGCGCCTGCTGGTGCTGGACCCCGCGCATCCCTCCTTCGCCGCGGTGGGCGCGGCGGCGGCGGAACTCGGTGCCACACTGCTGCCGGCTCCGCCGGAGGCGCTGGACCTCTCGCGGCTGGATCTCAGGAAACCCGGTAGCCGGGCGATCCTGGCCCGTCATCTCGGCGAGCAGGCGCCTGAGGGTTCACCGCCTGGCGGGACCGCGGGCGCGCCTTGTCAGTGACAGCCCCGCCCGGCTGCGGCTTACTCCCTGGACACCCGGGAACGGGGCATGACAAGGGAGACAGCCAGTGCAGATCACGCCAGCGGTCCGCGAGATCCTCTCCTGGTACGAGAGCGATAACCCGGGAACCAAGGGCAACCTCGCCCGCATCCTCATGGAGGGGCGGCTCGGCGGCACGGGCCGGATGGTGATCCTGCCGGTGGACCAGGGCTTCGAGCACGGCCCGGCCCGCTCCTTCGCCCCCAATCCAGCCGCCTACGATCCCCGCTACCACTTCGATCTGGCGATCGAGGCCGGGCTGAACGCCTATGCCGCGCCGCTCGGCATGATCGAGGCCGGCGCCTCCACCTATGCGGGGGCGATCCCCACGATCCTGAAGGTGAACTCCTCTAACTCGCTCTCCACCACTAAGGACCAGGCGGTAACGGGCTCCGTCGCGGACGCGCTGCGGCTGGGCTGCTCGGCCATCGGCTTCACCATCTATCCCGGCTCCGAATACCAGTTCGAGATGATGGAGGAGCTACGCGAGCTGGCGGAGGAGGCGAAAGCGGCGGGGCTGGCCGTGGTGGTCTGGAGCTACCCGCGCGGCCCGATGCTGGACAAGACGGCCGAGACCGCGCTCGACATCTGCGCCTATGCCGCGCACATGGCGGCGCTGCTCGGCGCCCACATTATCAAGGTAAAGCCGCCCACCGAGGCGATCTCCCTCGACGCGGCGAAGAAGACCTACGAGAAGGCGCCGGTGCCCGAGATCGGCACGCTGGCCGGGCGCATCAGGCATGTGGTCCAGTCCTGCTTCGGCGGGCGCCGCCTCGTCGTCTTCTCCGGCGGCGAGTCCGGCACGAGCGAGGCGATGACCGAGATGGCGCGCGGCATCCGGGCTGGCGGAGGCAACGGCTCCATCATCGGGCGCAACACCTTCCAGCGGCCGAGGGCGGAGGCGCTGAAGCTCCTCTCCGACATCATCGAGGTCTACAAGGCCTGAACCCCGTGCGGGGCGGGCCGCCCGCCCGCCCCGCCTCCACTTCCCGGACCCCGAAGACGTGCCCCATCCTCCCGAGCCCGGCGGCTGCCGGCTCTACCTCGTCACCCCGCCCCGCATCGATCTCGCCACCTTCCCCGACACCCTCGCCCGCGCGTTGGATGCCGGCGACGTGGCATGCCTCCAGCTCCGCCTGAAGGACGCGCCGGAGGACGAGGTGAAACGCGCCATCGACGCGCTGCGCCCCCTCGCCCAGTCCCGCGAGGTCGCCTTCCTCCTGAACGACAACGCGGAGCTCGCCGCGCGCACGGGATGCGACGGCGCGCATCTCGGCCAGGAGGACGGGGACCACGCCGCCGCACGCGCCCTGCTGCGGGAAGGCACGCTGGGCATCACCTGTCATGACAGCCGGCACCTCGCGATGGAGGCCGGCGAGATGGGCGCCGACTACGTCGCCTTCGGCGCCTTCTTCCCCACCACCACGAAGGACGCGCGGCACCGGCCGGAGCCGGAGATCCTGGAGTGGTGGTCGTCTCTCTTCGAGATACCCTGCGTCGCCATCGGCGGCATCACTGCGGCGAACTGCGCCCCGCTCGTGCGGGCCGGGGCGGACTTCCTGGCCGTCGTCGGGGCGGTCTGGTCCCACCCGGAGGGGCCGGCGGCCGGGGTGCGGGCGATGAACGAGGCCATCGCCGCGGCGGAGGGGTGACGGGTAGGGGCCGTGCCCCCCCCGGAAGAACCCGGGCGTGGCGGCCCCCGGCGGCGATCGCCCGGCCTCAGCGGGCCGGCATGTTCTGCGCCGGCATGTTCTGCGGCCGGGTCGAGCCGGCCGGGGCGGTCTGGATCGGCGCCGGGGCGGGCGCGCCCGGCATGCTCTCCAGCACGGCGCCGCCGCTGGAATAAGCCTTGTTCGCGTCGGCGGTGTGTGGGCCGCGGTCGATCGGCGCGCCGGGCGAGCGGCCGGTATTCGACACGCCGTCGTTCAGATTGGCCAGGGCGGGGGCGGCCAGCAGCATCGCGGCGGCAGCCAGGGCGGGGATACGCATGATCGACTCCGTATCGTTCCGCCGCGTTCAACGCCGCACGGCGCCGGCCGGTTGCGGCCCTGCGCCGCAGACGTCAGGGAGGAAGGAATGGACGAGCTGACCTTCCTCACCGCCCTGCACCGCCCGGGCACCATCCTGGATGTGGGCGCGCATGAGGGCCTGCTGACCCTGCCGCTCGCGGCGCTGCCCGGGGCCTCGGTGATCCCCTTCGAGCCCCTCTCCCATGCCCGCGCGGCGCTGGAGAGGGCCACCGCCGGGCATCCGCGTATCACGATCCGGCCGGAGGCGCTGGGCGACGCGCCCGGCCGGCTCGACCTCTCCCTCCCCGTGCTCGACGGCGAGCCGCAATGGCAGTGGGCGAGCACCGCCAAGAGCTTCGCCGAGCACGAGAGCGGGCGGGTAGCGGTGCGACGGGAGGAGGTGGCGGTCATCACCCTCGACAGCCTCGCCCTGCCCGATGTCACGGCCATCAAGCTCGACGTGGAGGGAGCGGAACTCGCCGTGCTGCGCGGAGCCCGGCAGACCCTCGCCCGCTGCCGCCCCGTGCTGACCCTCGAGCTGGAGGAGCGGCACGCGGAGGGCTGCACCTGGGCCGTGCCCGCCTTCCTCGACGCGCTGGGCTACGAGACTCGCTTCGCCCATGAAGGGCGCTGGCGGCCCATGGAGGCGCTGCACCGGCCGACCATGCAGCGCGCGAGCCCCGACCCCTCGGTCTTCGAGGCGTCGGAGCCCTACATCTTCAACTTCTACGCCTGGCCAGTGGAGCGCGCGGCCGAGGCGCGCGCGCTCCTTCCGGGATAGCTCAGCCCGCTGCTCAAACCCGCGGGGTGGCGCCGCCCTGCTGGGGCTGGTTCAGCGCACCGGATTCGACTAGCTGGTGCGCCTCGTCGGCCTGGGCATCGAGCGACTGCCGCAGCCCGGCAGCCAGGCCCAACCGGTGCGCCAGCGCGTCGAGATAGGCGCGCTCCGCCGCCGTATCGGGCTCCGCCACGAGACGGGAGGCCATGTAGATCTCCGCCTTCTGCGCGTCGGTGCGCGCGAGGGCGGCGATGGCGATGGGATCGGTCGGCGCGTCCATCGCCTGGAAGACGAAGCTCTTGGCCTCGGCATCGAGGCCGAGCTTCTCCACCTCGCCGAAGATGCGGTTGCGCTCGTCAGCATCCATGTGCCCATCCGCCTTGGCAGCCGAGACCATGGCCTTGATCACGGAGAGCCCGAAGGGCTGCCCGTCAGCCGCCTCCATCTCCTCCTGCGCGAACTCATTGGGATCGGGCACGTCGCCCCTGGCACCCACCGGCGCGCCGGCGGCCGGTGACGTCGCGCCGGCCCAGGGGCCGGAGGTCGGCGGTGCGGAGGGCGCGGCAGCCCCGCCGCGCGCCTGCTCGGGCACGCCCTGCGACTCCTGGAACTGCTTCCAGGCGCGGTAGGCCAGCGTGCCCAGCACGGCCATGCCGCCCATCTGCATCAGGCCACCGCCGCCGCGCCGCCGACGCCCGCCGCCGAGCAGCGAACCGAGCAGGCCGCCCGCGGCCGCCGTGCCCAGCCCGCCGCCGAGCATCCCGCCCAGCCCGCCGCCGAGACCGCCGCCACCAAGCCCGCCACCCATGCCGCCGCCGCCCAGGCTGCCGATGCCGCCGCCGGAGCCGCCGAACAGCCCGCCGCCGCGATCCTCGTTGCCCAGGTTGCCGATCGGGCCACCGAAGATCCCGCCGCCCCGGCTATCGCTGTCGCCGAGGCTGCCGATGCCGCCACCCGAGCCGCCGAACAACCCGCCGCCGCGGCTTTCGCCGCCCAGGCTGCCGATGCCGCCGCCGGAGCCGCCGAACAGCCCGCCCAGCACATCACCGAGCGAGCCGCCACCCCCGCCGAGGCTGCCGATGCCGCCCGGAGAGCCGGAGCTTCCCCCGCCCAGGCTTCCGATCCCGCCCCCGCGCGAACCGCCGCCCAGGAACCCCTCCAGCAACGACCTCGTATCGACCATGTGTGCGTCCTCCGTTTCCGACGCACACAACGCCCAATGCCTCACTTCGATGCGCTTACCGGCCCGGGGTTACCCTTCGCCGTAGGGCCAGCCGCCGAGCCAGCGCACCCTGTCCAGATCAGGCACGCCGGCGGCCAGCATGGCGAGCCGGTCGAAGCCTAGGGCGATGCCGGCGGTGGGGGGCATGCCCTGGGCGAGGGCGGCGAGGAAGTCCTCGTCCACCCCCCAGCCCGGGCCGTAGAGGGCCTCGCGCTCCGCCACGTCGCGGGCGAAGCGCGCGGCCTGCTCGGCGGGGTCCAGCAGCTCGTCGAAGGCGTTGCCCAGCTCTAGCCCGGCGGCGAAGACCTCGAAGCGGAGGGCGGCGCGGGGGTCGATCGGGTCGCGGCGGGCAAGGGCCGCCTGGGGGGCGGGCCAGTGAGTGAGAAAGGTCGCGCGGTCCCGGCCCAGGCGGGGCTCCACATGCTCCAGCATGAGGTGGAAGAACAGGTCCTCCCAGCCCAGCCCCTCCGGCGCGGCCAGCCCCGCGCCCCGTGCCAGACCGGCGAGGGCGGCGGCGTCCCCCTCCCCCGTCCGGGGATCGACGGAGGCGAGGAGGTCCAGCCCCAGCCGCGCGAAGGCGCCGGCCACGCTCACTCGCTCGAAGGGAAGCGACAGGTCGGTTTCCAGCCCGGCATGAGAGACGCGGCGGGGCAGGACGGCGCGGAGATAGCCTTCCACCGCCTCCATCAGTCCCTCCATCCCGGCGCCGGCCAGGTAGACCTCCAGCATGGTGAATTCCGGCGCGTGGCGTGGCGAGACCTCGCCGTTGCGCCAGACGCGGGCGATCTCGAACACGCTCCCCGCGCCGCCCACCAGCAGCCGCTTGATCGCCAGTTCCGGCGAGGTGCGGAGCCAGAGGTCCCGCCCCGCCCCGCGCCCGAGATGCGGCTCGAAGCGGGACCGGAAGCCGTGCAGGTGCACCTCCATCCCCGGCACGGGGACGAGGGCGGGCGTCTCCACCTCGGTGCAGCCCCGGCCCTCCCAGAAAGCTCGGGTGTCGCGCAGCAGCGCGGCGCGGCGGCGCAACGCGGGCAGGCGGGCGGCGAGGGCATCGGGATGCCAGGGCGGCGGGGCAGTCCGGGATGAGATCGGGCGGGGCGGCGGGGGGCTCGGGGCCGAGGCTCCGGCGGCGGGCGGGGGCGGATCATGCGGCATCGCTGGGGTCTCCATGCGCGGGACGCGCCGCCGCCCCCGTGACACAACGGCCCGGTTGGGGCTACCAGCCCCGGCCATGCCCGACGGCTCCCTTCCCGCCCGCATCCTCCGCGACGCCGATGCCCTCGCCGGCGCCGGCCTGGTGCCGCCCGGGAGCCTGCCCGCGCTGCGCGCCGTCGCCGCCCGCTACGCCGTATCCGTCACCCCCGCCATGGCGGCGCTGATCAATCCAGCGGACCCGGCCGACCCCATCGCTGCTCAGTACCTCCCCCATCCCTCGGAGCTGGAGGCCACCCAGCAGGAGCTGGCCGACCCCATCGCGGACGGGCCGCACACCCCGGTCAAGGGCGTGGTCCACCGCTATCCCGACCGCGCGCTGCTCAAGCCCCTGCTCGCCTGCCCCGTCTACTGCCGCTTCTGCTTCCGGCGGGAGCAGGTGGGACCCGCGGGTGGGGTGCTTGAAGAGGCGGAGTTGGAGGCGGCGCTGGACTGGTTCGCGGCCAACCCCGGGGTGCGCGAGGCGATCCTGACCGGGGGCGACCCGCTGATGCTCTCTCCCCGCCGCCTCGCCCATATTGTGCGGCGCCTCTCGGCCATGCCGCATATCGGCATCATCCGCCTGCACAGCCGCGTGCCCGTGGCCGATCCCGGCCGGGTGACGGAGGCGTTGGCGGAGTCGCTGGACACGGAGACGGCCCTCTTCCTCTGCCTGCACGCCAACCACGCCCGCGAGTTCACCGAACCCGCGCGCGCGGCACTGCGCCGCCTCTCCCGCGCCGGCGTCGCGTTGCTCGGCCAGTCCGTGCTGCTGCGCGGGGTGAACGACACGGCGGAGGCAATGGAGGCGCTGCTGCGGACGATGCTCGGGAGTCGGGTGAAGCCCTATTACCTCCACCAGCTCGACCGCGCGCCCGGCACCGCCCGCTTCGAGGTGCCGATCGCCGAGGGCCGCGCCCTGCTGGCATCCCTGCGCGGCCGCCTGACCGGGCTGGCCTGGCCGACCTATGCCCTCGACCTCCCGGAGGGCCAGGGCAAGGCGCCCATCGGCCCCGATTTCGCCGAGCGGGGGGAGGGCGGGTGGCGCGTGCGCGGGCCGCTCGGGGGCGAGCACTTTCAGGCGGATGCGGCGCCTTGAGCCCTCGCTTCGCTCTTCTCTTCGACCTCGACGGCACGCTGGCAGATACGGACCCCCTCCATCTCCGCGCCTTCCAGGCCGTGCTCCGCCGCCCCGGCCTGACGATCGATGAGGACCTCTACCGCCGCCGCATGGCCGGGCGCCCGAACGCCGTCATCGTCGCGGAAGCCCTCCCCGATTCGCCGGAGGAGGAGCGGAAGGCGGTCGTTCGCGCGAAGGAGGATTTCGTCCGCGCCCATCTGGGCGAGGTGCGCGCCGTGCCGGGGGCGGCCGAGTTCCTGCGCTGGGCGCGGGAGCGGGGCATGGCCCGCGCCCTCGTCACCACCTCGCCGCGGGACAGCGTGGAGGCGGTGCTGGAGAGCATCCGCGTGGCCGGCCTCCTCGACTTCCTCGTGACGGGGGAGGATGTGGAGCGCAAAAAGCCGGACCCGCAGCCTTATCTCCTCGCGCTGGAGCGCCTCGGCCTGCCGCCCGGCGATGTCCTGGCCTTCGAGGACTCTCGCTCCGGCCTCGCCTCCGCCCGCGCCGCCGGCATCGCCACCGTGGGACTCCTGACCTCCCGGGGGGAGGCGGAGATGATGGGTGAAGGAGCGGCCCTGATCGTGGCGGATTTCCGCGACGAGGGCCTGCGGCGCTGGATCCTAGGCCGGCTGCCCGGCGGCTCGCCGGGCAAGGCCCCGTAGCGCCGGGCGGGACGGCAGGGGCCGAAACCGCTTCCCCCCGGCGGTGGCGCCAGTCCAGACTCCGCGCAAGGAGGGACGCCCAGCATCAGGGCCTTCCCGAGGAGAGAAGCAGTCCATGCCCCAGACTACCCGCCGTGCCCTCGCGGCGTCCGGCCTCGCCCTGCTCGCCCTGCCGCGCGCGGCCCGCGCCCAGGGCACGACGCCCGCCTTCCCGACCCGCCCGATCACCCTCGTCATCCCCTTCGCCGCGGGCGGACCGACCGACATCGTGGGGCGGTTGCTGGCGGAGACGATGGCCCAGGGACTCGGTCAGCCGGTCGTGGTGGAGAACACCACGGGGGCGGGCGGCACGCTGGGCGCCCAGCGCGTGGCGACGGCGCGGCCGGACGGATACACGGTCCTGCTGCACCACATCGGCATGGGGGTGATCCCTACCATGTACCGCCGCCTCGCCTACGACCCCGTGAACGGCTTCGACCCGCTGGGTCTCGTGACCGAGGTGCCGATGACGCTGGTGGCGCGGAAGGACATCCCGGCGAGCAGCCTGGCCGATCTGGTGGCCTTCATGCGGGCCCAGGGGGATCGCTTCAACCTGGCGGATGCGGGCATCGGCTCCTCCTCGGCGCTCTGCGGCGCGCTGCTGGCCCGGGCCGTGGGGGCACGGCCGACCGTCATCCCCTTCCGCGGCACGGGGCCGGCGATGCAGGAGATCCTGGGCGGGCGGGTCGACCTCCTCTGCGACCAGACGACGCAGACAACGGAGTACATCCGCGCGGGATCGGTGAGGGTCTTCGCCACGCCTTCCCGCGAGCGGATCGCCACCCTGCCCGACATCCCCACCACCACGGAGGGCGGGCTGCCCGGCTTCGAGGTGACGGTGTGGCACGGGCTCTACGCGCCCCGCGGCACCCCCGCCCCGATCCGCGCGCGGCTGACCGGCGCGCTCCAGGCCGCCCTGCGGGAGCCGAAGATCGTCCAGCGCTTCGCCGAGATCGGCACCGCCCCCGTCTCCCAGGCCGATGCGACGCCCGAGGCGCACCAGCGCTTCTGGACGGCCGACATCGCCAAGTGGAAGCCCGTGATCGAGGCGGCCGGGACCTATGCCGACTGACGGGCAGGGCTTCATCCCCGGAGAGGGTGCCCTGCGGGAACAGGTTCCTCACAGGGTTTTCCACAGGGCTTGACGCGGAAAACAGATTTTATTTCAGCATATTGCAAGGTGGCCCGAAGCTGTTCCCACAGCTTTTCCCCCTAAATGCGCTCTCGAATTTGTGAGCAATGCCGCCGGTGCGAGAGGCGCCGCCCGGCCCGGCGGCCACGGGGGCCGGCGCGCGGTTGCCAGCACCGGGCCGCCCGTGTATGGCCCGCCGCCGATCCTTCCAAATCCCAGACGACGAACAGGACGCCCTACCATGGCGAAGATGCAGGCCAATCAGATGCGCGCCGGCATGGTCATCGAGTTCGAGGGCGCGCGCTACACCGTGCTCAAGCAGAACATCATGATCCCCGGCAAGGGCGCGGCCGTGATCCAGGTCGAGATGCGCAACATCAAGACCGGTGCGAAGAAGGACCAGCGCTGGCGCACCGCCGACACGGTCGAGCGGCTGACGACCGAGGACAAGGAGTTTACCTTCTCCTACGCCGAGGGCGACCACCTCGTCCTGATGGATCCCGAGACCTTCGAGCAGACCACGGTGTCGAAGGACATCCTGGGCGACCGCCTGCCCTTCCTAAACGAGAACATGACGGTCAACGTCCGCCTCATCGAGGGCGAGCCTGTATCCATGGACCTGCCGGACACGGTGGTGCTGGAGATCGTCGAGGCCGACCCGGTGGTGAAGGGGCAGACCGCCTCCTCCTCCTACAAGCCGGCCGTCCTGTCGAACGGCGTCAAGACGATGGTGCCGCCCTTCATCACCGCCGGCGAGAAGATCGTCGTCCGCACGGAGGACGCCTCCTACCTCGAGCGCGCCAAGGGCTGAGCATGTCCGGCGCACAACCCTCCGCACGTCTCTCGCCCGCCCTCACCGTCGTGGTGAACGCCGCCCGCAAGGCCGGGCGACGCCTCCTGCGCGACTTCGGCGAGGTGGAGAACCTCCAGGTCAGCAGCAAGGGACCGGGCGACTTCGTCTCCCAGGCTGACCTGCGCGCCGAGGAGACGCTGCGCGAGGAGCTGCGCCGCGCACGCCCCGGCTTCGCCTTCCTCATGGAAGAGAGCGGCGAGAGCGGGGATGCGGATTGGGAATGGCGCTGGGTCGTCGATCCGCTCGACGGCACCAGCAACTTCCTCCACGGCATCCCACAGTGGTGCATCTCCGTCGGCATCGAGAAGCGTGTCTCGCCCACCTCGACCGAGATCATGGCGGGAGTGATTTACAATCCCGCGACCGACGAGCTGTTCTGGGCGGAGAAGGGCCGCGGCGCCTTCCTCAACGACCGGCGGCTCCGCGTCTCCGGCCGCCGCGAGATGAACACGGCGCTCTTCGCGACGGGCATTCCCTTCGCCAAAGTGCCGACCCGCGCGGAGTTCTCCACCACCCTCGCCCGGCTGATGCCGCAGGTCGCCGGCATCCGCCGCTTCGGCTCGGCGGCGCTCGACCTCGCCTGGACGGCGGCCGGGCGCTACGAGGGATACTGGGAGCTCGGCCTCAAGCGCTGGGACTGCGCCGCCGGGATCATCATGGTGCGCGAGGCCGGCGGCTACGTGACCGGCCCCGGCGACGAGGACCCCTACGCCACCGGCAACATCGTGGCGGGCAACCCCTTCCTGCACCCCAAGCTGCGCGAGGCAGTGGCCGAGGGCATCGCCTATGTGGCCGAGCGCCGCGGCGGGGGCGAGGCGCCCGGCTGAGCCCGGCCCGCCTGCGCCCCTAGGCCGCGAGCGGGACGCCGCACTGGGCCGAGAGAAGGCCGGCGAGCCCTCGCCGGTCCCCGCCGACGAGATACCAATAGCCCGCGACATAGGCTTCGAGGAATCCGGCCGCATCCGCATCCATCGCCTCCCCCGAGGGGAGGATGCCGGCGAAGCAGCGATGCACCCATTCCAGCCCGTGCCGCGCGATGATGCCCTGCATCTCCGCCAGCACGCGGGCACCGAGCGCGCTGCCGCGATCCAGCCCGACGGGACGGGTATGCAGGACCGGCGTGGCATCGATCGTGTAGAGCCCTTCATAGCCCAGCAGCTTCGGCCAGAGCAGGTCGAGGCCCCATCCCCAGCCCGTCTCGCTCAGGGCGAGGGTGGGGAGGAGCTCGGCCAGCACATCCGTCCGGAAGCAGGGCGTCATGATCTCGACAAAGCCGACGCGCCGCGCATCGAAGCTCTCGTTCCGCATGGTGACGAGGTGCGAGTGGAAGGAGCCGGGCTCCAGTGCCGGGGCGGCGAGGCGGGCATCCAGCGCGCGGCAGTGGGCGAAGAACTCCGTCCAGGTCGCCTCCGGGGCGATGATGTCGTCGTCGGGCAGGAGGACGTAGTCGTAGTCGCGCCAGCCGTCCCATCCCGTCAGCAGCTCCCGCAGCCCTGTCCATTTCGCGCTCGGCCGCACGGGGCCGAGGCTAACGCCGCGCGCCGGATCGCTGGCGAATCCAGTTTCGGCATAGGGACAGAGGAGAAGGTCCCAGCCCCGCTCCGGCCCGCCCCCGACCCAGGAGGGATGCAGCGATGACGGGCCAGCCCTCAGGATGATGATCGACCTGCCCATGGTACCTCTTCCCCCGGTGATGGCGGAGCATGGCGGGCGCCTGGTTCAGGGGTGGTTAAGAGGCATATCCCTTCTATCCCACTCGTTCCTGGGATAGCCTCGGCCCGTGAAGACTGTCGCTCATCGTCGCACCGCGGCGGCCCTGGCGCTCCTGCTCGCCGCCCCGCTCGCCGTCCCTGCGGCGGTCGCGCAGCCGGTGCCCTCCGGAGAGGCGGAAGCGGAGGCCCCGGCCGGCCTCGCCGGCGGCGCCCCCTCGCCCGCCGATCTCTCCGCGGCCGCGCGCCCGGCCCTGCCCGCCGACGTCGCGAATCTCCCCCTCGGCCCGGATTTCACCCGCATCCCCGCGGGCGGCTGGCGCCTGGTCGGGCGGAGCGGGCGCGGGGAGCCGGAGCATCAGGCGCGGCTCGCCATCGAGACGATCGGCCGCTACCTCGCCGAGCAGACGAGCGGGCGGGTCACGGTGCTCGCCCAGGCCGCCGGGCCCGAGGACGACCCCTCCGTTGCCCGGCGCACGAGCCTCGCCCGCGCGATAACGGTGAAGCAGTCCCTCACCCGCGGCGGGCTTCCCGGCACGCGGATCGACCTGCGCCCGCTCGGCCGCACGGATGAGGGGGTCGACGCGATCGACATCATCGCCCCGCCACGCCCCCGCCCGCGGGACACGGCCGCCGCGCCGTCCCCCGCCGCCCCCACCTCATCCGCGCCGCGAGGCGGCTGAGACAGATGACGAATCCAAACCGCTATCTCCTCCGGATGGTGCTGTTCCTCGTCTGCGTGGTACTGGTGGCGGCGCTGCTTTTCGCCCAGCTCCGGCACGCCTTCGCCGTGAACCCGGTGCTGAACGCGCTCATCCTTGGCATCCTGCTCCTCGGCACGGGCTGGTGCGTGCGGCAGGTGCTGATGCTGCGGAACGAGGTGCACTGGCTGGAGAACTTCCGCGCGCACCGGCCGGGCGAGACAGCCCACCCCGCGCCGCGCCTCCTGGCCCCCATGGCCTCGATGCTGGCGAGCCGGCGGGGCGAGCGGCTCAGCCTCTCCACAGGCGCGATGCGCAGCGTGCTCGACGGCATCGCCTCCCGCCTTGACGAGCAGCGCGAGCTGTCCCGCTACATGACGGGGCTGCTGATCTTCCTCGGCCTGCTCGGCACCTTCTGGGGGCTGATCCTGACGATCGGGTCCGTCTCCGACGTGATCCAGAACATGTCCGTCGGCACGGGGGACGTGACGACGCTGTTCAACCAGCTCAAGAGCGGCCTCGCCCAGCCGCTGGCCGGCATGGGGGTGGCCTTCTCCTCCTCCATGCTCGGCCTCGCCTGCGCCCTCGTCCTCGGCTTTCTCGACCTTACGGCGGGGCAGGCGCAGACGCGCTTCTACAACGAGCTGGAGGAGTGGCTGGCCGGCGTTACGCGGCTCTCCTCCGGCGTGCTCGGCGAGGGCGGCGCGGAGGGCGGCTCCGTCCCTGCCTATGTCCAGGCGCTGCTGGAGCAGACGGCCGAGAACCTGGAAGGGCTCCAGCGCATCCTCGCCCGCGGGGAGGAGCGCAGCGCCCAGTCCGGCCGCGCGCTGGAGACGCTCACGGACCGCCTCTCCGTGCTGACCGACCAGATGCGCGCCAACCAGGTGCTGATGGGGCGCGTGGCCGAGAGCCAAGCCGGCATCGGCCCTACCCTCCAGCGACTGGCCGAGGCCGGGGAGCACGAGGCGGCCTCGCGCGGGCATCTGCGGAACGTGGAACTCTATCTCGCCCGGCTGCTGGAGGAATCGGCGCAGGGCCGGGCGCAGTCCACCCAGGAGCTGCGCTCCGAGATCAAGGTCCTCGCCCGCACCATCGCCGCGCTGGCCGACGCGCCGCCGCAGCCGTGACCGCTCCCGCCCACACCGTGCAGGGGCACGGCCACTCGTGGCGATAGGACGCGCCCGACGGGGCCAGCAGGAGGGGCTGAACGCCTGGCCCGGCTATGTGGACGCGCTGGCCACGCTGCTCATCATCATCATTTTCGTCCTGCTCGTCTTCGTGCTGGCGCAGGGCTTTCTCTCCGTCGCCCTCTCCTCGCGAGACCGTGCGCTAGACCGGCTGAACCGGCAGGTGGCGGAACTGGCAGAACTTCTCTCCCTGGAGCGCGGCGGGACGGAGGAGCTGCGCTCCGCTCTCTCCCGCGCGCAGGAGGAGGCCCGCGCCACCGCGACTGACCGGGACGCGGCCCGGCGCGACCTCGCCGGGCTCCGCGACGAGGCCGGGCGTAGCGCCGCCGCCCGCGACGCCCTGCAGGCCGAGCGGGACCGCCTTGCCGCCCGCCTCGCCGATTCGGAACTTGCCGCGCGCGGCACGGCCGAGCGCATCACCAGCCTCGAGGCGCGGCTCACCGAGGCGCTCACCGGCGCCCAGGCCGCCGGGGCGGATACGGCCCGCACCGTCGCCGGCCTCACCGAGACCCGCCGCGCCCTGGCGAGCGAGCAGGCGGCGCGGCAAGGGGCGGAGCGGACGCTGGCCGAGACCCGCGCCGCGCTGGAGGCCGCCCGCCGTGACCTCGCCGCCCTGCGGGAGGAGGCTGATCGCCTGGGGCGCCAGGGTGTCGCCGACCGCGCGACGATCGAGGGCCGGCTGGCGGACATCGTCCGGCTCAACGAGCAGATCCGCGCCCTGACCGCGCTGCGGGACCAGACGGAGGCTCAAGCCCGCGCCGCCCTTGCCCGCGCCGATGAGGAGGAGCGCCGCCGCCGGACGGCCGAGGGCAACGCCGCCGCCGCGACCGCCGCCACTGCCGAGGCCGCGCGCGCCCGCGACGCCGCCGAGGCGGCCCTGGCCGAGGCGACCCGCGCGCGAGGACTGAGCGAGGCGCAGCTCGCCGAGGCCGCCCGCACGGCGCGCACCGAGTCGGAGGCCCGGCGCGCCGCTGAGGCCCAGGCCGGGGAGTATGCACGCCTCTCCGAGAGCGCCCGCGCCCAGGCCGCGCTGCTGACGCAGCAGCTCGACGCGCTGCGGACGGAGCTGCGCCGCGTCGCCTCCGCGCTCGATGCGCAGGAGGCGCAGGACCGGGAGAAGGACACGCAGATCGCCGCCCTCGGCGAGCGGCTGAACGCCGCCTTGGCTGCGCGGGTGGAGGAGCTGCAGCGCTACCGCTCCGACTTCTTCGGGCGGCTGCGGGACGTGCTGGGCGACCGGCCGGAGATCCGGATCGCGGGGGACCGCTTCGTGTTCCAGTCGGAGGTGCTGTTCCCCGTGGGCAGCGCGGATCTCTCGGAAGGCGGGCGCGAGCAGGTTGCCAATGTCACTGCCCTGCTGCTCGACATCGCGCGCCGCATCCCGGAGGGCACGAACTGGGTGCTGCGGGTGGATGGCCACGCGGACAACTCGCCGATCCGCTCCGGCTCCGGCGCCCGCTACGCGACGAACTGGGAGCTCTCGGCCGCCCGCGCCATCGCGGTGGCGCAGCTGATGATCCAGAACGGGCTGCCCGCGAACCGGGTGGCGGCGACGGCCTTCGGCGAGTTCCAGCCGGTGGACACGGCCGACACCCCCGCGGCCCGCGCGCGCAACCGGCGCATCGAGCTGCGGCTGACGGATCGCTGAGGAGTCAGAGGATCACCGCCTCGAAGGGCGGCAGCAGGTCTGGCGCCTCGAATTCCAGCACCCAGAGGTCGGGGTCGCGCTTCACCTGACGGGCGACATAGGCGTCGGCCGCCGCGTCATCGACGGGATCGGCCCCGGTGCCGCGGAGCCAAGCCGGGCGCCCGGCGGCGTCCCGCGTCTGGGAGAGCACAACCAGCCCCTCCCGCCCGCGCAGCACGCAGAGGATGCCGCCGCTGTCCGGGTCGCCCTTGCGCAGCACCGCGCCGGGGCGGCCGGCGGCGTCCCCCATTCGCAGGGCCATCGAGGTCCAGAGCCCCGCCTTTACCCGCGCTTCCATGCCGCATCCCCGTTCCTTGAGGCCGGGAGGGGTGCCACGGCAGGGGCGCCGCGCGAAGGGGGCTTGATGGCGGCACGGGGCCACGCCATTCCATCGCGGCCCGCACGCACGGCTCGGGCCGCAACAAGAATACCGGAGCCCCACCATGGCCGCCCAGACCCCACGCGACGAGGCACGTAGCGCCGCTAAGGCCGACCAGGGAAAGCCCGGCGGCGCGCCCCGCATGACCGACGCCCAGCGCGCTTACGAGGCCCGCCGCGCCGCGAAGGCGGGGATGACGCTGGAAAAGTGGCTCGCCGCCAAGGAGCGTGACCGCGAGGAGGAGCGCCGCGCGGCCCAAGAGGGGGCGGCCCGCCGTGCCGCGGAGGTCACCCCGCCGAAGAAGCCCGGCTTCCTGCGCCGGCTGCTCGACCGCGCCCATCTGCCGCTGAAAGGATCGCGCTGAGCGCCCCTTCCCGGCCCGGCGGCGCGCTGGTCGCCGCCCCGGGTGTCGCTCTCGTCGCCGCCCATGCGGACTGGTCCGCCCATTCCGGCAAGCGATGGGTCACGATCGCCCGGCGGGATGGCGGGGCCTGGACCGTGGAAGCGGCGGTACCGGTGGGCCATCCCGCCGCCCTCGTCGCGGGGCTCCTGGCCACGGGGGTGCCCGTGGTCCTCGGCCTCGACCTCCCGCTCGGCCTGCCCCGCGCCTGGGCCGCCGGGCGGCCCGAGCCAGGATTTCCCGCCTTCCTTCGCGCCCTCCGCCCCGATTCGCCCTTCCTCCGGGTGAGCGAGGAGCTCGACACCGTCTCGCCCGACCGGCCCTTCTACCCCGCGCGCGGGCTGCGGGGCATGACGCGGGCGGCCCATGCCGCCGCCCTCGGCCTGGAGGGGCCGGAACATCTCTCCCGCCTCTGCGACCGTGCCACCGCGGAGCGCCCGGCCGGCGCCCCCCTGTTCTGGACACTTGGCGCGAACCAGACGGGCAAGGCCGCCATCGCCGCCTGGCGGGACTGGCTGGCCCCTGACCTGGCGGGCGGCGCGCCGCTCCGCCTTTGGCCCTTCGAGGGGCCGCTGCACGGGCTCGTGACTCCGGGTCACGCGGTGCTGGCCGAGACCTACCCGGCCGAGGCGATGCGGCATCTCGGCCTCCGCCTGCCCGGCAGCAAGCGCTCGCGGGAGGCGCGGCTCGGCGCGGCTCCGGCCCTTTGCGCGGCGATGGAGCGGCTGGGCGTCCTCCCCTCCCCAGCCATGCGCGACTCCATTGCCGCCGGCTTCGGGGCGGGTGGCGCGGGGGAGGACCGGCTGGACAGCCTTCTCGGCCTTCTCTGCGTCATCGCTGTTCTCGATGGCGCGCGACCGGACTTCATCCCGGACGACCCCTGGGTGACGCGCTGGGAAGGATGGGTCCTCGGCCAGACCGCCCTGCCCCGGCCTCTTCCCGGCGAGGCGGCGGAGGCCCATATTTCCACCGCTTCGCGGGCCATGATGTGACCCAAGGACTGCCTTAATTCGGTACCGGTCCGGCAGCACACTCGCCCCGACATCAGCCCTGGGAGGGCTCCTCGATGAACAAATTTCGTGGTCTCGTCCTCGCCGGTGCGGCCGCTGCGGCGCTGGCCGCCGCCCCCGCCGAGGCGCAGGGCTGGCATCGCCGTGGTCATGGTCATGGCCATGGTGGCTCGGTGGCCGGCGCCCTGATCGGCGGCCTAGCCCTCGGTGCCCTGGCGGGTGCCGCCGTGGCCGCGCCGCCGCCGGCGGTCTACGCCCCGCCGCCGCCCGTCTACTACGCGCCGCCGGTCACCTACGCGCCGCCGGTCGCCTACGCGCCCCCGCCGCCCGTCTATTACGCGCCGCCCCCGCCGGTGGCCTATTACGCGCCTCCGCCGGTCGCCTACCGTCCCTATTACCGCTGGTAAGCGCGGCAGGGCTCACCGAAACGCCGGGCAGGTCTTCCTGCCCGGCTTTTTCATGCCTTCCTTAGGTGGGAGGCGCGTACTGGCCGGAGGCCTCCGCGGCCTTGCGCGCCAGGGCGACCGTCAACTCCAGCACTGCCGTCGGCACCCCGGCCATCCGGGCGAGCGCGAGGGGCTGGAGGAGCATCGCCTCCATCTCGATCGGCTTCCCGGCCTCCATGTCCTGCAGGATGGAGGGCTTGTGGGCGATGCTGGCCGAGGCCCCCAGTCGCGCCTCCACGTCCAGTTCCAGCGGGATGCCGAGGCCGCGCGCGATGGCGGCCCCTTCCTCCAGGCTCGCCTTCGCAGCCGCACGGATCGCCGGGTCGGCAAGGGTCGCCGCCAGCCCTCCGCGAGAGAGAAGGCAGAGCGGGCCGAAAGCGAGGTTGGAGACGAGCTTCATCCACACCTCGCGCCGGATGTCCGGCACGACGGGGCAGGCAACTCCCCCGGCCTCCAGCGCGGAGGAGAGGGCCTGCGCGCCCTCCCCTGCCTCCCCGCCCGGCGCTCCCAGGACCACCCGGCTGCGCTCGTTCTCCACCACAATCCGGCCGGGCTCGGTCACGGTGCAGGCGGAGTAGACGACCCCGCCCAAGGTCCGTTCCACCCCGACCGCGGCGCGAATCGCCCCGCTCGGGTCGAGCGCCGGCAGGGCCGTGCCGTCCAGCGCGCCGCCGTGGCGGTCGAAGTACCACCAGGGAATGCCGTTCATCACGAAGGCCACCGCCGTGTCCGGCCGCAGCAGCGGGGCGATGGAGGCGGCCACGCCGGGGAGCTGGTGGCCCTTCACCGTGACCACCACCGCGTCCTGAGGGCCGAAGGCGGTGGGGTCCTCGCTCGCGGCCGGGCGGGCCTCGAAGGTCGCGTCCTTCGCCTCCACCGTGATCCCGCGCTCCCGGATGGCCGCGAGGTTGGCGCCGCGCGCGACCACGCTCACCTCCGCTCCCCCGCGCACGAGCCGCGCCGCGAGATGGCCGCCGATCGCGCCGGCGCCGAAGACGCAGACCTTCACACCAGGATCTCCAGCGCGGCGCGCGACAGCGCCTGGACGCCCAGGGGGATGCAAGCCTCGTCGGGCTGGTAGCCGGCGTTGTGCAGCTTGTCGGCGCGCCCCGGCGCGCCGGAGCCGATACGGAGCTGCATCGCGGGCACGCGCTGGGCGAATTCGGCGAAGTCCTCGCTCCCCATGCTCGCCACGCCCTGCACCGGCGCGCGGCCGAGCTGGGCGGAGACCGCGGAGAGGACGCGGTCCAGCACGGCATCATCGTTCACCAGCGGCGGGACGAGGCGGCGGTAGTCGAGGTCGCAGCTCACCCGGAAGCCCGCCTCCAGCCCGGCGCAGAGCCGGCGGATGGCGGCCTCGGCAATGTCCCGCGTCCCGGGATCGAGGGTGCGGACCGTGCCTTTCAGGTGAACGCGCTCGGGGATGATGTTGTAGGTCGTGCCGCCCGAGAGCATGCCAATCGTCACCACCGCCGGGCGGAGCGGGTCCACCTCTCGGCTCACCACCATCTGCGCCTGGGTGACGAAATGGGCGCCGGCCAGGATGGGGTCCACCGCCGATTCGGGATGCGCCGCATGGCCGGAGCGGCCGCGGATGGTCAGGTCGAAGCGGTCTGAGGCGGCTAGGCAGGCCCCGCGTGCGTAGCCCGTTTCGCCTACTGGCATGTCGGGATGGTTATGGAAGCCGATGGCCATGTCGAAGCCCTCGGCCGCGCCGTCCCGTATCATGGCGGCGGCGCCCTCCAGCGTCTCCTCCGCGGGCTGGAACACGAGGGCGACGCGGCCCGCGAGCATCGGGGCGAGGTCGCGCAGCACCTCGGCGACGCCGAGCAGCGTGACGGTGTGGATGTCGTGCCCGCAGGCGTGCATCTTCCCGGGCATCATGCTGGCGAAGGGGAGCCCCGTCTCCTCATGGATGGGAAGCGCGTCCATGTCGGCGCGGATGGCCAACGTCGGGCCGGGTCGACCGCCCTCGATCATCCCGAGCACGCCCGTGCCCCCAACATTGCTGCGGTGCGGTATGCCGAGGCGCGACAATTCGGCGGCGACGATTCCCGCCGTCCGCACCTCCTCGAAGGCGAGTTCGGGATGGGCGTGGATGTCGCGCCGGATGGCGGCGAGGCCCGGTGCCAGGGCAGAGGCCAGCTCAGCGATACGCCGCCCGGGCTCATTGATTCCCGCCACATGCGCGCCTGTCATGCCATCGCGTCCTGCAATTATGTTGCGCTGCATCGTAGGTGAAGAAGCATCCATGACAAGACTGTGGGCAATCGTAAGCTTGTCGCATCTTGCTCCGCCCCATAGGTTGCGCCTCACTCTCTTTCTGGGAGGCACGTCCCGCACGAGGACGGGGGCACCAAATGTGCCGGCCGCGAGGCCTGGGGGGACGGCTTGAGAACGGCCCCTCCAGGATTCGCGGCCTGGATCAGTTGGGCCCCGTCGCGCGCAGCCGAGCCCCCCTTTCGACCGATTCCTGAGGGATTAAGGGTGGAGACTTCATGAAGATCAGCGCAAAGGACCTGTGGGCCGGGGGCATCCTGATGTTCCTGGCCGTGCTGGGCTTGTTCATCAACGGCGGCTTCCTCGGGCTCGGGCTCGAGCAGCACACGCTGGGTACCGCGCGGCGCATGGGCCCGGGCTACATGCCCATGCTCGTCTTCTGGGTGCAGTTCGCCCTCGGCGCGATCGTGTTCATCCTCGCCCTCACCAACGGGCCCGATCCGCTGGAGCGCTGGACGAAGCTCGACTTCACCACCCTCGCCGTCAGCCTTGCCGTGGGCATCGTGATCTGGCGCGTGCTGGAGTCTATGGGCATCAATACGAACTACGTGCAGGTCGGTGCTGCCTGCTTCGTCGCGCTGCTCCTCCTCGCGATCTCGCCGGCATGGCGCCCGCTCGGCCTCGTCCTCGCCTCCTTCGCGATCTTCGCCCTGCTGCTCGAGCCGCTGGGGCTGATGCTCTCCATCGCCGCGCTCTGCATCATCGCCTCCATGGCGGATCGCGAGCACAACCCGGTCAGCGTGGCCGGCATGACGCTGGCCCTCTGCGTCATCTGCTGGTTCGTCTTCATCAGGGAACTCGACATCCGCGTTCCGCTTTGGCCAACGATCTTCGGGTAAGCGCCAGGAAAGAAAGGGCCAGGACAAGCCATGGAACTCTTCACCAATCTGGCGCACGGCTTCGGGGTCGCGCTGTCGCTGGACAACCTGCTCTTCGCGCTTCTCGGCGCGCTGATCGGGACGGCCATCGGCGTGCTGCCCGGGATCGGGCCGGTCGCCACCATCTCGCTGCTGCTGCCGATCACCTTCGGCCAGCCCGCCACCACCGCCATCATCATGCTCGCCGGCATCTACTACGGCGCGCAGTACGGCGGCTCCACCACCGCCATCCTGCTCAACCTACCCGGTGAGGTCTCATCGGTCGTCACCGCGCTCGATGGCTACAAGATGGCCCGCAACGGCCGGGCCGGCGCGGCGCTGACCATCGCGGCCTGCGGCTCCTTCTTCGCCGGCTCCGTCGCCACGCTGGTCGTCGCGGCCTCCGGGCCGCTGCTCACCCAGGTGGCGCTCTCCTTCGGCCCGGCGGACTACTTCTCGCTGATGTTGCTGGGCCTCATCATCTCCGCGGTGCTCGCGCAGGGCTCAGTGCTGAAGTCCATCGCGATGGTGGTACTGGGCGTGGCGCTGGGCCTGGTGGGCACGGATGTGCAGACCGGCCAGCAGCGCTTCACCTTCGGCGTGCCCGAGCTGTCCGACGGCCTCGGCTTCGTCTCGATCGCCATGGGCATCTTCGGCATCGGCGAGATCATCCTGAACCTCGAGCGCCCAGAGGCGCGGCAGGTAATGTCGGGCAAGGTCGGCAGCCTCATGCTGACGAAGGAGGAGTTCCGCCGCTCGGTTCCCTCCGTGCTGCGCGGCACGCTGATCGGCTCCGTCCTCGGCATCCTGCCGGGCGGCGGCGCTTCGCTGGCGGCCTTCGGCTCCTACATGATGGAGCGGAAGCTCTCGAAGTACGGCCACCAGTTCGGCAACGGCGCGATCGAGGGCGTGGCCGGTCCTGAGTCCGCGAACAACGCAGCGGCCCAAACCTCCTTCATCCCGCTGCTCACCCTCGGCATCCCGGCGAATGCCGTGATGGCGCTGATGGTCGGCGCGCTGATCATCCAGGGTATCCAGCCCGGACCGCGCATGGTGGAGGCCCAGCCCGACCTGTTCTGGGGCCTGATCTGCTCCATGTGGGTCGGCAACCTGATGCTGCTCGTCATCAACCTGCCGCTGATCGGCATGTGGGTGAAGCTGCTGCAGGTGCCCTACAAGTACCTCTACCCCGCGATCCTCGTGTTCTGCGCGATCGGCGTGTACTCGCTGAACAACTCGGTCTTCGACGTCTACCAGACCCTGTTCTTCGGCATCCTCGGCTACATCTTCTCGAAGCTGAAGATGGAAGCGGCGCCGCTCCTCATCGGTTTCGTGCTCGGCCCGATGATGGAGGAGCACCTGCGCCGCGCCATGCTGCTCTCGCGCGGCGATCCGATCGTCTTCCTGGAGCGCCCGATCAGCGCGACGCTGCTGGTGATCGCGGCCATCACTCTTGGCGCCATGCTCCTTCCCGGCCTGCGGGCCAGCAAGGACAAGGCCCTGGCCGAGTAGCCCGGCACCGCATGCCGATGTCTGGAAAGCCGCCCTTTTGGGGCGGCTTTCTTTTTGCGGGTGGGTCCGTTACGTCCGGCGTGTTGGGTTCGGCCTCTC
>JBHTFH010000039.1:0-37317 GCA_042666135.1 Roseomonas sp. GCM10028921 | reverse complement strand
CGATCGAGCCAGAGATCGGCCACATGAAATCTGACGGACGTCTCGCCCGCTGCGCCCTCAAGGGCACCATCGGTGACGCCCTCTACGCCGTGCTCTGCGGTTGCGGCCACAACATCCGCAAGATCCTCGCCCATCTCAGGGCGCTTTTGCTCGCCCTTCTCGCCACCCTCGCTCAGGCGATGGGGCAGCCAGACCACCACCTGCTTACGGTCCAGACGGACTGACGAGGTTATTCAAGGCCGACTTCTTAGTGGCTCGGTGTCGAGATATCGGTGGCCTCTGAGATTGCCAGGGCATCCTCGATGTCCACGCCAAGGTACCGCACGGTGCTCTCGATCTTGGTGTGCCCGAGCAAGATCTGCACGGCCGCAGGTTGCCGGTTCGCTTGTAGATCAGCGAGGGACTGCGTTGCACGGATCAGCTTGCAAGCGCAGCGAGCCACAGGAGCATCTGCGATCACGTGATGCGGACATACTCCGGGCGTCCCAGCTCAAGCATGCGGTTCAGCACACGGACAGCGACGGCCACCTCGGTCGCACGGCGCTCGTCGGTGCGCGAACGCAGCGCGCCGCCGATGACGCGCTTGAACCTGCTGATGTCTGCCTCGACCAGGGCGCGGGTGTTGTAGCCAGACGTTCTCTGCCAGCCCATGCGTCCGCGTTCAGCGATCGCCCTGAGGTGCTCGTCGCGCTGGGTTGGCGCCGTCTCGGCTGTGGCGCTTGGTACGGCACTGGACCGTGGTGGCACGATCACCGCAGCACCGGGATGCCGGGCGGCGACGTCACCATAGACGCCGTCCTGGTCGTAGGCGCCATCGGCCGTAAACGAGGCGATCGGGTCCGCCACCTGGTCGAGCAAGGGGCCAACCTCGGAGGCGTCATCGACGTCGTTCGTCGTCAGGGTGGACGCGACGATCCGCCCGGTGTCCGCGTCCACACCGATGTGCAGCTTGCGCCATGACCGGCGCGTCCTGCTCCCGTGCTTCTCAACCAGCCACTCGCCCGGCCCACATAGCCGAAGCCCCGTGCTGTCCACCAGCAGGTGTATGGGGCGGGTGTCGGATCGGGTCTGCGGCACCTCCAACGTTTCGGCCCGGCGGCTGAGGGTGGAATGGTCCGGCACGGCCAGATCCAGCCCGAGCAGGGCGATGATCGAGCCAATCAGGCCTTCGGTCTGACGCAAGGCCAGGCGGAACACGGTCCGAAGCGTCAGGGCCGTGGTGATGGCCTGCGCCGAATAGCGTCGCTGTCCGCCCCGCGTGGTCCGGGGCTCGGCCTTCCAGGCCGCGATCGCCGCATCCGTGAACCACACGGTCAAACTTCCACGCCCGCGGAGAGCGGCATCGTACTCCGCCCAGTTCGTCGCTCGGAACCGCTGCTTCGGAATGCGATGACGACGGTCGGCATTGGCCTTGAACGGCAAGCTGCGCTCTCCTGGACGGTGACGGCCGTCGCCCCCTCACGATTCTATCCTGGCCAAACCGCCAAGCCGACCCGTGCAACACACTCACATCGCGGGGCATTCGGACAGCTCCGCCTGGGTGCTCGATGGCGCGACCGGCCTGACGAGCCGCCGCCTCCTGCCCGGCCCGAGCGATGCCGCCTGGCTTGCCGAGGCGTATCATCGCGGCCTGGAAGCCCGTGCCGGCGCGACCCGGGTCGGGTTGCGGGCGCTGTTCACCGAACTCATCGACAGCGTGGGCAGCAGGCTCCATCGGCCGGACATCGCGGCGGAGCGCTACGAGCTGCCATCCGCGGGCATCGTCTTCGTGCGCCTGCAGCCCCAGGGCCGGCTCGAATACGCGCGCCTCGGCGACTGCCGGGCAATCCTCCGCTGCGGCCAGGGCGCCGGCGCACGCACGGTGTCCACGCGCCGCTCGCCGCTCCACCGGCCCGATGCGAGGGTCATCCGGCAGATCGCCTCGCTGATCCGCAGCGGGCGGGCCAGGGACTACGCCGAGGCACGGAAGACCAGCACCGTCGAGGAGGCGCCTCGCGCGAACCGGGCGCTGCAGAACACGAAGGGCGGCTACTGGGTGCTTGGCCTCGACCCGGCGGCGGCCCGACACATGGAGACCGGATCGGTGGCGCTTCCCGATGGCCAGGGTGGCATCGGCCTGCTCGTGTCGGACGGCTTCTACCGCCTCGTGGACACCTTCCACTTCTTCGGGTCCGACGCGGCGCTGCTCGATGCGGCGCTGAGCGGCGGGCTCGGGCCGTTGCTTGGCAGGTTGCGCGACGTGGAGGAGGCCGACCGGGGCTGCAGGGACTACCCGCGCCTGAAGCCGCGGGACGACGCGACGGCGCTGCTGTTCACCTTCTCAGGTCCGGCCAGGTGACCGGGCTGGGCGCGCCGCCTCCACGGCAGCGGCAGCGGCACCGCGCCCCGGGCGGCGGCCGGCCCCGTGGCGCGGGCGCGCAAGGGCCGCGACGGGCCTGTGCCGTTTCGCTCACAATTACGTGCTCATGTATGCGACAGTTGCGCCGCGCGGATTGCCTGTGCTTGGCTCAATAGGCCGGCAGTTGACTTACTGATTGTTGCGCGGAAACGCGCTTATTCTGAAATCTGGCGCGACCCGACCTGGGGCGATCCATAGGATAATTTATAGGATACTTGGACGCATGCTGCGCTTCTGTGGCGCAGAGGCGTGCCGTTCCTGCGTGGACTGTGCCTTCCGCGGAACCCAGCAAGGACGAAGAGGAAGTCGGTCGTGGTCCAGGTGAGCTATCCCGGCGTCTACATCCAGGAAGTGCCGAGCGGCGTGCGCACCATCGCGGGTGTCGCGACGTCGATCACCGCCTTCATCGGCGCCAGCCCGCGCGGACCGCTCGACGAGCCGGTCTTCATCACCAGCTTCGCCGACTACGAGCGCCGGTTCGGCGGCCTCTCGCCGGCCAGCACGATGAGCTACGCCGTGCGGGACTTCTACCTCAACGGCGGTTCGCAGGCCGTGATCGTGCGCGTGGCGAAGGGGGCTACCCCCGCCACCATCACCTTGCCGGCGGGCACCGAGGCATTGGTGCTGGAGGCGGCGAGCCCCGGAGCCTGGGGCGACCGGCTGGGTGCGGCGGTCAACTACGACACCCGTGACAGGCTGGACCCCAGCCTCCGCTTCGATCCCGACCTCTTCAACCTAGTGATCAACGAGGCGGTGGATGGCGGCGCGACGGAGACCTTCCTGAACGTCTCGCACAATCCCGCCGACCCGCGCTTCCTGCCGCGCGTCCTGGAACAGGGCTCGCGGCTCGTGCGCGTGCAGAAGGATGCCGCGGGCAACTGGAAGATCCCGGCGACCCGACCCGACCTCACGCTGAGCCCGCCCTCGAGCCCGCTCGGCAGCCCTCCCGACGGCCCGGCCGCGATCGTCTTCAAGCGCGCGGACCCCGGCGCCGATGGCGACCTGCCGACGGTCACCGAGCTGCGCGGCAGCCGCAGCGCGAAGAAGGGCCTCTACGCGCTCGAGAAGGCGGACCTGTTCAACCTGCTCTGCATCCCGCCCCCGAAGCGAGACGGCGCCACGCCGAAGGACATCTACAACGATGCCATGGCCTACTGCGTCGAGCGGCGGGCGATGCTCATCGTCGATCCGCCGCCGGGCTGGGCGGGGGAGAATGCGGTCGCCGCGGCCATCGGCGGCCTGACGACGGATATCGGGCTCGCCGGCGTCGGCGCGCGCAACGCCGCGCTCTACTTCCCGCGCGTGCTGCAGCCCGACCCCCTGCGGGAGGGCCAGATCGACACCTTCGTCCCCTGCGGCATCGTCGCCGGCCTCATGGCGGCGACCGACGCGACGCGCGGCGTCTGGAAGGCGCCGGCGGGCCTCGACGCCGCCCTCGTCGGCGTGGACGGGCTGCAGGTCAACCTGACCGACCTCGAGAACGGGCGGCTCAACCAGCTCGGCATCAACTGCCTGCGCGCCTTCCCCGTGAATGGCCGCGTCGTCTGGGGTGCCCGCACCCTGCGCGGCGCCGACCAGCTCGCCGACGAGTACAAGTACGTCCCCGTCCGGCGCACCGCGCTCTTCATCGAGGAGAGCCTCTATCGCGGCACGCAATGGGTGGTGTTCGAGCCGAACGACGAGCCGCTCTGGGCGCAGATCCGGCTGAATGTCGGCGCGTTCATGCACAACCTGTTCCGCCAGGGCGCCTTCCAGGGCCGCACCCCGCGCGAGGCCTACCTGGTGAAGTGCGACCGCGAGACGACGACCCAGAACGACATTAACCTCGGCATCGTCAACATCCTGGTCGGCTTCGCGCCGCTGAAGCCGGCCGAGTTCGTCATCATCCGCATCCAGCAGCTCGCCGGCCAGGTGGAAGCCTGAAGGGGGAACGTCATGGCCCAGTTCACCGTCAATGCCCTCCGCTTCGACCCCTACAAGAACTTCAAGTTCCGCGTGCGCTGGGACGGCCGCTACGTCGCCGGCGTGAGCAAGGTGGGCGGGCTCAAGCGCACGACGGAGGTCGTGAAGCACCGCGACGGCGGCGATCCCAGCACCAGCCGCAAGTCGCCGGGCCGCACGGAGTACGAGGCGATCACGCTCGAGCGCGGCGTGACGCACGACACCGAGTTCGAGAAGTGGGCGAACAAGATCTGGAACTTCGGCTCCGGCCTCGGCGCCGAGGTGTCGCTCAAGGACTTCCGCAAGGACATCATCATCGAGCTGTACAACGAGGCCGGCCAGCTCGTCCTCGCCTACAAGGTCTTCCGGGCCTGGGTCTCCGAGTACTCGGCGCTGCCGGAGCTGGATGCCAATGCGAATGCGGTGGCGATCCAGTCCATCAAGCTTGAGAACGAGGGCTGGGAGCGCGACCTGGACGTTGTCGAGCCCGACGAGCCGCGCTTCACGGAACCGGCCGCCTAGGCCGTCGCCATGCCGTCGGTCTCGGCTCCGGACCTGCTTTCGGCGTGGGAGGCAGCCGGTCCGCACCGCCCCGCCCGCCGCGCCCTGGCGCTGCTCGCGGCAACCGATGGCGGGACCATCGAGGGCGCCGCGGGGCTGAGCATCGGCGCCCGCGACGCCAGGCTGCTGGAGCTCCGCATGGAGCTGCTGGGACCCGAGCTCCAGGGCCTGGCGGACTGCCCGCGCTGCGGCACCACCGTCGAGTTCGCCTGCGACGCGCGCGGGCTGCTCTGCGCCCCGGCGGCCGAGGCCGCCGAGCTGCGCGTTGCGCTCGGCCCCTGGCGCGTCAGGCTGCGCCCGCCCGATGGCGCCGACCTCGTCGCCATCGAGGATGCGGCCGGGCTCGAGCAGGCCGTCCGCCACCTGCTGGAGCGCTGCGTGCAGGAGGCCGAGCACGACGGCGAGCCGGTCCCCGCCGCCGCCCTGCCACCGGAGGTCGCGGCCGCCATCGGCGAGCGGCTCGGCGAGGCGGACCCGCAGGCCGATGTGACGCTCGGCTTCGGCTGTCCGGCCTGCGGCTTCGCCTGGGACGCCGCCTTCGACGCCGCCGCCTTCCTCTGGACCGAGATCGAGGCCCTGGCGCAGCGGATGCTCGACGAGGTGCACCTCCTGGCCTCCGCCTATGGCTGGACCGAGGCCGAGATCCTGCGCCTGAGCCCGCAGCGGCGGCGCCGCTACATCGAGAGGATCGGCGCGTGAGCGATGCCCTGACCCGCATCGCGGCGCGCGGCATCGGCTTTGCGTCCATCGTGCGGCCGCGCCTGCCGGCCCGCTTCGAGGCGCCCCTCGCCGCGCCCGGCCTGGTTGAGCCGCCATCGCCCGAAATGCGCCTGCCGGTGGCCTGGGGCGTCCCGCAGGCGGAGGAAAGCCGTGCGCAGGAAGCGCCGGCGCCGGTGCCGGAGGCGCAGCCGCGCCTCCCGCCGTCCCGTATCGAGCGGGCGGATCCGCCCCCGGCCCGACCCGTCCCCCGACCCGTCCCGCCGGAGCCGGCGCAGCCCCACGACCAGGCCGTACCGGCGGCTGCCCCGGCAGCGCCGCCGCGGACGGCCATGCCGGCAGCGGACGCGCAGGCCCCGCGCCTCCGCGCCGCCGAGGAACGCGCGCCCGAGGCGGCGCCGATGCCCGGCCGCCTCCCTGCCGCCACGCCGCCCGGTGCCCTGCCCGACCCTCCGGACCGGGGCGCGGCCGCGTCCGCCGCCCCGCAGCCCATCCCGCGCCCGCCCGCGCCGCTGCGCCTTCCGACGGCCGGGCCGGAGGGCGGGCCGCGCCCGGTGGTCCGCGTCAGCATCGGCCGGATCGAGGTGCACGCCCCGCCCGCCTCCGCCGCGCCGCCGCCGAGGCGCGCACGCCCCACCGCCGGGCCGAGCATCGAGGAGTATCTGCGCGCCCGCCTCGGAGCGCGGCCGTGAGCAACGCGCTGGCGATCGCCTCGGTGACGGCGGTGCTGAAGGACCTGCTGAACAACGGGCTGATCGACCACGACGTGAGCGCGAGCGTGGGCAACGTCATCGTCACCGCGCTGCCGCCCGACCGCATCGTCACCGGCGACACGAACCAGAACAGCCAGCTCAACCTCTTCCTCTACCAGGTCTCGCCCAACGCGGCCTGGCGCAACGCGGCCATGCCCTCGCGCGATGCGCGGGGCGAGCGGATCTCCAACCAGCCCCTCGCGCTCGACCTGCACTACCTGCTGACCGCCTTCGGCGCGCAGGAATTCCACTCCGAGATCCTGCTCGGCTACGGGATGCAGCTCCTCCACGAGGTGCCCGTGCTGACGCGCGACGCGGTGCGCCGGGCGCTCGCGCCGCCCTCCGGCGTGCCGGGCGGCGGCGGGCTTCCGCCGGCGCTGCAGGCGCTGTTCACCTCGGAACTCGCCGAACAGGTGGAGCTGATCAAGATCGTCCCGCAACCCATGAGCACGGAGGAGCTCTCCAAGCTCTGGGCTGCCTTCCAGGCGCACTACCGGCCGAGCGCCGCCTACCAAGCCTCGGTCGTGCTGATCGAGGCGCGCGCCACGACCCGCGCGGCGCCGCCGGTGGCGCGGCGCCTGATCCATGTCGTGCCCTTCCGCCGCCCGGTGATCGAGCGTGTGCGCAGCCGGGCGACGGCGGACGGGCCCATCCTGCAGAACGAGCCGATCCTGGCCGGGCATCGGCTCGTGCTCGACGGGCGCGACCTGCGCGGCGACGACACCCTGGTAATGATCGGCGGCCTGCCGGTGGCCCCCGCCGAGCCCGATCTCGGCGCCACCCAGGTGATCGTGCCGCTGCCACCCGGGCTCGCGGCCGGTGTGCAGGGCGTGCAGGTGGTGCAGCGGCAGCCGATGGGCGACCCGCCCATGCCGCACCGGGGCGCCGAATCCAACCTCGCCGCCTTCGTCCTCTCGCCACGACTTTCCGCGGCGCCGGCGGCCAGCGCCGCGACCGGGCCTGACGGCCTGGTCAACGGCACGGTAACGCTGCAGGTCGATCCGCCCGTACGGTCCGCGCAGCGCACGATGCTGCTGCTGAACGCCGTCCCGCCCGCCAGCCCGCCGCCCGAGCCGACCGAGCCGCAGAGCGCCTACGGCTGCCCCGGCGCGCCGCCGCCCCTGACCAGCCCGCCATCGAGCCCGCCGGACGAGGCCACGTCGCTCACCTTCGCCATCCGGGGCGTGCGCCCCGGCGCCTACCTCGTGCGCGTGCGCGTGGACGGGGCCGACAGCCCGCTCGGCCGCGATGCCGCCGGCCGCTACGACCAGCCGCAGCTGGTGCTGCCATGACGGCCATGCCGGCGCCCGACCGGGCTGAGGCGAACCGGCAGTTGCTGTTGCGTGACATCGACCGGCTGCGCGCCCTGCTCTCCGGCCAGCCCGTGCCGGCGGAGCGCCCTGCCGATCCGGCCGCGAGCGCCCTCGATGCCGTCACCCTGGGCTTCGGCCTGTCCGCCTTCGAGCGCGACCTGCTGCTGCTGGCCGCCGCGGTGGAGCTGGAGGCGGGCTTCGCCGCGCTCTGCGCCACCGCGCAGGGCGATCCGCGGCGGACCTTCCCGAGCTTCGGCCTGGCGCTGGCGGTGCTGCCCGGCGCGCACTGGTCGGCGCTGGCCCCGACCGCGCCGCTGCGCCGCTGGCGCCTGCTGGAGCCGGGGCCCGGCGACACGCTCACCGCCAGCCCGCTGCGCATCGACGAG
Source organism: Roseomonas sp. GCM10028921 (assembly GCA_042666135.1). Classification (GTDB taxonomy): domain Bacteria; phylum Pseudomonadota; class Alphaproteobacteria; order Acetobacterales; family Acetobacteraceae; genus Roseomonas. The sequence goes on along the minus strand of JBHTFH010000039.1, from coordinate 29,249 downwards.
CGCGTGCTGCACCACCTCGCCGGCGTCCCGCACCTGGATGCGCGGCTGGCAGGCCTGGTCGAGCCCATCATTCCCCCCGCGGCGCTGCCGGACTCCCAGCGCGCCCTGGCGCTGCGCATCGCCGCGCGCTGGGACCGCGGCGCGACGGAGGTGGTCCATCTCGGCGGCGACGACGCGGAGGCGCAGCGCGACGTCGCCGCCCTGGCCTGCGCCGCGCTGGGCCTGCCGCTCCACCGGCTGCACGCCGCCGACATTCCCGCCGGCGCCGCCGAGCGCGAGGCGCTGGTGCGCCTCTGGGAACGGGAGGTGGTACTCGGCACCGGCGCCCTGCTGCTGGAGGGGTTCGGCACCGAGACGCAACGCGGCGCGGCGCCCCTGCTGGACAGCGCCGCCGAGCTGCTGCTGGTCGCGGGCGGCGAGCGGCCGCGCCCGGCTCGTCGCCGCGTCGTCGGCGTCGAGGTGGATCGCCCCACCCGCGCCGAGCAGCGCGCCGCCTGGGAGGGGGCCATCGGCCCCGCGGCGGCGCGGCTGAACGGCGCGCTCGATGCCCTCGTCGCGCAGTTCCCGCTGGGCGCGCCGGCGATCCGCGCCGCCGGGGCCGATCTCGCCGGCGAGCCCCCGGACGCGCTCGGCGAGCGGCTGTGGGACCTCTGCCGGCTCCAGGCGCGCGGGCGCCTCGAGGGCCTCGCCGAGCGCATCGAGCCCGGCGCGGAGTGGGAGGACCTGGTGCTGCCCGGGGCGCAGCTCGCCACGCTGCGCCATATCGCCGCGCATCTGCGCACCCGCGCGGTGGTGCACGAGCGCTGGGGGTTCGCCGCGAAGGGATCGCGCGGGCTCGGCGTCAGCGCGCTCTTCGCCGGCGTCAGCGGCACCGGGAAGACCATGGCCGCGGAGGTGCTGGCGAAGGAGCTGCGGCTCGACCTGTTCCGCATCGACCTCAGCCAGGTCGTCAGCAAGTACATCGGCGAGACGGAGAAGAACCTGCGCCGCGTCTTCGACGCCGCCGAGGCCGGCGGCGCGGTGCTGCTCTTCGACGAAGCGGATGCGCTGTTCGGCAAGCGCAGCGAGGTGAAGGACAGCCACGACCGCTACGCCAACATCGAGGTGAGCTACCTGCTGCAGCGCATGGAGTCGTATCGCGGCCTCGCGGTGCTGACGACCAACCAGAAGACGGCGCTGGACCATGCCTTCCTGCGCCGCCTGCGCTTCGTCGTGCAGTTCCCCTTCCCGGATGCCGCGCAGCGGGCCGAGATCTGGCGCCGCGCCTTCCCCGCGGCCACGCCGACCGAGGGGCTGGACCCGCTGCGGCTGGCGCGGCTGGCGGTGCCCGGCGGGAACATCCGCAACATCGCGCTGCAGGCCGCCTTCCTGGCCGCCGACGCCGGGGAGCCCGTGCGCATGTCGCACCTGCTGCGGGCCGCCCACAGCGAATGCGCCAAGCTCGACCGCCAGGCCGGCGAGAGCGAGACGGGAGGCTGGGCATGACCGCCCCGTCGCGCATCGAGCTGGAGATCGGCGAGGTGGTGCTGGTCGGCTTCGCGCCGCGCGACCGGCTTGCGATCGCCGCGACGCTGGAAGCCGAGCTGGCGCGTCTGCTGGCGGATGGCGGCCTGCCCGCCGGCTGGACCGCGCAGCGCGACGCCACGGTGCTACAGGCGGCGCCGCTGCCCGTTGCAGCCGCCCGCGATGCGCGCCAGGCCGGCCTCAGCATCGCGCAGGCCGTGCTCGGGGCGGGCGAGCGATGAGCGCCTCCGCCCTCCGCCTGTCAGCGCCGGCGCGACGCAGCAGCGGGCCTGCGGCGGCGCCGCGCCTGCTTCAGCGGGCATGCGCCTGCGGCGGGCACTGCGCCGATTGCCGGTCGCGGCGGCTTCCGGGTGCCGCCGTCCCGGCGGTGGATGCCGCGCTGCGCGGCGGTGGCCGGCCACTTGACCCCGCGACCCGCGGGCTGCTGGAGCCGCGGTTCGGCCATGATTTCGGCGGCGTGCGCGTGCATGCCGGGCCGGCCGCCGCACGGGCCGCGCAGGCGGTCCATGCGCAGGCCTTCACGCTCGGCCGCGACATCGTCCTCGGCGAGGGCGCGCCGGCGCCGCGCAGCGCGGCCGGGCAGCGGCTGATGGCGCATGAGCTGGCACATGTCGTGCAGCAGCGCGGCCAGGCCGATGCGGGCGAGGGCGCCCCCATCCTGTCCGGGGATGCCGGCCTGGAGGCGAAGGCCGAGCGCCTTGGCACGGCGGCCCTGGCCGGCGGCGCGGCGGGGCCGGCCAGCGCGGCGGCGCGCGCGGTGCAGCGCCAGGCAGCCGGCACGGCGCCCGCCGCGCCCGCCGTGCCGGCGCTGCCGCGACGCCAGGCGCTGGCCAATCTCGGCCGCGGCGGCGCACGCTTCGACGCCGAGATCGACCGCGACGCCTGCCTCCTGGCCGCGACGATGAAGATCCAGTTCAACTTCGTGAACGTGCCGAAGACTTGGCCGTCCGAGGATGCCAAGGCGAGCTGGCGTCGCCGCTTCATCGAGCGCGTCACCTCCCGCTGGAGCGGCCGCTTCGACCTGGCGCCCGGCAACGCCGCCGGCTGTCCCGGCGAGACCTGCAAGCGCCTGGGCGTCGTCGTGCAGGTGCAGCCTGTCACCAGCGGCGCGCATGCCGTGGCCACGGTCGGGCACACCACCGAGCACCGCACCAGTTCCGCGGGCCTCGGCAGCACCACGCTCGACACGCTCGACGTCGAGGAGCGCAGCGACACGCCGCAGGTGCCGGCCGAGCACGAATTCGGCCACCTTCTCGGCCTGCCGCATGTGAGCTGTGACCGCAACGATCAGGTCTGCTACGGCACCACCGACGAGGAGAAGGCCAACATCATGGGCGGCGGCTCCCGCGTCGACGTCCGGGACTACCAGGTCTTCGCCGAGGTGGCGGAGCGCTTCAGCCCTTGCGGATGGCGGCCTGTCTCCAACCGCTCGCCAGGGTTGCGGGCGCTGGCGGGCCTGCTGATCGGCGGCGGCGTGGGCGCGGGGATCGGCTTCCTGCTCGGCGGCCCGATCGGGGCGCTCATCGGGGGGCTGGCCGGGGGGCTGCTCGGCGCGGCCATCGGGGCGGGGTCGGCATGATGGGCGGCCCCGGACATGCCCTTGCTACCGCCCGCGCCCGGCCGGGCGCGACCGGGCGCCTTCTGCAGCGGCGCTGCGCCTGCGGCGCTCACGCCGGACTGGCGGGCGGCTGCGCGACATGCCGCGCCGCGGGCAGGCACGGGACGGCAGAGGAGGTGGAGGCGGTGCTGCGCTCGCCCGGCCAGCCACTGGATGCGCCGACGCGCGCACTGATCGAGCCGCGCCTCGGACACGATTTCGGCCATGTCCGCGTGCATGCGGACGCCGCGGCGGCGGCCTCCGCACGGCGGCTCGGCGCGCTGGCCTACACGGTCGGCTCGGAGGTGGCGTTCGCCGCGGGGCGCTTCGCGCCGCGGCAGAAGGACGGCCTTGCCCTGCTGGCGCATGAGCTCGCGCATGTCGTGCAGCAGCGCGGCGCGCCCGCTTCGGGGCCGCTGGCCCTGCACGACGATCCCGCGGCGGAGCGGGCCGCCGATGTCGCGGCCGCCGGCGTTGTCGCCGGCCAGGACGCGCGGATCGCGCCCGCCAGCCTGTCCCCCGCCATCCAGCGCAAGCTCGACGTCGCGAGCCCGGCAGCGAAGATCCCGGATCCCACGGGCAAGGGTGTCTCCCGGACCGATGCCGAGACCGTGGAGAACTACCTGACGACGCTCTGCCCGAGCGGCTCGGTCAAGGTCGACAAGGGCAGCGGCGCGGTTTCGGTCGCCGCCGGCTTCTGCACCGCGCCGCCGCTGCCGGTGGGCGCGATGGGCCCGCCCGCACCGTCCAAGGCGCAAGCCGCCGCGACGGCCGCGGGCTGCGGCTGCATCTGCGACCTTTCGGCGTCGACCAACAACTGGACCATCCAGGTCGAGGATACGGCCTGGCCCCACACCAGCTTCGCCGACCCAGCAAAGGCGATGGGCACTCCGCCCGGCGGTTCCGGCGGCTCCGTCACCGCGCCCTCGCCGAACAGCACGAAGATCTGGGGCGCTGCCACCGCCTCCGGCAAGGCGCTCGACATCGATCCCTGGCTGGTGCTGGGCCATGAGCTCTGCGGCCACGCCTGGCTCGGCGACAGGGGCATCCATTCCGGCGCGACGCCCGCGCGCGGCGAGGGCGGCCACCAGGACACCGTGGCGCGCGAGAACCTGATCCGCGCGGAGCACGGGATAGAGGCGCGCGGCACCTTTAAGGAGCCGAACTGCGGCGAGTCCTTCTTCCGCGACAAGGCCTCGCCCGCGACCGTCAACTGGTCGTCCGCCCGCGCGGCCTGCATCAAGTGGCGGCAGGCGTACAACAAGGCGCACGGCACGACCTACACGATCAACGACAAGATCCCCTGAGGAGGCAGGCACGCACATGACGGCGCCGGAGGTCGAGGTGATCGCGGCCAGCAGCGGGACGGAGCCGCCCGCGACGCGGCTGCGCTACGCCGTCCGCAATGCGGGCCCGCAGCCGGTCTGGGTGGTGGACGACCGCTGGCTGACCTGGCGGCAGTCGGCGCGGGAGATCGAGCTGTCCTTCCGGCGCGAGAGGCTCCAGCCGGGCGCCGTCCCCTTCGGCTACTTCGCGCCGCAGGTCGCCGAGCTGCCCCCCGGCGCGGAGCTGCAGCGCGAGCTGGAGCTGACCTGGCCGCAGCCGCTCAGCCCGCTCTGGAACGAGGCGCCGGTGGCCGCGCCGCCGCCCGGCGCCTATGCGGCCCGCCTGCGGATCGGCTACGGCACGAGCCCCGCGCCGGACGATCCCCGCCCCGGCGAACCGGCGGAGGCCGCGACGCTGCGCTGGCAGCGGGACGCGCTGAGCCCGCCGCACCCGGTCGAGGTGCCGCCCTACCCGCAGGTCGCCGCGCCATGAGCGGCTTCTCCGGCTCGCCCCGGCTGCTGCGCGGCGGGATCGTGCTGCTCGATCCCGCCAGCTCGGCGGTCCAGCGTACGATCGTGCTGCAGTACAACCCGGACACGCTGACCCGGTCGCTGCAACCCAAGGGCGCGGGCGGCGAGGGCGGCGACAGGTCCGAGGCGCTGCGGCTCACCGGCCCGCCCGTCGAAACCATCAAGTTCGATGCGGAGATCGACGCGACGGACCAGCTCGAGCACCCCGAGCAGAACCGCCTCGCGGCGGAGCTCGGCATCCACCCGATGCTCGCCGCGCTGGAGGCGCTGGTCTACCCCACGGCGGCCAAGCTCCACGCCAACAACGCGCTGGCCCGCAGCGGCACGCTGGAGATCGCGCCGATGGAGGCACCGCTGTCGCTCTTCGTCTGGAGCCGCAACCGCGTGGTGCCGGTGCGGGTCACGGATTTCAGCGTCACCGAGGAAGCCTTCGACCCCGCGCTGAACCCGATCCGCGCCAAGGTCAGCCTGGGGCTGCGCGTCCTCAGCGTGGACGATCTCGGCTTCGAGCATCGCGGCGGCGGGCTCTACATGGCCTACCAGCAGCAGAAGGAGCAGCTCGCCGCACGCAGCCGGAACGCCGGGCTCGCCGCCCTCGGCCTTCGGAGCATCCCATGACGGACACGCTGCAGGCGCTGATCGATGCCGGCATCCTCCGCGGCAGCCCCTTCCCGCCGAACAGCCGCTACCACGGCGTCACGGTGGCGCGGTCGGAGCGCCCCGACGGCACCGCCGTGGCGTATCTACGCCGCCGCTTCCTGCCGCAGCCGGACAGCCTGGCGCTGCTGCAGGAGCATGTCGTGGTCCAGGGCGATCGGCTGGACAACATCGCCGCCGCCGAGCTCGGCGACCCCACGCAATTCTGGCGCATCTGCGACGCCAATGGCGCGCTGCGGCCGGAGGAGCTGGTCGAGACGCCGGGCCGGCGCCTGCGCGTCACGCTGCCGGCGGGCATCCCGGGCCCGGGCGATGCTTAAGGGGATCAACCTCACCCTGATGATCGGGCCCGCGGTGCCGCTGCCGGTCTCGCAGGAGGTGCTGGACGCGCTCACCTCGGTGGAGGTGACGAGCAACACGGAAGGCCCGAGCGTCTTCCAGCTTGGCTTCACCCTCAGCGCGCGCTCGCCGCTGCACACGCTGTTCCTGCTCTCGGGCGGCGCGTCCATCCCGCTGGTGCGCGTCGTGATCGTCGTCACGCTGGGCGGCACGCCGCATGTGCTGATGGACGGCGTGATGACGCGGCACGACATCCGGCCCGGCCAGCGAGCCGGGGAGGCGGTGCTGACGGTCACCGGAGAGGACCTCTCCCGCGTCATGACCTATGTCGACTTCGACGGCACGCCCTTCCCGGGCATGCCGCCGGAGGCCCGCGTCCTGCTGATCCTGGCGAAATACGCCGCCTTCGGCATCCTCCCCGTCGTGATCCCGAGCGTGCTCGTGGACGTGCCGATCCCGGTGGAGCGCATCCCGCGCCAGCAGGGCACCGATCTGGAATACGTCACGCAACTCGCGGAGGAGGTCGGCTACGTCTTCTACGTGGACCCCGGCCCCGTGCCCGGCACCAGCACCGCCTATTGGGGGCCGGAGGTGAAGGTAGGGCCGCCGCAGCCCGCGCTGAGCACGGGCATGGACGCGCACACCAATGTCGACTCGCTGAGCTTCGGCATCGACCCGCAGAAGAACGTGCTGCCGGTGCTCATCATCCAGAACCGGCAGACCAAGGCGCCGATCCCGATCCCGGTGCCCGACATCACGCCGCTGAACCCGCCGCTCGGCGCGGTGCGGCCATTGCCGACCGGGCTGAAGTTCATATCCGGCCTCGCCAAGTACAACCCGCTGCAGGCCGCGCTGATCGGCCTCGCCAAGGCCGCGAAGTTCTCCGAGGCGGTCAGCGGCCAGGGCAGCCTCGACGTGCTGCGCTACCGTCATGTGCTGAAGGCGCGGCAGCTCGTCGGCGTGCGCGGCGCCGGCATCGCTTTCGACGGCCTGCACTTCGTCCGCAGCGTGAAGCACGCGATCAAGCGCGGCGAGTACAAGCAGGACTTCACCCTGAGCCGCAACGGCTTGGTCTCGACACTGCCGAGGGTGCCCGCATGACGGATCAGCAGCGCTTCTACGGGAAGTACCGCGGCACGGTGGTCAACAACCTCGATCCGCTGCAGATGGGCCGCATCCAGGCGATCGTGCCGGACGTCTCGAACGTCATCCCCACGAGCTGGGCAATGCCCTGCGTGCCCGTGGCCGGCAAGCAGATGGGCAGCTTCTTCCTGCCGCAGATCGGCTCCGGCGTCTGGATGGAGTTCGAGCAGGGCAGCCCCGACCACCCGATCTGGACCGGCTGCTTCTGGGGCGAAGGAGAGCTGCCCGCGGCGGCGATGATCGGCAATCCGCTCAGCCCCAGCCTGGTGCTGCAATCCGGCCTGCAGAACACACTCGCGATCAGCGACGTGCCCGGCCCGGCCGGCGGGATCATGCTCAGGAGCCCCACCGGCGCAACGCTGATCGTCAACGACACCGGGATCTACATCCAGAACGGCAAGGGCGCCTCGCTGGTGATGGTGGGCCCGACCGTCAACATCAACAACGGCGCGCTTGCCGTGATCTGAGGCGGGGAGCTATGCCAGGATTCCTGATGCATCTCGGCGCGACGGTGCTCTGCGCGCACGGCGGCCAGGCGCAGCCCACGGCGCCGAATCCGCGCGTGACGGTCGGCGGCCAGCCGACGGTCACGCTGACCACCCCCTATGTCGTCGCCGGCTGCGCCCTGCCGCCGCCGCCCGCCGCCAACGGCCCCTGCGTCACCGCGCAATGGATCACGGCCGCGACGCGCATCACCTCGAACGGGCAGCCGCTGCTGCTGCTGGACAGCCAGGCGATCTGCGCGCCCACCGCCACGCCGCTGATGGTGCTCGCCACGCAGACGCGCGCGAGCGGGATGTGAGGCGCGGATGCAGCTCGATTTCCCATACCGCATCGACACCAGGCGCCGCACCGGGGAGACCGGGGCCGACGACCATGCCCGCGACCTGATCGAGCAGGTCCTCTTCACCACGCCCGGGGAGCGGGTGAACCGCCCGGATTTCGGCTGCGGCCTCCTGCGCCTGACCTTCGAGCCGAACAGCCCCGAGCTCGCCGCCGCCACCCAGCTCCTCGTCCACGGCGCGCTGCAGCAATGGCTGGCCGATGCGATCGACGTCGAGGACGTGACGGTCGAGGCATCGGATTCGCGCCTGCAGGTGACGGTGGTCTACACGCTCAGGCGGACGCGGCAACGCCAGACCTCGGTCTTCACGCGCGGAGGCGTGCCGTGAAGTATTTCTGCTGCGACCAGCGCCGCCGCGACGCGGTGGCGGCGCATCCCGGCTTCAACGGCATCGACTTCCTCGAGGTGCGGGACGACCCCGCGGATCCGCCTTCTGCGCGGCAGCGCGTGCTGGTGCTGCACTTCGTCAAGCCGGTGCCGCCCGGCCTGCTGACCGTCGCGAATCTCCGCATTTCGGGCGGGGAGCGCATAGGCGGCATTGGCATCCTCTCCGTCACCGATGCCGCGCCTGTCTCGCCGCCCGCGAGCCCGCCCGGCGGCGGCCGCGTGCTGCTGGTCGAGGTGGACCGTGCCGGCGACTTCTCGCCCTACCTGCTGCGCCTCGTCCGCGGCCCGGACGAGCCCGCGGATGCGCCGGAGCCGCCGGAGGGCTTCGATCCCGTCCTCGCCGCCGTGGAGTTTTCCTTCAAGGTGGCGTGCCCGGCCGACATCGACTGCCGGCACGACCCCTCCTGCCCGCCGGAGCCGCGGCGGGAGCCGGAGCTCGACTACCTCGCCAAGGACTATGACAGCTTCCGCCGCCTGATGCTGGACCGCATGGCCGTGCTGATGCCGGCCTGGCGGGAACGCAGCGCGGCCGATCTCGGCATCGCCCTGGTCGAGCTGCTGGCGCATGTCGGCGACCAGCTCAGCTACCAGCAGGATGCGGTGGCGACGGAGGCCTATCTCGGTACGGCGCGCCGGCGCGCCTCGGTGCGGCGCCATGCCCGGCTCGTGGACTATCCCATGCACGAGGGCCGCAACGCGCGCGCCTTCGTGCAGCTCCGCCTGCGCGCGGATGTGGGCACGCTGCGGCTGCCGAGGGAGGTGGGCGGCGTCCCGGCCCGCATCCTCTCCCAGGTGGAGGCGCCGCCGCTCATGGCGGAGGGCTCGGCCGAGCATGCCAGGGCCCGCGCGCAGCAGCCCGTCGTCTTCGAGCTGATGGAGGATGCGGTGCTGCACGCGGCGCACAACCGCATGACCTTCCATGCCTGGGGCGCGCAGGAATGCTGCCTGCCGAAGGGAGCGACCCGCGCCACCCTGCGCGGCGCGCTGGCGGAGCTGCGCCCGGGCATGGTGCTGGTCCTCGCCGAGGCGCGGGGGCCCGGCACGGGGCTGGAGGCGGATGCGGACATCACGCGCCGGCACGCGGTCCGCCTCACCGCGGTCCGGCTCTCCCGCGATCCGCTCGGCGACCCGCTGGCGGAGCCGCCGGTGACGGCGCCCATCCCCGTCACCGAGATCGAGTGGCACCGCGAGGATGCGCTGCCCTTTCCGCTCACCGTCTCCGCCCGCATCGGCACGCGCCAAGTGGAGGAGGTCAGCGTGGCGCTGGGCAACATCGTGCTCGCCGACCATGGCGAGACGCGGCGCGAGGTCCTGCCGGTGGTCCCCGCCGCGGACCCCGTGCTGACGAAGGTGGCCGCGACCGCAGGCGACCGGTGCGACCGGACGGAGCCGCCGCTGACGCCCCCGCGCTTCCGCCCCCGCCTGGGCAGCGGACCGGTGACGCAGGCGCCGCCCTACGACCCGGCCGCCCCCGCCTCGACCACCCTGCGCGGGGCGGCCGCGCCCGCCCTTGCGGCCGTCCGCCTGCTGCAGGGCAGGCAGGAGTGGTTCGCCCGGCGCGACCTGCTGAACAGCCGGGCCGCCGACCCGGACTTCGTGGCCGAGGTCGAGGCCGATGGCGGCACCGTGCTGCGCTTCGGCGACGACCGCTTCGGCGCGCGGCCCGTGGCCGGCACCGTGTTCGATGCCGTCTACCGCACGGGCAGCCGCGCCTCCGGCAATGTCGGCGCCGAGGCGCTCGCGCATCTCGTCACCGCCGCGCCAACGGCAATCGGCGACATGTCCGGCCCAGTGATCGCCGGCGTCTCCAATCCGCTGCCGGCGCAGGGCGGCATGGAGCCGGAGAGCCTGGAGGAGGTGCGGCAATACGCGCCCGTCGCGTTCCGCCGGCAGGAGCGCGCGGTGACCCCCGCGGACTATGCCGAGATGGCCCAACGCTGCACGCCCGAGGTGCAGCGCGCCGCCGGCACGCGGCGCTGGACAGGAAGCTGGCACACCATCTTCGTCACCGTGGACCGGCGTGGGGGCGACCCGGTGGATTCCGGCTTCGAGGCGGACCTGCGCCGCTGCCTTGAGCGCTACCGCATGGCCGGCCACGACCTGGAGGTGGACAGCCCGCGCTTTGTCCCGCTGGAGCTCGAGGCGCGGGTCTGCGTGAAGCCCGAATATTTCCGCGCCGACCTGCGCGAGGAGCTTCTGCGCCTGCTCGGCAACCGCGACCTGCCGGACGGGCGGCGCGGGCTGTTCCATCCCGACCGGTTCAGCTTCGGCCAGCCCGTGCATCTCGGCCCCGTCATCGCCGCCATCCAGGCCGTGCCGGGCGTCGCCTCGGTGGAGGTCGCGGTCTTCCAGCGCCAGGGGATCGCCTCCGACGAGGCCTTCCGAACCGGCCGGCTCGCCATGGGCAGGCTGGAGATCGCGCGGCTCGACAACGACCCGGACTTCCGAGAGCGCGGCGCGCTGACGCTCGACCTGCGAGGCGGCCGATGATCCCCTCCCTCGATCCCAACCTGCGCGACCTGAATGATTGCGGCTGCGGCGCGGGCACGCGCATGGCGGTGCCGGTGGCGGTCGGCAACCGCCCCGGGCTCTCCGCCATCGCCTATCGCGTCGGCACCCATTCGCGCTTCAGGCAGACGGCACTCGCCCGGCTTGCCGATGCGGTGCGGCCGAACCTCGGCCGGCTCGCCACGCGCGACGACGACGACTTCACCATCGCCCTCCTCGATGCCTGGAGCGTCGTCGGCGACGTCCTGACCTTCTACCAGGAACGCATCGCCAACGAATCCTACCTGCGCACCGCGACCGAGCGGCGCTCCCTGCTCGAGCTGGCGCGGCTCATCGGCTACGAGCTGCGCCCCGGCGTGAGCGCCGGCACCTGGCTCGCCTTCACGGTGGAAGCCGCGCCTGGCGCCTTCGGCGGCGCGCTCGCCGCCGGAGCGCCGGCCGCGACGGCGCCGGAGCCATCGGCGCAGGTCCCGGCGGGCACGCGCGTGCGCAGCGTGCCCGGCCCCGGCGAGACGGCGCAGACCTACGAGACCAGCGCCCCCATCGAGGCCCGCCCGGAATGGAGCGAGATCCGCCCGCGCCTGACGGAGCGCCACCCGATCGCGGCGGATGCCGCGACGCTGCTCTTCGAAGGGCTGGCCACGGCGCTGAAGGCGGGCGACGGGCTGATCCTGGTGCCGGACCAGGGCGACCCGGTGTTCCGCAGGGTCGCCTCCGTCACGCTGCAATCGGCCGAGCAGCGCACGCTCGTCGCCCTCCAGCCGAAGGCAACCGCGCGGCCGGCCGCGTCGGTGACGATCGGCCAGGCGGTCGCGCAGCAGGTGCGGACCGCGATCGGACCCGCCCTGTCCCATGGCCTGCTGAACAAGACGCTCGACACCGCCATGCTGACCGTGCGGGCACGCATCGAGCGCTTCGATGTCCACCGGGTTCATGTGAGCCTGGCCGCGCTGCGCCCGCCGCCGCCCAGCGTGCTCGCGCTGCGCACCCGCGCGGCGGTGTTCGGCCACAACGCCCCGCTCTGGCGGAACCTTCCCCGCCAGCAGCGTGTCGGGGAGGTGGTGGAGGTCGAGGAGAAGAACGCGGACAACGTAAGCGTCATCACGAAGGAGCACGTCCCCGGCATCTACGCGGACCGCGAGCCGAGCTGGGCGGAGTCGAGGCTCGATGCCTATCCCGGCCATGGCGGGCAACCCATCGTCAGCTTGGATGCGGTGCATCAGGGCTTCGTCCAGGACGGGCTGGTGGCGCTCGTGGACGGCGCCGTCTCGCGGGTCTACCGGATCGCCGGCGTGCGGGAGGTCTCCAAGGCGGACTTCACGCTGAACGCCAAGGTGACGGAGCTCGACCTCGCCCCGGCGGCCGGCCTCGGCGAGTTCGGCATCCGCGGCACCAGCGTCCACGGCCAGAGCGAGGCGCTGCCCCTGGCCCGCCTGCCGATCCAGGCGGAGGTAGCGGGCCGCACCATCGACCTCGAAGGCTTCGTAGCCGGGCTCGCCAAGGGCCGGACCATCATCCTCTGCGGCGAACTGGCCGACACGCCGGGCGTGCGGAGCTGCGAGGCCGCGGTGATCGAGCTGGCCGAGGACGTCCTCGCGGTGGGCGGCCACACGCGGATCACGCTCGCCGAGGCGCTCTCGGGCCGCTATGTCCGCGCCACCGTCACCATCAATGCCAATGTCGCGCCGGCGACGCATGGCGAGACGGTGCGGGAGATCCTCGGCTCCGGCGATGCGCGCCTCGCCTTCCAGCGCTTCGCCCTGCGCCAGAGCCCGCTGACCCATGTCGCCGCGGCCGGAGCGGGCGGGACGCGGACGACGCTTGGGATCCGGGTGAACGACCTGCTCTGGCAGGAGGTGCCGTATTTCCACGGCCATGGCCCGGAGGAGCGGATCTACGTCACGCGCCTGGGCGACGACGGCACGACCTCCGTCACCTTCGGCGACGGCCGCACGGGCGCGCGCCTGCCGACTGGCCAGGACAATGTCCGCGCCAGCTACCGCAAGGGCATCGGCCTCGGCGGCCTCACGCGCGCCGGCCAACTCAGCCAGCTCATGGACCGGCCGCTCGGCGTCAAGGGCGTCACCAACCCGCTGTCCCCGACTGGCGCCGACGACCCGGAGAGCCGCGACGACGCCCGGGAGAATGCGCCGCTGCAGGTGCTGACGCTCGGCCGGATCGTCTCGCGCCGCGACTTCGAGGATTTCGCCCGTGCCTTCGCCGGCATCTCCAAGGCGCTCGCCACGCCGGTCTGGACCGGCGAGCGGCGCGGCATGCTGGTCACCGTCGCCGGGCCGAAGGGCAGCGTCGTCGAGGAGGGCAGCGAGCTGCAACGGAACCTGCTCGATGCGATGCGCGCCGCCGGCGACCCGCTGGTGCCGGTCACGGTCCAGTCCTTCCTGCCGCAGTTCTTCCGCGTCTCCGCCGCGCTGGTGGTCGAGCCCGACCGGGAGGCGGAGAAGGTCGTGGCGGAGGCCCGGGCGAGGCTGGCGGAGCGCTTCTCCTTCGCGATGCGCGGCTTCGGCCAGGCGGTCGAGCGGAGCGAGGTGGTCGAGCTGCTGCAATCCGTCCCCGGCGTGCGGGCCGCGCACCTCACCGCGCTCCACACGGGCGAGGAGGAGCGGCTCGAGCCCCGCCTCGCCGCCGCCCTGCCGCGCTGGGGCAGCACGGCGGTGAGCCAGGCCGAGCTGCTGATGCTCGACCCCCGGCCGGCCGCGCTGCAGGTGGTGCCATGAGCTTCGACGCCGACAGGCTCGCCACGCTCCTTCCCGCGCTCTACCGGCTGCGCGACGCCGAGCGCGGCGGTCCCCTGGCCGAGCTGCTGTCCATCCTGGCCGGCCAGGCGGCGGTGCTGGAGGAGGATCTCGCGCAGCTCTACGACGACCAGTTCATCGAGACCTGCGCCGAATGGGTCGTGCCCTATATCGGCGACCTCGTCGGCGCGCGGACGCTCTTCGTGCCCGAGGACGCGGCGTTCAGCCAGCGCGCCCAGGTCGCCAACACGCTCGCCTACCGGCGCCGCAAGGGCACGGCCGCGCTGCTCGAGCAGCTGGCGCGCGACACCACCGGCTGGGACGCCGCGGTGGTCGAGTTCTTCCAGCGCCTGGCGACGACGCAGTACATGAACCACATCCGGCCGGACAACCTCTCCTGGGCCGCGCTGCGCCCCGCGGCCCCGCTGGAATGGACCGGCACGCCCTTCGAGACGGCGGCGCGCACCGCCGATGTCCGGCGCATCGAGCCGCGCCGCGGCAGGCACAACATCCCCAACATCGGCCTGTTCCTCTACCGCATCGCGAGCGACCCGATTACCGATGCGATGGCCTTCAGGGTGGACGATTTCCGCTACCGCTTCGACCCGCTCGGCCGCGACCTGCCACTCTACAACCGCGCCGTCACAGAGACGGAGATCACCCAGCTCGCCGGCCCCGCCAACGTGCCCCTCCCGCTCGGCCGCCGCCGCCTGTCGCGTGAGCTCGAGCTGCATTACGGCCTGCGCACGCGGGACCATCCGGCGCGCGGCCTGCTGCTCGCCGCCGACGGCCGGGAGATCCTGGCCGAGGCGTCCAGCCCGCCGGCCAGGCTCCGGGACCTGGTCCGCATCTGCGACCTCAGCGACCTGACCGATCCCGGCGGCAACGTGCTCGGCTGGGCCCATGCGGACGGGGACCGGATCGCGATCGACCCCGTGCTCGGCCGCATCGCCTTCCCGCCCGGCCGGCTCGCGCCCACCGGCGTCCGCGTCAGCTACCACCAGGGCCTGGCCGGGCAGATCGGCGGGGGCGGCTACGGGCGCGCCGCCACCTTCACGCGCGGCCTCGCGCCGGTGATCCGCGTGCCCGGAGACGCGGCGGCGCTGCAGCTGGCGCTGGACCAGCTTGCCGCCTCCGGCGGTGTGGTCGAGATCACGCGCAACGACGTCTTCGCCGAGGCGCTGGCCATCCGCGTCGCCGCCGGCCGCAGCATCGAGCTGAGGGCGGCCGACAAGCTGCGCCCGGTGATCCTCCCGCTCGGCGGCATGCTCGAGGTGTACGGCGGCGCGGAATCCGAGGTGGTGCTGAACGGGCTGCTCGTCGCCGGCGGCGTGGCCGTGCCCGCCTCGGGGCCCGCCGGCCGCAACCGCTTGCGGGTGCTGCGCATCCGCCATTGCAGCCTGGTGCCGGGTGCCGTGGCGCCGATGCGTGTCGGGGCGCTGTCCACGCCAGGCCTGCCGCCAGGCCCGCGCCTGCGCCTGGAGCCGGAGACGGCGGAGGCGGAGATCCGGCGCTCCATCCTCGGCCCGGTCGCCGCCGCGGAGGGCGCGCGCGTGGTGCTGGCCGACAGCATCCTCGATGCCGGCGCCGAGGACGCCGTGGCCCATGCGGCGGCCGACGGCGCCGGCGTCGGCGCCGTGCTGGAGGCCGAGAACGCCACCATCGTCGGCCGGGTGCATGCCGCGATGCTGCACGCCTCCGGCTGCATCTTCCTCGCGCGCGCGGATGCCGCCGCCGGCTGGGCGGCGCCCGTGCTGGCCGCGCGGCTGCAGGAGGGCTGCGTGCGCTTCTCCTACCTTCCGCCCGGCGCCCGCGTGCCGCGCCCCTATCGCTGCCAGCCCGCGAACGCGGCTGATGCGGCGCGCATGCGGCCGGCCTTCGCCTCGCTCCGCTTCGGCGATCCCGGCTATGGCCAGCTTAGCCGCCAGACCGCCGCCGAGATCCGCGAGGGCGCGGAGGACGGCGCCGAGATGGGCACCTTCCACCACCTCTTCCAGCCGCAGCGCGAGGGCAATCTGCGCGTCCGGCTGGACGAATATCTGCGTTTCGGACTCGAGGCGGGGATCTTCTACGTGAGCTGAGCCGCGGCACCCGCCAACTCCAGACCCGGGGAACGACGATGAGCATCGACATTAGTCGCCGCACCTTCGACCGCAGGAAGCATTTCAGCGCGGTGCTGATGCAGCAGGGTCGGGTGCAGGTCGATGCCGACTGGAACGAGCAGGGCGCGATCCTGCGCCACCGCACGGAGACCGAGACCGTCGACGTCGTCGGCGCCTGCGGCGTGCCGCTCAGCGGCGGCGGCTTCGGCATCGGCATCGCGCCCGGCGGCACGGACCTCACCATCTCCGCCGGCCGCCTCTATGCGGGCGGCCTGCTCTGCGAGCTGGAGCAGCCCGTCACCTACACGACGCAGCCCGACTACCCGCGGCCCGACTTCGCGGCGCCGGCCGCCGGCTCGCCGCCCTTCCCGCCGCTGAGCCCGCCGTTGAGCCCCCCGGGCAGCGCCTCACAGCTCGCCCTGCCGGACGGCAGCTATCTCGTCTTCCTCGATGCCTGGCAGCGTCCGCTCACCTGGCTCGACGATCCGCGCCTGCGGGAGGTCGCGCTGGGCGGGCCGGACACCGCGGCGCGCCTGAGGACCGTCTGGCAGGTGCGGCTGCTGCCCTTCGGGCCCAGCTCGCCGCCCAGCTCGCCGCCCGACTCGCCGCCCGACTGCGCCATGCCGCTGGACGCCTGGGATGCGCTGGTCGCGCCGCCGACGGGACGGCTGAACGCGCGCACGCGGCAGGTGCCGGACCTCGAGAACCCCTGCGAGCTGCCGCCCGGCGCCGGCTACCAGCGCCTCGAGAACCAGCTCTACCGCATCGAGGTGCACCGCGGCGCGGCGACGCGGGCCGGCACGCGCTTCAAGTGGTCGCGCGACAACGCGACGGTGACCGCCGCGATTCAGGGCTTCGACGCCGACGGCGTGACGCTGCGCGTCGCGGAGATCGGCAAGGACGACGTGCTGTCCTTCGCCGCCGGCCAGTGGGTCGAGCTGGTGGACGAGGAGAGCGCGCTGCAGGCCGCGCCGCGGCCGCTGGTGCAGATCGATTCCGTGGACACGGGGCGGCAGCGGATCCGGCTGAAGAGCGCGGTCGCGCCCATCCCGCCCGGCCGCCGGCCGAAGCTGTGCCGCTGGGACATGGCAGGCGCCATGGGCGGGCCGGACGGGCTGACCGCGGACGGCGGCGACTGGATCCCGCTTGAAGGTGGGATCGAGGTGCGCTTCGCCGAGGGGAGCTACCGCACCGGCGACTACTGGCTGATTCCGGCGCGCACCAACATCGGCGAGATCGAGTGGCCGCCCTTCGCCGTGCCGAACACCGCGCCGGAGGAGCAGCCGCCCGCCGGTGTCGAGCACCGCTTCTGCCGCTTGGCGGTCCTGACCGTCGCGGGCGGCATCCCGGTCTCGGTGCAGGACTGCCGCGACCGCTTCCCGTCCCTGACGGACCTCACCAGCCTGTTCTACCTCGGCGGGGACGCGCAGCAGGGACGCCCCGGGGAGACGCTGCCGGTGCCGCTGCAGGTCGGCGTGGCGCGCGGCGAGGCGCCGGTCGCCGGCGCCCGGGTGCGGTTCCAGGTCACCTCCGGCGGCGGCACGGTGGCCGGCGGCGGGCAGGTCGTCGAGGTCGCGACGAACGAAGAAGGCGTGGCCGGCGTGGCCTGGCGCCTCGGCAGCGGGGAGCGACCGCAGCGGATGCTGGCGGAGCTGCTCGACGGGCACGGCCGGCGGCTCCACCTGCCGATCCGCTTCAACGCCCGGCTCGGCGCGGGCGGGACGGACGGGGCGGCCCGTGTCGAGGATGTGCGCCTCGCCGACGGCACCCGGCTGGTGAACGACACGGAGGTTCCGCTGGCCGCGATCGCCAGGGGCATCGGCATCCTCTGCGACCACCCGATCGAGAGGGACACGGTTCGCAACCGGCCGACCTGCTTCGTCACGGTCGAGATGCCCGTCACCCCGCCGCAGCAGGCCGTCGTCGTGGCCTTCCAGCCGCTCGTCCTCGCCGCCGACACGGACGCCAACCGGGAGACGCTGCTGTGGTTCCCGCGCGAGGCGACGATGGCTTGGCTCCGCGGGCGCCTGGCCGAGATGTCCGACCTGCTTCGCGTGGACCGGGTGCTGGCCCGGCTGACGCTGAAGGGCAACTTCATCTGGAGCGCGAGGGCGGGGGAGTTCTTCCTGGACGGCGAGGCCTTCGGCATCCGCCGCGGCGCCGACGCGACGCTGCCGACGGAGCTCCGCCTGCCCAGCGGGGACGGGCGCCGCGGCGGCGACTTCGAGATGTGGTTCTACCTGACGGCGGAGCGCGACCGCGTGCGGCCGCTGCGCGTCACGCGCCTGACCTTCGAGACGGAGCGGGCGGTCGGCCAGCCGCCGGTCCTGAGCGGCGCCGGCATCATCGTGCCGCCGCTGCCGCCCACCCAGGCCGTCCGGCTCAAGAACTCGGAGCTGGTGAACCTGCTGACCGTCACCTTCGACCGCCCGATCGACCGACGGCAGGGCATCGGGCCGGCCGGCACGCCGCAGAGCGTGCGCCTCGAGTTCTTCCCGATCGGGGCCGGGGCGACGGCGCTGACCACGCAGTCGGAACTCACCGCCCCGGACACGATCCGGGTCCGCCTCCGCACACCGGTCGCGCTGCGGCAGCAGGGCCGCTATCGCCTGACCGTGCTGGGCAACGCCGGCGGCGGGCCCGTCGTGCAGGCGGAGGATGACGGCAGCGTGCTCGACGGCGATTTCGACAGCCGGCCGGGCGGCGACTTCCAGCTCCTCTTCGAGGTGACGGATTGACCGGGCCGGCGCGCATCTGCATCGGGATCCCGGTGCGGGACGGGCCCGAGCTGCTGCTGGCCACGCTTGCCAGCCTGCAGGCGCAGACCGCATGTCGGGCGGACCTCGTCCTGCTGAGCGACGGCCCCGACGCGGGCGCGCAGGCGGCGCTTTCCGCACTGCCCGACATCGCGCAATGGAACACCCCCGGGCGGCGCGGCAACGCCGCCTGCTTCAACCGCCTCGCGGCCGGCTCGCATGCCGCGGTGCTGGTGCTGCTCGAGAACGGCGCCTGCGTCGGCCCCGGCTGGCTCGACCACCTCATGGCGGCGCTGGAGGCCGAGCCGCGCACCGGCCTCGCGGGGCCATCCACCAACCACTGCTGGAACGAGCAGGGCGCCTACTCCGGCCGCTCCGGCGCGCCGGAGGCGATCGCGGCGACCGCGCGGGAGGCGGCGCGCCGCTTCGGCCGCAGCCTGCAGCCACTGACGCCGCTGCATAGCCTTGCCGAGTTCTGCTACGTCGTGCGGCGCGAGGTGGTCGACGCCGTGGGCGCCGCGGACGAGGCCTATGGCACCGGCCCCTGCTGGGAGATGGACTACAACATCCGCGCCGCCCGCGCCGGCTGGCGCGGCGTCTGGGCCGGCGCCGCCTATGTCTGGCGCGCGCCCTGGCCGCCCGGGCGCCTGCAGGAGGAGCAGCGCGGCTTCGACGCCAGCCGGCACCGTTACCAGGACAGGTTCTGCGCGCTCCGCCTGCGCGCCACCTCCACGGGATATGAGCCACATTGCCGCGGCGAGGCCTGCGAGCATTTCGCGCCGCCCGCGCTGATGCCGCCGCGCGCCCCGCTGCCCACCTGGCAGCCGCCCTGCGCGCCCGCGCCCCTGATGCCGCTGGTGAGCTGCGTCATGCCGACCCGCGGCCGCACCGCCTTCGCGTTGCAGGCCATCCGCTACTTCCAGCGCCAGGACTACCCGAACCGGGAGCTGATCATCCTGGACGAGGGCGAGCAGGACCTGGCTGCGCCGGTCGCCGGCGATCCCCGCATCCGGCGGGAGCGCGTCCCGGCCGGCCTGGCCATCGGCGCCAAGCGCAACCGTGGCTGCGCCCTCGCGCGCGGCAGCATCGTCGCGCACTGGGACGACGACGACTGGTACGGCCCGGACCGGCTGAGCCGCCAGCTCGCCCCGATCCTTTCTGGCGAGGCGGACATCACCGGGCTGCGCGACAGCGTCTTCTTCGACCTGCCCGGCGGGCGCTTCTGGCGCTGCAGCCCGGCGCTGCACGCAAGGCTCTTCGTGCAGGACGTGCATGGCGGCACGCTCGTCTTCCAGCGCCGGCTCTGGGAACAGGTCGCGCAGTATCCCGAGATCTCGCTGGCCGAGGATGCATGGTTCCTGCAGCGCGCGATCGCCGGGGGCGCCAAGCTGGCGCGCGTACCCGCCGATGGCTGCTATGTCTATCTCCGCCATGGCGGCAATGCCTGGCGCTTCGCCTGCGGCACCTATCTCGACCCGGCCGGCTGGGAGCAGGCCGCCGAGCCGGAGCTGCCCGAGGCGGACCGCGCCTTCTACCGGGCCGCCGGCGCTCTCGCCGCCGCGCCGTTCCCGGCGCCGCCGGCCGCAGCGCCGGCTCTGTCCTCCCCGCTCGTCGCCGGCGCGCCGCTGGTGAGCTGCATCATGCCGACCGCCGACCGGCCCCGCTTCGCCGAGCGGGCGATCCGTTACTTCCAGCGCCAGGACTGGCCCAACCGGGAGCTCGTCATCGTGGATGACGGCGAGCGCCCGATTGCCGAGCTGGCGGAGGGGCGCGAGCGCGTGCGCTACATCCGGCTGGACGGCCGCAGCCGCGTCGGCGTGAAGCGCAACCTCGCCTGCGAGCAGGCGAGGGGCGACATCATCGCGCATTGGGATGACGACGACTGGTACGCCCCGGGGCGGCTGCGCCTGCAGGCCGAGGCGCTGGCGCAGATGCCGCACGGCATCTGCGGCGTCAGCGAGCTGGTCTACTTCGACCTCTGCCGTCGCAGCGCCCATCTCTACGCCTATCCGGCCGACCAGCGCCCCTGGCTGGCCGGCAACGCGCTCTGCTACCGGCGCGAAGCCTGGGCCCGCAACCGCTTCCGCGAGGTGGACGTGGGCGAGGACGCGCTCTTCGTCTGGGCCGCCTCGCCGCGGGACGTGGTGGCGGTGCCGGATTCGAGCTTCATCGTGGGGATGATCCACGAGCACAACGTCAGCCCGAAGCAGGTGGCGGGCGCCTTCTGGCGGCCCTACCCGGCCGAGGCGGTCGCGGAGCGGCTCGGGCAGGACTGGCACGACTACGCCCTCGAGCCGGCCTGAGCGACGCGCGGGCGAGACGCCGATGCCACGCCAACCCTTCGAGCTCCTGTCCTGCAGCTGGCCGGTCCGGGTCACCCACGATTCCGACGGCGTCTGGACCTCCGATCCGGCATGGGACGCGCCGCCCGCGCCCTTCCGCCCGAACCCCGCCTGGACGGTGGGGGAGGGCCATGGCTGGTGCACCATCGACTGGCGCAGCTTCTTCCGCAGGCAGGTGACGGACTGGGACCATTCGGGCCAGATGCGCGGCTTCCACGTCGTCTTCCGGCTGCGCGCGCTGGCCGGCGGCAGGCTGGTCTGCCGCGACGACGACGGCTCCATCGTCCGGCGCGGCGGGGCGATCCTGCGGTCTGACCGCCACGCGCACGGCCCGGCGGAATACGACATCGCCGTGGAGCCGGGCGACCTGCTCGAAATCGCGCAATGGCAGCTCCATGGCGACTGGAGCTGGAGCGCCCGGCCGGAACAGGGCACCGCGGTCCTGACGGCCGACGCCCTGGTCGCCGCGTTCCTGCCCGAGGTCCGGCGGCGCCTGGCGGAGCCCACGGGGCCGGCCGTGAAGCTCTTCACCGACGGGCGCGCGCCGCTCCGCGCGGTCCTCGCGCTCTACAGCATGATCCTCAACGGCTACAGCCCGTCCGGCATCCTGCTCTTCGGCGAGCATCAGTGGCCCGCCGGCTCCCGGCAGATCTTCGCCGAGGCGCTGCCGTTCGCGCGGGTCATAGAGACCGCCGCCCTGTGCTGGGCGATCGAGCGCGCCGGCGGCGCGGGCCTGTCATATTGGGCGATGCGGGCCTGGTGGGTGATGAAGGCCTGCGTCGCCCTGTTCACCGATCCGCGCGAATGCTGCGTCATGGACGACGACGTCGTCGTGCTCGACCGCGTGGACGACGCACTGCAGCACTTCGCCACCGCCGACCTCGTCTATCAGCCGGACCTAGACCACGGCGAGCGCTACCTGCAGGCTTGGGCTCCGCACGGCATCGGCGGCCGGCTTTCCACGGGACGCTTCAACGCCGGCCTCTACTGGATGCGCAACGGCTTCGAGGCGCGCGACATCGCGCGGCGCATGCTGGCGCTGCCGCCGGAGCGGACCTGGCACGTCACCTGGGAACAGGGCCTGATCGCGACGCTCTTCGCGGAGCGCCGCCATGTCGAGCTGCCCTCGGGCTCCTATTTTTATCCGCTGCTGGACGGCCTTCCCGGCGGGGTGCTGGGCTACGACTACCGCGACAATCCCTGCCGGTTCAGGAGCGTGCATTTTGGCGGCCTGAGCGCGAAGCCCGGCGACGAGGCGGCGATGTTCCTCGCGCGCGACGTCCTGAGGGGATGAGCCGATGACCGGGCCGCCCGCCGCCTTCGACGCCTGCATGCCCTCGCCGGACGGCGTGCTCTGCTTCCGCCTTACCACCGGCGGCGCGCTCGACCACGTCGCCGCGCAGATCCGCACGCAGGGCCTCGCCGAATACGAGGCGCCGGCGCCCGCGGTGATCGCGGGGCTGGTGCAGGAGGTGCCGGGCCTCGTCCTCGACATCGGCGCCAATACGGGCGTCTACGCCCTGCTCGCGGCCGCGGCGCACCCGCAGGCGCGCGTGGTCGCATTCGAGCCGCTCGACCCCGCGCGCGCGCTGCTGCTGGCGAACATCGCCTGCAATCCCTCCGTCGCATTCCGCATCCGGACCGAGCCCCTCGCGCTGTCGCGGGCGCGGAGCACGGCGGTCTTCTACGAGACAATCAACGATGCGGGCCTCGTCTCGACGAGTTCCTCGCTGGAGCTGAGCCACGCGGCGCAGGTCGGCCGCTACGTGGAGCGGCGCGCCGCAACCGAGACGCTCGACGGCTGGGCGGAGTCTGCGGGGGTGGAGGACATCGCGCTGATGAAGATCGACGTGGAAGGCCACGAGCACGCCGTGATCGAGGGCGGCCGCGGCGTCCTCGCCCGGCACCGCCCCTTCGTCGTGGCGGAGTTCCTGGGCCCCGCGAACTTCGCCTGGCTCAACGGGGCGCTCGCCGAGGCCGGCTATCTCGATTTCGCGCTCTACCGCGACGGGCTGCGCCGCTGCCCGTCGCTGCGCTTCCATCCGGAGGCCTGGAACCACCTCCTCTGTCCCGCCGAGAGGACAGGGCAGCTTGCGGCGGTCTGCGAGCGGCTGGGCCTCGGCTTCGGCGCCGGGGAGTGACGCTTGGCTCATGAAGTCCTGACCTTTGGTCCACGAGGCAGCCCGAGTCCGCGAACGCGGCCCGACGCAACTGCGTCAGCACGCCCTGAGGCTGGCATGAGCCGGCCCCGGGCATCCGCCCGTCCGTCGCGCGTCACGCGCTGGTGCGGCTCCGGCAGCGCGCGCCCCGCCGGATGGGGCTCGACCCTGCGGGCCGTGTTCTGCGAAGCTCGCGGGCGGCGTCGTCCCCGTCGGGTGTCCGATTTCAGCCAGGGAAGGTGAGCCATGTTCGCTCCGCCGGTCGCCAGGACGCAGACAAGGACCGCTTCGGCCTCGCCCAGCATGACGCCGGCGCTGCGGCCGATCGCGGTGGCCAGGCCCCTGGCGCGCGCATCGGTCGGGCAGGCGGCGGGCCGGGACAGCGGCGCCCTCGCGCTGGCGCCTTCCCGAGGCTTCGGGCCGCGGCCGGGCGTCATGCAGGCGAAGCTGGTGGTCGGGGAGGTGGACGATCCGCTCGAGAAGGAGGCGGACCGCGTCGCCGACCGGGTGATGCGCATGCCCGATCCGGCACCTCCGACTGGCGCGTCCGGCCTGCGCGTCAGCCGCGCCTGCGCGGCGTGCGAGGAGGAGGAGCTGCGGCGCGCCGCGGTGGCCCCCGCGGCCCTATCGGGGCACGAGGCGCCCCCGCTCGTCGGTCAGGTGCTGGCGCGGCCCGGCCGGCCGCTCGATGCCGCCACCCGCGCCTTCTTCGAGCCGCGCCTGGGCCTCGATCTCGGCCATGTCCGCCTGCACGACGATCCCGCGGCGGCGCAGTCGGCGCGCCAGGTCGGGGCGCGAGCCTACACGGTGGGGGGCGACATCGCCTTCGCCGACGGGGTGGATACGCGCAGCGAGGGCGGCCGCCGCCTCCTGGCTCATGAACTCGCGCATGTCGCGCAGCAGACCGGCGGCTCGGTGCGGCGCGAGGCAGCGCCCGTCGCTCCTTCGGGCGCCTCGGGCGCGCTGGCGGGGGCGGCCGACCGGATCTCGGGGATCCGTGCGCGCGCCACCGCCGCGCTGGCCGGCAGCGGCCTCGCACCTTCGGACGCCGCGCGGATCCAGCGCAACCTCGCGACCTGCGCGGCCGGGGAGGAGCGCCTGCGCGCGGTGGCCCGGGGCGGCGGCGACGTGGCCAGCGCCAATGTGCTGTCGGCCTTCACGCCGGACGGCATCAGGCAGGTGATCCCGCGTCTGACGCGCGTGCACCCCGCGCCCAGGCCGGTCGCCGTGAACGCGACCGATGGCGCGATGCTGGCCGCGATGCCAGTCGGCGGCGCCGACCTCTCGCGCCCCTTGGAGCGCGAGGCGGAGCGG
The DNA here is from genome assembly GCA_042666135.1 of Roseomonas sp. GCM10028921. Classification (GTDB taxonomy): domain Bacteria; phylum Pseudomonadota; class Alphaproteobacteria; order Acetobacterales; family Acetobacteraceae; genus Roseomonas. The sequence continues at coordinate 4,968 of JBHTFH010000039.1, read as the reverse complement.
GTGGCCGCGACGCTGGTGCCGAGCGGCGCGCTGGCCCGCGACACGCGCCAGGACGGCGTGCTGCGCCGCTTGCTGAGCTCCCAGGACGCACAACAGATCGCGCAGGTGGCCGTGCCCGCCGCCCCGGCTGCGGCGGCGGGCGCCGCCGCCACGGCAGGCGCGATCGCGACCGCGCCGCTCTGGGTCTGGGTGGTCGTGGCCGTGGTGGTGGTCGCCATCGCGGCCGCGGCGCTCTACTTTGTCTTCTCCGACGACGACACCACGGCCGCTGCGCCGCCGGCGGCGCAGCCCGCCCCGGCCCCAGCGCCCGTCACGAGCGCGCAGCCCGCGCCGCGCGTCCCCGTCATGCCGTCGAACCTGACGGCGCAGGAGCAGGCGGAATGGCGGGAATGCTCGGCGCTGCACGACGAGTACAAGCAGACCCAGATCGACATGGGCGTCAGGAACGCGGATATCGACCGGATCCTGGACAACCTCCGCAACAACCGTCCGGTCAGCGATCAGGAGCGGGTGGACCTCTGCAACTGGCTGGAGGAGCAGCTCCGCCTTGCCGAGCGGCTGCACTCGCAGCGCCAGCGCTACGTGGACAACGACTGCGACAAGTTCGACTGGTTCAACGAGGGCCGGACGGCGGCCGACCGCCGCCGCGACCATGAGACGGAGATCGCGAACCTCGGCCGGATGATCCGGCGGCGGCGGCTGGACCAGGACGATTTCTGCCCGCCTTTCGTGAGCAAGCGGCGTTAGAGCAGCAGCCGGGTCAGGGGCAGAGGAGCAGGGCGCAGCAATGCCGGCGATGGACACCGAGGAGATGACCGCCGCCGTCCGTGCGGCCTGGTCCGGCATTCCGGCCCCGCCGGCGGAGGACCTGCAGTATGTCGCGTGGGGGTGGGGCGAGGCGGCGGCGGAGGCGCTGGTCGGCGTCGCGCCGGTCGATGTGGACGTCGCCTCGGCCGGCTTCCAGGCCAGCACGCCGCTGCTCGACCTGCCGCCCGCGGCGGCGGCGGCCTATCTCGGCAGCTTTCTCCTCTCGCTTCTGCGCGGCCTCTCGATGCAGGAGCGCACCGGCATCTTCCCCGACATCCTCACGCGGGCGCATGTGGTCACCTGCCTGACCCATGAGCGCTTCTGGCGGGAGGCCATCCGGCCGCACCTGCCGCCGGAGTGCAGGCAGGTGCTGCGTGACCTGGCGGACTATCTCGCGCCGCGGGCCGACATGCTCGGCGTGTCGCCGGAGCAGATGACGACGATTCTCGCCCGCGCGGCGGAGGAATGAGTTCCGGTGTGAGCAGCACCCGTGTTCCCTGCCGGCGGCGACCCTTCTCGGGGTTGCGTCCACCGCCCCGGGGGGTTCTGTCAGGCTTCGCGCCAGGCGCCTCGTTTGGGCGGCTAGGATCGGGCTAGTAGGCTCCGGCTCGGGGCTCGATGAGGACAGGGATGGACTGTGTGGCTTGCGGCTCGGCCGCCGTGACCGAGCGGCTGGAGCGCACTGGCCAGGGCTACCGCCGGTTCCGCTGCCGCAGCTGCGGCAAGCAGTTCAACGAGCGCTCCGGCACCCTGCTGAACCACACGCAATACCCATCCGACGTGATCGCGTTGGTGGTGCTGTGGCGGCTGCGCTACCGCCTGACCCTGCGCGATTTGGCTGAAATGTTCCTCGTTCGTGGAATCGTGTTCAGCTACGAGGCGGTACGGGAGTGGGAGACGAAGCTCGCGCCGGCACTGGCCGCGGAGCTCCGCCAACGCCGGCATGGCCGGAAAGGTGCCCGCGGCCGACGTTGGCACGTGGACGAGACCTACGTGAGGCTCGGTGGCCGCTGGGCCTACCTGTACCGGGCGATCGACCGCGACGGCAGTCTCGTCGACACCGTGCTGAGCGAGCATCGTGACATGGCGGCGGCCCAGACCTTCTTCCGGTCGGCCAAGGCCGTCACGGGCGTGACGCCCGATCAGGTCACCACAGACGGCCACGGCTCCTATCCGCGGGCGATCCGCAGCACGCTCGGCCGTCGTGTCGTGCATCGGACCAGCGCCTACAAGAACAACAGGCTTGAGCAGGACCACCGCGGCGTGAAAGGCCGAATACGATGCATGCGGGGGTTCAAGAGCTTCGCCTCAGCGGCGCGCTTCTGTCGCGCCTATGACGAACTCCGCAACCACCTTCGCCCTCGCGTACGTCACAACCAGCATGTTCCCGCCAACCGCCTCCGCCTGCTTCATCTCCGTCGTGCGGCCACCGTGATCGCCATTCTCTCGGCCGGGTAGGCAGACAGCCTCAGGCGGCACGCGACGGCATCTCTGGCGTGAGAGCTGACAGAGCCGGTCATCCCACCCGCGTACCCGGCGGTGAGCCGCTCGGGCAAGCTCGTGGCCAGCCAACTTGACGATGCCCCGGCAAGATCGTCGCGCCCGAGCTCTACATTGCTTTCGGCATCTCGGGCGCCATCCAGCACCTCGCGGGCATGAAGGACAGCAAGGCGGTCGTGGCCGTCAACAAGGACGAGGAGGCGCCGATCTTCCAGGTGGCCGATTACGGCCTGGTCGGCGACATCTTCAAGGTGATCCCGGAGATCGAGGCGGAGCTCTCAAGGTGAGGCACGCGACTGCCGACGCTCGCCCTCGGCCCGGCGATCTCTCCTATGGCACTTGCTCCATGACGAAGCGTGTGATGATTCTAAGTGCCGGCCAGCGCTCCCACCGCGATACCAGGATCATTGACCGGCAGGGCGCGAGGGTTCGGCGCCCCTGTCGCCCCGAAGCAGCATGGCATTGACATCGGCGAGGTGCGTGGAGCGTTTTCTGGTTTGGCTACTGTCGCTCGATCCCGGCACGTTGCGTGACCTCGCCCCAGAGATCCGCCTCCCGCGTCATAAGGCCTTGAACTCAGCTGGCGGTATCCCGCCAGAACTGGAAGCGAGGGTGTCTAGGTAGTCGCGCATTTCTGGCTCCCTCAGGATCGCGGCTACTTCCTGCTGGAGCCGGCCGACCACCGCAGCCGGCGTGCCGCGCGGCCCGACGATCATTCAATCGTAATGCCGGCCGCGCGCACGAGCGGCTCCCACTTGGCGATTTCAGCCGTCAGCCAAGCAGCCGAAGTCTCGGGCGTCGTATCGACGCGCGGTTCAATCGTCATCTCCGAGAAGCGGGCGATCGTCCGGGGATCCCGCATCACGCGGTTCACGTTCTCATTGATCGCCTGTACCACGGGACGAGGTGTGCCGGCGGGCGCGAACAGCATGTGCCAGGTGTAGGCCTCGTATCCGGGTAGGCCTGCCTCGTCGAAGGTGGGCACGTCGGGAAGCTGCGGCATGCGCTTCGATGAGCTGATCGCCAGGCCGCGGGTGGTCCCGCGCTGCACGCTGGCGATGCCGTCCGAGGCAACGTTCAGGAACATCGTCAGGTTGCCGTTGAGCAGGTCCGGCATGGCCGGCGCGGATCCACGATAAGGGACGTGGTTTACCTGCAGCCCGCCCGCCTGCCTTAGGAACAGCTCTGTCGCTAGGTGGACGGCTCCGCCAGCACCTGAGCTGCCATAATTGTACTTGCCGGGTGAGGCACGGAATATGTCGATGAGCTGCGCCAGGGAACGCGCGGGAACGTTGTTGTTGATTTGCAGAAGCATCGGGATGACCCCGACCAGTGCTATCGGCTGGAAGTCTGCTACGGGGTCGAAGCTGAGATTCCGGAAAAGCGGGCGCAAGACGGAGTGGGCGACAGTGCTGTACAGCAGCGTGTGACCGTCCTTCTGCGCCTTGGCCACTACCTCGCTTCCAACCAACACGCCGGAGCCCGTCCGGTTCTCGACGACGACGCGCTGCGGAAGGGCAGCGCTGAGCCCGTCCGCGACCAGGCGCGCCGCTACGTCGGTCGGCCCCCCAGCGGCGAAGGGGCAGATGAGCCGGACGGGCTGGGTCGGCCAGGATGGCTGCGCCCGCGCCAAGTGCGGCGCAGCGAGGCCTGTAAGCCCTGCAACCAGCAGGACCCTGCGGCGGCTCAGTTCAACCATTCCCCTCCCTCCTGGCGTGTCTTTCTAGTGGCGGAACATCTCACGGCGCGCTGCAGTCCACAAAGACCATCTTGCTATAGCTGGTTTGCCCTCCCGAGCACCGCGCTGGCCAGCAAGAGAATCTCAATCATTCTGGTTTCTAGAAAAGGTACCTTCACGCGATGGGGAGAGGGAGTAGCATCACCGGCACTGATCGGCCGCACCTGTCAGTGCAATACCGTGATCTGGAGGTCTGCATCGCAGACGTCGAGACTTGGCGACGTTGCCTGGGACGATCGCTCGCGTGAGTTGCTCAGAGTCCCAGATGGGACCGATTCCTATCCTGGAGCAACCCATGGCCGAAGTCATCCCGCTGCACTCGGAGTACTACCGCGGCTACAAGATCGCGGTGCGACCCTGCGACACCCAGCCCTGGAACATCTGCATCCGTCGGTGGGACCCGCAGGGGGAGGGCGACCGTCGCGTCGTTCATGGGCAGAGCAGCCAGGCGGAGTTGATATCTCATGGTCGGAACATCATCGATAGTTGGACCGACGCCCGAATGCGTCAGATCCTGAATCGGTAATACTGAAAGGAGCCTAGCGATGGTCGCCCGACCGTCCTGGCTTGGCCTTGGTCGAGTTGCAGTAGCCGCATCGCCGTAGACGGCAGTTGGTAGGCGGAACCAGATCAAAGAGGATCGCAAAGGACCATGCGAGTGCAGCAATGGGTCTACGGCTTCGGGGCCGGCCGCAATGACGGCCGTGCGGAGATGCGGAACCTGCTGGGCGGCAAGGGCGCGAACTTGGCGGAGATGGCCTCGATCGGCCTGCCCGTTCCCCCCGGCTTCACGATCACCACCGAGGTCTGCACCTTCTACACTGAAAACAAGGGCGCCTATCCCGAGGATCTCGACGCGCAGGTGAAGGCCGCGCTCGCGCGCATCGAGGAGGCCGTGGGCGCCCGCTTCGGCGACGCGCAGA
>JBHTFH010000038.1:0-37897 GCA_042666135.1 Roseomonas sp. GCM10028921 | reverse complement strand
TCGTCGGGCTCTACATGGCCCCGCCTGAGCGCGCCCTGGTGCTGTGTGTGGACGAGAAATCCCAGATCCAGGCGCTCGACCGAACCCAACCGCTGCTGCCCATGCGCCCTGGCCAAGCAGAGCGCCGAACCCACGACTACACCCGCCACGGCACGACCTCATTGTTCGCCGCCCTCGACATTGCGACAGGCGCGGTGATCGGCCGCTGCTACCCCAAGCACCGCTCCAGCGAGTTCAGGCGCTTCCTCGATCAGGTCGAAGTCGCCGTGCCCCCTGACCTCGACATCCACCTCGTGATGGACAACCTCGCCACGCACAAAACCAAGCCGGTGCGTGACTGGCTTGCCAAGCGTCCGCGCTGGCACGTTCACTTCACGCCAACAGGCGCGTCCTGGATCAACCAGGTCGAGCGCTTTTTCGCCCTGCTCACCGAGCGCCAACTCCGGCGCGGTGTCTACCACTCCACAGCCCAGCTTGAGGCCAATATCCGCGCCTTCATTGACGCCAATAACGCCGACCCAAAGCCCTTCCGCTGGACCAAGTCCGCCGACGACATCCTCGCCAGCATCCAGCGCTTCTGCCTCCGCACACGGCAGATCGGAGGGACTACGGAATCAGGACACAAGCGAGGGCTGTGCCACTTGCCAGCAAGCCGGGCGGGCCTCGTAACGATCCGGCGTGCCTGTTGCGCCGCAGCCACGGTGAAGAAGGGGACGATATGGAAAAGCCCCGCACGGAGGTTCCGTGCGGGGCTTTCCAGAGCCGTCGATGGTCGGAGCGAGAGGATTCGAACCTCCGGCCCCTGCGTCCCGAACACAGTGCTCTACCAGGCTGAGCTACGCTCCGTCACGACGGCATCCGGGCGGCGGCGTATACCGCCCCGCCGAGGACGGGGCAAGGGCACCTGGTGGCCGGTGCACCCTGAAAACGGGCCGGAGAGGAAAAATGCTGGCTCCGGCCCCATCGTTTCGGCGGGGAAGCGCCGCTAGGCTCTCCTCGCGAATCCAACCAGGACAGCCGATGAGACAAATTCTCCTCTCCGCCGCCGCCCTTGCGGCCATGCTCGCCGCGGGCGCGGCGCTCGCCCAGTCCGATCCCGTCACGGCCCGGAAGGAAGGGCTGAAGCGGATGCAGGCGAATCTCGAAGCCATCGGCAACGTCGCCAAGGACGGCGGCGACACGCGCGAGGTGGCCCCCCGTGCCGAGGAGATGGTCACCTTCTTCCGTGGCTTCCCCGCGCTCTTCCCCCAAGGCTCCGACGGCGCTGGCTCCCGCGCCCTGCCGGCCGTCTGGTCGGACCGGGACGGGTTCGAGCGCGCCTCGGCCAATGCGGTGAGTGCCGCGGAGGCCCTGCGGACCGCGGCGGCGAGCGGTGATGCCGCGGCAACCGGCGCCGCCGTGCGGAACATGGGCGGCACCTGCGGCGCCTGCCACCGCAATTACCGCGGCCGCTGATCCTTCCCGGCGGCCTCAGCCCTGCCGGGCGATGGCCGCCACCACCCCCGCAGCGAGGGTGAGGAGGAGGAGGGCGAGCCAAGGGCTGCCGATCCGCGGCGCCTGGCCCGCCCAGCCGGCGGGCAGTCGCTTGAAGCCCGTGACCATGGGCCGCACGAGGTCCTGCCGCTTCAGCACGGCATAGGCCAGCACGGCCAGGACATGCAGCGCCACCGCGGCCAGGACCACGTTAAAGGCGCCGAGATGGACGCTGCGCGCGGCGTCCGACACCTCCGGCGGAACGGCGCGCGCGAGCGGGCCGCGGGTGAGGATGCCGTCATCGGTGAAGAGGCCGGAGCCGGCCTGGACCAGCAGCAGCCCGATAAGCGCCAGCACCATCCAGCCGCCCGCCGCATTGTGCCCGATCTCGGTGTCCGGCTCCCGCCGGCCAATGTGGCGGAGGTGCTTGAGGCCCGCCAGGGGCGAGCGCAGGAAGCGGGAGAAGCGGGCCGTGTCGGACCCGACGGTTCCCCAGGCCAGCCGGAAGATCAGCAGGGCGAGGATCACCTCCCCGGAGAGGAAGTGCCAATCCATCCGGCCCGTCTCCGCGCTCCACCAGGAGAAGCCGACCAGCGCCGCCACGCCCCAGTGAACGAGGCGGATCCAGCCGTCCCACACCTTCACACGCACCCGGTCCGACTCGGCCATTCCCGATCCTCCTCTCCTGCCGGGGCAGGATAGGGGGCAGCGGTGCCGCGCGCCCAGGGCAGGAGCTTGGATAACGGAGTGCCAATCGGGTGCGCCCTTGTGGCACGGGGGGTTAGCGCACTAGTTACGACTCCATGACAGATGCGTCACGGCTATGGATCGTCGGTGGCGCTGCGGTCCTGGCCGCCGCCCTCTGGGCCGGTGCCTTCTACGGACTGCAAGACCGCGCGGCGGCCCCGCCCGCGCCCGCCCTGACCCGGGGGGAGGGAGGCGTGCGCCCCGCATCCCTGCCGCCCGCGGGGGAGGCCAGGCCCGCCCGGCTGCCCGAGCCGCCCCGCTTCGACGTGGTGCGCATGGGCGCGCGGGGCATGGTCGTGGTCGCCGGCCGCGCCGCGCCGGGCGCCGATGTGGTGCTGCGGGAAGGCGGGCGCGAGATCGGGCGGGCCCGCGCCGATTCGCGCGGCGAATGGGTCATCCTTCCCGCCGAGCCCCTGGGCACCGGGGCGCGCGAGCTCTCCCTGGCGGCGCGGCTGCCCGGCGGCGAGGAAGTCATGGGCGCCGACACCGTGCTCGTGGTCGGCCCGGCGCCGGCCGGGCCGGAGGTGGCGGAGGCAACCCCGGATGGGGCTGCGCGGGAAGAAGGAAGGGCGGAGGGACCGCTCGTCCTGCTCCTCCCGCCCACGGCCGCCGGCTCCCCGCGGCTGCTCGGCCGGTCGGGCGGGCCGCCACTGCCGCTCGGGCTGGACGTGGTGGATTACGACGAGGCCGGCGCGATGCGCTTCGCCGGGAGCGCCCCGCCCGGTGTCCGCCTGCGTATCTACGCCGATAACCGCCATCTCGGCGACGTGCAGGCCGACCCTACCGGGCGCTGGTCGCTCATCCCCTCCGCCGGCTTGGCGCCAGGGCGCCACATGCTGCGGGTGGACCAGCTTGACCCCCTGGGCGCCCGAGCGGTGCGCGTGGCCAGCCGCATCGAGGTGCCCTTCCAGCGCGAGTTCCTCCCGCCCGGCACGGTCCGGGACGGGCGGTTGGTGGTCCAGCCCGGCGCGAATCTCTGGCGCATCGCGCGCGAGACCTATGGCCAGGGCACGCGCTACACCGTCATCTACCACGCCAACCGGGAGCAGATCCGCAACCCCGCCCGCATCTATCCCGGGCAGGTTCTGGCGGTGCCCTAGGCGCATCCGGGCGCCGAAAGGGAGGCACAGGGTTGTCCGGGGGGCTCCGAGCAACCATAACCGGGCCTTCCCACTTTCCTGGATCGCCATGTCTCTCGCGCACAACCTGCGCCTCGTCCTCGCCCCCCCGCACCCCGCCGGGCGACCCTTTCTCATTGGAGGGGCGGCGGTGGCCGTCCTCGGCGGCGCGGTGCTGGGGAGCTGGCTGTTCTGGCTGGGCGCGGCCTTCACCGGCTTCTGCCTCTACTTCTTCCGTGACCCCGAGCGCGTCACCCCGGGCAAGCCCGGCCTCTTTGTCGCGCCCGCGGACGGCCACATCGTCTCCATCGAGCCGGCCGTGCCGCCGGAGGAGCTGGGGCTAGGCCCCGCCCCGCGCTGGCGGGTGGCCACCTTCCTCTCGGTGATGGACGTGCACGTGAACCGCGTCCCCATGGAGGGAACGGTGACGCGGGTGGCCTATCGGCACGGCGCCTTCGTGAACGCCTCCCTGGACAAGGCGAGCACCGACAACGAGCGCAACGCCCTCGCCGTCCGCATCCCGGACGGGCGCGACTATGCCGTGGTGCAGATCGCGGGGCTGATCGCGCGGCGCATTCTCTGCGACGTGCGGGAGGGCAGCCGGCTCCGCAGCGGCGAGCGCTTCGGCATCATCCGTTTCGGCAGCCGCACCGACCTGTACCTGCCCGAGGGCGTCCGCCCCATCGTCGAGGTCGGCCAGACCATGATCGGGGGCGAGACGGTCATGGCCGACCTCTCCCACCCCACGGCCACCCAGCCAGCAGGAGCCTGACAGAGGAATGGGACAGGCGCCGCGCCGCTTCCGCTTCACCCCGCGCAAGCTCGGTCCGAGGGAGCGGCCGCGGCTCGGGGGCTTGTCCTTCAACCGGCTGCTGCCGAACCTGCTGACGATGCTCGGCCTCTGCGCCGGTATGACCGCGATCCGCTTCGCCATCGAAGCCCGCTGGGAGCCCGCGGTGACGCTGATCGTGGTTGCCGCCTTCATCGACGGCATCGACGGGCGCCTGGCGCGGCTTCTCCAGGCCACGTCCCGCTTCGGGGCTGAGTTCGACAGCCTGTCGGACTTCCTCTGCTTCGGCGTGGCGCCCGCCTTCATCCTGTTCCTCTGGACGCTGCACGACGCGCGCGGGCTCGGCTTCATTCCCTGCCTGCTCTTCGCGGCCTGCATGGCCCTGCGCCTCGCGCGCTTCAACGCGGCCATCGACGCCCCGGCCGCGCCCGGCACCGTGCCGCGCCCGGCGGGCTTCTTCACGGGCGTTCCCGCCCCGGCCGGCGCCGGCCTGGCCCTCTTTCCGATCTTCGCCGCCCTCACCTTCGAGGGCTGGGGACTCGACCGGCTGGCGGCGGCGATGCGCCACCCGATCTTCTCCACCGTCCTGCTGGTGGCGATCGCGGGGCTGCTGGTCAGCACCCTGCCGACCTGGTCCTTCAAAAAGGTGAAGATCCCCCGCCAGGCCGTGCTTCTGCTCATGCTCGGCGCCGCTGCCTATGCGGCGCTGCTCGTGGCCGAGCCCTGGGCCGCGCTGGCGGCCGCGGGCTTCGTCTATATGGGGATGATCCCCTTCTCCCTGCGCTCCTACCGCCAAAAGCTGGAAGCGGCGCGCCTCGCCATGCCCACCGAGGCGGAGGGCCCTGCCGCCTAGAGGGGCGGCGGGGTACCGGGTCAGGCCCGCCGGATCTCCCCGAGGAAGCGGTCCATGCGGCTGCGCAGCAACTCGGCCTGCTGGGAGAGCTCGCCCGAGGCGGCGCGGAGCTGGTCGGCGGCGGCCCCGGTGCGCTCGGCCCCCTCCGTCACCCCTGCCGTGTGACGCGACACGTCCTGGGTGCCGGCGGCAGCCTCGGCTACGGCACGGCCGATCTCGCGGGTCGCGGCCGACTGCTCCTCGGCGGCGGAGGCGACCTGGGTCGTGATGCCGCCGATCCGCTCGATCGTCTCCACGATGCCGCCGATCGCCCCCACGGCGCGCTCCGTCTCGGCCTGCATGGCCGCGATCTGGCTGCTGATCTCCTCCGTGGCCTTGGCGGTCTGGGCGGCCAGGTTCTTCACCTCGCTCGCCACCACGGCGAAGCCGCGCCCCGCCTCGCCGGCCCGCGCAGCCTCGATCGTGGCGTTGAGCGCCAGCAGGTTCGTCTGCCCGGCGATGTCGGAGATCAGCCGCACCACGTCGCCGATGCTGCGGGCCGCTTCCGAGAGGCCGTGGACGGCCGCATCCGTCGCCCGTGCCTCGTCCGCCGCGCGGCGCGCCACCTCGGCGCTGCTGGTCACCTGGCGCGACACCTCGGCGATCGAGGCGGCCAACTCCTCGGCGGAGGCGGCGACCGTCTGCACGTTCGCGCTCGCCTGCTCGGAGGCGGCCGCCACCGAGGTCGCGCGCGAGATGCCCTCCTGCGCGGTGCCGGCCATCTCGCCCGCCGTCGCGTCCAGCTCGGTCGCGGCAGCCGCCACGCCGCGCAGCACGTCCGCCGTCCCGGCCTCAAAGTCCCGCACGAGCGCATCCATGCGGGCCGAGCGCTCGGCCTTGACCCGCTCATCCTCGGCCCGGGCGGCTGCGAGTGCGTCGGCCTCGCGCAGCCCGTCGCGGCAGGTCATGACGGCGCGCGCCATCTCGCCGATCTCGTCCGTGCGCGATACCTCGCCCAACTCGAAGCCGTAGTCCCGGCGCGAGAGGCGCAGCATCGAGCCGGAGAGGCTCTGGATCCCGCCCGCAACGTTGCGCGTCAACCAGATCACGCTGGCGCCCGAAAGGATCGCGGCGAGGAGAAGCGTGCCGAGGCAGGTCCAGAGCGCGCGGCGATAGGCGGCCTCCGCCTCCTCTCCGGCCGCGTCGGCGCCCGCCTTGTTCAGGGCGCCCGCCTTGTCGGCCGCGTCGAGGACGGCGCGGAAGAGGAGGGCGGACTGGCCGTTGAACGCGGTCATGGCGGCATCATCGCCCTGGCGGGCGAGGAGCGGGCGGGCGAGATCGGAATAGGCCCGGTAGGTGGACTGGATCTTTTCAAACAGCTCCCGCTCCTCCGGGGAGGAAACGAGGGCCTCGTAGGCCTTCAGCGCGGCCTGCGCCGACGCCCCGGCCTGCGTCGTGTCACTGAGCGCGCCGGCCCGCTGCGAGGGGTCATACGTCGCCATCACCCGGGCGGCGCGGATGCGCTCCCGGCTGATGATCGTCTTAAGTTCGCCGATGGCGGCGACGCCCGGGAGCCAGTTGTCCCGGATGTCCCGGGTGGCGGCGTTCATCACCCCGAACTGATGGATCGACAGCCCGCCCAGCCCGAGGATGAGGGCGAACATCAGGCCGAAGCTAACGAGCAGCTTGCCCCGGATGGGAAGCGAGTTCAGCGACATGGAAGGGGCGACCTTTCCTGCAGGGGATCGCCAGTCTCCTCCCTATACCTGAAGATTCCATTCCATCCGGCGCAAGGTCGCGCTCAGCCCCTGGGCCTGGCCACGAGCACGCCTTCCTCCCGGAGCGCCTCGATTTCCTCGGCCGAGTAGCCCGCCGCGGCCAGCACCTCCTCCCCGTGCTCGTTGAAGCGGGGAGGCGCCGTGCGCGCGCCGCCCGGCGTGCGGGAAAGCTTGATCGGGGTGTTCAGCGTGCGGAACTCGCCGATATCGGCCACCATCTCGCGGGCCGCCGTGTGCGGTGCCGCCACGGCCTCGTCCACGTAGAGCACGGGACCGGCGGGGAGCCCGGCCTTGAGCATGCGCTCGCAGAGGGCGTGGCCGTCCTCCGTGATCAGCCGGGCCTCCAGGATCGTGTCCAGCGCCCCGCGGTTCACCACACGGTCCCCGTTGGTGGCGAAGCGCGGGTCTGCGGCGATCTCCTCCAGCCCGAGGAAGGCGCAGAACTTGCGCCAGGCGGGCTCGTTCCCGCAGGCGACGAAGATCTCGCAGGTCCGGGTGCGGAACTTGGCATAGGGGCTGATATTGGGGTGCGGGTTGCCGGTCGCGGCCGGGCGCTTCCCATTCAGGAAGTGGTTCGCGGCCTGCGGGTGCAGCAGCGCCATGCCGCAGTCGTGCAGCGTCATGTCCACGTACTGCCCGCGCCCGGAGCGCTCGCGCTCCTGCAGCGCCATGAGGATGCCGATGGTGGAGTAGAGGCCGGTGGCGAGGTCCACCACCGGCGCACCCATCCGCAGCGGGCCACTGCCGGGCTCCCCGTTGATCGACATCAGCCCGACCATGGCCTGCACCACCGCGTCGTAGCCCGGCAGCCCGCCGAGCGGCCCCTCCGCGCCAAAGCCGGAGACGCGGCAGTGGACCAGGCGCGGGAAGCGTTGGGAGAGGGTGTCGTAGCCTATCCCCCACCGCTCCATGCTGCCGGGCTTGTAGTTCTCCACCAGCACGTCCGCACCCTCCAGCAGGCGCAGCAGCACCTCGCGCCCCTCGGGGCGGGAGAGGTCCAGCGCCACGCCGCGCTTGTTGCGGTTCACGCCGAGGAAGTAGCTCGCGGCGCCTTCCATGAAGGGCGGGCCCCAGGCGCGCGTCTCGTCGCCCTGCGGCGGCTCGATCTTGATGACCTCCGCCCCGTGGTCGGAGAGAATCATGGTGCAGTAGGGGCCGCCGAGCACGCGGGTGAGGTCGATGACCTTGATCCCGGCCAGGGCGCCGGGGCTCGCGGCGCGCGTCTCGGCCTGGGGCAGCGCGTCTGTCATGGGTGTTGTCCTCCTCCTCCCGTTCTGCGCCCCTGGCGCGCGGGGCTCAAGCGGCGGCGGGCCGGTCCCAGAGCCGGGCGCAGAAATCGGGGTATGTCTCGGCCATCTCGTCCCGCACGGGGCCGCGCAGCAGGGCCAGCTCCCCTGGCGTGGGATCGGGGGTGACGGGCACGGCCTCCGGCGCGTCGTAGTCGAAGCCCGTCTCCGCGCGGATGGAGGTGGCGGTCTCGCCGGGATGGGCGCTCTCCAAGGTGAAGCGGGCGCGGGCGGGATCGAAGCGGAAGACGCAGCGGCCGGTCACCAGGGCCTGGGCCGTGCCCCGCCGGAACACCTCGGGCGGGGAGGTGCCGGGCGCGGAGACATGCTCCACCCGCGAGACGAGCACGCGGGGGGAGTGCTCCTCCCGGAACAGGATCGTGCGCGGGGTCATCAGGTACATGAAGGCCGAGCCGAAGCTGCCGGGGAAGCGCACGCCCGCGCCCGGCCACTCGCCCGTGCCGATCAGGTTGATGTTCGCCTCCCCGTCGATCTGCCCGCCGCCGAGGAAGAAGAGGTCGATCCGCCCCTGTCCCGCCAGGTCAAACAGTTCCCGCGACCCCTCGGTGAAAGGATTGCCGCTGCGCTTGTGCAGGAGGGAGAGGCGCACGGGGTGGCCGAGCTTCGCCACGAGCCAGCATGCCGCGGCCGGGATCGGCGAGGCCGCCCCCACTGCGATGTGGCGCGCGGGCGGGGCGGAGGGGTCGAGGATCAGCCCGGCCAGCGCCACGGCCAGGCGCTCCTCCGGCTGCACGGGGCCGCTCATTCCGCCGCCCTCAGCGCGGTCTCGCCGAGGACGTGCTCGGCCAGCCAGGCGCGGAAGCCCTCCTCCGTGCGCGCCGCCCGGGCATAGGCGGCGACATGGGCGGCGTCGAAGCCGTACTCGTCCAGCAGCGCCACGGGATGCGCGCCGCGCTCCGCAACCGCGACGGCACCGACATAGGTGGCGGAGATGGTGCCGGGCGCGAGGCGCTCGTTCTCCAGGAAGTTGCCGGGCATGACCCGCTCCACCGTCGCCAGCAGGCGGTGGGAGGCATGGGCGAGGGTGGCGCATTCCCGCCGCCGCCCCACCCAGACATTGCCCGCCGAATCCGCCATGACGGCGTGGATGGCCGCGACGTCGGGTCGCAGGGCCGGCAGAAGCACAATCGGGTCCGGGCGGTCGGAGAGGGGATTTTGTACCACGCGCCAGTCCGGGCGGTGCGCCAGGATGTCGCTGCCGATCAAGCCGCGCAGGGGCATGAAGGGCACGCCCTTCTCAGCGGCCTGGAGCATGGTGTGGATGGCGGGGCAGGTCGCGTCCCGCACCGTGATCGTGCCGGCCCTGACCGCCGCGGAGAAGCGCGGCGCGAAGCCCGCCTCGCCGAGAGAGACCGCGCTCGTCTCCACCTCCGCCACGCAGCCCGCGCCGATTAGCAGGTCCGTCGCGAAGCCCGAGACGGGCACGCCCAGAAGCCGCAGCCCCTTCGCGCCCCGCCGCACGAGCGCCTTGGCCAGGGCCACGGAAGGAAGGGAGTTGTCGGGCGGCAGGGCGAGCAGCGTCCCGTCCGGCACGGCGGCGGCCAGGGCCTCCAGGCTCATCGGCGTCATCGCGGTTCCTCCGGGAAGGGAGGCTAGACCGGCAGGGGGCGCGGGGCCAGGAGAGAAGGGCTGGGAACGGCCCGGCTCGCCGTCGCGTTTCGGCGCGCGAGGGCGCGCCGTTCCCCGTCAGTCGATCGCCCGGGCCTCAGGGGCCGAAGGGACTGGCATCCAGCGCGGCCAGCGCCGCCCAGGCATTGGCGGCCAGATGCCCGCGGGAGGGATAGAGGAAGTCGGCCGCCCCGGGCCGCAGCCCCGTCCCGAGCCCGGTGGTGAGCCAGGGGATGCTGGCCGCCGCGATCCAGCCGTCCCGCCGTCGGTGGCGGGCGAGGGTGGCGGCGAAGCGGGCAGCGGGCGGCGCCCGCCCGAGCCGGCGCAGCAGCAGGGCGGCCTGGGCCGTGCCTTCCAGCCAGATGCCGTCCCGGTCGTCGTTGAAGTCCAGCCCCTCTATCTCCTCCAGCGGGGCGCCGGAGGGCAGGCCGTGGCGCGCGAGCACCCAGTCCAGCGCGGCCTCGAAGCCCCCGCCGGGCCAAGCGAGGGCGGGCCAGAGATTGGCGTCCAGCGCACTCCCGGGATTCACCGCCCCCTCCGGGGTGAGGCCCATGGCGAAGCGGCCCTCCGCCGGCCGCCACATGGCGCGCACGAGGCCCGCCGCATGGGCCGCCGCATCGGCCCGGCCGAGGCGCGCGAAGGCGATGGCGAGGTCCAAGTTCTGCTCCGTGCTCACCCAGGCCAGGGGATCGGGCGAGGGCTCGTGCCCGATCGTGCCGCCGCGATAGCCGGCGGGGGCGCGCAGCCCTTCCAGCCAGTCCGCTGCCCGCTCCGCCGCGCGGCGAAGGGGCGGATCGCCCAGCGCGGTCCAGAGCAGGATGGCGAAAGCCATCGGCCCGGCCGCGCTTCCGGCCTGGTAGCCATCCTCCAGCCAGGCGCCGCGGGAGGCGTCCCACCAGCCCGGGGGACGGGCGCTGCGCGGCGCCTCGGGGAAGACGCGTCCGGCGGGATAGGCGTTGCGCAGCCGCCCGTCGGCCCAGTGCCGGTCCTGCTCCGCGCAGAGGCGCAGTGCCTCGGCGATCCGGGTGGCGCCGCCGCGTTCCCTGGCGGCCAGCAGGGCGAGGCCGGCCAGGGCGTTGTCGTAGGTGAAGGCCACTTCCGCATGAACACGATCGAAATCCTCCCCACCCTCGGTGGTGAAGGATTTCAGCAGGACCGGGCCGTCCGCCGCGGCCACGGAGGTGCGGATCGGGGCCAGCGCTCCCTGGGCCAGCGCCGCCCAGGGATCGGCCGGTGCGGCCTGTCCGGGGCGGGCCAGGAGAAGGAGGGGGGCGGCGAGGGCGGCGCGCCGGGGGGCGTGGGGCAGGGGCGGGCGACGCGCGATCATCCCGGCCATGTAGGGCAGGGCGCCACGCATGGCAGCCCGACCCTATGAAAGAGGCCCGATCGGCGCGATATCGACGGGCATCGCTGTCCCAGGAGTTGCGTGATGGAGCCCAGCCGGCAGGAGTTCCGCGACGCCATGGCCCGGCTCGGCGCCGCCGTGACCATCGTGACCACGGATGGTCCCGCGGGGCGCGTCGGCATCACCGCGAGCGCGGTGTGCAGCGTGACCGACTCCCCGCCGACGCTCCTCGTCTGCATGAACAGGACCAGCAGCCTCAACCCCGCGGTGCAGGCCAATGGCGTGCTCTGCGTGAACGTGCTGCCCGGGGATGCGGAGCTCCTGTCCAATACCTTCGCCGGCTTCACCGGGGCGGACCAGGCGACGCGTTTCGCCAAGGGGAGCTGGACGGTTCTCCAGACCGGCGCGCCGGCGCTGGAGGAGGCGGTGGCGGCGCTCGACTGCGTGGTCGAGGAGGTGGTGGAGAAGGGTACGCACAGCGTCGTCTTCGCCCGGGTTCAGGCTATCCGCCTCGGCGCGAAGCGCCCGGCCCTCATCTGGTTCTCCCGCAACTACCACCCCGTGGGCATACCGGAGTAGCCGCGGAGGGAGGCGCGCCGCCGGAGCCGCGCGCCTCCCCGTTGCTCAGACCGCCGCGCGGCGGCTGTTCAGGTGAATGAGGTCCCGCGTGCCGGTGCGCGCGCCGATGATGGCGGCGATGGCCCCGAGAACGAGCGCGCCGAAGATGGCGAAGGAGGCGATGGACGCACCCTTGGCCGCGGCATCGGCCGCCTGCCGGGCACGGGTCGCGGCTTCCTGCGCCGTGCGCTGCGCCTCGGCCTCATAGGCCTGGACACGGCCTGCGGCCTCCTGCTCGCTGATCCCGGCCTCGGCGGCGACAAGGCGGTTCAGCCGCGTGCGGTCATCGCCGGAGAGGTTGCCGTTCACGGCGCGCTTGCCGATGAGCTGGGCGATCTCCGCGCCGCGCTGCTCGGTCGTCATGCGCGCGGGATCGGCAGGGCCGGAGAGGGCGACGCGCGCGCGCTCCACCAGGGCCTCCGGATCGACCGCCGGCGCCGCGGCCTGCACGGCCTGGCTCGCACCGCGGCTCACCCCGCCCACCACGCTGGAGAGCGCGCTGCCCGCGGTGCTGGCGGCACCCGAGATGGCGCTGCCCAGCAGCACGGCCGAGACGAGATAGGCGGTCGCCCAGACGGCCGCGCCGTGCAGCGTCGCATCGGAGCGGTCGGCGGTGCCGGACAGGCGAGCCGCCGCGTAGCCGCCCAGTGCCAGGCCGAGGAGATTCGAGACGAGAAGCCAGACCGCGCCCGCGATGCCGAGATTGCCGGCCGAGGGCGTATCGCCGGCCTGGACATCCACCGTGGTGACGCCGATGGCGAGGCCGAGGATGTTCAGCGCCGCGCCGACGGCGATGGCGATCAGCGCGCCCGCGAGGATGGCGCCCCAGGAGATGCGATGCCGGAGCACGGGTGCACCCTCGGGCATGGCGGGGGTGGATGATTGCGATTGCGTGTAGCCGGACATGATCCTGCGTTCCTTCCTGGCCGTACTGGCCCGGGCCGGCAACGGGGGCATCCGGCGCCGGTTGCCCCCGAACCCGCGAGGGGGGAGGCCGCTGTGGCAGGGGAGCAACGTGATAGGTTAAGCCCGGAACGCAGAAGGCCCCGGCGGTTTCCCGCCGAGGCCTTCCCATCGCGTGGCCGGTTCGCGGCCCGCGTCACCTAGTGACCCGTGCGGGTTCAGCCCTGCACGGTGATCCGAGTGGCGGCCACGAGGACCTGGTTGATGCGATGAGACACCGGATCACCTCCTTTCACGTTGTTGACGTGAACGAAGATGGTCCGCTGCCCCCGCGCTTTCAAGACATCTCGGCGTAGGCGCCGTTTTTCCAGACGTAGAAAACATAGTCTGGCACCGTCACGTCGCCCTTGCGGTCGAAAGAAATGGGGCCGAGCACGGTCTGCCAGGGGCCGGAGGACTTCATCGTCTCGGCCACCCGGCGTGGATCGACGGAGTTCGCCTTCTTCGCCGCCTCGGCCCAGATCTGGGTCGCGGCATAGGTGTAGAGGACGAAGCCCTCGGGATCGACGTTGCGGGCGCGGAAGCGCTGCACCACCTCGGCCGCCGTGGGGCGCTTGCGGGGGTCGGAGGAGAAGGTCATCAGCGTGCCTTCGCCGGCCGCGCCGCTGATCTGCCAGAACTCGTTCGTCATCAGCGCATCGCCGCCGATGAGCGTGACGTTCATCCCCTGCTCCTTGGCCTGGCGCACGATCAGCCCGGCCTCGGTGTGGTAGCCGCCGACATAGATCACGTCGATGTTCGCCGACTTCAGGCGGGAGACGATGGCGTTGTAGTCGCGCTCGCCCGGGGTGTAGGCGGCGTAGATCTGCTCCGTTGTGCCGGCGGCGTTCATAGCCTTCTTCGTCTCGTCCGCCAGCCCCTTGCCGTAGGCGGAGTTGTCGTGGAGCACGGCGACGCGCTTACCCTTGTAGGTGTCGGCGATGTACTTGCCGGCCACCGCGCCCTGCTGGTCGTCCCGCCCGCAGGTGCGGAAGGTGTTCCAGGCGCCCTCGTCGGTGTAGCGCGGGTTGGTCGAGGCCGGGCTGATCTGCAGCACGCCCTCCTCCGCATAGACCTTGCTGGCGGGGATGGAGGAGCCGGAGCAATAGTGGCCGATCACCGCCCGGACCTGCCGGCCCGAGAGCTGGTTGGCGACGGACACCGCTTGGCGCGGGTCGCAGGCGTCGTCGCCCGTCTCCAGCACCACCTGCTGGCCGAGGATGCCGCCGGCGGCGTTGATGTCCGTCACGGCCTGCTGCGCGCCCTCGCGCATCTGGGCGCCGAAGGTGGCGTTGGAGCCGGTCAGCGGCCCGGCCATGCCGATGCGGACCGTGCGGGCCTGGGCCCCCGCGCCGCGCGCGGCCAGGATCGCGGGAGCGGCGGCCGTGGCGCCCAGAAGGGCGCGGCGCTTGATCGTCATCTTGGTGAAGCCTCCATCCGAAATGGTTGCGCGGAGCCTAGGGCCGGGCCTGCCCCGGCTTCAATGGGTTCCGAGATAGGCGTCCCTGACCTCCGGCCGGGCGAGCAGCTCGGTGCCAGTGCCCTCCAGCGTCGTGCGGCCGTTCACCAGCACGTAGCCCCGGTGCGCCAGCCGCAGCGCCTGGTTCGCATTCTGCTCCACAAGCAGCACCGTCAGCCCGGTCTCCGCGTTCAGCCTGCGGATGGCCGAGAAGATCCCGCGCACCACCAGCGGCGCCAGGCCGAGGGAGGGCTCGTCCAGCAGCAGCAGCCGGGGCCGGGACATCAGCGCGCGGGCGATGGCGAGCATCTGCTGCTCACCCCCCGAGAGCGTGCCGCCGCGCTGTGCTTCCCGCTCCTTCAGCCGGGGAAAGAGGGTGAAGGCCTGCTCCAGCCCGGGCGCGGGATCGACGCCGAAGGATTGCGCACCCATGAGCAGGTTCTCGCGCACCGTCATGCGGGGGAAGATGCGCCGGCCCTCGGGCGACTGGGCGATGCCGGCGCGCGCGATCTCGTGCATCGGCATGCCCGTGATGTCGCGCCCCTCGAAGAGGATGCGCCCGGTGCGCGCGCGCGGGCTGCCGAAGATGGTCATCAGCAGCGTGGACTTACCCGCGCCATTCGCCCCGATGAGGGTGACCATCTCGCCGGGATCAACATGGACGGAGACGTCCCGCAGCGCCTCCACCGCGCCATAGGCGGCGGTCACGCCCTCCAGCCGAAGCATCGCGCCCGCGGTCCGGCCCGCCGCGGCGCGGTTCTGAAGCGCCGCGCTCATGCCGCGCCCTCTACGGCGGGGGAGGGTGCCTCGTCATCGTCTCCCGTGCCGAGATAGGCGGCGATCACCCTCTCGTCCGCGCGGATCGCGGCGGGGATGCCGTCTGCGATCTTCTTGCCGTGGTCGAGCACGACGATGTGGTCCGAGATGTTCATCACTACGCCCATGTCGTGCTCGATCAGCAGGATGGAGCAGCCGCCCGTGCGGATGAGGCGGATCAGCTCGGCCAGTTCCTCGGACTCCCGCGGGTTCAGCCCCGCCGCGGGCTCGTCAAGGCAGAGGAGCACGGGGTCGGTGCACATGGCGCGCGCGATCTCCAGCCGCCGCTGCGCGCCGTAGGGCAGGCTGCCGGCGGCGTCATCGGCGCGGTCGAGAAGGCGGGTCGCCTCGAGCCAGTGCTTCGCGCGCTCCACTGCCTCCCGCTCCGCCGCGCGGTAGCCGCCGAAGCCGAGCACGGCGGCGATGCCGAAGCCCGTGGCCGCCTGCAATCGGTTGTGCTGCGCGACGAGAAGGTTCTCCAGCACCGTCATCCCCGAGAACAGGCGGATGTTCTGGAAGGTGCGCGCGACGCCGGCCTGGGCGATGCGGTGCCCCGGCGTCGCGTGCAGCGGGCGCTGGCCATCGCGGCCATGCAGCAGGATCTCGCCAGCGCTCGGCGTGTAGAAGCCCGTGATGAGGTTGAAGACGGTCGTCTTGCCCGCGCCGTTCGGGCCGATAACCGCCGTGATCTCGCCCCGCGCCGCCTTGAAGGAGACGCGATCCACGGCGGTGAGTCCGCCGAAGCGCATGACGAGGTCGCGGACTTCCAGGATGGGCGTGCTCATCCGTGGCCCTCCCCGACGAGATCGCCCGAGATGGATTTCCACTTGCCGAGCGAGATGGAGGGCGTGCGGGTGGAGACCATGCCGCGCGGCCGCCAGACCATGATCACCACCATGGCCGCGCCGAAGGCGAGCATGCGCCACTCCTCCAGGTCCCGGAATGCCTCGAAGCCGCCGATCATGATTAGCGCGGCCAGCGCTACGCCGAGCTGGCTGCCGAGGCCGCCGAGCACGACGATGGCGAGGATGATCGCGCTCTCGATGAAGGTGAAGCTCTCGGGCGAGACGAAGGCCTGGCGCGTGGCGAAGAAGGCCCCGGCGAAGCCGCCGAACATGGCGCCGATCGCGAAGGCGGTGAGCTTCGTATTCGTCACGTCGATGCCCAGCGCCCGGCAGGCGATCTCGTCCTCACGTAGCGCCTCCCAGGCGCGGCCGAGCGGCTGGCGGCGCAGGCGGAGCGTCACCCAGTTCGTCAGCAGGGCGAGCGCAAGGATGAGGTAGTAGAGGAACACCACGCGATGAGTGGGCGAGGGTTCCAGCCCGAAAAAGTCGGAAAAGGACCCGGGCCCGCCGCCCGCGCTGAAGGAGAGACCGAAGAAGGAGGGGCGCGGGATGCCCGAGATTCCGTTCGGCCCGCCCGTTAGCGACACCCAGTTGATGAGCACCACGCGGATGATCTCGCCGAAGGCGAGCGTCACGATGGCGAGGTAGTCGCCGCGCAGCCGCAGAACGGGAAAGCCGAGGAGCACGCCCCAGAAAGCCGCCAGCAGCCCCGCCAGTGGCAGGCAAATCCAGAAGGACAGGCCGAAGGTGGTGGAGAGCAGCGCGTAGGAATAGGCGCCGACGGCGTAGAAGGCGACATAGCCGAGGTCGAGCAGCCCCGCGAGCCCGACCACGATGTTCAGCCCCCAGCCGAGCATGACATAGGTGAGCACGAGGATCCCGAGGTCGAGCACGTAGCGCGAGGTGCCCGGCAGGAAGGGCAGGGCGATCGCGAAGCCGAGCAGGAGCGGCACGACCAGCAGGCCGATGCGCCCGAGCAGCGCGGTGCGGCGCGCCGTGGGCGCGCGCCGCTCGGGGCGCAGGCTCTCCCAAAGATTCAGCACCAGCCGGCCCGCGAAGACGAGGCCGACGATGATCGCCACATCCGTCCAGCGCGTGCGGATGAAGAGCCCGCCGCCGGAAGGCCCGACATCCGTGCGGAGCCCGACCAGGGGGATGAACAGCCCCAGCGCCACCAGCGCGGCGATGCCCGCGTCCCGCAGCGCGTGGGCGAGCGGCGGGCGGGGCGGGGGCGGGGCGGCGGTGCGGGGAATCCCCGTCATCTCGCCGGGATCGGGGACGCCGTCGTCGTTATGCGGCACGCCGCCCTCGTGCGGCACGGCCACGCCGCTCATACCTTCTCCACCTCCGCACGGCCGAGCAGGCCGGTGGGCATGAAGATGAGGGTGATGACGAGGATCGCGAAGGTCGCGACATCCTTGTACTGCACGGAGAAATAGGCGCTCCAGAAGGTCTCGATCAGCCCGATCAGCAGCCCCCCGAGCACCGCCCCGGGCAGCGAGCCGATGCCCCCGAGCACCGCGGCGGTGAAGGCTTTCACCCCGGCGAGGAAGCCGATGTAGAAGTCGATCACCCCATATCGCAGCAGGTACATCGTGCCCGCCACGGCCGCCAGCGCCGCGCCGATGACGAAGGTGATGCTGATCGTGCGGTCCGTGTCGATGCCGAGCAGTCCAGCCATCTTCCGGTCCTGCTCGCAGGCGCGCATGGCGCGGCCGAGCGGGGTGCGCGTGACCAGCCAGGTGAACACCGCGAGCACGACGAGCGTCACGATCACGATCATCGCCTGCATGGTGGAGATGGAGACGGCGAAGCCGTTGCCGTGCCACAGTTCCACGCCGCCGGTGACGATGGACTCCATCGGCTTCACCCGCGCGCCCTGCGCCACCTGCACGTAGTTCTGCAGCACGATCGACATGCCGATCGCCGAGATGAGTGGCGCGAGGCGGAAGGAGCCGCGCAGCGGGCGATAGGCCACCCGCTCCACCGACCAGCCGTAGAGCGCGGTGACGGCCATGGAGACGAGCAGCACGAGCAGGATCGCCCCCGGCCCCGCCGCCCACCCCCCCGAACTGATCAGCACGAAGGAGATGAGGGAGATGAAGGCTCCCACCATGAAGATGTCGCCATGGGCGAAGTTGATCATGCCGATGATGCCGTAGACCATGGTGTAGCCCACGGCGATCAGCCCGTAGATCATCCCCAGGGCGACGCCGTTGATCAGCTGCTGCAAGGCATAGGCCAAGCGCGCTCTCCTTTATCCCAGACCGGCTTTCCCGGCACCGCTCTCCGGCGGTGAAGCATCCCAGGATGAAACCTAGGCCTGGGGGGAGCGCCGAGTAAACGGGGGCCTCAGCCCCGCAGCCGCAGCGCCCAGTCCCGCAGCGCGGCTACCTGCTGGGCGATCAGCTTGCGGCTGGTCTCGTCCGTCACCCGCCCTTCCGCATCCACCTTCTGCCCGGACTGGCCGATGAACACCTCCGGCCGATTCAGCGGATGGCCGTTCAGGTACACGAACATCTTACGCAGGTCGTACTGCGCCCGCGCGGTGCCGAGTAGCCCCTGGGAGGCGCCTATGATGGCGATCGGCTTGTCGTCGAAGGGCTGGTCGGGGCCGCGGGAGGCCCAGTCGATCGCGTTCTTCAGCACACCGGGGACGGAGTAGTTGTATTCCGGCGTCGCGATCATCACCGCATCCGCCGCGCGGATCGCCTGACGGAACGTCTCGACAGGGGCCGGATTGCCCGAGCCGGCGCGTAGGTCGTCGTTATAGGGCGGGATGTCGCCCAGCCCCTCGTAGATCGTCACCTCCACGCCTTCCGGTGCCAGCTCCGCCGCGGCGCGCAGGGCGGCGGTGTTGTGCGACCCCCGCCGAAGGCTGCCGGAAATGCCGAGGATCCTGAACGCGCCCATGCCGATCACCATTCCAGAAGGGGATCAGCCCTTATCCGGCGCGGACGGCGCGGAGGCCAGCCCCTCCGCCACCGGCTCCAGCCCGGCCTCCCGCAGGGCCGGCGCCGCTCCCGTGGAAGCGAGGAAGCGGATCAGCCGACCGGCCGCCACCGTCTCCACCTCCGGCGGCAAGCGGCCGATCACCTCGCTCCCCCGACCGGCCAGCAGCTCGCTCACCTGCTGCACGGCGAGCGAGACCTCACCCCGCACCAGCGGCTCCGCCGTGAAGCCGGAGGGGACCAGGCGGGCGCGGGCGTTCACCGCCTCCGCGATGCCCGGCCGCCCGAGCAGCGCGGCGAAGGCGATGCCGCTCGCCCCCGTGCGGGAATAGGCGACGGAGGGGGCGGCGAGCAGCACCTCCTTCAGCTCATCCACCGTGTCGATGCGCGGATGCGGCTCGCCCGCCCGCACGGCGAGCCCGATATGCGAGCGGACGAGGTCGGCCCGGCTTGCCGCGTCCAGCACGCCCTCCGCGACGAGCTCCTCCACCCCCTCGGCCGTCAGGACCACTGCATCCGCCCGCTCCCCACCGCGGATGCGGGCGAGCGGCCGAGGGTGGGCATGAAGTCGGCCGTCACCGGCATCCCCGCCGCCGCCTCGCAGCGCCCGAGGAGCCCGCGCATCGCCCTCGCCACGGCGAGGGTGGAGAGGAGGTGCAGGGTCATTCCTTCAGCCCGGACAGCTCGGCCACCAGCGCGCCGAGAGAGGAGGAATCCAGCCCGCCCCGCCCGCTGTTCACCAGCGCCTCCATCATCTGCGCGGCCATGGCGGTGGCGGGGGCGAAGACGCCGTGGTCCCGCATGGCGGCCAGCGAGAGCCGCGTGTCCTTCCGCATCAGCTCGGCGCGGAAGCCGGGCTGGAAGGTGCGCTCGATGATGCGCTTCGCGTGGTTCTCCATGACAAAGGAGCGCGCGGAGCCGCCGAGCAGCGCCTGGCGCATGAGGTCTGGGTCCAGCCCCGCCTTGCGCCCGAGGGCCAGCGCCTCTGCCACCGCCTGCATGGTGGCCGCGACCATGAGCTGGTTGGCGGACTTGCAGACCTGCCCCGCCCCGGGCGGGCCGAGATGGGTGAGGGTCTTGCCCACGGCCTCCAGGAAGGGCCGCGCCGCCTCGAAGGCGTCGGCATCGCCGCCGATCATGCAGGTGAGCGTTCCGTCCCGCGCCCCGGCCGGGCCGCCAGAGACAGGGCTGTCCAGCAGATGGGCGCCGCGCTCCTCCAGCAGCCGGCGCGCGAAGCCCGCGGCGGGAGCGGCGGCGATTGTGCTGAAGTCGATCACCACCGCGCCCGGCGCCACGCCCTCGGCCACGCCGCCGGGGCCGAAGAGCACGGCCTCCACATCCGGCGTGTCGGGCAGGCAGAGGCCGATCACGGAGGCCCCGTACGCAGCCTCGGCCGGCGTCGCGGCCCAGCGCGCGCCCGCGGCCTCCAGCGCCTCCGCCTTGCCGCGGCTGCGGTTGGAGACGGCCAAGCCAAACCCGGCCTTCGCCACGTTCGCCGCCATCGCGGCCCCCATTACGCCGAGCCCGACGAAACACGCGGGGGCAGGGGGAGAAATACGGTCCACAGCCATCAGGCCTTCCTCATCGCCGCGCGGATGGAATCGAGCAGCCGGTCCATCGAGGCCTGGAAGGTCGGCCCGTCGGCATAGCCGTCCGCCTCGCCCACCCGTTCCATGAAGCGCTGCCATGTCGGCGTCTGCATGCCCTGGCGGAAGCGGTCGTGCAGGTAGGTCACCATCTCGTCCGTCATGCCGGCGGGGCCGACCCAGCCCTTCATGTTGTCAGCCACAATGTTGCAGCCGAGCTCGCGCATCGTCGGCACGTCCGGATAGGCGGGCGCTCGCGCCTCGGAGGCGATGGCGAGTGCCTTCAGCGTGCCGGAGGTGACCTGCGAGCCCAGCTCGTCCGTCGCGTTGATGTTCAGCTGCGTCTGCCCGGCCAGCAGGGCCTGGAGGGCGGGGCCTCCGCCGGTATAGGGCACGTGTAGGAACTGCACCTCGGCCGCGCGCTCCAGCAGGATGAAGATGGAGTGCGACAGCGTGCCCACGCCCGCCGAGCCGTGCGCCAACCCGCCCGGATCGGCCTTGGCCGCCGCCAGCGCCGCGCGGAAATCGGCGTAGCGCGGCGCGTCACCTCCCTTGCAGACGAGAAGGTGCCCGTTCCGCGTAAGCCGGATCACGGCGCGGAAGGAGGTCTTGGGGTCGTAGGGAACGTCGCGATGGGCGGGGATGGAGGTGCTCTCGCTGCCGCCATGCATGACCAGCGTGTGCCCGTCCGGCGCCGCGCGCGCCACCAACTCAGCCGCCAGCGCCCCGCCCGCGCCGGGGCGGTTCACCACCACCAGGGGCACGGGGATCAGCGGCGCGCAGGCCTCGGCGATGGTGCGCGCGATGATGTCGCTACCCCCACCCGGCGCGAAGCCGACATTCAACTGGATCGGGCGCGAGGGCTGCCAGGGCCCGATGCGCTGCGCCAGGGCCGGGCAGGCCAGCGCCGCGCCGGCGGCGCCCAGGAAAGCCCGGCGGTTGATCCGCTCCATCCTCATTCCTCCCTTGCCTCGCGCCCTAGTCGTCGCTCAGCTCGTAGCGCGCGCCCGATCTCTCGCAGATCGCGCGGATGTGGCGCTCCAGCGCGGACGGGACGGGAATGCCCTCGGCCAGACGCCTCTCGCGCTCCAGCGCCTCCGGATCGCCTGCCACCAGCACGGGGCGCGCGGGATCGGCGGGCGGTGTGGCGTGCAGCGCGTCGATCATCGCATCCATCTCATCCTCGAAGCCGCCCTCCGGCCGGAAGGCGCGGGGAGCGATGGCGAGGAAGAAGTGGCCTACATCGTCGGGATCGCCCGGCTTGCGCGTTGGATTGCGCAGCGGCCCGAAGGCGGCGCCGGTCAGCGTGGCCGAGAGCACCTGCACCATCACGCCGAGCCCGTAGCCCTTGTGCCCGCCGGTCACCTCCGCCCCGCCCAGCGGCGTCACGCCGCCGCCCGGCTCCTTGAAGATGATCTCCATGGCGCGGGCGGAATCCGTCACCGGCCGCCCGGCCTCGTCCACCACCCAGCCCTCGGGGATCGGTTTTCCCTGGAGGTCGTAGACCTTCACCTTGTTGGCCGCGACCGTGGTGGAGGAGATGTCCAGCACGAAGGGACGGTTCCGCAGGGCGGGCGCGGCGAAGGCGATGGGGTTCGCGCCGAGCAGCGGCAGCGTGCCGCGCGTGGGCACCATCAGCACCGTGCGCGCGGAGCTCGTGATCATCCCGATCACCCCCGCCGAGGAGGCGATGCGCGCGTAGTGCCCGGCCGCGCCGAAATGGTGGGAGTTCCGCACGCCCACCGCGCCGATGCCCGCCGCCTTCGCCTTCTCCACGGCGAGGCGCATCGCGAAATCCGCATTGGGGTGGCCGAGATTCGCGCCGCCATCCACCAGCGCCGTCGCCGGGGCATCGAGTACCACGCGCGGCCGCGCGGTGAGGTCGAGTTGCCCGTTCTCGCGGAAGCTCTCATACATCATCAGCATCGAGAGCCCGTGGCTGTCGATGCCCATGAGGTCCGTCTCCACCATCGCCTCGGCGGTGGTGGCGGCGAGGTCCTCCTCCATGCCCCAGGCGCGCAGCATGCCCAGGATCTGGCGCCGGACGCGCTCCGCGGGGACATGCCTCATCGCGCGACGGCCACGCCCTTGGCGGCGAGCGTCTCCTCCACCCAGCCGCGCGGCCAGCCGGCGCCGCGGATCGCGGCCGTCGTCTCCGCCTCCTTCGCCGCATGCGCCTCGGCGGCCTCGATCACGGCCGCGGCCTCGGCGCGCGGGATGACGACGACGCCGTCCTCATCGGCCGCGATCAGGTCGCCCGGCATCACCACCTGCCCGCCACAGGCGACGGGGTAGCCGATCTCGCCCGGCCCGTCCTTGTAGGGGCCCGAAGGGTTGGCCCCGCGCGCCCAGACGCCGATATCCATCTTGCGGAGCCCCTCGATGTCGCGCACCGCGCCGTCGATCACGATGGCGCCGACGCCGCGCTTCTCCGCGTGGCCGATCATCAGGTCTCCCGCGACGGCGATGTTGAGGTCCCCGCCGCCGTCGCAGACAATCACCTCGCCCGGGCGCGCGAGGTCCATGGCGCGGTGGAGGAAGAGATTGTCGCCAGGCCGTGCCTTCACCGTCAGGGCCGGGCCGACATAGGTCCGCCGCCCGCCATAGGCGAGGAAGCCGCCGCGCATCGCCTGCAGCCGGTTCATCACGTCACCAATATTGGCCACCGGCAGTTTCGCCGCGCGGGCGATGAGGGCGGCGTCGGGCTCGGGCCGCCCCTCGGCGATACGAAGGCCGATGGTCATGCGGGAACTCTCCTGGCGGTCCGCCGAAGCGGGATGAGGGCGGAGAGGTCGGCGCGCGCAGCCCTGCGGCCCCGCACATCTCGTCGATTCCCTCCGTGCCGTCTTGGCGGCGTGGCGAAGCATCGTCACGATCCCCGGCCATTGGCAAGCCGTGTCACCGAAACGATGCGGCCGCCCCGGAGGAAGTCCATGCAACGACGCCAACTCGCCACCCTCGCCGCGTCCGCCGCCCTGCTCGCGGCACGCCCCGCCCGCGCGGCCTGGCCAGAGCGGGCCGTCACCCTCATCGTCGCCTTCCCCGCGGGAGGCGGCACGGATGTCGCGGCGCGCACCCTCGCGCGCTTCATGGAGCGCGAGCTCGGTCAGCCCATCGTCGTGCTCAACCGCGGCGGCGCGGGGGGCGAGATCGGCTGGAGCGAGATGGCCCGCGCCCAGCCGGACGGCTACACCATCGGCTTCATCAACACGCCCAACATTCTCTCCATCCCCATCGAGCGGCAGGCCCGCTACAAACTGGAGGACTTCGCGCCGATCGCCAATGTGGTGGACGATCCCGGCGCCTTCGTGGTGCCGACGGACAGCCGGTTCCGCACGCTGTCCGACCTCGTCGCCTTCGCCCGCGCCAATCCGGACAACGTGACCTATGCCACCACCGGCATCGGCTCGGACGACCATCTCGCGGCGCTCGCCTTCGAGCGGCTGGCGGGGGTGCGGATGACGCATGTGCCCTTCGCCGGCGCCGCCCCCGTGCGGAACGCCCTCGTCGGCCGGCAGATCACCATGGCCAGCATGAATGTGGGGGAGGCGATCGCCGACATGCGGAACGGGCTGGTCCGCGCCCTCGGCCAGATGGCGCCCGCCCGCTGGGCCGAGGCGCCGGACACCCCAACCTTCCGCGAGCAGGGCTTCGACGTGATCCAGGGCTCCATGCGCGGCCTCGCCGCCCCCGCCGGCGTGCCGGGGCCGGTGTTGCAGCGGCTGGCCGAGGTGGCGCGGACGGCGATGGAGAACCCGGAGTTTCGCCAGCTCGCCACCCAGCAGGCACTGCCCCTGCGCTATCTCGGGCCGGAGGAGTACGGCGCCGCGCTCGCGGCGCTGCGGTTGGAGCTGCAGGGGCTGTGGCGCGCCCATCCCTGGAAGGAATAGGCGCGACGGGGCGTCAGCGCGCCACCACCACCCGGAGCAGCGGCGCCGGCTCCTTCGCCCGCTCGCCCGGCGCTGAAGGCCGCTCCGTCCAGCGCGCGACCTTCCCGCCCTCGCATTCCTGCACGACGGGCAGGGCGAGGACGGCGCTCGGCTCGGCGGGGGTTCGGATCAGCAGGGCGAACTCGTCGAAATGGGCGTCGTCCAGCCGGCCCCCGGTCCAGGCGATCTCCTTCGGCCCGGGAGCGGCCTCGTGGCCCGCATGGGAACCAGCGGCCGCCTGACCGCCGACGGTGTTATGACCGGCATGGGCCCCATGGCCCGCATGGGCGCTGTGTCCACTTGGGGCGGTGTTGCCGCCCGGGGCGCCGCCAGGGCCGATGACGATGGTCCAGCCCGGATGCGGCATGGGCCGCGCGCTCGCCAGCTCGGGCGGGAGGGTCACGCGCAGGGCGGTGGTCGCGGCGCCGCCGCAGCCATGGCCGACGCGGAGGGCGATGCGCGCATAGGTGCCGGCGGGCACCTCCGTCCGGTCCAGCACGACATGCGCCCCGGCCGGGGCGGAGAGGGCGGCGAGGAGGCCGAAAACGGCGGTGACGGAGCGGGCGTTCATGGCCGGGCGCCCCTCAGTGGTGATGCGCCGCGGGGGCCGAGGCCCCGGCCGCCTGGACCGCGACGGTCACCTGCACCTCTCCCGCCCGCTCGAAGCGGAGGGTGAGGGGAAGGGTCGCGCCCGGGCGCAATGCCTCGGTGAGTCCGATCATCATCACATGCGCCCCGCCCGGTCGCAGGGCGGCGCTGCCCCCGGCCGGCACCTCGATGCCGGCAGTGGGGCGCATCCGCATTACATCCCCCTCGCGCACGGTCTCGTGGATCTCGGTCGTGCGGGCGAGGGGGGTGGAGGCCGAGATCAGCCGGTCCGGCGCGCTGCCCGCGTTCTGGAGTGTGAGGAAGGCGCCCCCGGTGCCGCCCTGCAGGGCCGCGCGGGCCCAGGGCTGCTCGACGGTGATGCCCGGGGCGGTGCCGGAGCCCTGGGCGGCGAGCGGGGAGGTGAGGGCGAGGGCGCCCAGCGCGGCCAGCCCGGCCACGGCGCGACGGTGAAAGGTCATGATCTGATCCTGAAAGTCCCGGTTCTTGGTTCCGGGCGCGCGGCGGCGCCCGTCATGAGCGGTGCGGGTTCGATCAGGTGATGGGCGGGGCGCGCGGGAGCTGGGGCGGTGCCCGGGGCGGGAGGGGTGGCAGCCCCGGCCGGTCAGGCGCGGCGGTGACCAGCGCATGGCCCGTCGGGGCCGGCGGGATGGCGGGGGCGGGAGGGGGCGCGGCGGCCGGGGCGGGGCAGAGGTCGCAGCAATCCGCGGGGATCTCCTGCGGCACCGGCTTGCCCTCCCGGTCCACCAGGATGGAGCGGGGGCCGTGCGCGCTGCACAGCTCCACCCGCATCGCGCCACCCCATGCCGCGAGCGCCCGCGCGTGCGGCACCGTGGCCGCGCTCCAGCCGAGCAGCAGCAGGAGGCCGAGAAGCCGCAGGAGGTCGTGCCGGAGGCGGCGCATACCCCCGGCTCTAGCCGAGGCGCCGCCCGAAGTCATCCGGTATGACCGGGGCTATCAGTCCACCCATTCCCCGCCGCGCATCAGCGGTGTGCGCTCGCCCTCGGTGTCCAGCCCGTCCACTTCCACCTCGGGGGAGCCGATCATCCAGTCCACATGGATGAGGCTGCGGTTCGCCCCGCGGCGGACCAGCTCGTCCTCGGGGAAGATGTCCACGAAGCACTTCGAATAGGCTTGGCCGAGCGCGATGTGGCTGGCCGCGTTCTCGTCGAACAAGGTGTTCAGGAAGAGGATGCCGCTGCGCGCGATGGGGTTGGAGGAGGGCACCAGCGCCACCTCGCCGAGCTGGCGCGCGCCGGCATCGGTGGAGATCATCCTCTCCAACACCTCCTGCCCGCGCGTGGCATGGGCCTCGACGATCGCCCCCGCCGCGAAGCGCACGCGGATGCCCTCGATCAGCGTGCCCTGATGGGAGAGCGGCTTGGTGGCGGAGACCGTGCCCTCCGTCATCGCCCGGTGGGGGGTGGTGAAGACCTCCTCCGTCGGGATGTTGGGGTTGCCGTAGATCCCGTTCTTCGCCTTGCTCGCCCCGCCCATCCAGGCATGGCCCTCGGCCAGCCCGACGATCAGGTCCGTGCCGGGGCCGCGGAAGTGCAGGCGGTGGAAGCGCCTCTCGTTCAGCCGGTCCTGCCGCGCCTTCAGCCCCGCATTATGCGCGGCCCAGGCGGCGATGGGGTCGGGCTCGTCCACGCGGGTGGTGGCGTAGATCGCGTCCCACAGCCGCGCCACCGCGCCCTCCGGGCTCTCCCCGGGGAAGACGGCCCGTGCCCAGGCGGGATGGGCGAAGGGCACGAGGGTCCAGTTGATGTGGCTGTCCACGATCAGGTCCAGCGCCGGGCGGTAGGCGATGCTTTGCGCCCGGTTGGCCCGCGCCACCCTGGCGGGGTCCTGGCCGGAGAGGAGGGAGGGGTCGCTGCCCACAATGGCCAGCCGCGCCGCGCCCTGGCGATAGGCCGAGGCCATGCCCTCGAAAAGCCAGGCGGGGGCGACGTCGAAGCTCTCGTCCCGCGCGTGCTGGTAGCGTAGCAGGGAGGA
The DNA here is from genome assembly GCA_042666135.1 of Roseomonas sp. GCM10028921. Taxonomy (GTDB): domain Bacteria; phylum Pseudomonadota; class Alphaproteobacteria; order Acetobacterales; family Acetobacteraceae; genus Roseomonas. The sequence goes on along the minus strand of JBHTFH010000038.1, from coordinate 11,152 downwards.
CTGCTCGTCCGAGAGGATCGTCGTCACCAGCGACGCGCCGGCCTCATAGGCATGGGCGGTGATAAGGCGCGCGAGGGGCAGCGCTTCCACCGGCGCCGTCATCACCAGCTCCTGCCCTGGGACGAGCCCGAGCCCGACCTTCACGGCCAGTTCCGCAAGCCGGTCCATGCGGGCATCGGGGGCGGCGGCGGTGGCGGGAATCGAGGCGGGGGAGGGGGCGAGGTCCATCGGTGGGTCTCCTGTCCCGCCCAAGATCGAAGCCCAGGCCGGGATGGGCAAGGGGGAGGGGGGCGATCAGCCTCGCCTAACGTTCAGCGGCAGGGTCATGCCCCGCCGCTCCATCGCCAAACCCCGGCGATGGGCGCAGTCGATGAAGTACTGGCCCAGCGGCCAGTAGGGCACGTCCTGGAAGAACTGCGCCTGGATGGCTCGCCCGATGCGGGCCTGGGCGGCGGCGTCCGGCGCCTCCAGCCACTCGTCGCGCAGCGCCTCCAGCCGCGGGCTGCTCGGCCAGCCGAACCAGGCGTCGTCGCCATTGGCGCGCAGCAGGGGATGGCCGCCGGGGTTGGAGAGGTCGTCGCCCCCGAACAGCACCACTACCGCGTTCCAGCCGCCCTGCGATGGCGGGGCCTTGTTGCCGCGCCGCTGGAGCATGGAGCCCCAGTCGGAGACGGCATCCTCCACCTCGAACCCCATCTTCCGCATCATGTCGATGGCGACGAGGGTGAGGGCGTTGTTGTTCGGCTGGTCCGCGGGGTCGAGCATGACGACCTTCGCTCCCGCCTTGCCCGTCGCGGCCAGCGCCGCCCGCGCGGCCGCCATGTCGCGCGGCGAGGTGAGGACGGAGAGGCCCTCATCCGAGGCGAGGGCCGTGCCCGGCGGGAAGGGGCCCACGCCGTCCCGCCAGAGGCTCCGGTCCGCGCCCATGATGGCCTGCATGAAATCCGCCTGGGCCAGGGCGGGCCAGACGGCGCGGCGCACGGCAGGGTCGTCGAAGGGCGGGTGGAGGTGGTTCGGGCGCAGCATCACCACCGTGCCGCTCGTCTCCACGCGGTCGATCACCACGTCCCGCCGTCGGGCGAGGACGGGGCGGAGGTCGTTGTGCATCCGCTCCCAAATATCGACCTCGCCGGCCTGCAGCGCGGCGGAGGCGGTGCCGGGATCGGGGATGTGGCGCCACTCCATCCGCTCGAAGCTCGCGATCTTCGGCCCGGCGGTCACCCCCGGCCGGCCCACGGGCGAGGGCAGGTAACGGTCGTAGCGGCGATAGACGACCTGCGCGCCCGAGCGCCGCTCCTCCGCCACGAAGCGGTAGGGGCCGGAGCCGACGATCTCCGTCAGCGGCGTCAGGGCGGGGGTGGCGGCGAAGCGCTCCGGCATGATGAAGCAGGGATAGGAGGAGGACTTGCCCAGCGCCTCCAGCATCACGCCGAAGGGGCTGCGCAGGCGGATCTCAAAGCGCCGGTCGTCCAGCGCGCGGATCTCCTCCATCCGCGCGGCGAGGGTCTGGCCATGCGTGTCCCGCACCATCCAGCGGCGGATGGAGGCCACGGCGTCGGCGGCGCGGATCCTCTCGCCATCGTGGAAGGTCGGGCCGTCGCGCAGGGTGAAGGTCCAGCGCCGCCCGTCATCCTCCACCTGGTGCCCCTCGGCGAGCTGCGGCTGGGGGCGGTAGTCGGCATCCAGCCCGTAGAGCGTGTCCCAGCACATATGGCCGTGATTCCGCACGGCATAGGAGGTGGTGGCCAGGGGATCGAGGGTCGTCACGTCGGCCTGGGGGATGAAGCGCAGCACATGCGCCGCGTCGCCCTGGGCGATGGCCGGCGCGCCGGGCAGCAGGGCACCGGCCGCCGCGCCGCCGAGAAGGGTGCGTCGTGTCGTCATCGGGCCGCCTTTCCGTCGCTCGGGGCGCCCATGCGACGGAGCCCGCGCCGCCCTGTCAAGAAGCGGCGGCGCGGGAGGGAGGGCTCAGCTCTCCAGCGTCGCGTCCAGCGTGATCTCCGCCTTCAGGACCTTTGAAACGGGGCAGCCGGCCTTCGCTTTCGCCGCCAGTTCCTGGAACCCGGCATCATCCGTGCCGGGCACCTTGGCGCGCAGGGTGAGGTGGATCTTCGTGATCTCGAAGCCGTCCCCCACCTTGTCGAGCGTCACGTCGGCCCGGGTCTCCAACCGCTCCGCCGTCAGCCCGGCGCCGCCGAGGATAGCGGAGAGCGCCATGGTGAAGCAGCCGGCATGGGCGGCGCCGATCAGCTCCTCGGGGTTCGTGCCCTTCACCCCCTCGAAGCGCATGGCGTAGCCGTAGGGATGGGCGTTCATCGCCCCGCTCTCGAGCGAGATCGTGCCGCGCCCGTCCTTGAACCCGCCCTCCCAGGTGGCGGAACCGTGCTTCTGCATTGATGTATTCCTATCTGACCGGGCGGATCGCCCGCCCCGCCGCCCTCAACGCGGCCCGCCGGGCAGGGTTCGCTGGAGGAATCATGGCGGGTGGAACGCGCTACGGGGTCGAGATCCGGTCCGCCCTGCCGGCGGATGCGGGCGAGCTCGCCGGGATGCTGGGCGGCACGGCGCGGGACATGGCAAATCGGCTGGAGGCGCTGCTGAAGGACCCCGCCTCCTCCGTGCTGGTGGCGACAGGCTGGAACGGGGCGGCGATCGGGGTCATCGCCCTGCACCGCCACCCCTCCCTCGCCGCCGACCGGCCGCTCGCCCGTATCACGGCCCTGGCCGTGGCGGAGGACGAGCGGCGCAACGGCATCGGCCGCCTGCTCGTCAAGGCCGGCGCCCAGGCCGCCCGCGCCGGCGGCTGCGAGATGCTGGAGGCCGCCCCGCCGGAGGGCGAGGACGGGGGCGCCGGCTTCCTCTCGGCCCTAGGCTTCATCCCGGCCGGGGCCAACCTCGCCCGCCCGCTCCGCAAGCGCGCGGCGGACGCGGCCTGAACCGGGCTAGCGCAGCAGCGGCCCCGCCACGAGCAGGATCGCGAAGGCGCCCACGGCGGCCGCCCCGACGCGCGGCACCAGCCCCGCCCGGCCCACCGCCCCCGCTGCGCGCCCCAGTGCTGCGCCGAGGGCGATCCATGCCAGCGCCACCCCCGCCAGTAGCCCGAGGAAACCGAGGGTGTAGGGCCACCAGCGCTCCGCCCCGAAGGGGATCACGCCGAGGGCGAAGACGATCGCCTTCGGGTTCAGCAGGGTGGTGACGAAGACCTGCCGGGGCGTGACCGGCGCGGTGGAGAGGTCCACCGCGCCCCGCCGCCAGAGCTTCGCCGCGAGCAGGAGGAGATAGGCCCCGACCGCCAGCCGCAGCCCCAGCGCCACCTCCGGCCGGGAGGCGATGACCGGCCCGAGGGCGAGCCCGATCGCGTGGATGGAGATGAGGTATCCCCCCGCCTCGGCCGGGACGAGCGGCAGGGCCCTGCGGAAGCCGACCGTGCCGCCGGCCGTGGCCAGCAGCGTGTTGGTCGGCCCGGGAGTGCCGAGGATGAGCAGCACCGTCAGCGCGAAGAGGATGGGGTCCTGCATGGCTTGTCCGGAGAAAGGGGGCGCGCTTCTTACCGCCCCGCCGGGTGCGCGGCCAAGGAGGGGCGGGGCTTCACGCCCTGGCGCCCGGTTCCCATATCATCCGCGTGTCCCGCCGCCACGAGAAGCGCGTCGCGCGCCAGGAGCGCGGCCATCCCGCCGAGCCCGCGGGAGATGCGACCTGCCCGCTCTGCCTCCGCCCTATCCCGCCCGGCGCCCGCGCCAGCCGCCACCACCTGACGCCCCGTCTGAAGGGCGGCACGCATCGCGGCACGGTGCTGATGCACCATATCTGCCACCAGGCGATCCATGCCCGCTTCACCGAGACGGAGCTGGCCCGCCACTTCACCGATCCCGATGTCCTGCGCGCCGAGCCGCGCCTGGCCGATTTCCTGGGCTGGGTGGCGGGCAAACCGCCGGACTTCCACGCCCCCACCCGCGCCTCGCGCGAGCGCATGCTGAAATGGCGCTGAACCCCCTCTGAAACTCCGGCGAGCCCCGCCTACCGCCAGCTCCCCTGGCCCGCCGAGCCTTGGCGCGCGGGGGTGCGGCGGCTAGAACCCCCGCCGCAGCACGCCTCCCGGAGCCCCCACCATGGCCGCTTACCAGTATGTCTACGTCATGAAGGACCTGACCAAGTCCTATCCGGGCGGTCGCGAGGTCTTCAAAGGCATCACCCTCTCCTTCCTCCCCACCGCCAAAATCGGCGTGCTCGGCCCCAACGGCGCGGGGAAGTCCACGCTGATGCGGATCATGGCTGGCCAGGACAAGGAGTTCGGCGGCGAGGCCTGGGCGGCCGAGGGCGTGCGCGTGGGCTATCTCTCCCAGGAACCGCAGCTCGACCCCACCAAGACCGTGGGCGAGAACGTGCGCGACGCCTTCGGCACCCTGACGGCCGATCTCGAGCGCTTCAACGAGATCAGCATGAAGTTCGCCGAGGAGATGTCCGAGGACGAGATGAACACGCTCCTCGCCGAGCAGGCCGAGCTGCAGGAGCGGATCGACGCCGCCAATGGCTGGGAGATCGACCGCACGGTGGACATCGCGCTCGACGCCCTGCGGTGCCCGCCCGCCGAGAGCCAGGTGACCCACCTCTCCGGCGGCGAGCGGCGCCGCGTGGCGCTCTGCAAGCTGCTGCTGGAGAAGCCCGACCTGCTGCTGCTCGACGAGCCGACGAACCACCTGGACGCCGAGAGCGTCTCCTGGCTGGAGAAGACACTGCGCGACTACCAGGGCGCCGTGCTGATCGTTACCCACGACCGCTACTTTCTGGACAACGTGACCAACTGGATCCTTGAGGTCGATCGCGGCCGGGGCATCCCCTATGAGGGCAACTACTCCTCCTACCTCGCCGCCAAGCGCAAGCGGCTCCAGCAGGAGGAGAAGGAGGAGAGCACGCGCCAGCGCCAGCTCGCCGAGGAGCAGGAGTGGATCGGGCGCAGCCCGGCCGCGCGCCAGTCCAAGAGCAAGGCGCGCATCCAGGCCTATGAGGAGCTGCTGCAGAAGAGCCTGGACAAAGCGCCCGATCCCACCGAGATCCAGATCCCGCCGGCGCCGCGCCTGGGCAACATCGTCATCACGGCCGAGAACATCCGCAAGGCCTACGGCAACCGGCTCCTAATCGACGACCTGTCCTTCAAGCTGCCGCCGGGCGGCATCGTCGGCGTCATCGGCCCGAATGGCGCGGGCAAGACGACGCTGTTCAAGATGATCACCAAGCGCGAGGAGCCGGATGCCGGCACCATGGTGATCGGTGACAGCGTGCAGCTCGGCTATGTTGACCAGAGCCGCGACACGCTGAACGACAAGAACACCGTCTGGAAGGAGATCTCCGACGGGCAGGAGCTGATCACCATGGGCAAGCGCCAAGTGCCCAGCCGCGCCTACTGCGCCGCCTTCAACTTCAAGGGCGGCGACCAGCAGAAGCCGGTCGGCGTGCTCTCGGGCGGCGAGCGCAACCGCGTGCACCTGGCGAAGATGCTCAAGAACCCGCACAACGTGCTGCTGCTGGACGAGCCGACCAACGACCTCGACGTGGACACGCTGCGTGCCCTTGAGGAAGCGCTGACGGACTTCGCCGGCTGCGCCGTCATCATCTCGCACGACCGCTGGTTCCTTGACCGCTTGGCGACCCACATCCTCGCCTTCGAGGGCGACAGCCATGTCGAGTGGTTCGAGGGCAACTACCAGGCCTATGAGGCGGACAAGCGCCGCCGCATGGGGGCCGCGGCCGATCAGCCGCACCGGATCAAGTACCGGCCGCTGACGCGGTAAGCGCGCCGACGCTCGATCCGTGCAACCGGCCGCCGGGCACCTCGTCCTCTCCCGCGTCGTCCGCACGCCGCGGCTGACGCTGCTCCCCGTCGGGAAGGAGAACCTTCCCGACCTCGTCCGCCTGAAGGCCGATCCACAGGCCTTCTCGCTGATGCTCCACGGCGTCCGCACCCCCGAGCGGACAGAGGAGGAGCTGGAGGACGACATCGATTTCTGGGAGGTCCGGGGCTACGGCACCTGGGCCGTCCACCGCACCGAGGACGGCGAGTTCCTCGGCATCGCCGGTCTGATGGAGCGGCCGGACGGGCGGGGCGTCGCGCTGCGCTACGCCCTCTGGCCCTCCTGCCGCGGCCATGGTTACGCGCGGGAGGCCGCGCGCGCGGCGCTGGATTTCGGCCACGCGGCCGGGCTGCGCCGGATCATCGGTATCGCGCGGGAGACCAACGCCGCCTCCCGTGCGGTGATGACCGACATCGGCATGACGGAGGCAGGGGAGTTCAGGAACTCCGGCAACCGCATGCTCGTCTTCGAGAGCCTGCGCTAGCGCCGGCGCACCAGGAGCGTGATCATCATGACGGCCACCATGATGATCACGCCCGTGCGGTGCTCGGCGATCCAGGCCAGGGTCGGTTCGAGGAGCACGCCGCTCAGCCCGTCACGCCGCTGCCCGTATAGTCCGCCACGACGTGCAGCGTGGCGCGCAGCCCGGCCAGCAGCCCCGCCTCGTCCACCTGGAAGCGCGGGGAATGGTTCGGCGCCCCGCCCCGCGTGCCGGGCGTCGTGACGCCGACGAAGATGAATATGCCCGGTGCCCTCTGCGCGAATAGGAGAAGTCCTCCCCGGCGGAGCTGCGCTCCATCACCTGCGCCTTCTCCCCGGCCACGCGCACGAGGCTCGGGGCGAGCCTGGCAACCAGCCCCGCATCGGCCATGATCGGCGGATAGCCGTTGGGCTCCCAGATCACCTCTGCCTCCGCGTTCATGCCGCGCGCGATGCTCTCGGCCATCTCCTTCACGCGCGTCATCACGCGCTGGCGCACCTCCTCGTCATAGGTGCGCAGCGTGCCGCTCATCTCCGCGCGGTCGGGGATGATGTTGTAGCGCACCCCGGCATGGAAGGTGCTGACGCTGAGCACGACGGATTGCCGCGTCACATCCGTCTCGCGGCTGACGATGGTCTGCAGCGCGGTGACGATCTGCGAGCCCACCGCCACGGGGTCCACCCCGTTCCAAGGCATGGCGCCGTGGGTCTGCCGGCCCTTCACGATCAGGCGGAAGCCGTCCGAGCTGGCATTCACCGCGCCGGCGCGGTAACCGAGGCTCCCGACGGGCATCCCGGAGACGATGTGCAGACCGAAGACCGCGTCCGGCTTCGGGTTCTCCATCGCGCCCTCCTCCACCATCAGGCGCGCGCCGCCGATCTCGCCATAGGGCAGCTTCTCCTCGGCGGGCTGGAAGATCAGCTTCACCGCGCCGCGCAGCTGGCCCCTGTGCTGCGCCAGCACCTCGGCGGCCGCCATGAGGATGGCGACGTGGCAGTCATGCCCGCAGGCATGCATCACCCCGGCCTCCTGGCCTTCCCACTGCGTCCGCGCCTTCGACGCGAAAGGCAGATCCACCTCCTCGGCCACGGGAAGCGCGTCCATGTCGGCGCGCAGCGCGATCACGGGGCCGGGGCCGGCCTCGCCGCGGAGCAGGGCGACGACGCCGGTCTTGGCCACGCCCTCCCGCACCTCGTAGCCGAGGGCCCGCAGATGGGCGGCGACGAGGCCTGCCGTGCGGCGCTCCTGGTTCCCCAGCTCCGGGTTCTGGTGGATGTCCCGGCGCCAGCCGATCATCCTCGCCTCAATGCCCGCGGCGGCGGCGTCGAGCAGGGCATGGATCGGCCGCGCCGCTCCTGCCGCCACGCCCTGGGCCGCGGCGGGACGCAGGCCGGTCAGGAGGCAGCAGGCGCAGGCCAGGCCGAGCAGGCCGCGGCGGGAGGGACCGGGCTCGACGGCGTCCGCGCGGAGCGGCCCGGGGTTGTTGCGGCGGGTGAAGGGGAACATCGGCGGATCCTGCGCTGCGCTGCCCGGCAAGGGGCCTCACCTTCCGCCTCTCAGGGCGAGAAGGGAAGCCGGCCGGGCGCCGTGCCTTCGCATCCACCGTGCCAGGGCCCGAGCTTGCCGCCTCTCCGCCCGCGCCGCATTCTGCCACGCCGCAGCAAGGAGAGACCGATGCCGACCCTCGACCCGATCGAGGCCCTCCGCGCGGAAATGCAGGACTGGCGCCGCGACTTCCACGCCCATCCCGAGATCGGCTTCGAGGAGGTTCGGACCTCCGGCATTGTGGCGGAAAAGCTCGAATCCTGGGGCATCGAGGTGCATCGGGGCCTGGGAAGGACGGGGGTGGTGGGCGTGCTGCGCGGCAAGCGCCCGGGCAACCGCGCGGTCGGCCTGCGCGCCGACATGGATGCCCTGCCCATGCCGGAACTGAACGACTTCGCCATCGCAGCACCAACCCGGGGGCCATGCATGCCTGCGGCCATGACGGGCACACCGCCATGCTGCTCGGGGCCGCGAAGCACTTGGCGGCCACGCGCGACTTCCCCGGCACCGTCCACTTCATCCTCCAGCCCGCCGAGGAGGGGCTGACCGGCGCGCTGGAGATGGTGCGCGACGGGCTGTTCGCCCGCTTTCCCTGCGATGCCGTCTACGGCCTGCACAACCATCCGAGCCTGCCGCTCGGCACGGTGGCCATCCGCCCGGGCACGGTGCTGGCCGCGGTGGACTACTTCTCCATCCGCCTGCACGGCAAGAGCAGCCACGGCGCCGAGCCGCAGAACGGGCTCGACCCGCTGCCCTGCGCGGTGGCGATCTACAGCGCCCTGCAAACCCTGGTGAGCCGCCGCACCAGCCCGCACGACACGGCCGTGCTCAGCATTGGCCAGTTCCACGCCGGCAGCTCGGACATCGTGATCCCGGAGACCGTGGATATGCGCGGCACGATCCGCACCCTCCTGCCCGAGACCCATGACCGGTTCGCCGCCCTGTTCCGGCAGGTGGTGGAGGGCACTGCCGCCGCCCATGGCGTGCGGCTGGAGCTGGAGCACCGCTACTCCTACCCGCCCACGATCAATACTCCCGCCCAGGCGGCGCTGGCGGCCGGGGCGGCGGCGGCGGTGGTGGGGGCGGAAGGGGTGAGGGACGACCTTCCCTCCCTCACGGCGGGGGAGGACTTCGCCTACATGCTGAACGAGGTGCCCGGCGCCTTCCTGCTGCTCGGGCAGGCGGGAGAGGCGGAGACGAGCCACACCCCCGTCCATAACGGCCGCTACGACTTCAACGACGACCTGCTGCCGGTAGGGGCCAGCCTTCTCGTGCGGCTGGTGGAGCGGGAACTGGCCCTGGGCTGAGCGGCGGGGGGCCTACCGCCCCTCGCGCGCCGCCAGCTGCGAGACCTGGTTCCGCATGGCGTCCAGCAGCGCCGAGACGCGGCCGCCATTGCGGCTGATCACGGCGGAGTACTCGCTGCGCGTCGTCAGCCGCAGGGAGGTGCCCTCGGCAATCACGTCCACGACGCGGGGCTGGCCGCCCACCTCGCCCACCCGCCAGTCGAGCGAGAAGGCGGCGGTGTTCGGGCGCTCGACGATCGTGTTCACCAGCGTGTCGTCCTCGGCGCGCTGCTGGGTGCGCCCGAGGGAGAAGCGCACGCCCTGGTACTCGCCGAAGCGGGCGGAGAGGTTGCGGATGAGCGTCTCCTCGAAGAGCCGCATGTACTCCGCCTGCTCCTCCGGGCTCGCCTGGCGCCAGTAGCGGCCGAGGATGAAGCGGCCCACCCCCTCCACGTCCACGGCGCGGCGCAGGATGGCCGCCACCTGCTGCCGTCGCTGAGCGACGGAGCCGCCGCCATTGATGGCCGCCACCAGGTCCCGGCCCGTGGCCTGGATGAAGGAGGAGGCGCGTCCGGTGTCCATGGGCTGGGCGAGGGCGGGCGCGGCCGCCAGCGCGGGCAGGGCGGCGAGGAAGAGGCGGCGGGCGAGCGTCACATCGGGCATCGGGGCGGGGGTCTCGTTCTCTGGGCGGCGCGGCACGATGCGCCGGGCCGCGCCGCAAGTGGGGCCTGGGCGTTGCCGCCTCAACGCCCGGGGGAGGTTTCCGTTCCCCCCGGGGGCGACTGCCTCAGGGCTGGGGCGAGGAGGGGGTGCTGCCGAGGCCGGTGCCCAGGCCCTGCGGCGCCTGCGGGGCGGTGGCGCGGTTGGCGATCTCGCGCGCCCGCTGCTGGCGGTAGGCGCTGCGGAGCGTGGCATAGGGGTCGAGGCTCGTGCGCTGCACATCGTCCAGCGTGTCGAGCAGGGACTCCCGGGTGCTGACGACGGTGGTACCGGCGCGGATGTAGTTCAGCGTGTCCGCCAGGTCCCGGTTGCCGTAGGTCAGCCAGGTGAAAGGGTCCGCCGCGATGCCCGCGGCGAAGCCGACGAGGTCGCGCGGGTTGCTCGGGCCGAGGATGGGGATAAAGAGGAAGGGCCCTTCCTCCACCCCGGCGACCGCGAAGGTCTGGCCGAAATCCTCGGTGTGCGACGGCAGGCCGAAATCCTTCGCCACGTCCAGGATGCCGCCGACGCCGAGCGTGGAGTTCAGCAGGAAGCGCTGGAGGGTGGTGCCGAAGCGAGCGGTCTCCCCCTGCAGCGCGTCGTTCATCAGGATCACGGGGCTGCGCAGGTTGCTCAGCACGTTGGAGACGCCCGTGCGGACGGGCTGGGGCAGCACGGCGCGGTAGGCGACGGCCACGGGGCGCAGCACCGCCGTGTCGATGGCCTGGTGCACGTCGTACATCGCGCGGTTCCAGGGCTCGATGGGGTCGTTGGTGGCGCGGAACTCCTCCAGCGCCTCGGGGTCGTCGGCCGGCGGGCGCGTCGCGCAGCCCGCGACGGACCCACCCAGCAGCGCGAGGCCGAGGACGGCAGCCAGCAGGCGGGGAAGAGGCGGGCGGGGAGGGCTCATCGGCTCGGGAATCCTGGGGGTTTCGGGTGTTAGCACCCGCAGCCGCGAACGGGAAATATAGGGAGGCGGCGGCCAAGGGGCGGGGGCGGGAGGGCTCGCGCAAACGTGGTGGGGCGCCGGAGAAGGGGCTGCCCCCCGGCCCGGGCGAAATTCGGCGTTTCGGCCCGGACGCGCCATGCTCTATGACGGCCGCCATGAACGAGATGTCGCCCCCCGCCAAGACACTCCAGAGCTGGCTGTCCGGCCCGCGCGTGGACGCTCTGCCGTCGCTCACCGCCATGCCGGCGCCGCTGCTCTCCTTCGAGTTCTTCCCGCCCCGCACCGAGGCGCTGGAGAACCAGCTCTGGGCCTGCGTGAAACGGCTGGAGCCGCTGCGGCCGCG
>JBHTFH010000037.1:0-39608 GCA_042666135.1 Roseomonas sp. GCM10028921 | reverse complement strand
CCTCGGCGAGCGCCGGGTCGTCCATGAAATGGGCTGCCGTCGTCTCGAACAGCGCCGCCTCGCCCTGGGTGGAGGCGGTGGCGAGCTGGCCAGAGGCCACCTTGCGGACGCGGTTGTTGCCCGCGAGGTGCGAGACGCCGGTCTGGTAGGCGCTCAAGATGCCCGGCGTCAGCATCGTCTGGGCCGGGGCCCCGCCCAGCGCCTCGGTGGCGGAGGCCAGGAAGGTGTCGAGCTCCGGGCCCTCCACCGCAAGAACGAGGCCGGGATTGGTACAGAACTGCCCGGCGCCGAGGGTCAGCGAGCCCACGAAGCCCTTGCCGATCGCGGCGGCGCGGCTGGCCATCGCCTTGGGCAGTAGGAAGACTGGGTTGATGCTGCTCATCTCGGCATAGACGGGGATGGGCTCGGGGCGGGCGGCGGCGGTCTTCATCAGCGCCGTGCCGCCGGCGCGCGAGCCGGTGAAGCCCACCGCCTTGATGCGGGGATCCGCCACCAGCCCCTGCCCGACCACTTGGCCCGAGCCGAAGAGCATGGAGAACACGCCCTCGGGCAGGCCGCAGGACTTCACTGCGGACTGGATGGCGCGGCCCACCAGCTCGGAGGTGCCGGGATGGGCGGAATGGGCCTTCACCACCACGGGGCAGCCGGCGGCGAGCGCCGAGGCCGTGTCGCCGCCGCCGACCGAGAAGGCGAGCGGGAAGTTTGAGGCGCCGAACACCGCCACGGGGCCGAGCGGGATCAGCCGCATCCGCAGGTCCGGCCGGGGCAGGGGGGCGCGCTGCGGCAGGGCGGGGTCGATGCGGGCGGAGATCCAGGTGCCGTCCCGCACCTCCTGCGCGAAGAGGCGGAGCTGGCCGACGGTGCGGCCGCGCTCGCCCTCCAGCCGGGGGCGGGGCAGGCCGCTCTCGGCCATGGCGCGCACGATCAGCTCGTCGCCGATGTCGAGGATGGCCTGGGCGCAGGCCTCCAGGAAGGTGGCGCGGACCTCGGGGGTCGTCTCGCGATAGGTGTCGAAGGCGGCCCAGGCGAGGGCGCAGGCGCGGTCCACATCGGCCGCCGTGCCGCCGCCGAAGGCGGGCTCCATGGGCTGGCCGGTCGCGGCCTCGATCGCGCGGATGGGCTTGTCGGTGCCACGAAGCGCGGTCGCGCCGATCAGCATCTCGCCGGCAATGGTCATGGAGGCCTCCTCAGAACGGGTGCGGCCCGCGGGGCCCGGCCGTGTCCGGCCGGGTTCGGGCGCGTCGCAGCCCTCATGGGACGGACCGCCGCCGCCTGTAAAGTGGCACTCCGGTTGCGCCGCCCGCTTCGGCCCCCGCGAAGGGAGCCCCCGGTGACGGGGTGCGCGGCCTCAGCGCCCCTCGTTTTCGGGCCCCGTGGTCTCCGCTTGGCCCTGCGGGGTGCCGGGTTCCGTCGGCGGCTCCCCGGAATCCTTCCCGAGCTCCTCCAGCTTTCGCTTCACCTTCTTGTCCTCCGCGGACAGCGGCGCCGGCTCCAGCGGCGCCACGCCGGGGGGCACGGAATCGCCGGGGTCGTGCCCGGGATCATCCGGGTTCTGCTCGGTCATGGCCGCCTCCGCTCCCGCCTCGATGAGAGAAGGAGAGCGCCCTCCGGCGCGGGCGGTTGCGCGGCGGCCCGCAACCCCGGGGCGACCGGGCGGGTTGCTGCGGGGACGACAGGGGAGGCGACCATGCGCGCCGAACGCCGTTGCCGGGGGGCCGCATGAGCAGCCCGGAGCCCGCCGGTCCGCCCCGGCTCATCTGGCCCGCCGGCGCCGAGCTGGGCGAGGGCGCGCTGTGGGACGACCGCATCGCCCGGCTCTGGTGGGTGGACATCCGCGGGCGCCGCCTGCACCGGGCCGACGAGGCGGGAGGCGGCCGCGCCTCCTGGGACCTTCCGGAGGAGCCGGGCCATGTCGCCCTCACCGACGATCCCGCGCGGCTGATCCTCGGCCTGCGCTCCGGCCCGAGCCTCTTCGAGCCCGCGACGGGCCGGCTGGAGCGGCTGGCCGCGCCGGAAGGGCACGACCCGTCCCGGCACCGGCTGAACGACGGCAAGGCGGACACCGCCGGCCGCCTCTGGTTCTCCACCATGGACGAGGGCGAGGAGGCACCCGAGGGCGCGCTCCACCTGCTGCTCGGGCCGGGAAGGGCGCCGCGCGTGGCCGGGCCCTTCACCGTCGCGAACGGCCCCGCCTTCTCCCCGGACGGGCGCACCCTCTATCTCGGCGACAGCCCCGCGCACACGATCTTTGCCTTCGCGATAGAGGATGGCCGCCTTGGGGAACGGTGCGAGTTCATCCGCTTCGCCGAGGCCGACGGCTTCCCCGACGGCATGACGGTGGATGCCGAGAGCTGCCTCTGGGTCGCCCACTGGGATGGCGGCCGGGTCTCCCGCTTCGGCCCGGACGGCGCGCATCGCGGGAGCATCCCCCTGCCCGTGCCGAAGGTAACGAGCCTCGCCTTCGGCGGCGCCGACTTCCGCACCTTGTTCATCACCACGGCCGGCGGCGAGGGGCGGGAGAACGAGGGGCCGGGGGGCGGGCTCTTCGCCGTGCGGACGGAGGTGGCCGGGCTGCCCGCGGGCCGGGTGCGACCCGGCGGGTGATGCGGCGGCCAAGCCCGCCGGAGGAGCTGGGCGGCTCAGCCCGCCGCCAGAATCGCCTCCACGACCTCCTGGACCTCCAGCGCCTCGCGCAGCGTGGCGAGGGAGTGGGGCTCGCCGCGCGTCATCGCCGCCGCCTTGTCGAGCTGCCCCTGGAGGACGAGAGGGCGCATGCGCTCGTTCGGCAGGGCGCCGGGGGCGGCGGCCCAGCCATCGGGCCCCTCCCGCTCCGCGACCGACCAGTCCCGCAGGCGCACGGCGCCGGAGGGGCCGCGCAGGGTCCAGAAATTCGTGTCGTCCCGCTCCGTCGTGCCGACGCCGCCACGCAGGAGGACGGGGGTGCCGCCCGCGCTCAACCGCGCCTTGATCGCCGTCTCCGCACCCTCATTGCCGGGGAAGCGCGCCTGGGCGCTCTCCAGCGAGAGGGGGCCGAGCAGGCGGCGGGTGAGAAAGAGGAAATGGGACACCACCTCCCGCGTGAAGCCTCCCTCGGCGCGGCCGGATAGCCAGGCGGCGGCGTCGCGCTGCCAGGAGCGGGGCCAGGTGGCGAAGGCGACCTCGATCTCCAGCGAGGCGGGCGTGCCCACCGCGCCCTCCCCGATCCAGTCCCGCAGCCCCGCTACGGCCGGGGAGGAGGCCATGGGGAAGTTCACCCCGGCCCGTGCGCCCGAGGCCTCCGCCCGTTCCACGAAGCGGCGCGCGGCGGCGGTGTCGTGGGAGAGCGGCTTCTCCAGGAACACGGCCCGCCCGGCTTCCAGCGCGGCCTCGGCCAGGGGGAGATGCGCTGCGGGCGGGGCGGCGATGTAGAGAAGGTCGCAGCCCGCGATCACCGCCTCGGCGCTCGCCGCCATCGACAGGTCGGGCGAAACCTCCTTCAGGCGCTCCGTGGCGGCGGGGGAGGGATCCCAGACCCCACTGGGTCGCACGGGCGGTGCGGGGTGGCCCAGCGCCGCGCGCAGCAGCCGCTCCCCCATGATGCCGAAGCCGATGATGCCCAACGCGACCGCGTCGCTCGCCGTTGATGCCAAGGCCGTTGCGTCCCCTGTTCCGATCGCGGCGGACCATGGGGGAGAGGGGCGTGGGGCGCCAGCCCCCGTGTAGATGCGGGCGCCAGCCCCCGGCCTCACCATGGAGGTGAGGCGGCTCTCAGTGCAGGAAGCGGCCGGGGTGACGGGGTGTGCCCACCTGGACCGGTGAGGCGGACGAGCTGGCCGCGCCACCCTTGCGCTGGGGGACGCGGGCCCCGGCCGGGGGCAGGACGGGCCGGATGAGGGCGGAGATCGCCCGCCTCCCCTCAGCGTCGCGCAGGACGGAGACGTAGTTCTGCACCCAAACGGCCGTGCCGTCGGCGCGGAGGTAGCGCTTCACGATGGTGAAGGGCTCGTCATGCGCCAGCAGGCGTTCGAGCAGGGGCTGGTTGCTCGGCCAGTCGTCGGGATGGGTGATGTCGTGAATGCTGCGCTGGAGGAGGGCCCGCATCTCGAAGCCGAGCATCTCGCACAGGGTCCGGTCCACCTGCGTGAACCGCCCGCTCTCATCAGTCAGGGCCTGCCCGAACGGCTGGTTCAGCAACGTGCCGACTCCCTGCCCGGCGGGGCCGATCCGCCGCCGAAGCGATGTGTGAACGCGCAACATGACGTCAAGTCACCGGGCCCCGGCGCCTCCTCGCGCGACATCGGGGAACCGGGAGCGGCCTCCCCGGTTAATGCCGGCACGCCGCCCGGCCGACCGGGCGGGAAGAGGAGGGAGTGGGCCCATGCCCCGGATCCAGGGTTCCGTCGTGGTGATCGCCGGTGCGTCCAGCGGCATCGGCCGCGCGACGGCCCAGCTCCTGGCCCGCGAGGGCGCCCATCTCGTCCTCGCCTCCCGCCGGGAGGATACGCTGGGGACGGTGCGCGCCGAGTGCGAGCGGCTGGGGGCGGAGGCCATTGCCGTGCCGACCGATGTGGGAGACGCCGAGGCGGTGAAGCGCCTGGCCGAGGCCGCCCGCGCCCGCTTCGGCCGGATCGATGTCTGGATCAACAATGCCGGCGTCGGCGTGATCGGGCCCTTCGAGGAGGTGCCGGCCGAAGCGCATGAGCAGACGATCCGCACCAACCTGCTCGGCCAGATCAACGGGGCGCACGCCGTCCTCCCGATATTCAAGCAGCAACGGCAGGGGGTGCTGGTGAACATCCTCTCCATCGGCTCCTGGGTGCCCACTCCCTTCGCCTCGTCCTACGCCGCCTCGAAGCGGGGGCTGCGCGGCCTCACGGAGTCCCTGCGCGGCGAGCTGCACGACTGGCCCGACATCCAAGTGTGCGACATCTTCCCCAGCGTAGTGGACACGCCGGGCCTGCGCCACGGCGCGAACCACACGGGGCACCGCATCAATGTGGGCGGCCCCATGACCTCGCCCTTCGAGGTGGCCGAGGCGATCGCCTCCGTCATCCGCCGCCCGCGCAACGCGGTGCCGGTGGGGCCGATGGCGGCGGGCCTGCGGGTGCTCGCGATCCTCGCCCCGGCACCGATGCGCTGGGCGGCGGGGGTGATGCTGAAGAAGGGGATCGGCAGCGCCCCGCCCGCCGGGATCTCGGACGGCAATCTCTTTCAGGCGCCGGCGGACCACGGCGTCTATGGCGGGTTCAGCACGGGGGCGGGGATCAAGGTGCCGCCCAAGGCCTGGCTGGCCGCGGCGGGGATCATCGGGTTCCTGATCCTCCGCCGGCGGTAGACGGGACAACGGGCCGGGAGGGGCGGATCGCGACCCGAACCGGCCTCTCCCCGCTACCATCCGCGCGGCTGCCCCGGCGATGGGATGCAGCGCCTCTCAGGGCCCCACCGCCGTCACCGACGGTACTGCGCGTCGGCGACCTTCTCCATCCAGGTCACGGCCGGTCCGTCCACCTGCTCCTGGAGTGCGATGTGGGTCACGCCGGTCGTCGCGGCGGCGCCGTGCCAGTGCCTCAGCCCGGGCGGGATCCAGACCACGTCGCCGGGGCGCATCCCCTCGACGGGGCCGCCCTCGCGCTGAACCCAGCCGACGCCCGCGGTCACCACGAGCACTTGCCCCACCGGGTGGGTGTGCCAAGCCGAGCGGGCGCCGGGCTCGAAGGTGACGCTGCCGCCGGACATCCGCGACGGCACGGTAGCCGGGAACAGCGGATCGACGCGCACGGACCCGGTGAAGTGCTCGGCAGGTCCTCTCGCCGAGGGCTGCGAACCGGCACGCGCGATCCTGAGTTCCGCATGGCCCTGGGATCTGCCGGAAGGCACGGGGGTGGCCGCCTGGGCAAGGACGGCGGTGCTCGCCGATGCGAGCAGGGACGTCGTCACGGCGGCAATGGCAAGCCGCCTCATCTCGGTGGGCTCCCGGGTGGGGTGGGTCAGTTGGGGCGGCTGTCGAAGACGCCCTTCACGGCGGGGACGGCCGAGAAGGCATTGGGCCAGCCGGCGTAGAAGGCGAGGTGCGCGACGACCTCCGACGCCTCCGCCCGCGTCAGGCCGTCATCCATGGCCCGGGCGAGACGGTAGGGAACCTGCGCGGCCTGGCCCGCCGTGATGAGGGCGCTGACCGTGACGAGGCTGCGGTCGCGCGGTACCAGACCAGGGCGCAGCCACAGGTCGCGAAACAGTGTGTCCGTCGTGAACTGATCGAGGCCGGGCGCCACGGGGCGGACATCCCGCGCGACACGGGCGGCGCGCTGCGCCTCGGCGGTCTCGTCGAGCGGCAGGAGGCCGGGCTCGGCCGCTAGGAGCTGGTCCGCGCCGATACCGCGCGCCGCGAAGACCGGCCTCGCCGCCGAGGCCGCCGACATGGCGTTGGCCCAGCCGGAGTAGAAGGCAAGGTGGGTTATGAGGCCTGAGATCTCGCCCGGCTTCACGCCGCTGTCGAGCGCGAGCCCGAGATAGCGCGGAAGTTCGGCCGCCTGATTACGAGCGATCAGCGCCGAGAGCGTGACGATGCTGCGATCCCGCCGGGATAGCTCAGGGCGCTTCCAGAGCTTGCCAAAGGCCGTGTCCTGCTCGTAGCTGCCGAGGGCAGGCGCGACCGTCCGCAGATCGCCGGAAGGCGGGGGAAAGCCCGCATCCTTTGCCCGGGCGGAGGAGGCGCTGCAAAGGGCCAGGGCCACAGCGGCTGCGGGGAGAGGCTTCATCTTCGTCTCCTGTCGGGCTGTCGGCTTTGTCGACGGCCGGTTGATGGGATGGATCCTGCCGATCAGGCGAAAGCGCCGCGCGCGGGTCCGGCGGCGGCCAGCGTCTGGCCGAGCGGCCGCGGGTGCCGGGCGCTTGGCTCGAAGGTGACCAGAGTGACCGCGGCCCCGGGACCGGCCCGCACGATGCCGGCGAAGCACCCGGTCGGCGTCTCACCGGTGGGCTGCGAGCCCGCGCGCTCGATCCTCATGGACCCCCACCTCGCTACAGATCCGGGCCGTGCCGGGCTTCTCAGCCAGGCCGCGCTTCTATCCTGGAGGTAAGGGGGACCGGCCGCTGCGATTAGGCCGCAAAGCAGGAGAAGGCCTATTAGGCAGGCTCATGGATGACCGCGCCGAGCCCGGACGGCCGACGGCTGCGAGCAGGGCTGATCTCGGCGCCCGCCTCGGCACTCCCTGCGGATGACAGCCGGTTGGGGCGGCATGGCCGCTGGCGTGCCGGGTCCGGGGTGGCTCGGCTTTCGAGGGCGCGGTCCCGGCAGGGCCATGGACGAAGTGGGTACTTGCCGGCCGTCGAAGCGCTCAGCGAGCTGGCCGCTGTCCACCTCAGCCTTCCCTCCCACGGGGGCCGGAAGCTCCTCCGCGGCCCGGGCCTTGCAGGTGTCCGCGCCGCTAACCCAGGAGGAGCCCGCGTTGAGGATCAACATTCCCGAGGTGCGTGCCGAAGTCGAGGCCGCCTTCGCCCGCTACGAGAGGGCCCTCGTTACCAACGACGTGCCCGTGCTGGAGGAGCTGTTCCGGGACGCGCCAGAGACGATCCGCTACGGCGCCGCCGAGAACCTCCACGGCATGGAGGAGATCCGCGCCTTCCGCCGCGCCCGCCCCCCGGCCGGGCTGGCGCGCAGCCTGTCGCGCACTGTCAAAACAACCTATGGCCGCGACTTCGCCGTGGCGAACACGATGTTCCGGCGCGAGGGAGCGCCGCGAAAGGCCGGGCGGCAGAGCCAGAGCTGGGTGCGCTTCCCCGAGGGATGGCGCGTGGTCGCCGCCCATGTAAGCGTGGTGCCGGAGGAGTAGACCCCTCCTCCAGCCTGCCAGGCGCGAAGGATCAGGCCGCCGCCACGGTCCGCTGCGTCTGCACCCCCAGCCCTTCGATCCCCAGCCGCATCACCTGGCCCGGCCGAAGATAGACGGGCGGCTTCATTCCCAGCCCCACGCCGGGCGGCGTGCCGGTGGTGATGATGTCGCCGGGATGGAGCGTGATGAAGCGGCTGACATAGGAGACGATCGTCCGCACGTCGAAAATCATCGTGCGGGTGGTCCCGTCCTGCATCCGCTTCCCGTCCACCTCCAGCCACATGGAGAGGTTCTGCGGGTCCGGCACCTCGTCGGTGGTGACGAGCCAGGGGCCGACGGGGCCGTAGCCGTCCGCGCTCTTGCCCTTATCCCAGGTGCCGCCGCGCTCGAGCTGCCACTCGCGCTCGGACACGTCGTTGCAGACGGCGTAGCCCGCCACATGGCCGAGCGCCTCCTCGGGCGAGACGCGGCGGGCGAGGGTGCCGATGATGATCGCCAACTCCACCTCCCAGTCGGTCTTGAGGCTGTCGGGCGGGATGGCGACGTCGTCGTCCGGCCCGGCCAGGGTGTTGAGCGACTTAAGGAAGACGATCGGCTCCTTCGGAACGGGGGCGCCGCTCTCGGCCGCGTGGTCGGCGTAGTTCAGCCCGATGGCGACGAAGTTGCGCGTGCCCCCGACCGGCGGGCCCAGCCGCGTGCCCTCCGGCACCTCGGGCAGGCCCGACGGGTCAAGCGCCGCCAGCCGTGCCAGCCCGCCGGGCGAGAGCGACTCCCCCGCGATGTCGGGGAGGATGCCCGAGAGGTCGCGGATCGTGCCCGAGGCGTCGAGCAGGCCGGGCTTCTCCGCGCCAGGCGGGCCATATCGCAGCAGCTTCATCGATGAGGGGTTCCGTTTCCTTGTTGCCCGCAGCGGCCCGGGATCAGGCCGAGCCCTCCTCCAGGAAGACCTGCACGGCCTGGAACAGGGCGCCGCGGTTTCGCTCCAGCATGATGGCATGCGTCCCCTCGGCGAGCATGACAAGCCGCTTGCCCGGGGAATTCACCAGTAGGGGGAACAGGGTCGTGGCCATAGAGGGCGGTGTGTCCCGGTCCCACTCGCCCAGGACGAGCAGGGCGGGCACGGTCACCCTCGCGGGATCGTAGAAGGGTCTGCCCGCGTCCCAGTAGTCCCGGAGGTCCTGCAGCACGCCGTTGGGCGCCCGCAGGACGGAGGGCACCTGGCGCGATCCCTCCGGGTCCGTCGCGAAGGTGGCGTCCGCCCAGTACTCGTACCAGCCGGGGGGAATGAGGCCCGCCCGCTTGTTCTCCGGCGCCCCGGCCAACCAGCGCTCCCGCGCCTGGGCGCGCGTGACCGTGCGGTAGGCGGGCAGCGGCCCCTCGGGCACGGGCACCGCACTGCGGCTGTTCGCGTCCCGCAGCCAGAGGGGGGCGTAGAGCACCAGCCGCTCCACCAGCCCCGGATTCTCGGTGGCGAAGCGCGAGACGAGGGTGGTGCCCCAGGACCAACCGATCAGCCCCGTCTTCGCCACGCCGCGCGTCTCGCGGATGTGCTTCAGGGCCGCGCCGATATCGGCCACCGCCTTCTCGCCGGTGGTGGGGGGCGAGGCGCCGTCGGCCGCCGGGCGGGTGGAGCGGCCATAGCCCGTGAGGTCCAGGCTCCACACATCGAAGCCGCGCCCGGCCATGTAGTCCATCCAGGACACGCCGGAGAGCGGCAGGTCGAAGCCCGTGCTGGCGGGATAGGTGGTGCCGTGGACGCAGAGGACCGTGCGGTCTGCCCGCGCGGGGCCGCCCGCCTCGGGCCGCTTGTTCCGGAGGTAGAGCTGGGTGCCGGGCTCGGCGCCGGGGATCAGCGCCTCGTCCATCGCCACCCCCGCGGGCTGGGCGGCGGCGGGGAGGGCAAGGGCGGCGCCCCCGGCGAGCGGGGCGGCCAGGACGGTGCGGCGCTTCATGGACGGTCCTCTCGGGCATGGCGGCGTCCCGTGGGCCGGGAGCCTTGCCTTGGAAGGGAGCGTGCCATCCGCGCCACCGCCTGCCAACGGCGCTCTCCCGGCACTACATGCGGCCGATGAACAAGGAAGCGGCGCCGCGCGGCGCGTGGTGGGCGGAGGCGCGGGCGATGCTTCTGCTCGCCTGGCCCATGGCGCTCACCAATCTCTCCCAGATGGCGCTGCTGGCGACGGATTCCGCCTATCTTGGCCATGTCTCCACCGAGGCGCTGGCCGCCGTCACCCTCTCCAGCACCGTGTTCTGGACGATGCTGGCGCCCGGCTTCGGCCTCTCCCTCGCCACCGCCGCGCTGCTCGCGCAGGAGCGGGGGCGGCGGATCGGCCATGTGCGTGCCATGCGGCGCACCCACCGGGCGGGGGTCTGGGCCGCGGTGCTGGCGGCGGTGCCGGGCATGGTGGTGATGTGGAACGGCGGCGCGGTGCTGCGGGCGCTGGGGCAGGACCCCGCCCTGGCGGATGCGGCGCAGGACTTCATGCGCTGCGTGCTCTGGGGCATCCCCTTCTTTGGCCTCTACCTCAACCTCCGCGGCTTTATGGCGGCCATGGAGCGGCCGGGGCCGCCGCTGGTGATCGGGCTGCTGGCCGTGCCGCTGAACGCGCTGATCGGCTGGGTACTCGTCTTCGGCAATCTCGGGGCGCCGGCCATGGGCGTGCGGGGCGCGGGCATCGCGGGAGCGGTAGCGGACGCCTTCATGTTCCTCGCCCTCGCCGTCTTCGTGATGCGGGACCGCCGGCTGCGGCGCTACCGGCTCTTCGGCCGGATCTGGCGGCTGGACCCTTCCCGGCTGGGGCGGGTGGTGGTGCTCGGCCTGCCGATCGCGGCGCAGATGCTGCTCGAGATCGGGCTGTTCAGCGCCGTCGGGCTCTTCATGGGGGCCTTCGGCGCGCATGCGGTGGCGGCCCACGCCATCGCCCTCCAGATCGCGAGCACCACCTTTGCCGTGCCCCTCGGTCTGGCGCAGGCGGCGACGGCGCGGGTGGGGCTGGCGATCGGGGCGGGGCGGGGGCGGGACGCCCGGCGCGCGGGCTGGACCGCCATCGCCCTCTCGGCCGTCTTCATGGGGCCGATGGCCGCGCTGATGCTGCTGGCGCCGGGGGCGCTGGCCTCGATCTTTCTCGATCCCGCCGCCCCCGGCGCGGCGGAGACGGCAGCGCTGGCCGCCACCCTCCTCCTCTTCGCCGGGCTGTTCCAGCTCAGCGACGGGGTGCAGGTGGTCGGCGCCGGGGCGCTGCGCGGGCTGCAGGACACGCGCGTTCCCATGCTGATCGCCGCCGCCGGCTACTGGGCCCTCGGCCTCACCGCCGCCCTCGGCCTGGCCTTTCCCGCCGGGCTCGGCCCCCCCGGGATCTGGGCCGGGCTGGTGGTCGGGCTGGCTGGGGTGGCGGGGGCGATGACCTGGCGCTGGTCGCGCCTCTCCGGGCGGCTCCCCAGGCGCTCTCCCGGGCAGGGCGGGTTGACGGGCGCCCCGGCCGCTGCCCCCATCCCGGGATGAGCAGCGCCCCGATCTGGCAGAAGAACGCCACCCCCGCGATCCTGATGGCCCGGCTGGCGAACAGCGCCGTCTCCCATCTGGGCATCGAGATCACGGAGGTCGGGCCGGACTACCTGCGCGCGGCCATGCCCGTGGATCACCGCCACGTGCAGCCCTGGCGCGTGCTGCATGGCGGCGTCTCCGTCGTCGTGTCGGAGACGCTGGGCAGCATCGCGGCCACGCTGGCAGCGCCGGAGGGCTTCCACTGCGTCGGCATGGAGATCAACGCCAACCACCTCGCCGCCGTGGCCGAGGGCGGGAGCATCACCGCCGAGTGCCGGGCCTTCCACACCGGCCGCTCCACCCAGGTCTGGCAGACCGAGATCCGGCGGGCGGACGGGCGGCTCGCCTGCGTCTCTCGCCTCACCTGCGCCGTCGTGCCGGACTGACAGCCGTTACGCCCTGTTGCGGGCGGTGCCGGACGCGAAATCGGGCGCGGGGCAGAGTGCTCTCGCTCGGGCGCGCCGCGGCGCGGCCCGCGATGGAGGCGAACACATGCACAGACACGCGATCCTGACGGCGGCCCTGGCCCCCGCCCGCCCATGCCGCCCGGCGGCCCGCAGGGGCCGAGGATGATGGGCGCCGGCCCGCAGGGGCCGGGTATGATGGGCGGTGGCCGCGGCATGGAGGGCCACGGCCCTATGCATGGCGGCCGGCACGGCCCCCCGCCCTCGCGCGCCGCGCGCTTTCACCTCGAGCGCGGCGACGCGACGATAGACATCCGCTGCGTCGAGGGCGAGCCCAGCCGCGCCTGCGTGGAGGCGGCGCTCCTTCTCCTGGACAAGGTCGGCACCCTGCCGGCGCGCTGAGAAGACGCCGAGGGGCAGGGGGCGGGGCCGCGCGGTTCCGCCTCTCCTGGCGCTTACGTCAATGGACGGCGCGGTGCGGCTGGGGCAGTGCTGCCCGGCCCGGACCGAGAGAACGCCCATGCCGCGCCGACCCATCATCGCCCTCCTGCTCCTGGCCGCCCTGCCGGCCGCCGCGGAGGAGGGCGCGCGGCCGGACGGGCTGGGATGGAAGGGACCGGTCCCCGAACTCCGCCTGGGCGGTGGCGACTTCACCCTCTCCCCCACCCTGCGCCTGGACGCCGATGGCGGCTCCTTCTTCGGGCAGGACGAGCCCGGCGGCTACCGCAGCGGGGTGAACCTGCGGCGCGGCCGGCTGGGCGTGACGGGGACGGTGCTGCGCGACATCACCTACGACGTCACGTACGATTTCGGCGGCTCCAATCCCCGGGACTACGGTTACCTCTACGAGGCGCAGCTCGCCTATACCGGCATTCCCGGCCTCACCTTCCGCGCCGGCTCCTTCAAGCTGCAGCACCTGCCCGAATACGCCGCCTCCTCCTTCGACGTGCTCTTCATGGAGCGCGCGGCGATCAGCAACGTCGTGGCCAGCCTCGCCTCGGGCAGCGCGCGGCTGGCGGTGGGGGCGGAGGCGAACGGGGCAATCGGCGGGGAAGGGGCGCGGTGGAATGCGAGCGCCTATGCCACGGGGGGCACCACCTCCAACCCCGATGACGGGCGCCAGCGCGGGCTCGCGGCCCGGGCCGTGGTGCTGGCCCTGGGCCGCCCGGACCTGCAGTTCCAAATCGGCGCCGACGTGTCGGCGCAGTTTCGCCCGGGGACGAGCCCCGGCCCGGAGGAGGTACGCCTGCGCGACTATCCCGAGCTGCGCGTGGACAGCCGGCGCTTCCTCGACAGCGGGGCGATCGAGGCGGAGGGCGCCTGGGCCGCCGGGCCCGAGATCGCCGGCCGCATCGGGCCGCTCTATGCCGAGGCGGTGTGGCAGCGGGTGAGCGTGGACGCCGCCGAGGGCGGGAACCGGCGCTTCGAGGGATGGTACGCCCAGGCCGCCCTGCCCCTGTTCGGGAAACCGCGCGAGCGGTCCGACCGCCAAGCGATCTGGAGGCGGCCGAGCCCCGCCGACGACCGGGGCGCGCTGGAGCTCGCCGCGCGCTACAGCACCGTGGACCTGCGGGACGGCGCGCGGGGCGCCCGGCAGTCGATCTGGACCGTCGGCCTGACCTGGTTCCCGACGGAGCGGCTGCGCCTGGGCGTGCAGTACGAGAACGGCGCCACGGGCCTGTCCGGCCCCGACCGGGACTTCCAGGCCGTCGGCTTTCGCGCCGCCTTCAATCTCTAGGGGCAGCCAAGTTAGGAGGGGTCAGGGCGGCTGGTGGCCGCCCGAGGGCGGCTAGCAGCCGCCCGGGACCGCCTCGAGCGTCTCGAGCTTCCCGTTCACGGCGAACTCGCCGAAATCCATATTCAGCTCGTCCGCCACGCCGTTGGCGTAGTAGCGCAGCCCCACCTCGTAGTCCGGGGAGGAGGCGCCGCCGCCCTTGCTGTCCTTGCCGAAGAAGGCGATGCGCATCCGGCCGCTGCCCTGGTTCGCCAGCAGAGGAAAGCGCGGCTGCGCCTCCGCCTCGGCCCGCCAGGGGGAGAGGACAGTGGTGCTCTCCTGCGCGCCGTCCTCGCTCGTGCCATCCATCAGGGGCACGTTGAGCAGGCGCTGGGAGCCGCGGGCGGCCTCGATGGCGCGGATGGTGTGGGCCATGGGCAGCAGCGTGCCGGCGGGCAGAGCCTCCTGCGCCGCGCGGGGCTGCTCGTAATTCGCGACCCCCGTGCCGTCGGGCTGGAGGGTGGCCTCGCCGGTGATGCGGTTGCTCACCGCCCCCGCCGTCATCTGCGTGAGGGAGAAGCGCAGGCGCTTGCCGTCCTTGCTCTCCCAGGTCGCGTAGTCCGAGGCAGTCTCGAGCGTCTGCCCGTCCCGGTCCTGCAGGCGCATGGTCAGGCGCTGGCGGCTGGCCCAGCCGTCACAGGCGTCGAGCACCTCGAAGAGCATCACCCCCTCGGCCCGCGCCACGTCCGAATTGTCCCGCGCCTTGTCGAAGGACAGGCGATAGGCCGCCCGGTGGGCCGCCATGGCCTCGGAGCCCGGCAGGGCGGCCGGAGCCTGGGTGGCAGCGGCGGCGGGCGCTGCGGTCTGGGCGGGCGCCGGGCCGGCGAGGGCCAGGGCCGCGCCCAGGGAGACGGTGGCGGCGAGGAGGGAGCGCAGGCGCATCGAGGAGCCTTTCCGGTTCGCCCCTGACTTAGGCGCTCTTGCCCGCCGTTGCACCCTTGGCCGCATCCTTGGCGGCCGCATCCTTCGCGGGCGGAATGTCCGGCTTCAGGAACAGCTCCTTCCAGCGGGAGGGCTCGATGGGGGCGGGGGCGCCCATCATCAGGTCCTCGGCCTGCTGGTTCAGCGGGAAGAGCGTGACCTCGCGGATGTTCGGCTCGTCGGCCAGCAGCATCACGATGCGGTCGATGCCCGGCGCCGAGCCGCCATGGGGCGGGGCGCCGTAGCGGAAGGCGTTCAGCATGCCGCCGAAGCGCGCCTCCACCTCATCCGCCGAGTAGCCCGCGATCTCGAAGGCGCGGATCATGATGTCCGGCCGATGATTGCGGATGGCGCCCGAGGACAGCTCGATGCCGTTGCAGACGATGTCGTACTGGTAGGCCTTGATGTCGAGCGGGTTCCTGAAGTTCAGCGCCTCCAGCCCGCCCTGCGGCATGGAGAAGGGGTTGTGGCTGAAGTCGATGCCGCCCGGCTTCTCCTCGCTCTCCTCGTACATCGGGAAGTCGACGATCCAGCAGAAGCGGAAGGCGCCCTTCTCGATGAGGTCCAGCTCGTTGCCGAGGCGAGTGCGCACGGCGCCGGCGAACTTCTGGGCGTCATCCTTCTTGCCGGCGGCGAAGAACACCGCGTCCCCGGTCTGCAGCCCGCAGGCGGCGCGGATGGCCTCCACGCGGTCGGCCTCCAGGTTCTTGGCGATCGGGCCCTTGGCGCCGTCGGCGGCGAACTGGATGTAGCCGAGGCCGCCCGCGCCCTGCTCGCGTGCCCACTCGTTCAGCTTGTCGAAGAAGCCGCGGGGCCTGTCGGCCGCGCCCGGGGCCGGGATGGCGCGCACGATGCCGCCCGAGGCCGCGATCTTCGCGAAGAGGCCGAAACCGCTGTTCGCGAAGTGCTGCGTGACATCCGTGATCTTGATGGGGTTCCGCAGGTCCGGCTTGTCCGAGCCGTATTCGAGCATGGCCGTGTCATAGGCGATGCGCGGAAAGGGCGCGGGGGTCACGGTGCGGCCGCCGCCGAACTCCTCGAACACGCCGTGCATCACCGGCTCGATGGCGGCGAAGACGTCCTCCTGCGTCACGAAGCTCATCTCGAAGTCGAGCTGGTAGAACTCGCCGGGCGAGCGGTCGGCCCGCGCGGCCTCGTCGCGGAAGCAGGGGGCGATCTGGAAGTAGCGGTCGAAGCCCGCGACCATGGCGAGCTGCTTGAACATCTGCGGCGCCTGCGGCAGCGCGTAGAACTTGCCGGGATGCAGGCGGGAGGGGACGAGGAAGTCCCGCGCGCCCTCGGGCGAGGAGGCCGTCAGCAGCGGCGTCTGGAACTCGGTGAAGCCCTGATCGATCATGCGGCGGCGAATGCTGGCGATCACGCCCGAGCGCAGCATGAGGTTGCGGTGCTGCTTCTCCCGCCGGAGGTCGAGGAAGCGGTAGCGCAGCCGCAGCTCCTCCGGGAACTCCTGGTCGCCCGCCACCTGGATCGGCAGCACCTCGGCCGCGGACTGGACGGAGAGCTCGGCCACGCGCAGCTCCACCTCCCCCGTCGGCAGCTTCGGGTTCACCGTCGCGGCCTCGCGCGCCACCACCTGCCCGGTGACGGTGATCACGCTCTCCGGGCGCAGGTTGTCCGCCGCCTCGAAGACGGGCGAGCCGGCGGGGACCACGCACTGGGTCAGGCCGTAATGGTCGCGGAGGTCGATGAAGAGCAGCCCGCCATGGTCGCGCTTGCGGTGCACCCAGCCGGAGAGCCGGACGGTCTTGCCGGCATCGGCGGCGCGGAGCGCGCCGCAATTATGGGTGCGGTAGGCGTGCATGGGGCGGGGAACCTGGGCTGGAACTCGTTCGGGGCGGCAAGAGGGGCAGGCGGCCCCCCGCTGTCAACCCTCCCGCCTTCCCGGTCAGGCCCGCCCGGCCGTGTCCACCAGCAGCAGCGGGTCCACCTTCAGCTTCGCCAGGGCCCGGCGCCACTTCGCGTCCTGGTCCTCCTCGGTGAAGAGGATGGCCTCGTCGGGGGAAACGGAGAGCCAGGCGTTGTGGGCGATCTCGCTCTCCAGCTGGCCCGGGCCCCAGCCGGCATAGCCAAGGGCCAGCAGCCCCTGGCGCGGCCCGCCGCCACCCGCGATGGCCTTGAGGATGTCCACGCTGGCCGTGAGGGCGAAGCCGCCCTCCACCGTCAGGCTGCCCTCGCTCGACCAGTCCCCGGTGTGCAGCACGAAGCCGCGCCCGCCCTCCACCGGCCCGCCGGCATGGAGGCGGATGCGCCGCTGGGGCGGGACGGGGCTGACGTCGAGCTGCTTCAGCAACTCGTCGAAGGTCAGGTTCTCGATAGCGCGGTTGATCACGATGCCCATCGCGCCCTCGGCCGAGTGGGCGCAGAGGCAGATCACGCTCCGGGCGAAGCGCGGGTCCTCCATGCTCGGCATGGCAATGAGGATCTGGCCGCCAAGCCAGCCCTCCTCCGCCGGGCCGGGGCGGGCCATGCGGGAGAGCTGGAGAGGGGTGGTTCCCTCCTCCATTTCCTCCTGCTCGAGCCCGTCCTCATCCTCGATGGAGGGCGGGAGAGGGGCCTTGTCCTTCGGGCGCCTAGTCATCCCGTGAAGATGGAGTGCACGCCTGTGCGCTGCAACCCGGTCGCGGCCCGCGATCCTGGTCGCGGCGCCCCGCCGCCTGCCGCGGCGAAACGGGCGGCGCAGAGGCCCGTTGACAGGCGGGCGAAACGGGCGCCGAAACTGCGGCCCCATCCCCCGAGGACCCTCATGACGATCCAGACCGGCGACACCATCCCCTCCGTCAAGCTCATGAAGGCCGGCGCCGAGGGGCCGCAGGAGGTGGATAGTGCCGAGGTTCTCGGCTCCGGAACCGCGGTGCTGTTCGGCGTGCCCGGCGCCTTCACCCCCACCTGCTCGGCCAAGCACCTGCCCGGCTTCGTGCAGCAGGCGGCCGCGCTGAAGGCCAAGGGAGTGGGCACGGTGGCCTGCGTGGCGGTGAACGACGCCTTTGTGATGCAGGCCTGGGGCAAGGACCAGGGCGTGGAGGGCCAGGTGCTGATGCTGGCCGACGGCTCGGCCAACTTCATCAAGGCCCTGGGGCTGGAGCAGGATCTGACCGCCCGCGGCCTGGGCATCCGGGCGCAGCGCTTCGCCATAATCCTCAAGGACGGCAAGGTGACCTATGTCGGGGTCGAGCAGCCCGGTGCCTTCGAGGTGAGCAGCGCCGAAACGGTGCTGGCCAAGCTTTGACGAACCCGGCGCAATGGGGCCTGTTCGCCTGGCAGGCGGGCTGGGTCTTCACCCTCCACAGCCTCAACATGATGGCCAAGCCTGACGGAGCCGGGGCCGAGCTGACCCGGCTGGCCCTGGAGAAGCAGAAGGCCTTCAGCGACGGCTGGTTCGCCGCCGGCCGCGCCGCGATGCAGGGGGCGGACCCGGCCGCGGTGATGGCCGCCGCCGCCCGCCCGGCCCAGCGCCGCGTCTCGGCCAACCTGCGCGCGCTCCGCCGCAAGGGCTGAGGCGCAACCCGCTTCCCCTCCCGGCGCTTGATCGGGCTTCGGGACGGGAGCGGCGGGATGGTGCTTCAGGGCAAGCGGGCCTTCGTCACGGGGGCTGATTCGGGCATCGGCCAGGCCATCGCCGTCGCCTTTGCGCGGGCGGGGGCCGATGTCGCCGTCACCTTCCACACGGACGAGGCCGGGGCGGGCGAGACGGCGCGGCGCATCGAATCCGCCGGACGTCGGGCCTTCGTGAGGCAGGTGGACGTGATGGATTCAGGGGCGGTGAACGCCGCCTTCGAGGCCGCGCGCGGCGCGCTGGGCGGGCTGGACATCCTGGTGAACAACGCCGGCAAGGGCATGGGCGGGAAGAAGCTCGTGGCCGAGCTGTCGGACGAGGACGCGGAGGTGGTGATCCGCACGAACCTCCTCGGCCCCCTCTGGTGCTGCCGCGCCTTCCTCCGGGGCGATCCGGCGGAGGGGAGCAAGATCATCACCGTCTCCTCCGTCGCCCAGCACCTGCCCACGGACGGCAGCGCGCCATACGGCATGTCCAAGGCGGGGGTCGGGTCGCTCATCCGCAGCCTCTCGGTGGAGCTGGCGCCGCGGAAGATCAACGTGGTCGGCATCGCCCCCGGGCTGATCCAGACGCCGATGACCGAGGAGCGGCTGGAGGACCCGGCCAAGCGCGAGGCCTCCTTCAAGGAAATCCCCTGGCACCGCGCCGGCCAGCCGGAGGAGATCGCCAAGCTCGCCCTCTTCCTCGCGGGCTCGGACGCCGAATACATCACGGGCCAGACCATCGTGATGGATGGCGGGCTGACGATGAACTGGGGCGGCGCCTAGCCGAGGGGGGAGTCGGCCGGCACGCCCTCCGGCCGATTGCTGCCGCTGCGCCAGCGATGGGTGCCGGAGCCGAAGGCGATCACCGTGCCGTCCGGCCCCAGCACCTCGGTGCGGGTGAAGAAGATGTTGCGCCCGGCGGTGACGACGCGGCCCTCCGCCAGGATCCGCCCCTCCACCACCTGGCCGGTGAAGCGCGTGTCGAGGTCCAGCGTGACGGCGCGGCGGACATGGCCGGGCACCGTGCAGAACAGCCCAGCATAGCCCCCGGCCTGGTCGATGAGGGAGAGCAGCACGCCCCCGTGCAGCACGCCGCTGCGGTTGTGGTGCCGCCTCTCCACTAGGAGGGCAAGGCGGGCGAAGCCGTCCCGCCACTCGTCCACGGTGATGCCGATCAGGTCGTGAAAGGGGGCGCTGTCATCCATGCCTCCAGCCTGCCGCGGATTAGGCGATCTGCAAATCCTGCAGCACCGCCTCCAGCTCCTGGAAGCTGGGCATGTAGGCCGAGGGAGCCATCTTGCGCCCCGTCTCCACCGAGACCTGCGGCGCGTTGCCGTGGAGATGGGCGACCAGCACGGCGCGGATTACCTCGAAATACTTACACTCCTCGTCGACGATGCCCTTCAGCCGCGCCGCCATCGGCCCCATCAGCCCGTAGGCGAGAAGCACGCCGAGGAAGGTGCCCACCAGCGCGCCGCCGATCATGCCACCGAGCACGGCGGGCGGCTGGTCGATCGAGGCCATGGTCTTGATGACGCCGAGCACCGCGGCGACGATGCCCAGCGCCGGCAGCGCGTCCGCGATATTCTGGATGGCGTGGGAGGGGTGCATCTCCTCCTCCTTCATCTTCTTCAGCTCCCGCGCCATCACGTCCTCGATCTGGTGCGGGTCGTCGGCATTCATGCCGACCATGCGGAGATAGTCGCAGATCATGGCGACGGCCTCGTGGTTCGCCTTGATCCTGGGGAACTTGTTGAAGGCCGGGCTCTCCTCCGGCTTCTCGATATGCGCCTCCAGCGCCATCGCGCCCTTCGTCTGCACGAGGCGGACGAACCAGTAGAGCAGCGACAGCATCTCGACATAGTCCTGCTTGTGGAAGCGCGCTCCCTTGAGGATCTTCCCGAAGCCGCCGAGCGTGTGCTTCACGTCGTGCATCGAGTTCGACATGATGAAGGCGCCGATCGCCGCGCCACCGATCATTAGCGCCTCATAGGGTAGCGACTTCAGAATGATCCCGAACTTGCCGCCCGCGATGGTGTAGCCGCCGAAAACGGTGACGAGCAGAAAGACGAAGCCGATGATGGTCGTCACGGTGCGGCGTTCCTCGTGTTCTCCCGCAGGAGCAGAATGGAGACCCGCCGGTTGGCGGGGTTCTGCGGATCATTGGCCAGGAGCGGCTCGCGCTCGGCGAGGCCGGCCACGCTGCGGATACGGGATTCGGCCACGCCGCCCTCCACCAGCAGGCGCCGGGTAATATTCGCCCGCTCGGCCGAGAGGTCCCAGTTGGAGCGGGCGCCCGCGCGGAAGGGCGTGGCATCGGTGTGGCCGCTGATGGAGACGGCGTTGGGCACGCGGTTGATCACCCCCGCCACCTTCGCCAGCAGCGCGCGGGCCTTCTCCCCGGGCGCGCTGCCGCCGAGGGCGAACATGGGCTGGCGCTCAGCATCCATGAGCTGGATCCGCAGGCCCTCGGGCACCTGTTCCACCTGAAGCTGCTTGGCGAGTTCGGACAGGGCGGGGTCGTCGCGCACGGCGGCGCGGATGTTCTCCGCCATGGCCTCCAGCGCCGCGCGCTCGCGCTTCTCGTGCTCCTCGCGCAGCGCCTCGGCGGTGGCCTTCGCCAGGTCCACGCTGTCCTTGCCCTCGGTCTTCTCCTCGGCCCCGCCCTCCGCGGCGCCGCCCGCGCCCTCGGCGCGGCTGGCCATCAGGCGGGTGGGGGTGGCGGTTTCATCATCGCCCTTCGGGCCCTCGCGCTTCTCGGTGGGCGAGGCGGGGGTGTCGCTGTCATCCTCCTCGAGGTCGAAGATCACGGGGCGGGGCCCGGTCTCCACCCGCGCGGAGGAGGCGTCCGAGGAAACCTGGCCCTCGGAGTTCGGCGTGCGGCCGCCGAAGGGCTGGCCGGAGCCGCTGGGGCGCTGCCCCATGACGTTGGTGGGATTGAAGTAGTCGGCGAGGCCGCGCCGCTGCTCTTCCGTCGTGGCGTTGAGCAGCCACATCAGGAGGAAGAAGGCCATCATCGCCGTGACGAAGTCGGCATAGGCGACCTTCCAAGCGCCACCGTGATGGCCGCCCTCCCCGCCCTCCTCCTTCCTGATAACGATGGTGACGCCTTCGCCCTTGCCTTTTGCCACGGCCTCGCACCCGCTGATCGGATGCAGGTTGCCCGCCCCGCGTTAAGGCCGGGTTGATCGGCGGGTCATCCGTTCAGGCAGGCGGCGGAAAGCAGGCGGAAGGCGGCGGCGCGGTGGCTAATCGCGTGCTTCCGGGCGGGATTCATCTCGGCAAAGGTTTGGGACTCGCCCGATGGCACGAACATGGGATCGTAGCCGAAGCCCGCCGCCCCGCGCGGGGGCCAGACCCATTCGCCATGCGCCTCGCCGAGGAAGGACTCCACATGGCCGTCCGGCCAGGCGAGCACGAGGGCGCAGGAGAACCAGGCGCGACGGTCCCGCGCGTGGCGGGCCAGGCGCTCCACCTTCGCCATGGCGGCGGCGTAGTCGCGCGTGCCGTCGGGCTTCTCGGCCCAGTCGGCGGTGTAGACCCCCGGCGCGCCGTCCAGCGCGGCGACGGAGAAGCCGGAGTCGTCGGCCAGCGAAACCATGCCGCTCGCCTCCGCGGCCGCCCGCGCCTTCAGGGTCGCGTTGCCGATGAAGCTCGTCTCTGTCTCCTCCGGCACGGGCAGGCCCAGCTCGCCGGCCGTCACCACCTCGATCCCGTGCCCGGCCAGCAGCGCCGCCACCTCCCGCGCCTTGCCGGCATTGTGGGTGGCGAGGCAGAGCCGCCCCTCGGCCAGCCGGCGGCTCACAGCCCGACCGCCGCGCGCTGGGCGGCGAAGAGCTCCGCCGTGCCCTTGCGCGCGAGGGCGAGGAGATCCGTCAGCTCCGATTCGGAGAAGGGGGCGCCCTCCGCCGTGGCCTGGATCTCTACAATCCCGCCGGAGGCCGTCATCACGAAGTTGCCGTCCGTTTCGGCCGCGCTGTCCTCGGCGTAGTCGAGGTCGAGCACGGGCACGCCGCCATGGATGCCGCAGGAGACCGCGGCGACGTGGTCCGCCAGCGGGTTGCGGGACATGATGTTGTTCCGCATGAGGTGCTGGAAGGCGAGGTGCAGCGCCACCCAGGCGCCGGTGATGGCGGCGCAGCGCGTGCCGCCATCCGCGGTCAGCACGTCGCAGTCGAGCGTCACCGTCATCTCGCCCATGGCCTTCAGGTCCGTCACGGCGCGCAGGCTGCGGCCGATCAGGCGCTGGATCTCCTGGGTGCGGCCGGACTGCTTGCCGCGCGCCGCCTCCCGGTCCCCGCGCTTGTGGGTGGCGCGGGGGAGCATGCCGTACTCCGCCGTGACCCAGCCCTCGCCCTTGCCGCGCAGGAAGGGCGGCACCCGGCCCTCGACGCTGGCGGTGCAGAGGACCTCGGTGACCCCCATGCGGATAAGGCAGGAGCCCTCGGCATGGCGGGCGGCGCCCGGCTCCAGCCTCAGGCTTCGGAGCTGGTCGGGGGTGCGGCCGGAGGGGCGAGCGCCAGGGACGGCGCCGGCGGTGAGGGGGGGCATCGGTCGGGCCTCTCCTGGAGGGGAGGCGGGAGGAACACGCCCGGCCCGGGGCCTGTCAACGCTGTCTCCGCGGCGGCGAGATCTGTTGGGGACAGCCAGAGGGTGAGCATGGTCGCCCAGGCTCCCACCGAGGGAAGTCCCCTTCCACTCGTCGATCCGTCCCGCGCATCGCCCATGGCGCCCTCCGCCAGCCAGATCCCGTTGGCAGCCCTTATTGGAGGGTGCGCCGTGAGACAGAAGAATGTCCCGGGCGTGACCGATTATGGCAGCGGAAAGTTGCGACTTGGTAAACACAACCTTGAGATGTGTCTTCTTTGCTTCACCCCGGGCACGCGGGAAGTACCGCCGGGCCGACGCAACCGCTCCCGGGAACCGCCGCCAGCCCCGGCCGTGAGGCGAATCGCTCCTACCGGCGAGGACTCGTTGACGGTGGCCCGCCCCCTTCCTAGCTTTCAGGGTTCTCAGGGAAGCACGGAGACCCCTTCAGGAATGGGCGCCCAGCCCAAGCAACCCCCCGGCATCGTCCCGCCCCGGGCATCCTCTCCCAAAGCCGGGGCGCAGGGCACCATCCTGCCCGGCCTGGACAATCGCAGCGCGTCGATCCTGCGGCAGGTGGTTGAACTCTACGTGGAAACCGGAGAGCCGGTGGGCAGCCGCACCCTCTCGCGCCGCCTGCCGCTTTCCCTCTCCCCCGCGACGATCCGCAACGCCATGGCCGATCTGGAGGAGGCGGGGCTGCTCTACGCCCCCCACACCTCCGCCGGGCGGCTGCCGACCGAGCGAGGCCTGCGCCTCTTCGTGGACGGGCTGCTGGAATTCGGCGACCTGACGGATGAGGAGCGGGAGTCCATCGCCCTGCGCTGCGCCGCCTCCGGCCGCTCTATGCAGGACACGCTGGCGGAAGCCGGACAGATGCTCTCCGGCCTCGCCGGTGCCGCGGGGCTCGTGGTGGCGCCGAATGCCGAATCGAACCTTCGCCACATCGAGTTCGTCGCCCTCGGCCCCGGCCGCGCCCTGGTGGTGCTGGTGGGCGAGCGCGGGCAGGTGGAGAACCGCATCATCGAGGTGCCGCCGGGCCTGCCGGCCGGCTCGCTCGCCCAGGCCGGCAACTACCTCAACGCCCGGCTGAACGGGCGCACGCTGGAGGACACGCGCCACCTCGTCGAGTCCGAGATCGCCGCCAACCGCACGGCGCTGGACGCGTTGACGAATCAGGTGGTCCAGTCCGGCCTCGCCACCTGGGCGGGCGGGGGAGGGGGCTCGCTCATCCTGCGCGGCCAGTCCCGCCTGCTGCAGAACCTGGACCAGGCAGCGCGGGTGGCCGAGATCCAGTCCCTCTTCGACCGGCTGGAGGCGCAGGAGACGATGCTGCGCCTGCTGGAACTCGCCCAGCGCGGCCAGGGCGTGCAGATCTTCATCGGCGCCGAGAGCGGGGTCTTCGACACCGCCGGGCTGTCGATGGTGGTGGCCCCCTTCCGCAACGGGCAGGAGCGGATCGTCGGCGCCATCGGCGTGATCGGGCCGACGCGGATCAACTACGGCCGGGTGATCCCGGTGGTGGACTACACCGCGCAGGTGATCGGGCGGATGCTGGGCTGAGGCCCGGTGGCGCGGCCGGCCAGGCCGCCCGCCTCAAGCTGCCTGGGCCGGCTCCGACCCCATGGCCGCCAGCACCGCGCGGCGCAGGACATCCAGCTTGCGCTCGTTCTCCACCTTCAGGCCGAAGAGGTCCTTCACGTAGAAGACGTCCACCGCCCGCACGCCATAGGTCGTGACGTGGGCGGAGGCGATCTGCACGCCCTGGGCGGAGATGGCGGCCGTCACGTCGTGCAGGAGCCCCGGGCGGTCGCGCCCGTTCACCTCAATCACGGTGTGGGTGTTGCTGGCGTGGTTGTCGATCACCACGCGCGGCGGCACCGTCACGGCACGCAGCCGCGCGGGCTCGCGCTTGACCTTGTTGATCTCGTCCGTGATCCGCATCCGCCCTGACAGCGCCTGCTCGATCATGACCGAGAGGCGGGCAAGGCGGTGCGGCGCGTCCAGCGCGCCCCCGGCGGCGTCCTGCACCCAGAAGGTGTCGAGCGCCATGCCGTTGGTCATGGTATGGATGCGGGCGTCCACGATGCTGGCGCCTGCCACCGCGAGCGCCCCCGCGATCTGGCTGAACAGGCCGGGATGGTCGGCGGCGTAGACCGTCACCTCCGTCACGGCCCGGTCCTCCAGCACCTCGGTGCGGACGGTCAGCGGCGCGCCCGTCGCCTCGGCCTCGCGGATCATGGCGGCGTGGCGGGCATGGGTGTCGGGGTCGAAGGAGAGCCAGTAGCCGGGATAGCCGAGGGCGAGGAAGTGCTCCACCTCCGCCGCCGGGCGCCCTTGCAACGCCCCCGCCGCCGCCTCCTTCGCGCGGGCCACGCGCACGTCCCGCTCGGGCACGGAGAGGCCGCCGGCCAGCACCTCCGCCACGCGCCAGTAGATCTCGCGCAGCAGGGTGGCCTTCCAGCCGTTCCACACCTTCGGCCCGACGGCGCGCATGTCGCAGACCGTCAGCACGAGGAGCAGGCGCAGCCGCTCGGGGGACTGCACGACCTCGGCGAGGTCGAGGATCGTCTTGGGGTCGTCGATGTCGCGCTTGAAGGCGGTCTGGCTGACGAGGAGGTGGTTCAGCACGAGCCAGGAGACCGTCTCCGTCTCCTCCGGCGAGAGGCCGAGGCGGGGGCACAGCTCCTGCGCGATGCCGGCGCCCAGCTCCGAATGGTCGCCGCCGCGGCCCTTGGCGATGTCGTGCAGCAGGATCGCGGCGTAGAGGGCGCGGCGGGACTGAATCTGCCCCACCAGCTCGGAGGCGACGGGGGCGACCGCGTCCAGCTCCCCCCGCTCCAGCGCGTTCATCACCCCGATCGCCTCGATCGTGTGCTCCTCCACGGTGAAGACGTGGTAGGTGTCGAACTGCATCAGCCCGACGATCCGCGCCCATTCCGGCACGAGGCGCGAGAGGACACCCGCCTCGTTCAGGGCGCGCAGCCAACGGGCGCTCTGCTTGCCTGCCAGGATGTCAAGGAAAAGGGCGTTCGCCGCCTCCTGCCCACGCAGGCGCGCGGCGAAGCGGGCATTGCGGATGAGGGCGCGCAGGCCGAGGGGGTGGATCTCCAGCGCCCGGTCGCGCGCCATGCGAACGATCCGCAGCATTACGGCAGGATCGGCGGCGATGTCGCGGTCCGGCGCGAAGAGCAGCTTGCCGTCGGCGAGCGTTAGCCCCGCGCGTTTCATCACCTCGTCCGGGGCGGGCTGAAGGGCGGGCATGCCCAGCGCCGCGCGCTCGACCGCCGGCTCCAGCAGGCGCTTGAGGCGCACCACCTCCCGCGCGGTGAGGAAGAGGTGCTTCATGAAGCGCTCCACCCCGTCCTGCTTGCCGTGGCGGGTGTAGCCCATGCGGGCGCCGACCACGGGCTGAAGGTCGAAGGTCAGGCGCTCCTCGGCGCGGCCGGTGACGTAGTGGAGGTGGAAGCGGACGGCCCAGAGGAAGGACCAGGCGCGGCGGAAGGCGCGCGCCTCCTGGGCGGTGAGCAGCCCGCCCCCCGGGCTCTCGGGCCCGACGAGCTGCCACATCTTCTCCACGTCGAAGGCGTAGCGGGCCAGCCAGTACATCGTCTGGAGGTCCCGCAGCCCGCCGCGCCCCTCCTTGATGTGGGGCTCCACGAGATAGGGGCTGTCGCCGTAGCGGGCGTGGCGCTGCCCGCGCTCGATCTGCTTGGCGTGCAGGAACTGGCCGAAGCCCCACTCTTTGCGCGCGGTGTCGAAGGCCCGGCGGAAGCGGGCGTAGACGGCCTCGGCTCCCTCGAGGAAGCGGGCATCGAGGAGCGCGGTCTGGACGGTGCTGTCGGTCTTCGCGTCCTCCACGCATTCGGCGACGGAGCGGGTAGCGTGCCCGACCTTAACCCCGAGATCCCAGAGAAGATAGAGCATGAACTCCACCGCCCGCCGCCCGGCCGCGTCCAGCGGCGCGTCGGAGACGAAGAGGAGGTCGATGTCGGAATAGGGGGCGAGGGTGCCGCGCCCGTAGCCGCCGGTCGCGGCCAGGGCGAAGGGGGGGCGCGCCTCGGCCCCGGCGGTGGCGGCGAGGCTGTAGCGCAGGATGGCGGCGATCAGCCCGTCCATCTCCGCGGCGAGCGCCCGGGCGGCGACCAGCCCGGCGAGGTTCTCCCGCTCGAACCGTTCCTGCATGCCGGTCTGGATGCGGCTGAGATGACGGCGCAGCAGCGCCAGCGCCACGTCGCGGGACGGATAAGGGAGGGCTTCCAGTCCGTCCAGCCCCGGCTGCGACGCGACAGGTGCTTCGGCAGCGCCGAGGCCAGCGGTGTTCATCCGCGGGAAGATAAGGATTCCTGCGGTGCCGCAACAGCTGTCTCCTGGCCCCCGAGGATCGATTTCAGCCGGTAGAGGGCTTCCAGCGCCTCGCGTGGCGCCATGGCATCAGGGTCCAGCCCTTCAAGGGCAGCGCGGAGGGGGTCCGGCGCCACCGCCGGTTGTGCCCCCTCCCCCCGGGCCGGGGCGGCCCGGGCCCGTTCCTCCCGCCCTGGGGCGGCGAAGAGGGGCAGCTCGCCCGAGAGCGGGTCCAGCCCCCGCGCCCGCTTCTCCAGCGAGGCGAGCACCGTCTCCGCCCGCGCTACCACCTCCCGCGGGACGCCGGCTAGGCGGGCGACGTGCAGGCCCCAGGACCGCTCCGAGGCGCCGGGGCCGACGAGGTGCTGAAACACCACCTGCCCCCGATGCTCGCGCACCTTCATCGCGGCCGGCGCCAGTTCCGGCAGCTTCCCGGCGAGCGCCGTCAGTTCGTGGAAATGGGTGGCGAAGAGGGTGCGGGAGCGGAGTCGGTCGTGCAGCGCCTCCAGCACCGCCCAGGCGATGGCCAGCCCGTCCCAGGTGGCGGTGCCGCGCCCGACCTCGTCCAGCACCACGAAGGAGCGGGGGCCGGCCGCGTTCAGCACCGCGGCCGTCTCGGTCATCTCCACCATGAAGGTGGAGCGGCCCCCGGCGATGTCGTCCGCCGTGCCGACACGAGAGAAGAGCCGGTCCACCAGCCCGATCCGGGCCGATTCGGCGGGGACGTAGAGCCCGGCCTGGGCGAGGACGACCATGAGGGCGTTCTGCCGGAGATAGGTGGACTTGCCCGCCATGTTCGGCCCGGTCAGCAGGCAGAGGCGCCGCCCCGGGGAGAGGTCGGCGTCGTTCGGCACGAAGGCGGGGCCCCGGTTGCGGCGGAGCGCGGCCTCCACCACGGGGTGGCGGCCCTGGGTCACGCAGAAATCCGGGCGCTCCGGCATCTCCGGCCGGCACCAGCCGCCGCCCGCCGCCAGCTCGGCCGAGGCGGCGTGGACATCGAGCTCCGCCACTGCCCGCGCCGCCGCCGCGATGCCCGGCGCGGCGTCGAGGCACAGCTTCCACAGGTGGCGCACCACCGCTGCCTCCCGCCGCGCCGCCTCGTCCCTGGCCTGGGAGAGCTTGCGGTCGAGATCGGTGAGCGCCCCGCAGGTGAAGCGATGGGCATTGGCCATGGACTGCCGGTGCACGGGCGCCATGGGGCCGGGGGCGGGCTTCTGCCGCAGCAGCGCCTCCCCCGCTGCCGCAGGGACCTCGGCGAGGAAGCCGAGCTGCTGGTGGTGGCGGATTTTGAGGCTGGCCACCCCCCAGGCCTGGGCGAGGTCCATCTGCAGCGCCAGGATCGCGCCGCGTGCGTCGTCCCTGAGACGGCGCAGCGCGTCCAGCTCGCCGTCATAGCCGGGACCGATGACGCCGCCGTCCTCCAGCCGGGCGGGCAGTTCGGCGGCGAGGGCGCGGGAGAGCTCGGCGCGGGGTGAGGCCTCGGGCACCAGCACCCCGGCGGCCTCCCGGAGCAGGGGCGGGACCGGCGGCACGCCCGCCGCGCCGGCCAGGGCCTCCTGCATCGCCTCGGCGCGGAGGAGCCCGTCGCGCAGCGCGGCGAGGTCGCGGGGGAAGAAGCGCTCCACCGAGAGGCGGCCGAGGGCGCGGGCGGTGTCCGGCGCGCCCCTCAGCGCCTCCCGCAGCCCGGCCCGCACGGCGGTAGCGGCGAGGAGGAAGGCCACGGCGTCGTGCCGCGTGGCGATCGGGGCGGCCTCGGCCAGCGGGGCGGCGAGGCGGACGGCGAGTTCCCGCGCTCCGGCGGCGGTCAGCGTCCGGTCCACCGCGCCCAGCAGGCAGTCCTTCCCCCCGCGCTCGGCCTTGAGGATCTCAAGGCTGCGCCGCGTGGCGGCATCCATCCGCAGCGTGCCCTCGCCCCCGCGCGGCTCGGGCGGGGCGAGGCGGGGGAGGCTGCCGCCCGAGGCGCCGCGCACGTAGTCCAGCGCCAGGGCCAGCGCCGCCGTCTCGCCCTCGGTGAAGCTGCCGAAGGCGGCGAGGCTGGCCACCCCCCAGGCATCGGCGGCGAGCCGCGTGCCGTCCCGCGGCGGGACGGCCACCCGCACCGCGCCGCCGAGCGGGGTGAGGGCGTCGCAGGCGGCGAGGGCTTCGGGCGCCAACACCTCCGCCGGGTCCAGCCGGGCGAGGAGGGCGCCCAGCTCGGCGGCGGGCAGGCTCTCCGTGCAGACATGGCCGGTGGAGACGTCGAGCCAGGCGGCGCCGACGCGCTCGCCGCCTCCCCCTGGCCCTTCCGGCGCGAGGGCGAACAGCCAGGAGGGGCGCGCGCCCTCCAGCAGCGCCTCCTCCGTCACCGTCGCGGGGGTGACGATCCGCACGACCTCCCGGCGCACCGCCGGGGCCTTGCGCGCCTTGGCGGCCTCGGGCGTCTCCATCTGCTCGCAGATCGCCACGCGGTAGCCGCGGCGGATGAGGCGGGCGAGATAGGCCTCCATCGCGTGCACGGGCACGCCCGCCATCGGCACGGGGCGCCCGCCATGCTCGCCGCGATGCGAGACGGCGAGGCCCAACACCTCCCCTGCCGTCGTTGCATCCGCGAAGAACAGCTCGAAGAAGTCGCCCATGCGGAAGAAGACGAGCGCGTCCGGATGCGCGTGCTTGGCCGCGAACCACTGGGCCATGGCGGGGGTGGCGCCGGCTGCGTCGGGGATGAGGGTGCTGGGGCTGGGCGGGGCGGCGTCCATGGGGGCGAGTCCTATGGCGCGGCGGTGGATCGGTCCAGCGCTTGCCTTGCGACGGGCGGGAGGGGCAGGCTCTCGGCCCATGACCAGGGGAGGATGAACGGGATGGAACGGCGGACCCTGTTGCGCGCCGGCGCCGGCGCGGCCCTCATCGGCGGGCTCTCCGCCCCGGCGCTAGGACAGGATTCCCGAGCGCGGACCATGCGCTTCGTGCCTCAGGCCAATCTGACGAGCCTGGACCCGATCTGGACCACGGCCACCGTGACCAGCAATCACGGCTACTACCTCTTCGACACCCTCTATGCCGTGGACGCGCGCAACCAGCCCCGGCCGCAGATGGCCGAGGGACATGAGGTGCTGGAGGACGGCCGCCGCTGGCGCTTCCGGCTGCGCGAGGGGCTGCGCTTCCATGACGGCGCGCCGGTGCGTGCCGCGGACTGCATCGCGAGCATCAAGCGCTGGTGCGTGCGCGATCCCTTCGGCCAGCTTCTCGCCCGCGCGGTGGCGGAATGGCGGGCGGTGGACGACCGGACCTTCGAGGCGCGGCTGAACCGACCCTTCCCGCTGATGCTGGACGCGCTCTCCAA
The DNA here is from genome assembly GCA_042666135.1 of Roseomonas sp. GCM10028921. Lineage (GTDB taxonomy): Bacteria > Pseudomonadota > Alphaproteobacteria > Acetobacterales > Acetobacteraceae > Roseomonas. The sequence continues at coordinate 9,346 of JBHTFH010000037.1, read as the reverse complement.
GCCGGATGCGAGCGTGTGCTTCATCATGCCCGAGCGGATCGCCCTCACCGAGGCGACGCGGGCAGTTACGGAGATGGTGGGCTCCGGCCCCTATCGCTTCCTTCCCGGCGAGTACAATTCCGGCTCGCGCGTGGTGTACGAGAAGTTCGACGGCTACGTGCCCCGCCAGGAGGCGCCGGACCGGGCCTCGGGCGGCAAGGTGGCGCATCTCCAGCGCATCGAGTGGCATGTCATTCCCGATGCTTCCACCGCCGCGGCCGCGCTGACCAATGGCGAGGTGGACTGGTGGGAGCGCCCGCTCTCCGACCTGCGTCCCATGCTCTCCCGCAGCCGCGAGATCCGGCAGGAGGTGCTGGACGTGGAGGGGCGGATGGCGCTGATGCGGCTGAACTGCCTGCAGCCGCCCTTCGACGACCTGCGCATGCGGCGCGCCGTGCGGCTCTCTGTGATACAGGAGAACTACATGCGCGCGGCGCAGGGCGACGATGCCTCGCTCTGGAGCGATTGCCGCAGCCTCTTTCCCCGGCGCACGCCCTATTACCAGGATCATCCGGACCTGATGCCGGGCAGCCTGGACGCGACCCGGGCGGCGCTGCGCGAGGCCGGCTACTCCAACGGCAAGGTCGTCATCATCAACCCCACAGACTTCCCCGACATCGGGCCGCTGGGCCAGGTGACGGCGGATGCGCTGCGGCGCGTGGGGATGAACATCGATCTGGCCGAGAGCGACTGGGGCACCGTGATCCAGCGGCGCAACTCGCGCGAGCCGGTGGAGCGGGGCGGGTGGAGCATCTTCCACACCACGGGCAGCGCGAATACCTATTCCAGTCCGGCCATGTCCCCGCTCATCCGCGGCCAGGGCGAGGCGGGGTGGTTCGGCTGGTGGAAGAGTGACCGGGCTGAGGCGCTGACGGCCGAGTGGATCGACGCGCCCGAAGAGGCGACGCGCCAGCGGCTCGCGGGGGAGATCGGGCGGCTGGCGCTGGAGGAAGTGGCCACTATCCCCCTGGGCCAGTTCACCATCCGCACGGCCTTCCGGCGGAACCTGACGGGGATGCTGGAGGGCAGCACGCCCTATCCCTGGAACATCCGGAGGACATGACCGGCGCTGCGGCTCTTATGTCGCAATGCAGCGTGCGGGAATCCCGCCATTAAGGTTCCCGCGCGCGCATTGACGCGCTACACGCGGCGGTCCTGGCGCCCCATAATGGGGTAAAGAGCGGGAGGATGCCGATGGACGACGTGCGACGGGGCAACGGGGATTCCCGCACTGCCCGCATCACGCGCGAGGAAGCGCTGGCGCTCCATGCGGAGGGCAAACCCGGCAAGCTGGAGATCAGGCTAACCAAGCCGCTGGCCACCGCACGCGACCTGTCCCTCGCCTATTCCCCCGGCGTGGCCGAGCCCTGCCTCGAGATCCACCGCGACCCCAACCTCGCCTATGACTACACGGCCAAGGGCAACATGGTCGCCGTCATCTCCAACGGCACGGCGGTCCTCGGGCTGGGCGATCTCGGCGCCGTCGCGGGCAAGCCGGTGATGGAGGGCAAGGCGGCGCTGTTCAAGCGCTTCGCCGACGTGGACTCCATCGACCTCTGCGTAGACGCCTATGATGTGGACGAGTTCGTCAACTGCGTCCGCTTCCTCGGCCCCTCCTTCGGCGGCATCAACCTCGAGGACATCAAGGCCCCCGAGTGCTTCGTGATCGAGCAGCGCCTGCGCGAGATCATGGACATCCCGGTCTTCCATGACGACCAACACGGCACCGCCATCGTCGCCGCCGCCGGCCTCATCAATGCCTGCCACCTGACGGGCCGCGACCTCAGGACGACGACGCTGGTGATCAACGGCGCGGGCTCGGCCGCCATCGCCTGCGCGGAACTGCTGCGCGCCATGGGCATGCGCCCGCAGAACATCACGATGTGCGACACCAAGGGCGTGCTCTACCGTGGCCGGGTGGAGGGCATGAACCAGTGGAAGTCCGCCCATGCGGTGGAGACCGAGGCGCGGACGCTGTCCGAGGCGATGCGCGGCGCGGACGCCTTCTTCGGCCTCTCCAAGAAGGGCGCGGTGACGCCGGACATGGTGCGCGCCATGGCCGAGAAGCCGATCATCTTCGCCATGGCCAATCCGGACCCGGAGATCACCCCGGACGAGGCCAAGGCCGCGCGCCCCGACGCCATCGTCGCCACCGGGCGCTCGGACTATCCGAACCAGGTGAACAACGTCCTCGGCTTCCCCTTCATCTTCCGCGGCGCCCTCGACGTGCGCGCGACCACCATCAACGAGGCGATGAAGATCGCGGCCGCCGAGGCGCTGGCCATGCTCGCGCGCGAGGACGTGCCGGAGGAGGTGGCGGGCGCGGGCGGCGGCGCGGGGCTGCGCTTCGGGCCGGAATACATCATCCCCCACGCCTTCGACCCCCGGCTGATCTCGCGCGTCTCCCCGGCGGTGGCGCGCGCGGCGATGGAGAGCGGCGTCGCCCGCAAGCCCATTATCGACATGCCGCACTACGCCCGGGCGCTCGCCCAGAAGCTGGACGCGGCGGGCGGCGCGCTGGAGGCGATCACCGAGCGCGTGCGGCAGAACCCGCGCCGCGTCGTCTTCGCCGAGGGCGAGGAGGAGAAGACGATCCGCGCCGCGATCGCCTTCCGCAACGCGGGCTACGGCACCCCCGTGCTGGTGGGGCGCGAGGACCGCATCCACGCCTGCGTCGCCGCGCTCGGCGTGCCGCTGCCGGAGGGCATCGAGATCCACAACGCCGCGCGCTCGGACAGCAACCGGCGCTACGCGGAATACCTCTACGCCCGCAAGCAGCGCGAGGGCTTCCTCTTCCGCGACGCCCAGCGCGCGGTGAATCTCGACCGCAACATCTTCGCCGCCTGCATGGTCGCGCTGGGGGATGCCGATGCGCTGGTCACCGGCACCACGCGGTCCTACTCGGCCAGTCTGAAGCAGATCGCCCTCGCCATCGACCCGGCGCCGGCCTCCGATGGCGGGCCGGGCGTGCTCTTCGGCCTCTCCCTCCTGCTCACGCGCCGCGTCGGCACCGTGCTGCTGGCCGACACCGCCATCCACGAGCGCCCGGATGCCGCGACGCTCGCCGAGATCGCGGTGCAGTCAGCCGCTCAGGCCCGCCGGATCGGGCTGGAGCCGCGCGTGGCCTTCCTCTCGTTCTCGACCTTCGGCGACCCGCGCTACAGCGTGATCCCGGAGACCGTGCGGAGCGCCGTGCGCCTGTTGGACGAGCGGGGCGATGTCGGCTTCGAGTATGATGGGGAGATGGCGGCGGATGTCGCGCTCGATCCCTCGCTGCGCGCGCTCTATCCCTTCTGCCGGCTGAGCGGCGCGGCGAACGTGCTGGTCATGCCCGGGCTGCACGCCGCGCACATCCTGTCCAAGGCCGTGCCGCGGCTGACGGGCGCGACCTCCATCGGGCCGCTGCTCATGGGGCTGTCCAGGCCGGCGCAGATCCTCTCCATCGCCGCGGGCGTGAACAACATCCTCGACATGGCCTGCCTCGCCGCGCACGAATCACTGGCGAAGTAGGCGGGGTCATCGGGAAGGGCGGCTCAGCGGCCGCCCTTCTCACGATGAAGCCGATCGAGGTGGAGACCAACCCCTTGATCGAGAGCCGCAGGTGCGGCGGTTCTGGGATGGGCAGGGGGGACTCGCTGCCGGGATACCACGGGATCGGGCGGAAGGGGCGCGAGCCGGCCGGCGCCCCCGGCTTCGTAGAACTGGCTGGCGATGGCGGAGCCGAGGACCTTCGTGTTCCAGGCCGCCAGCTCCGCGTTGCGGGCCGCGACGCCGGAGGCCCTCTCCAGGGACTGGAGCTTGCCGAGGAGCTGGCCCGGCTCGATGCGGCGCAGGCCGCGGGCCAGGGAGCGGATGCGACGGAGCAAGGGCGTCTGGTCCAGAAAGGCAGGTCGGCCCTGCCGGGGTGGCGGGCCATGAGGGTTCCCAACTACCGATCCGGTTCCGGTGTGACCACCCCGTGAAACGCCGCCGTCGCCGGGCCCGTTCCGGCGGATCGCCGGGATGGGGAGCGGGGGAGCAGGGGCCGCCCTAGCTGTCCAGCCGGATCCCCAGCTCGCGGATCAGCGGGCGCCACTCGGCGTTCTCCCTCGCCACGAAAGCGGCGAAATCGGCGGGGAAGAGGTCGGCGCGCTCGATGCCGAGGGTGGTGAAGCGGGCCGTCATCTCCTCCGAGGCGACGGCGCGGGTGAGCTCCGCCGAGAGGCGGGAGATCACGGGCGCAGGGGTGCCCGCGGGCACCGAGAGGCCCTGCCATCCATGGGCGACCGCGTTGGGAACGCCCAGCTCGCGCGCCGTCGGCACCTCCGGGCTGGTGGGGGAGCGCGCCTCGCTCAACACGCAGAGCGCCCGCACCTTGCCATCGCGGAGGAAGGCGGTGCCCGTCGCGCAGTCAATCATCACGCTGTCCACCGTCCCGGCCAGGAGGTCCTGCATGGCCGCCGGGCCGCCGCGATAGGGGACATGGGTCGCCTCGAAGCCGGCACGGCGCCTGAGCATCTCCATCGCGAGGTGGTGGGGCGAGGCTACGGCGGGCGTGCCGTAGGTCGGCGCCCGCGCCTTCGAGGCCGCGACATAGCCGGCGAGGTCCCGCACCGGGCTGTCCGCGCGGACCACGAGGAAGAGGGGGAAGCGCCCGATGAAGCCCACCCCCGCGAGGTCCCGGTCGGGGTCGTAGGGCAGGCGGGCGTAGAGGGCGGGGTTGTAGACGAGGATGCCGTTGTCGACGTGGAGCAGCGTATAGCCGTCCGCTGGGCTGCGAGCCGCGGCCTCGCTCGCCACCACGGCGCCGCCGCCGACGCGGTTCTCCACCACCACGGCGTGGCCCAGGCGCGGTCCCATCTGCGCCGCGATGAGGCGCGCGAACAGGTCGGAAGGGCCGCCGGGCGGGTAGCCGACGATCATCCGCAGAGGGCGGTCGGGCCAGCCCTGCGCGTCCGCCGCCAGGGGGGCGAGGGAGGCGGCGCCGAGGCCCAGGGCCCCGCGCGCCAAGCCGCGGCGCGTCAGCATCGGGAGGGTTTCCTTCGAATCCGGTGCGGGATCATGAGGCAGCCCGGCCGCCGCGCCAATCGGATCGCGCGCGGAAGCGCCCCGCGCCAGGCTGCCTATCCCGCGTCAGAGGGGTGGGCGGTCGCCTCGAGCGGGCGGGCGCTCAGCCCTGGTCCTCGGCCGGCGCGGCGCGGGCGAGGCCGCCGAAGGCGTCCAGCAGCCGCCCGCGCCAGGTGTGGAGAGGATCGTCGGGCGCGAGGAGGGGGAAAGCGGAAATGCAGCGCGCCCATTGCAGCGGCCCGAAGACGATGTAGTCCGCCGCCCCCGCCGTGGGGCCGGAGAGCCAGGGGCGCTCGCGCAGCACCATCCGCAGGGGGTGCAGTTCCTTGCGGAAGGCCTCCACCCCGCGCTCCCGACCGGCCGTCACCTCGGTCAGCGGCTTGCCGAAGCGCGCCTCCCGCGTGCGGGTGAAGTATTCCGCATCCTCCGGCGCGAGATGGGCGGGGATGTCGGAGACGACGAGGCGCGCGATGGCCGGCACTATGACCGAGTCCGACCAGGCGTTGACGAAGCGCGACAGGGCGCGCCCGCCCTCCCCGCCGAAGAGGCTGGGGGCGCCGGGCCAGTGGTCCTCGATGTATTCGAGGATGTGCCAGCTCTCGGAGACGCAGCGGCTGCCGTGGCGCAGCACCGGCACCTTGTCCGCCCCGGCATCGGCGAGGGCGGCCTTGTCGGTGAAGCGCCAGGGCCGGGCCTCGTGGGGGATGCCCTTGTGGGCGAGCGCCATGCGCACCCGCCAGCAATAGGGAGAGAAGCGCCGGTCGGGATCGGCGCCGCAGAGATCGTGGAGGATCACGTCCATGCCGCCTATGCTGCGCCGGGAATCGAACGGGGGGAAGCGCGTGGGGACGGATGCGTTGCTGGCGCTCGACCAGGGCACGACCTCGACGCGGGCGATCCTGTTCGACGCCGCGCTGAACCCGCGCGCGACGCATCAAGTGGAACTGCCGCAGCACTTCCCCGCGCCGGGGCGGGTGGAGCACGCGCCGGAGGACCTCTTGGCGCACTCCCTCGCCTGCCTGCGCGGCGCGATGGAGCGGGGCGGCGCCGGAGCCGGGGATGTCGCGGGCATCGGCATCACCAACCAGCGCGAGACGACGCTGCTCTGGGACCGCACCACGGGCCGCGCCGTCCACCGCGCGATCGTCTGGCAGGACCGGCGCAGCGCCGCCATCTGCGACCGCCTGTGCGCCAAGGGGCTGGAGGAGCTGCTGACGGAGCGCACGGGGCTGCTGGCGGACCCTTACTTCTCCGCCACGAAGCTTGTTTGGCTCTTAGAGAATCTGCCCGGCCTGCGCGCCCGGGCCGAGCGGGGCGAGATCGCCTTCGGCACGGTGGACAGTTTCCTGCTCTGGCACCTCACCGGCGGCCGCGTCCACGCGACGGACGCGACCAACGCGGCGCGCACCATGCTGCTGAACATCCACACGGGGGAGTGGGATGAGGAGATCCTGCGCGCCCTGGACATCCCGCACGCCCTGCTGCCCGAGGTCCGGGACTGCGCGGGAGCCTTCGGCACCACGGATCCCGCCCTGCTCGGCGCCGCCATCCCCATCCGCGGCATGGCGGGGGACCAGCAGGCGGCGACGCTCGGCCAGGCCTGCTTCCGGCCGGGCATGGCGAAATCCACCTACGGCACGGGCTGCTTCATGCTGCTCAACACGGGGGAGGCGCCGGTGCGCTCCACCCACCGCCTGCTCACCACCATCGCCTGGCAGATCGGTGGCGTCAGGACCTACGCGCTGGAGGGCGCGATCTTCGTCGCGGGCGCCGCGGTGCAGTGGCTGCGCGACGGGCTGGGCATCATCCACAGCGCGGCGGAGGCGGGGGAGCTGGCGGCGCGGGCCGATCCGGATTCCGGCGTGATGATGGTGCCCGCCTTCACCGGCCTCGGCGCGCCGCACTGGGATGCCGGGGCGCGTGGCGCCATCCTCGGCCTCACCCGCGGCTCCGGCGCGGCCGAGATCGCGCGCGCGGCGCTGGAGAGCGTGGCCTGGCAGACGCGGGACCTGCTCGACGCCATGCGCGCGGACTGGCCCGGGATGGGCGACACCGTGCTGCGCGTGGATGGCGGCATGACGGCGAGCGACTGGACCATGCGCTTTCTGGCGGACGCGCTGTGCTGCCCGGTGGACGTGCCGGCGGTGGCGGAGACCACGGCGCTGGGCGCGGCCTACCTCGCGGGGGTGGAGGCCGGCCTCTGCCCGCCGCCCGGCGACAACGCCACCCACTGGCGCCGCCGCGTGCGCTTCGAGCCTGACATGCCGGCCGAGGAGGCCGCGCGGCGCCACGCGGCCTGGAAGAGGGCGGTGGGGCAGGTGCTCGGGCGCTGAGCCCGCTCAGCGCTGGCGGATCCCTTCCCCGATCTGCTTGGCCAGCTCGTCCAGCGACATCTGCCGCCAGCCCGCGGGCGCGCGGAAGAGGGCGGGATCTTGCGGGCCGTAGGCGACGCGGGTGGCGAGGTAGCTCGTCTCCGCCTCGTCTCCCTCGCCCTCCACGCGGCGGAGAAGCACCCCGTCCGGGGTGACGCAGCTCCGCGCCACATCGGCCTCGTCCTCCGGGCTCTCCTTCGCCTTCTCCACGCGCCAGACCGTGCAGCGCTGGCCCGCGATCTCGGCCGTGCCCTTGCGCGAGATCCTGTCGCCCGGCTTCACGTCGCCCAGGGCGAGGCTGCCGATTTCGCGCTTGCGATCGTCATCGTCGCCGGGCAGGCGGACATAGGCGCGCTGCGCGTCCATCAGCATGATCATGTTGCGGCCGCGCATGTCGTAGATCATCGCACCCCCCGCATCGCCCATCCCCTCGGCGCGCATGGTGGAATCGGCGGCACGCCAGAAGAAGCGCATCTCGCCTCCTTCGGAGGTGCGGTAGGTCACGGCCACGTCACGCGTGGGCATCGGCGGCGGCGCGGATTGCCCGAAGGCAGCCGCCGGGGCGAACAGGATGAGGCTGAGCAGCGCGCGAAGCATGGATGAACCCTCCCCCGCCCAGCCTGCACCGGGGGAGGGACCGAGTGTCAACTATCCCACCACGCCGCGCGTGTTCACCACCACGGCGTAGAGCGAGCGCGCCCCGGCGACGAAGAGCCGGTTCCGCCGCAGCCCGCCGAAGCAGAGATTCGCCGCGCGCTCGGGCAGGTCGATATGGCCGATCGGGGCGCCGGCGCTGTTGAAGACCCGCACCCCGTCCTGCTCCGGCGTGCCCATGCCCCAGCCGCACCAGAGATTGCCATCCTCGTCCAGGCGGAAGCCGTCCGGCGTGCCGCCGGGCTCGGCGGTGATGAAGTCACGGCGGTTTGAGAGGCTACCGTTCCCGTCCACGGAATAGGAGAGGATCTTCCGCGGGTTGGTGCGGCTCTCGACGATGTAGAGAATCGACTCGTCCGGGCTGAAGGCGAGGCCGTTCGGCCCCTCGATGCCGTCCGCCACCACCTCGATCGTCCCGCGTGCGGGATCGACGCGGTAGACGTTCTGCGGCAGCTCGCTCTCGGCGCGCTCGCCCTCGTTGTCGCCCAGGATGCCGAAGGGCGGGTCGGTGAACCAGATCGTGCCGTCGGACTTCACCACCACGTCGTTCGGCGAGTTCAGCCGCTTGCCCTCGAAGCGGTCGGCGATCACGGTGATGCGGCCGTCATGCTCGGTGCGCGTCACGCGGCGCGTCAGGTGCTCGCAGGTGACCAGCCGGCCCTCGCGGTCCCGCGCATTGCCGTTGGCGTGGTTGGACGGCGCGCGGAAGACGGTGGTGGCGCCCGTCGCCTCGTCCCAGCGCAGCATGCGGTCGGTCGGCACGTCGGACCAGATAAGGCAGCGGTGGTCGCCGAACCAGACGGGCCCCTCGCCCCACCGCGTGCCGCCGGCCAGCTTCTGCACGGGGCCGTTCATCACGCGGTAGCGCGCGAAGGAGGGATCGAGGTCCCGCAGCCGCGGATCGGGCGTGCGGGGGGAGGGAGTCCAGGGAGTCTCGTTGTCGAAGGTCGCTTCCATGGGGCGGAGGCTGCGCGGAGGCGCAACCCGCCGCAAGCCCCTCACGTTGGGGAATCACGGACGAGATTCGGAGGTAAACCCCGTGCGAGGCATTCTCCTGTGGCTGATCGGCATTCCCATCCCGATCATCATCCTGCTCTGGCTGTTCGGCGTGCTGAGCTGACCCGCCGGGGGCGGGGTACGGCACCGCATGCCGATGTCTGGAAAGCCGCCCTTTTGGGGCGGCTTTCTTTTTGCGGGTGGGTCCGTTACGTCCGGCGTGTTGGGTTCGGCCTCTC
>JBHTFH010000036.1:0-40327 GCA_042666135.1 Roseomonas sp. GCM10028921 | reverse complement strand
CGCTTGCTCATCGTCTCTCCTAACCTGCGGCCATCCTGGCCGCCGTCAGGCAGAAACTCCACTCATCCAGCCTGTCCAGATTCCCTGGGCCACCTCTTTTGGTCAGGCCGCCGATCCCAGCGCGCGGTCGGAGGGCTTGTTGCCCGGCGGCGGGGCCGGGTGCCGCTCCAGCGCGTGCCGCAGCAAGGCGGCGGAGCGGTACACGCCATGCACCATCTTGCTGTAGGGCACCACGACGAAGAGGGCGAGGATCACGCCGAGATGAATGGCCAGCAGCACGCCCATCGCCCCCGTCGCGCGCAGCCCGAGCAGCAGCAGCCCGGTCGAGGCCGAGAGGAACAGCAGTACAAGAAGGGCGTAGTCGGCGCCCAGCAGGTTCCGCGCGGCCGGCGCAGGGTCCGACACGATCTTCACCCAGATCAACCCCGCCGTGCCGATCACCATCCCCACCCCGCCCCAGGTGCCGAGCTGAACGGGCAGGCTCCAGAAGGGATAGGGCGCCACATGGCCGAGGAAGTGGTCGTAGAAGGTCGCGCTGGTCGTGGAGGCGAAGCAGAGCAGGAAGCCGTAGAACATGAAGTGGTGGAAGCGGCGGCGGAGCTGGGAGAAGCCCTCGTCCACGTCGTTGCAGCCCCCTCCCCCGCCGCCGAGGTTCTTCAGGGTGAAGATGTCATGCAGCGCCGTCATCAGCGGCCGCCCGCGCGTCAGCTCGTCCGCCCGCCCGCCGGTATCCCGCCAGAAATTGCGGAAGCCCATGACAAGGGCGAGGATCGAGAAGACGAAGGTCCCGCCCGCCAGCGTCGTCATCAACCACCACGGGATCACGCGGTAGAAGGCGCCCGGCCCGACCTGAGGCTGGTAGAGCACGCGCGGATCGACCAGCGCCATGGTGAGCAGGAGGGTGAGCGCGATTCCCGCCGCGGTGGCGAGCGCGACGATCGTGCCGTTCCGCTTGAACAGCCCCGCCAGCGGACCGGGCCAGGCGTACTCCTCATAGGTCTCGGAACGGACCTGGGCGAGGACCTGGGGCAGGTTGATGTTAAAGGGATGCGGCGGCGCGTACTGGCACGCGTAGTAGCAGCCGCGGCAGTTGTGGCAGAGATTCGCGATGTAGCTCAGGTCGCCGGTGCTGAATTCCCGGCGCAGCGTCATCGCGGGGAAGACGGCGCAATAGCCCTCGCAGTAGCGGCAGGCGTTGCACACCTCCATCGCGCGGCGGGCATCGGTGGTCGCCTCAGTTTCGCGCATTCCGTGCGGCCTCCCTTCCCGCGATCCGCCCGAAGACGGTGCCGATCGCCATTCCGAAGCCGGCCAGGTAGCCCTTGCCCAGGATGGAGCCGGCCATGATCTCGCCCGAGGCGAAGAGATTCGCGCTGGGCCTGCCGTCCTCCATCAGCACGCGCGCGCGCTCGTCCACCTTCACGCCGAGATAGGTGAAGGTGATACCGGGGCGCAGCGGGTAGCCGATGAAGGGCGGGTCGGTGATCGGGCGTGCCCAGTGCGTCTTGGGAGGGTCCAGCCCCTCCGTGCGGCAGCCGTCGAGGCGCGTGGAGTTGAACTCGCCCGGCACGCAGGCGGCATTAAACGCCGCGATGGTTTTCTCGACCGCGCCCGGATCGAGCCCGAGCTTCATCGCCAGCTCGCCCACCGTGTCCGCCTTGATGGCGGGAAAGACGGAGGGCATGAACAGCCTCTCGCTCCTGGAATCGATGATAGCATAGGCCACTTGGTCCGGCTGCTGCGCGACGAGGCGCCCCCAGATGGCGTAGCGCTTGGGCCAGACATCCTCGCCCTCGTCGTAGAAGCGCTCGCCATGCTTGTTCACGACGACGGAGAAGGGCACGCAGTCCAGCCGGGTGACGATGCCGCCGTCGAACTTCGGCGCCCGCCCGTCTATCGCGACCGCGTGGCACTGCGTGGGATCGCCCACCGAGGCCACGCCCTGGTCCAGCAGGTTCCGCAGCACCACGCCCTTGGCATAGGGCGTGCCGCGGATGAGGAAGTTCCGAGCCGCCGGTCCCCACCCCTTCTCCAGCCATTCGAGATCGGCCTGGAACCCGCCGGAGGAGGCGACCACCACCTTGGCGCGCACGGTCTCGGGGAAGCCACGATGGTCGATCACTACCTCCCGCACGAAGCCGTCCTCCAGCTTCAGGTCCACCGCCTCCGTATCGTAGAGGATCTCGACGCCCAGCCGCTCAGCGGTCGCGTAATAGGCGTTCACCAGCGCCTTGCCGCCGCCGAGGAAGAAGGCGTTGGTGCGCGACAGGCTGAGCGTGCCGGAGAGCGAGGGCTGGAAGCGCACCCCGCAGGCCTCCATGAAGGGCAACGCCTCCCGCGTGAGGCGGATGGTCATGCGGGCGAGGTGCTCGTCCGTCTGCCCGCCGGTCACGCGCAGCAGGTCGTCCCAGTACTCGTCCTCGAGATAGGCCTCCGTCAACACCGAGGTCGGCTCGGTGTGCATGGTCCGCATGTTGCGGGTGTGGCGGCTGTTCCCGCCACGGAAGGCCTTGGGCGCGTGCTCGATCAGCAGCACGGAGCAGCCGGCCTGGCGGGCGGTGACCGCGGCGCAGAGGGCGGCGTTGCCGCCGCCGATCACCAGCACGTCCCATACCCGCGAGAAATCCGGCATCGCCGCCCTGTTCGCCCTTTTTGTATACCGGCGGATACATTGTTCCGGCGCGCGTTTCAAGCCCGGCCGTTCGCGGGCCCGCTCAGCCCCGCGCGTGCTCCAGCCCGATGCGAACCTTAAAGGCGCTGCGGATGTGCCGCCGCGCCGCCGCCTCGGCCGTGGCGGGGTCGTGCGCCTCGATCGCGGCCACGACGGCCGCGTGCTCCTCCACCGACTCCGCCCCCCGCCCGGGCACGGCGAGGGTGGTGCCCGCGAGCAGGGCGAGGGATATCCGCATCGTGTCCAGCGTGGCATTGAGGAAGCGGTTCCGGGCGGAGAGGCGGATCTGCCGGTGGAAGGCGCGGTTGCTGGCGGCCAGGGCCGGGGGATCTTCCAGCAGGCCGCGGTCGCGCTCCACCATCTCGCGCAGGATCTCCACCTCCGTTGCGGTGGCATGGGTGGCGGCGAGGCCCGCGGCCGTGCCCTCCAGCACCTCGCGCATGTGGTAGAGTTCGGCCACCTGCCCGTAGTCGAGGCTGGCCACCGCCGCGCCGTGATGTGGCTCGTGCAGCACGAGCCCCTGGGCCTCCAGCCGCTTCAGCGCCTCCCGGACGGGGGTGCGGCTGATGCGGAAGCGCTCGGCCAGCTCGGCCTCCCGCAGCCGCGTGCCGGCGGGCAGCGCGCCGCTGTCGATCGCCTGCAGCAGGAGGTCATAGGCCTCCTGGCCGGAGGAGCGGCTGGGCCGGGGCGTCTGGGAAGGCATGTCCCGGACAGGCGAAGCACGTTTCGCGCGCCCCGCCAATCCACCGCGGCGCGACGCGCGATTGCCCGCGCGGGGGAAAGCGGCCACCGTTCCCCTCCGATGCCCGCCTCCGGCACGAGGCGGCGATCCGCGCGGGAGGACAGTGAGGTGCCTCATCGGGTGAACGGCCTCGCGGCCCTCCTCGGCGCCGCGGCGATGGGCCTGTCGGCGATCCTGGCGGGCGGCGCCTCCGCCCAGCCGCAACCCGGGCCCGGCGCACGGCCCTCCGGCATCTCCGAGAGCGCGGGGACTGGCGCCTTCTCGCGCGCCGGCTCGGCGCAGCCGCGCTACAGCCTCGCCCCGCACCGCCCGATCCTGGCCTGCGAGGCGCTGCGGGGCGCGGCCGTGCCCAGCGAGGTGACGATCCTCTCCGCCACCTCCGTGCCGGCCGAGGGCGAGCGACCGGCCTATTGCCGCCTGCGCGGGCTCATCGCGCCCGAGGTGGCCTTCGACGTGAACCTGCCCGAGGCCTGGAACCGGCGCTTCTACATGTTCGGGAACGGCGGCTATGCCGGCGAGGACCTGGACGCGCCGGGGCGGCAGGCCACGCGCCACGCCGCGCTGCGCCGGGGCTTCGTCGTGGCCAGCACCAATACCGGCCACGACGCGGCGCGCGAGCCCCTGGGCAGCTTTGCCGCCAGCATCCCCAAGACGGTGGACTACGCCTTCCGCGCCGTCCACCGAACGGTGGAGGAGGCGAAGCGGCTCACCGCCGCCTATTACGGTCGCCCCGCCGCCTTCTCCTACTGGGATGCCTGCTCCACGGGCGGGCGCCAGGGGCTGATCTCGGCGCAGCGCTTCCCCGGCGATTTCGACGGTATCCTCGCCGGCGCGCCCGTGTCCAACTTCGTGGACACGATGAACAACTACGTCTGGAACGACCGCGCGCTCCGGGGCGCGGGCCTCACCCTTCCCAAGCTCCGCACCGTGGCGGAAGCGGTGATGGCGCGGTGCGACGCGGCGGACGGGCTGCGGGACGGGCTGGCCGCCGATCCCCGCCGCTGCGACTTCGATGCGGCGCGCGACGTGCCGCGCTGCGCCCCCGGCGCGGATGGCGAGAGTTGCCTGACGGAGCCCCAGGCCCGCGCCGTCTCGGCCATCCATGGCGGCGCGCGGCTACCCGACGGCACGGCCTTCTTCCACGGCTTTCCCCCGGGCGGGGAGGCGGCCGGGACGGACTCCAGCGCCGGCGGGGCGCCGGTGAGCGGCTGGGCGAACTGGCTCATCGCGCCGCCGGGCGAGGCCTCGCGCCAGGTCACCTATGCCACGACCTTCCTGCGCAACATGGCCTTCGGCCGCCCGATGCCGGAATACGACCCCGCGAGCCTCGACCTCGCGCGCATGTCGGCGATCCGCGCGCTGCTGAACGCGACCGACCCCGACTTCTCCGCCTTCCGGCAGCGCGGCGGCAAGATCATCATGTATCATGGCTGGGCGGATGCGGCGCTGACGCCGCTAATGAGCATCGACTACTACGAGAGGGCGCTGGCCGCGAACGGCCCGGACACGCCCGGCTTCTTTCGCCTCTACATGGTCCCCGGCATGTTCCACTGCCGCGGCGGCTACGGCACGGACAGCTTCGACGGCATGAGCGCGCTGGTGGAATGGGTGGAGAACGGCATCGCGCCCGACAGCATCCCCGCCGCGCGGGTCGAGGGCGGGCGCGTCACGCGCACCCGGCCGCTCTGCCCCTATCCCGCGCTCGCCACCCATGACGGCCAGGGAAGCCCGGGCGAGGCCGCCAGCTTCGCCTGCCGCCCACCGGGCTAGAGGGAGGGGGGCACCTACACGGCTTCTTAGGGGCCGCATGGGACGGTGCGGCGATGATCTCGCGCCGGTTCCTTGCCGCCCTCGTCCTCGGAACCCCCGCCCTCTTGCGGCACCGCGCCCGCGCCTCGTCCCGCCCGCACATCACCTTCATCAACCCCGGACGCAAGGGCGAGACCTTCTGGATCACGGCGGAGCAGACGATGGCGGCCGCCGCCAGCGCTGTCGATCGAGCTCGAGGTCCTCCAGGCCGACCGGAGCAGGCACCGGATGCGCGACCTCGGCCTCTCCGTCGCGGCCCGCGCGACCCGCCCGGACGCCCTGGTGATCGCGAACGAGGAGCAGTCGGCCCGCGAGGTGGTGCTGGCCGCCGGGAAGGCCGGCCTCCTGACGCTGCTGGCCGTCTCCGACCTGGCGGGCGCGGATGCGGATCAGCGCGGCTCGGCGGCGACGAGGTCGCGATCCTGCAAACGCGCCTGGATCACCCGGACCGGGTGACGGTGCTGGCCCAGCGCCTGATAGAGGCGGTCAGCGCACCCTATGAGCTGGACGGCCATCACGTCGGCATCGGGCTGAGCATCGGGATCGCGCTCGCACCACAGGACGGCTCGGCCGCGGAGGCGCTGCTGAGGAATGCCGACATGGCGCTGTACCGGGCGAAGACGGATGGCCGGGGAGCTCACTGCTACTTCGAGGAGGAGATGGACACGCGGCTGCAGGCCCGTCGCCAGCTGGAGATGGACCTGCGGCACGCGATCGCCGCGCAGGGATTCGAGCTTCCCTGCGGGAGCATGGCGTGCGGATCGCGATGGACGACTTCGGGACGGGCTACTCGTCCCTCAGCTACCTCCGGCGATTTCCCCTCGACAAGATCAAGATCGACAAGTCCATCGTGCACGGGATCGCGGGCGGGGCAGAGGCGGTCGCGATCGTGCACGCCGTGGCCGGGCTCGGCATCAGCCTCGGCGTCCAGACCACGGCGGAAGGGGTGGAGACGCCGGAACAGCTGGCGCAGGTGACGAGCGAGGGCTGCACGGAGGTGCAGGGCTATCTTTTCAGCCCGCCCCGGCCGGGGGCGGAGACCGGCGCCCTCATCGCGAGGCTCAACGCGGCAGCGCCCCTGGCCCAGGCGCCGGCCGGTTAGCCCGGCCGGCGCGGGCCATCAGGAGGAGGTGAGATCCTCCAGGCCGTCGACATAGCGCAGCCCCGCCTTTTCCAGCGCGGGCCGCATGGAATAGAGGTCGAGGCCAAGGACGCCGGAGGCGAGCTTCTCGCGCTTCTCGCCCTCATTCGCCTGCCGCTTCTCCGCCGCGGCGAGGGTGGAGGCGATGTCGGCGGCGGGCACGACCACCACGCCGTCGTCATCCGCCACCACCACGTCCCCCGGGCGCACGGAGACGCCGGCGCAGACGACGGGGATGTTCACCGACCCCAGCGTCGCCTTCACCGTGCCGCGGGCTGAGATGGCGCGGGACCAGACAGGAAAGCCCATCCCCCGCAGAACGGCCGCGTCCCGTACCCCGGCATCGATCACCAGCCCGCGCACGCCGCGCGCCTTGAGAGAGGTGGCAAGAAGATCGCCGAACATGCCGTCCGTGTTGTCGGTCGTGCAGGCGACGACAAGGATGTCGCCCGGCTGGCACTGCTCCACCGCGACATGGATCATCCAGTTGTCGCCGGGCTGCGCCAGCACCGTCACCGCGCTGCCGGCCGCCGCCGCGCCCGGCCAGGCCGGTCGCATGTAGGTCTTCATCAGGTTGGGCGCGCGCCCGCTCGCCTCATGCGTGGTGGAGACGCCGAGCGGCAGGAAGCGGTCGACCGTGGCGAGGTCGGCGCGCGGGTTGTGGCGGACGACGACGGGCGTCATGCCAGCACCTCGACGGCATCCGGGAAGATCGTCTGGTAGGCCTCGCCGTACTTCATCGCCTTGCCGGAATTGCGCCCGCCCTGCATGCCGCGGTTCAGCGCCACGCGCTCGTAATAGTCCCAGAGGTGGCGCTGGGCGGGAAGCTGCTCGAAGGCCTTCCACTTCGTGTCCCACACCTCGGTGATGTTGAGGATGCGGTTCGGTTTAAAGTCGCACTGCTCGGGCTGGTGCGGCTCGAACTGGAAGACCTGCGGCGCGGAGTAGGTGACGCCCCCGGGGCCCGGCTTGTGTCCGGCGGCCTGGGCCGTGATGCGCGCTTCCTGCGCGACCTTGGAGGCGTAGGGGTGATCCACGTTGTACGGGTCCCTCACAGCATGAGTAAGGACGAAGGAGGGGTTCACCTCGCGGTAGATGTCGATGAGGCGGTCCATCATCGTATCGGTGATGCGCAAGGGGTAGTCACCGGCGTCGAAGAATTCGATCTCCGCACCGAGGATGGAGGCGGCCGCCTCGGCCTCGGCGCGGCGGGCCTCCTTGCACCTCTCCAGCGTCATGCCCGGCTGCTTCCAGGCGCCCTGGCTCTCGCCGCGCTCGCCATAGGACATGCAGACGATCGTCACGCGGTAGCCCATCCTCGCGTGGAGGGCGATGGCGCCGCCCGCGCGCCAGACGAAGTCGCCGGGATGGGCGGTGACGACGAGGCCGGATTTCTGCGTGCCAGACATGGCGGGTTCCTCAGCGTGCCCAGTACAGGCGATTGGGGTTGTCGATCAGGATCTTGCGGCGCACCGCCTCATCCTCCACGGCGAGCGCGAGCAGGTCCACGAGGTCGCCGTCGTTGGGCATGTCGCCGGCGATGTTGGGATGCGGGAAGTCCGTGCCCCAGAGCGTGCGGTCCGGCGCCGTCGCGGCCAGGCGGCGGGCGAAGGGCACGGCATCGTGGAAGGGCGCGCCTGCGGAGGAGACGCGCTCCGGCCCGCAGATCTTCACCCAGGCCAGCTCGTTCCTCATGAGTTCAAGAAGCCGGCGGAAGGGCTCCTGCTCCAGCCCGTTCTTCGCCTGCACGCGCCCCATGTGGTCGATCACGAAGGGCACCTTGATGCGGGCGATGCGCTCCGCGTGCTCCAGGATGTCGCCGGCATCGAGGTGCAGCACGACGTGCCAGCCGAGCGGCTGGATCCTATCGAGCACGCCGTCGAACACCTCCAGATCGGGCGTACCGCCGAGATGCTTGACAAAGTTGAAGCGCACGCCGCGCACGCCGCCGCGGTCCAGCTCCTCCAGCCCGGCATCGGTGATGCTGCCATCCACGATGGCCACGCCGCGATAGGCGCCCTCGCTCCGCATGATGGCATCGATCATCGCCGTGTTGTCCGTGCCGTGGCAGCTCGCCTGCACGATGACGGCGCGCTCCACCCCGATGGCGGCGTGGACGCGGCGCAGGTCCTCCACCGGCGCGTCGGGCGGGGTGTAGGAGCGGTCGGGCGCGTAGGGGAACTTGTCCGCGGGGCCGAAGACGTGGCAGTGGGAATCGCAGGTACCCGGCGGCAACTTCAGGGTCGGCGTCTTCGGGTTGGGGTCCGGCGCCTTGCAGGTCTTCATGCTCACTGCCTCTCGATCCCGGCGCGCTCGATCACCGCGCGCCACTTCTCCGCCTCGCTCGACAGCAGGGCGCCGAGCTGCGCGGGCGTGTCGCCCTTCGCCTCCACCCCGGCCTCCAGCAGCTTCGCGCGAATGGCGGGTTCCGCCAGCACTGCGTTCAGCTCGCGGTTGATCAGCTCGATCACCGGCGCCGGCGCGCGAGCCGGGGCGACGATGGCGTTCCAGGAGGTGACGTCGAAGCCCGCGAGTCCCGCCTCCTGCAGCGTCGGCACCTCCGGCAGGTTGGCCGCCCGACTGGAGGAGGTGACGGCGATGGCGCGGAGCGAGCCGTCCTTGATCTGCCCCATCAGCGGCGCGACGATCTCGAAGGCCGCCGTCACGTCGCCCCGCAGCAGGCTCGTCAGCAGGGCGGGCGTGCCGTTGAAGGGCACGGTAACCGTGTCCACCCCGGCCGTGGTCTTGAACAGCTCGGCCGCCAGGTTCTGCGTGCTGCCCACGCTGATCGTGCCAATATTCGTGCCGCGCTGGTCCTTCTTCAGCGCCGCGATCAACTCCTGCGCGCTGCGGATCGGCGAGTTCGGCGCGACAAGGATGGCGATGGCGAAGGTCCCCATCAGCCCGACCGGCGCGAAGTCCTTGATGGGATCGAAGGGCAGGTTGCGGAAGAGCGACTTGCTGATTGCGTTTGCATTGGTCGCCACCATCAGCGTGGAGCCATCCGCCGGGGAGGAGAGCAGGGCCTGTCCCGCGACGATACCGCCCGCGCCCGGGCGGTTCTCGATCACCACGGGGCGGCCGATGCGCTCGGACAGGCCGGCGCCCACGGTGCGGGTCGTGAGATCCGCGACGCCGCCCGCGGCATTGGGTACGAGCAGGCGGATGGGCTTGTCGGGCAGCGACCCCTGAGCGCGGGCGAGCCGCGGGGCCAGGAGGGCCATGGCGGCGAGGCCACCCAGGCGCAGCGCGCCCCGGCGAGTGACGGTCATGCGCATTCTCCTCCTTTTGTCCGCGCCTTACTCGGCGGCCTTGCGGCTCGTCGCGGCGGCGATGCCGTCGAGCAGCGTGTCCAAATCGTCGGTGGCGAGGAGGGCCTTGCCCATCTCCCGCCCGCGCGCGGCGGCCCAGTCCTGCCGCTGGGCGATGGAGCGGCTGAGCATCGGCTCCACCCCGGCCTCCTGCACCGTGCGCGCGACCTCCCGCACCTCCTCGGCGCGGCGCTTGCCGTGGATGAGGGCGCGGCTGATGACGTAGCGGGCCAGGCCGCGCCAGTCCTCGTGCGGCAGGGTGTCGGAGAGGGAGGCAAGCACCTCCTTCTCCACGCCGTAGTGGCGGGCGGCGAGCATGCACTCCGTCGTCAGCGCCTCCAGCCCCTTCACCATCACGCTGCGGCACATCTTCACGCTGCTCGCCTTGCCAATCTCCGCCGAGAAGATCGAGAGGTCCATGCCGAAGGGCGCCATGAGGTCCATGAAACCTTGCGCCTCGGTCCCGCCGAGCAGGATGGGCGAGCGCAGCCCCTTGGGGGGCACGCTGCTCATCACCGCGGCCTCCACGTAGCGCCCGCCGGCGGCGTTCACCACGCGGGCGTTCTCGATCTTCGCGCCGGGGGAGATGGAGTTCACGTCCACCACGAAGGGCGCGCAGGAGAGGCCGTCGGCGAGAGACCGGCAGGCATCGAGCGCGGAGCCGGCGGTAACGGCGACGAACACCACATCGGCCTTCGAGGCCGCCTCGGCCGCCGAGGCATGGACGGTGGCGCCGAAGTCCCGCGCGCGGCTGTTCGCGGCCTCCTGCACGTCGAAGGCGTGAATTGCCCCGGCGCAGCCCGCGCGCAGGTCCCGCGCGAAGATGCCGCCTACCTCGCCGAAGCCGATGATCGCGAAATCCGTCACGGCATCCCCTCCCTACTCGATTCCCTGCGGCAGCCCGTTCCACACCTCGTCGGGCGTGAGGGGGCGCGGCAGCATCCCTTGCTCGGCCATGTGGCGGAGCGCCAGGTCGATCACCGGGCGCAGCGCCGCGCGGCTGTCCGGCGGGGCGCCGTGCGGGCCGGGCGGCACGGGGGCCGCGGATGCGCGAACCATGCGCAGCAGCTCCCGCACCAGCTCCGGCCGGCCCTCTGCCAACTCCCGCGTGACGCAGAGCATGTGGTTGACAGGCACGATGCGGTGCCGCGCCCAGAAGGCCTCCGCCGCCGCGCCCGGATCGGGGAAGACGGTGCGGAGCCCGGGATCGTCCGGCAAGTCGTTGCCGACGATCGCCGCGTCCAGCTCGCCCGCGCGCAGCATGGCCATCATGTCGGCGCCAACAGGCGCACGCTCCGCGAAGGGCGGGTCGGCGATGCCAGCGACATGGGCGTCCTCGAAGGTGATCCAGCGGCTCTCGGCCGGCCCCGGGCCGCCCTCCTCCATGATGATGCCGCGCAGCCACATGCCCGTGGTCTGGCTATAGGCGCGCACGCCGATCCGCTTGCCCGCGAGGTCGGCCGGTCCGCGGATGGCGCTCTCCGCGCGGCAGAGCAGGGCAGATTGCTGGAAGCGGGCCGCGAGCACGACGGGCAGCAGCACCAGCGGCCGCCCGGCGGCCCGCGCCTGCAGGAAGGTGGCGATGGCGATCTCGGAGAGGTCGAAGCGCAGCTCCCGCACCATCGGCGCGAAGGCGCGGCTGATCACGGGGATGTCAGCGAAATCCAGGCGCAGCAGGGGCGAGGGCACGCCGCCTTCCTTCAGGGCGCGCGTGCGGGGATAGGTGCCCATCGCCGCGCGCAGGGTGGCCGCTTCACCGGCCGTCGCTCCGGATGCCGTCATGGTTTCCTCCCGCCCCGCGCGGCTGTGGACGGCAGGGGCGTCGGGTGATCCCTAGACCCGCTCCCGCCCCTCTGTCGTATCGCTTTCCCCGGCATCCTTATGCGCCCCGGTTATATCGGTGAGGCCGCGCTGCCCGATCTCGGCGACATAGGCGCGCAGGCACTCGATGAAGGCGTGGCCGGCGGGCGGCAGGGGGCGGTCCCGCGGCATGATGATCCCCGCCGGGCGCCGGGGGGCGGGTACGGGCAGCGGCACCACCCGCAGCATGCCCCGCAGCAGGTCCCCCGCCATCATCAGCCGCGGCATCACGGCGATAAGGTCGGTGGCCAGGAGCATCTCCCGGATGAAGCCGTAGGAACTGGAGCGCATGGAACCGCTCGGCTCCAGGGCGACCATGTCGAGAAAGGTCTCGATCTCCTGTCCCACGCGCTGGCTCACGGTGGGCAGGATGAGGTCCCAGCGGCGCAGCGCCTCCAGCGTCACCGCCTCCAGCGCGAAGACGGGATGGCCGGGGCGGGCGAGGATGGAGATCGGCTCCTCCCAGAGCGGCTCGCGCGGGAAGCCGTCGGGCACGGCGGGCTCGTAGAGCTGACCGACGATGAGGTCGATCTCCCCAGCGGCCAGCTTCGGTAGCAGCTCCTCCGTCCGCCCCTGCTCCAGCCGCACACGGAGGCCGGGGTGCCCGGCGGTCAGCCGGGTAAGGGCGCCGGGCAGCACGCCCGTCGCGGCCACGGGAAGGGTGCCGATGGCGACCGTGCCGCCCTCGGGGTCCCCCAGCCGGTCCAGCGCCTCGTCCAGCCGGCGCAACTCCGCCAGGATACGGCGCGCGGAACCGGCGAGGAGGTTGCCTGCCTCGGTGGGGCGCACGCCGCGGGGCAGGCGGTCGAACAGGCGCTGCCCGACAATCTCCTCCAGCTCCTGCACCGTCCGGGTGAGGGCGGGCTGGCTGATCCCGAGCACGGCCGAGGCCTTGAGCAGGCTGCTCTGGGCCGCGATCGCCTCCAGCGCGCGGAGGTGATGCAGCTTCAGGCGCTGGTCGAGGTAGCGGCGGATCGGCATGGTGGGGGCGGAGGCTCGTTCCTGGCGCGGCCATCCGGCCGGGCCGGGCGACGCGACGGAGACTTGCCGTAGCCAGGGCGCCGCACAAGCCCGGGCGGGGCTTCCCCTCCCGCCCCCCTCAATCCGCGCGCATCCCCGTGCGCCGGACCACCTCGCCCCAGCGGGCGCGCTCGGCCAGGATGAAGTCCCGGAAGGCCTCGGGCGTGCCCGGGGCGGCCTCGGCCCCCTCCCCCTCCAGCCGGGGCCGCAGCTTCTCGCCGCGCAGGATCCGGCCGCACTCGGCGTTCAGCCGCTCGACGATCGGGCGCGGCGTGCCGGCGGGGGCCAGCAGCCCGTACCACTGGTTCGCCTCGAAGCCCGGGACCCCCTGTTCGGCCACGGTGGGGATGTCCGGCGCGCCGGCCAGCCGGCGGGTGGAGGAGACGCCGAGAGCGCGCAGCATCCCCGCCCGCACGGGCGGCAGGGCGGGCGGGCCGCCGGTGAAGGTGAGGTCGATGGTGCCGCCGATGAGGTCGTTCATCATCGGCGCCGTGCCGCGATAGGGGACGTGCTCCATCACCGTCCCCGTGGCGAGAAGGAAGGCCGCCATGGCGATATGCGCGGCCGATCCGTTGCCGCCCGAGCCATAGGTGAGCGCGCCCGGCTGCCGCTTCGCCAGCGCCACCAGCTCCGCGATGCCCCCCGCCGGCACCTTGCGGGGGTTCACCACCATCACGTTCGGCACCACCGCCGCCAGGGTGATGGGGGCGAAGGAGTCCACCGTGTCGAAGGACAGGCCGCGATAGAGGAAGGGGTTCACGGCGAGTGTGCCGATATGCCCCATCAGCAGGGTGTAGCCGTCGGGCGGCGCCTGGGCGACGACCTCCGTGCCGATGGTGCCGCCCGCCCCGCCGCGGTTCTCCACGACGAAGGGCTGCTTCAGGGCGTCCTGCAACTCCGCCCCCAGAGCGCGGGCGATGATGTCGCTCGAGCCCCCGGGGGTGAAGGGCACCACGACCCGCACAGGCCGGTCCGGCCAGGCGCCCTGCGCCCGCGCCAAGCCTGGCATCGCGAGCAGGGAGGCGAGGGCTGCCCGGCGGGGGAGCATCACTGCACCCGAATGTTGCGGGCGCGCACGAAGTCCCGCCACTTCGCACTCTCCGCCGCGAGGTAGCGCGGCCATTCGGAAACCGGCCGCACATCGGGCGTGACGGCGATCGCGTCCAGCCGCGGCTTCAGCTCGGGCGCCGAGAGGGCCTTGGCGCAGGCGGCGTTCATGCGCTCGAGGATCGGGGTGGGCGTGCCGGCGGGCGCCATGAGGGCGACATGCTCCACCACCTCGAAGCCGGGATAGCCCAGCTCTTCGAAGGTGGGCACGTCCGGCGCCAGCGGGCTGCGGACGCGCATCGTGTTGCCGAGCGCGCGCAGGTCGCCGGACTGCATGAAGGACATCACGGCGGCGGCGGGCATGAAGAGCATGTCCGCCTCCCCCGCCATCACCGCCTGGATGGCCGGGCCGCCGCCGCGATAGCCGATCTCCGTCACCTGGAGATCCGCCATCTGGAGCAGCATCTCGGTCGCGAGATGCGATGTCGCGCCCACGCCGGCATTGGCATAGACCTTCCGCGCCCCGGGCGCCTTCGCCATGGCGACGTAGTCGGCCACGCTCTTCGCCGGCGAGTTGCGCGGCACGAGCATGAAGAGCGGCATGGAGCCGAGCAGGCCGACGCCGACGAAGTCGCGCTCCTGGTTGTAGCTCGTCTGGTAGAGGTGCGGCGCGACGGCATAGGTGGAGTTGGGCGCGAAGATGAAGGTGTAGCCGTCCGGCCGCGCGCGAGCCGCGCTCGTCATGCCGATGGTGCCGCTGGCGCCGCCGCGATTGTCCACGACGAAGGACTTGCCGCTGTCTTGCGAGAGGCGGGAGGCGAGCAGGCGGGCGAAGGTGTCGGTCGGCCCGCCCGGCGGCCAGGGCACGATGATGTTCACGGGGCGGCTGGGCCAGTCGCCCTCCTGTGCGCGGGCGATGGCCGGGGCGCCGAGCGCGAGCGCGGCGGTGAGACTGCGGCGGGTGAGCATGGTGACGGTCCTCCTGTTCTTTCTTCCTGTGCCTGCGCTGGCGTGTTCGCTTGTTCGCCCTGCCCGGTCAGGGCCGCGCGCGGCGGCTCGGCGGTGCGAGCGCCGGCCCCGGCCAGCCCCGCACCGCCCGCGGGGTCACGAGGCGATGCCCTCGGCCGAGAGGTCGTCCCCCGGCACGGTTTCGTCGTCACTCCCATCCGGGAGCGGCGGGGTGCCGTGGCTGTGGAAGCTCTCGATCGTCCTGAGGCCCCAGGCCTGGCCCTTCTTCCGCTCCTCCTCCGTCCAGGTGATCGTCTTCCAGTCCGGGGCGAGCACGAGGCGCGCGCCGGCATTGGCCACCTCCACCCGGTTGCCGCCGGGCTCGTAGACATAGAGGAAGAAGGTCTGCTGGACCGCGTGCTTGTGCGGCCCGGTCTCGATGAAGACGCCGTTCTCGAGGAACACGTCCGCGGCCTGCAGGACCGCCTCGCGGCTGTCGAGGGCAAAGGTGACGTGGTGGAAGCGGCCGGGGATGCCGTGCGCCTCCCGCGTGAAGGCGAAGTCGTAGGACTTGTTCGTGGCCGTTAGCCACATCCCGGCCTCGGTGCCGTCGTTCAGCTCGATCCGCTCGGTGCAGCGCAGGCCGAGGTTGCGCTGGAAGAACTCGCGGTTGGCGCGGACATCCACGGCCAGGCAGTTGAAGTGGTCGATGCGGCGCACGTTCACGCCGCGCGCCGGGTAGCGCTCCGCCTGGTTCTTGAGCGAGGGACGGCGCTCCGGCGGCGCCTCGTACCACTCCGTGTCCCAATAGAGCTCGAAGACGTGCCCGTCCGGGTCGCGGAAGCGCCAGCCCGTCCCGTGGCCGAGGTTGTCCTCCTGCGCCGTCACCTCCACCCCGTCCGCCCGCATCGCGGCGAGCCGCCGCTCCAGCGCGGCGGCGCTGCGGGTGCGGAAGGCGGCATGGCCCAGGCCGGAGGTGTTGGAGGCGGTGAGCAGGAGCGAGCCGCGCTCGTAGTCGTCCCAGCCACGGAGGAGCACGCTGTCGCCCTGCCGCCCGCTCTCCGTCATGCCCATGACGTCCACGAAGAAGCGGAGGGACTCCTCCGGCTTCGGCGTCAGCAGCTCGACATGGCCGAGATGGGCGATGTCCAGCATCGGCTCGTCCTGCCCGTTCATGCGTTGTCCTCCCGCCCGCTCGAGGGCGGGCCGCGAGGGGACGCTACGGGCAGAGAGAGCTTCAGTCCTATCCCAAATTTCGGGGCCTTTATAACCCGACGACATAACGGCAACGCTCAGAGTGCGGGAGGAGGGGCGGCTTGCACGGTCCCGGGGGCTGCGATCTACTCCCGCCCATAAAGACGAGGATACGCGCCGATGAGTTCCTGGTCCCGCCGCGGCCTCCTGGCCGCCATGGCCGGCGCGGCGCCGCTCCCCCTTCTCGCCCAGGGTGGGGCTCAAAGCGGGGCTCAGGGCGGGGCCTCCGGCGACTGGCCCTCGGGGCCCATCCGCATCGTCGTCCCCTTCGCCCCCGGCGGCTCCACCGATGCGGTGGCGCGGCTCGCCGCGCCCGGGCTGCAGCACGCCCTGGGGGTGGGCATCGTGGTGGAGAATCGGGGCGGCGCCGCGGGCAGTCTCGGCACCGATGTCGTGGCCAAGGCGCGGCCGGACGGGCAGACCTGGCTGCTGACCTTCGACAGCCACGCGGTCATGCCCGCCCTGGTGCCCCGCCTGCCCTTCAATCTTCGCCGCGACCTCGAGCCCGTGACGCTGATCGGGGGGGCGCCCTATGTCGCCGCCTGCCGGCCGGACAAGCTGTTCCGCGACCTCGCGGGCCTCCTCGCTGCGGCGCGGGCGCGGCCCGGGGCCGTGACCTTCGCCACGCCGGGGAACGGCACCATCGGCCACCTGGTGATGACGCTGCTCGGCAGCCGGGCGGGCGTGACCTTCCAGCACCTGCCCTATCGCGGCGGCGGGCCGGCGGTGAACGACGCGGTGGCCGGCCATGTAGACATGGTGGTCGGCAGCGCGGCGCTCGTCGCGCCGCAGGTCGCGGGCGGCACACTGCGCCCACTCGTGCAGTTCGGCCCCCAGCGCCTGCCGGTCCTGGCGGGGATCCCCACGGCCGAGGAGGGCGGCTTTCCGGGCCTTCAGGCTGAGGCGTGGTGGGGCGTCTTCGCACCGGCCGGGGTTCCGGCGCCCATCGTCAGCCGCTTCCACGAGGCCCTGAGTGCGGCCTTCCGAGAGGAGCGCGTGGCGCGCCAGGTCACGGAGGGCCAGCAGGCGAGGCTTGTCCTCGCCGGGCCGGGAGAACTCGGACGCTTCCTCGACACGCAGGTCGAGACATGGGGCCGGGTCGTCCGCGAGAACGACATCAAGGCCGACTGAGCGCATGACCGACACCCCCTTCCGGCGCCTGTCCGCCTCCGCCATCGCCGCCTTCGCGGCGCTCCCCACCTCCTCCATCTCGGACGCGCTCGACCGGCTGGGCCTACCCGGCGCGGTGGACGGGCTGCGTCCCATGTCGCCGGGCGCGCGGGTGGCGGGGCAAGCCGTCACGCTGCGCTACCTGCCCGTGGGCACGGGCGGGGGCACGGTCGGCGACTTCCTCCACCTCGCCGGCCCCGGCGACATCATCGCCATCGACAACCGCGGGCGGCTGGACTGCACGGTCTGGGGGAACATCCTCACCGAGGCGGCGAAAGCCCAGGGGCTGGCCGCGACGGTGATCGACGGCGTGAACCGCGATGTCGGCGAGAGCCGGGCCTTCGGCTACCCGATCTGGTCCCGCGCGGCCCATGCGCGCACCGGCAAGGACCGCGTGGCGCTGGAAGCGGTGATGGTGCCGGTCGTCCTCGGCACCGTCCGCGTCGATCCGGGCGACCTCATCTGCGCCGATGACAGCTGCGTCGTCTCCGTGCCGCTGCAGGAGGCGGAGGCGGTGCTGGCCGTCGCGCGCGGGATCGAGGAAAAGGAGGAGGCTATCCTCGCCGACATCCGCGCGGGGGTGGACCTCGCCGAGGCCCGCCGCCGGCACGGCTACCACAGCCTCCAGACTCGCCCCCGATAGACCTGCCCCCGACTTGCCAGGAGTGACGCGCTTGCGCATCGCCGTTCTCGACGACTACGCCGACGCCTTCCGGGCAGCACCCGCCTTCGGGAGGCTGGCCGGGCACGACGTCACCGTGTTCCGCGACACCGAGAAAGACCCGGACGCCCTCGTCTCCCGCCTGCGCGACAAGGAGGCGGTCGTCCTTACGCAGCAGCGCAGCCGCCTGCCCGCCGCGGTGGTCGAGCGGCTGCCGGGGCTGCGCTTCGTGAGCCAGACAGGGCGCAACCTCGCCCATCTCCCGCTGGACGCCCTCACCCGGCAGGGCGTGACCGTCTCGGCCGGCGGCGCCGGCGGGCCAGACGCCACGGCGGAGCTGGCCTGGGGCCTCGTCCTGGCCGCGCTGCGCCGCATCCCGCAGGAGGTGGAGCGGCTGCGCGAGGGCCAATGGCAGGGCTCGGTGGGCGTCGGGCTCAAGGGAAAGGTGCTCGGCATTTACGCCTACGGGCGGATCGGCTCCATCGTGGCGCGCTTCGGCCGCGCCTTCGGGATGCAGGTGGTGTGCTGGGGCCGGGAGGGCAGCCAGCAGCGGGCGCGCGCCGACGGCTACGAGGTGGCGGGGAGCCGCGAGGCCTTCTTCGCCGGGGCTGACGTGCTCAGCCTCCACATCCTCCTGAACGAGGCAACGCGCGGCATCGTCCGCGCCGGGGACCTCGCGCTGATGAAGCCGACCGCGCTCCTCGTGAACACCTCCCGCGCGCAGATCATCGAACCCGGAGCGCTGGAGGCGGCGTTGCGGCAGGGGCGCCCCGGCCTGGCCGCGGTGGACGTGTTCGAGGATGAGCCGGTGCTGGGCGCTGCGCACCCGCTGATCGGGCTGCCGAACGCGCTCTGCACGCCGCATCTCGGCTATGCCGAGAAGGGCGTCATGGAGGCGCTGTACAACACGGCGGTGGACCAGCTCCTCGCCTTCGCCGCCGGCGCGCCCATCAATGTCGTGAATCCCGAGGCGGCGCAGGGCGGGGGGAACACCTCCGCTTGAGCGCCGCTCAGAGGTCCAGCCGGCGGTGGCGGATGGAGCCGACCAGGCGCCCCGCCGCCGTCCCCAGCAGCCCGGCGAGGTTGTAGAGGCCGTAGCGGCTGCGGAGGCGCAGGAGGCCGCGGCCCAGCCCGAGCAGCATCCGCAGCCTCGCAGCGTCGTGCAGCGCCCGCCGCGGCACCCCGTGCGCCATGGCCGCCCCGTTCGCCGCCACCTCCGTGAGCCCCCAGTTGTAGTGCTGGAGGAACATCGCCCGCGCGCCTCGCCTGAGGTGGTAGTGCAGCACGGCATCGAGCACCGCGATCGTCTCGACCCCGCCGCATAGGCGCGGAAGCACCACTCGTTGTTGCAGGAGACGCCGAGGGAGGGATCGAAGCCGCCGATCCGCTCCGGCACCTCGCGCCGCATGCTGAGCGTTCCCGTGGGCGCATAGGTCCAGCCCCGCTCCCGGAAGGGCCAGTGCGCCGCGGAGCGCGGGATGACGTCGGCCACCTCCGGGAAGAGATGCGGTTCAGCCGCTCCAGGCTCCACACGCCGGTGACGAGGGGCGCGCGGTCGAGCGCGGCGGACAAGCGCGCGACATAGTCGGGGCTCAGCACGCCGTCGGAATCGACGAGAAGGAACTTCTTCGCGCCCGCCTCCGTGATGGCGACGTCGCGCGCATTTGCGTCGTAGCCCGCGCTCTCACACTCGACGATGCGGAAGGGCAGGTCCCGCGCGGCCTCCCGGGCAACCGCCACGGAACGGTCTGTGGTGCCGTTCGAGACAAGGAGCAGCTCGAAGGGGATCCCGCCCCCTGCGCCGCGACGGAGGCGACCGTCTCCGCGATGGTGGTCTCGCTGTTCGCGAAGCAGACCGTTACCGACACCTCGAACCGCCCCCGCATCGCCCGGTGCTCCCCGGAGGCCCAGAGCTAGCGGATGGTGCCGAGATGACGGAGAGGCGCCGCGTGCCGGGCCCCGGCGCCGCGGGCATCAGGATTCGGAGCGGCCGTCGAACGGCGGTGCATGCGGGACGGTCCTGGCCAGAATCGCCGAGGCGCGATCTGTTGGCACCTGCACGGCCTTGGCCAGGGGGGAAATCCCTGGCCCCCTACCCTCCCGGAGGTTCGGCGCATGACAGTGGTGGTGATCGGGGCGAGCGGCGGGATCGGGGCCGCGCTGTCGGACGCGCTGGAGCGGCGCGGCCGCCCCGTGCTGCGGCTGGGACGGCGCACGGAGCCCCGGCTCGACCTGCTGGACGAGGCGAGCATCGCCGCCGCGGCCGCCCGTGCCGGCGCGGGGCTGACCCTGGTGATCGACGCCACCGGCTTCCTGCATGACGGGCGCTACCGGCCGGAGAAGGCGCTGCGGCAGCTCGACCCCGCCCACATGGCGCACAGCTTCGCCGTCAACGCCACCGGCCCCGCGCTGCTGATGAAGCACTTCCTGCCCCTGCTCGCGCGGGAGGAGAGGGCGGTCTTCGCCACCCTCTCGGCCCGGGTGGGCAGCATCGCGGACAACCGGCTCGGCGGATGGTACAGCTACCGCGCGGCCAAGGCGGCGCTGAACCAGATCACGCGCACGGCGGCCATCGAGCTGGCCCGCACGCACCGCCACGCCGTCTGCGTCGCGCTGCATCCCGGCACGGTGGATACGGGGCTGTCGGGGCCCTTCGCCCGGAGCGGGCTCGATGTGCAGGCGCCGGCGGAGGCCGCCAGCCGCCTGCTCTCCGTGATCGACGCGCTGACGCCGGCGCGAACGGGGCTGCTCCTCGACCACAAGGGCGAGGAGATCCCGTTCTGATCCTCAGCCCAGGCCGGCGGCGAAGGCCTCGGCCACGCGGCGGGCGAAGGCGGCGGGGTCACGCGGGCTGTCGCCGTCCTGCACGCGGGCGAGGTCGAGCAGGAAGCCGGCCGCCTCCTCCACGCCCCCGGTCTCCGCGCGGGCGGCGAGCTTGCCGATCAGCGCGTGGCGCGGGTTGATCTCGAGCACGGGCAGGCCGGCGCCGAAGCCGCGCCCGGCGCGCTGGAGCAGGCGCTGCATGTGCAGGTCCGGGCCGTGCTCGGGGGCGGCGAGCACCACCGCGCTGTCCACCAGCCGGTCGGTCGCGCGCACCTCGGACACCTCCTCCTTCAGCGCGTCCCGCAGCAGCGGGACGAGCTTCGAGACGTCAGCGGCCTCCCCCTGCGTGCCCTCGCCGCCCGCGATTCCCGAGAGATCGACGGAGCCCTGGGTGATACTGCGGATAGGCTTCTCCTCGAAGCTGCCGAGCCGCTCCGGCCAGAAGGCGTCGATCCCGTCGGAGAGCAGCAGCACCTCTACGCCGCGGGCGCGGAAGCCCTCGAGTTGGGGCGACTTCACCAGCGCCTCCGGCGTCTCGCCGGAGAGCAGGTAGATCGCCTCCTGGCCCTCCTTCATGCGGGAGACGTAGTCGGCGAGCGAGGTCCATCCCTCCACGGCGGAGGAGCGGAAGCGCAGGAGGGCGGCGAGGTCCTTGCGGTGCTCCGCATCCTCCCACACGCCCTCCTTCAGCACGGGGCCGAAATTCTCCCAGAAGGCCGCGTAGTCCTCCGCGTCCTTTGCCCGCGTCCTCAGCTCCGACAGCACGCGGTTGGTGACCGCGCGGCGAATGCGGGCGAGCACGGGGGTGGACTGAAGCATCTCGCGCGAGACGTTTAGCGGCAGGTCCTCGGTGTCCACCACGCCGTGGACGAAGCGCAGCCAGGACGGCAGCAGCCCGGCCTCGTCGGTGATGAACATCCGGCGCACGTGCAGCCGCACCCGGCTCTCCCGCTCGCCCTCGACGGGCTGGAAGGGCTTCATGCCAGGGATGAAGAGCAGCGCGTGGAAATCGACCGTCCCCTCCGCGCGCCAGTGCAGCGTGGCCCAGGGCTTGTCGAAGAAGTGGCCGAGATGCTGGTAGAACTCGGCGTAGGACTCCTCGCTCACCTCGGACTTCGGCTTGCGCCAGAGGGCCGTGCCCTCGTTCGCCGCCTCCTCCTTCCCGTCATGCACGATGAGGACGGGAACGGTGATGTGGTCCGCCCATTTGCGGATAATCGTCCGCAGCCGCAGCGGCTCCAGGAACTCCTCCGCATCGGACCGGATGTGCAGGACGATGTCCGTCCCGGCCTCCTCGCGCGCGACGGGGGCGAGGGTGTAGTCGCCGCGGCCCTCGGAGGCCCAGCGCCAGGCCTCCCCGGCGCCCGCGCGGCGTGAGGTGACCTCGACGCGCTCGGCCACCATGAAGGCGGAGTAGAAGCCGACGCCGAACTGGCCGATGAGGCTCGGCCGGTCGGCGGGCCCTGCCTCGGCGAGCGACTGGCTGAAGGCGCGCGTGCCGGAGCGGGCGATGGTGCCGAGATTCTCGGCCATCTCCGCCTTGCTCATGCCGATGCCGGGATCGGAGAGGGTGATCGTCCGCGCGGCCTTGTCCGGGATGATCCGCACGGCCGCGCCCTCGGGCACGGCGGGCGCACCGCCGGTCAGGGCCTCGAAGCGGCGGCGGTCCACCGCGTCGGCGGCATTGGCCACCAGCTCGCGCAGGAAGATCTCGCGGTCGGAGTAGAGAGCATGAACCACCAAGTCCAGCAGCCGCCCGACTTCCGCGCCGAATTCGTGTCGCTCAACCGCCTCGCTCACCTTCGTCCTCCAGAATGCGGGAACAATCAGGGGCGCGATATGAAACCGTGCCGATCGGCCTTCAAGAGCGGATGAGGCCGGGCGCGGCCGCCTTGCCTCGGCGCTCGCATGGACCAGATTCCATCCCCGGCAAGCCCTTCCCTGCCCCCCTGAGGAGCGGAGGCGCCCCCTTCCCGCCGGCCCACACGTCCTGGAGGCCAGGAACATGACACGCCGCGATATTCTGGGGCCGGCTTTGGCGGCGGCATGCCTCCTCGCTGTCCCGCCTCCCGCCACTGCCCGCGAGCGGGGCGGCGGAGGCGCCGTGATCGAGATCGCGCCCCGCGAGGCCCCGCCCCGCGAGGCATCGCCCCGCCCTGGCCTGCGCGCGCCCGCGGACCGCTCGGGCAAGGCGCGGCAGGCCACGGCCGCCGTGCTGGACGACCCGGCCCTCGCCTCCGTCCCGGCCCTCGGGGTCAGCGGGATCCTGCCGGACGGGACGACGGCGCGGGTGCAGAACCTGCGGAACGGACGATCCACCGTGGTCCGGATCCGCGGGGGCGGCCCGGCCAGCGCGGGGCGGCTGCTCGACATCACACCGCCCGTGGCGCG
This sequence comes from Roseomonas sp. GCM10028921, assembly GCA_042666135.1. Taxonomy (GTDB): domain Bacteria; phylum Pseudomonadota; class Alphaproteobacteria; order Acetobacterales; family Acetobacteraceae; genus Roseomonas. Next base: position 17,479 of record JBHTFH010000036.1, on the reverse strand, counting down.
CGCCCTGGGGGTGAGCGGGAACAGCGCGGAGGTCCTCGTCGCCCCGCTCGCGGTTCCCCAGCCCGACGGGACGATCCGGCTGGGCGAGGGCACCCGGCTGGCCGGAACGGTCGCCGCGCCCGCCCTCAGCGACCGACCGGAGGATTAGAGGCGCGCGGAAGCGGGAGGGGCCCGGCCCAGGACGCGGCGGTGCGGAAACGCCCCGCCCCCCCTGGCCGGAACGCATCGCCTCGCCGCTTCCCCGCCCTTGTGAGCCCGCCCCGCGAAGCACAAATGGTCAGAATGATTGCGAGAGCCGAGAGCCGCGACGGGCGCATCGGGGGGACGGGGCCAGCCGCATGAGTCATCCGATCCAGGAGCAGCCGTCAGGCCAAGTGCTCCGCCTGAGCCAGGCGCGTGACGACAAGCTCTGGGCCGTCGTGGCCTCCATCGGCCGCAAGACACGGATCGCCGAGATCTATCCCAGCCGGGCGGCCGCGGATGCCGACCGGAACTGGCGGGAGCAGCAGGTCCGCGCCTATGCGGGCTTCCTGCGCAGCTCGAGCATGCCGGTGCCGAACTACAGCGTCTCGCCCGTCCGCCGCGCCGACCTCCCCCACCGGTGGAAGCCGCTCCCGGCGCTGGGATTCCTGCGCGGCCAGTTCATCTGACGCGGACCGGGCCTGCCCCCTCCTCTTCCGGCAGGGCCGCGCGCGCGTAGAAGCGTGTCCCGATGAACGAGTCGACCGCCTCTCCGCGCTGCCGGGCACTCGCCCTGGCACTCGGCCTCCTGCTGTCCTGCCCCTTCCCGGCCGCGGCCGGGCGGCAGCGGGAGGCGGGCCGCAGCGCCGCCGCCGAGCAGCTGGCGCACTGCGCCGATGCCGGGCGGGAAGAGGGGCAAGGGCTCAGGCTGCTCTTCTCCGGCCTCCCCTCCTTCGCGCGCGAGGTGCTGGCCCGGCACGGGGTCCACGCCTCCGTCGATTCGCGCGGCGGGGGATTGCGGATCGAGCTGCAGCTGGAATCGCTGCGCGACCTCGACGTGCCGGGGGAGCATCCCGCCACAATTTCCCTGCCGCTCCACGAGGCCCGCAACGTGCGGCAGGACCCGCGCTCCGGCATCGCCCCGCTCTGGATGCTGGACGAGGCCACGGTGGCGGCGGCCGACCGCGCCTATGACATCCGGCATGACGCGGTGGAGGCCGAGGCCTCCCTCCCCGCCCGGCTGGTGCATTCGGAAACGGCGGGGGCCCTGCCGGGCTACGAGATCGTCGGGGCCTATACCGATGCCTTCACCGGCTTCGCCGCGCTCGTGCTGGAATCGCGGCAGGCGCCGCCGCGCGGGGCGCACCGGATCTACGCCGTGGCCGGCACGCATGTCTTCGCGCATCGCGACTTCCGCAGCTGGGCCTCCGGCCTCACGCGCGGGCGCGCGCAGTTCGCCTCGGCCGCCGCGCTCCGCATGATCCGCGATGCCGCCGCCTATGCACGGGACCCCCGAGGGGGCGAGGTGGTCCTCACCGGCCAGAGCCAGGGCGGGCTGACCGCCCAGGGCCTGGGCTACCTGTTGCAGACCCTTCTCGACGCGGAGCCGGCGCCGCACCGGCTGGTCCATGTCGTCTCCTGGGGGGCGGCGGGGGCGGAGGAGGTGATGCAGCGCCTGCTGGAGGGGCGCAGGGCCGGGAAGGGCCGCGGCTTCGGGGCGGAGCTGGAGGCGCACTGGGCCGCCACCGATCCCGGCTATGCCGAGGCGGCGGCAGTCTGGGCCGTGCTCGGCCGGCAGTGGGACCGCGCGCCGCCCGGGGAGGAGCTGGCCCTGCTGCGGGCCACCGCCGCGCGGATGCGCATCGTGGGCTACTTCTTCGACATCGACCTCTTCGCCAGGGCCGGCACCTTCCCGGGGACCGCCATGGCCTTTCCCACGGCGCTGATCCTGCCCGAAACCTGCGAGACCACGGTCGCGGAGGCGGTGTTCGGCCTGCAGGGCGGGGCCTTCGGCGTGCGGCTGGAATCCCACTTTCTCCAGGGCTACCGCCGCGCCGTGGCGCGCGGCGCCATCGCCCTGGCGCATCCCGTCCGGCCGGTGAAATGGGAATGGGTCGATGAGGTGGCGCCGGCCTTCGACGCGCTCGGTTCCCTCTGGCTCGAAACCCTGTATTTCGATGGGATCGCCGCGGGCGAGGCGAACTGGCGGCGATGCTTGGCATCGAGGCGCTGGCAGACCGGCGCCAACCGCTCCTGCCGCGAGAGCTTCTTCCAGGGATGCTCCCCGGAGGAGGGGGCGCGGCGCTGGTGCCTCATCCGTGAGGGCGCCGGAGGCGGCGCGCAGTCCATCATCCGGTGAGATGGGGTGTCGCCCCCTCTCCCTGAATCGCCACGGGCTCAAGTTGGGATTGGCAGCCCGCCGCAGGAACCTTTAGAGAACAACCAAGGGTTCCCATGGCCGACCAGATCGTCATCACCGAGAAGACCAGCCAGGCGAAGGACGTGCGCGCGGCCGTGGGCGGCCGCTACGGCGCGATCCTCCCGGCCGAGGGGCACCTCTACGACCTCGTGGAGCCGGAGGAGGCGGTCCCGACCTGGAAGCGCTGGGCCCCGGTTCTGCTCAGGCCGGAGGGGCTCTACGGCACCAAGCCCGCCTCGGGCGGCAACAAGGCGTCCAAGCTCCAGGCCATCAAGGCCGCGCTGCGGGGGGCGAGCTGCGTCTGGCTCGCCACCGACTGCGACCGCGAGGGGCAGCTCATCGGCCAGGAAATCCTAGAGCACCTGAAGTATCCCGGCCGGGTCATGCGGGTGATCTTTACCGCCCAGGACCCGCAGACCATCCGCGAGGCCTTCGCCCGCGCGCGGCCCAATGCTGAGTACGCCCGCCTCTACGCCGCTGCCGTGGCGCGTCGGCAGGCGGACCAGATTTACAACCTCTCCCTCACCCGCACCGCCACCGTCACCCTCGCGCGCGGCGCGCGGACGGTGATCGGCGTGGGGCGGGTGAAGACGCCGACGCTGGCCATCATCTGCCGGCGCGAGCTGGAGATCCGCGACTTCGTCCCCCAGGCCTATTTCGAGGTGGTGGCAACGGCCGAGGCAGGGGCCGGCCCGCTACGGATGCGCCACGCGCCGAAGGAGCGCATCCTCAAGCGGGAGGAGGCCGAGGTGGTCGCGGCGCTGGCCGAGGGCTTCGAGGGCCCCCTCTCCGTGAAGGTCGAGGGCAAGCGCCAGTCTCCGCCCCGCCTGCACGACCTTCCCTCCCTCCAGAAGCTCTGCGGCTCCCGCTTCGGCTGGTCCGCGGCGCGCACGCTGGAGGTGGCGCAGCAGCTCTATGACGGCGTGGGCAAGAAGGTCATCACCTATCCCCGCGCCGAGACGCGCTACCTCCCGGAGAACCTGATCCCCGACGTGCCGCGGATCGTGGCGGGGCTGCGGGTCGGCCGGGCCTTCGCCGAGGTGCCCGTGCCCGACCCGCCCGTGATCCGGCGCGGCGCCGGCGGCCCCTTCCACGACAAGGGCCTGGCCGGGGCCAGCCACCACGCCGTCATTCCCAACGTGAACACGGTGGAGACGCTGCGCGAGGTCTGGCCACGCCTCTCGGCCGACGAGCGCAGGCTCTTCGACGTCATCGCCCGCTCCTACCTCGCCGCGATGATGCCGGACTTTCGCTACCGCCAGACCACCGCGACGATGGAAGTGCACGGCCACGCCTTCCGCGCCACCGGCCGGCAGCCGATCGAGCTCGGCTGGCGCGCGGCCTTCCCGAACTGGCAGCCGGCGGACGAGAGGGGCGAGGATGCCCAGCTCCTCCCCGCGCTGCGGGACGGGGAGCCGGCCCGGCTGCACGACGCGGTGGTGGAGGCCAAGGAGACCCGCCCCCCGCCGCGCTACAACGAGGGCACGCTGATCGAGGCGATGCAGAACGCCTGGCGCTTTGTGGAGGACGAGGCGCTGCGAGAGCGGCTGAAGGAGGCCAAGGGCATCGGCACGCCGGCCACCCGGGCCGAGATCATCCGCGGGTTGAAGGCGCAGGATTTCCTGGCCATCGATGGCAAGAACATCGTGCCCACCGAGCGAGGCCTCTCCCTGCACGCCGTGCTGGAGCGCGCGGACCCCGCCCTGGTCGATCCCGGCATGACGGCGCAGATGGAGCGCCTTCTGGACGAGGTGCTGGTCGGGCAGCAGGAGATGATGGGCGCGATCGACGCCGTCTGCGCCCAGGCGAGCCGGATCATCGAGCGGCTGCAGGAGGGGGCGGCCTCCGGCGGGCCCGTCCTGCTCGGCGGGGCGGCCGGGAGGTCCGGCGCCGACCGGGCGCCCACCCCCGCGATGAAGCGCTACGTGGAAGGTCTCGCCCGGCAGAAGGGCCTCAAGCCGCCGCGCGGCTACACCACCTCCAGCGCCGCCTGCCGGGCCTTCCTCGATCAGCACGCCGCCCGGAAGGGGACCGCCGATGCCGATGGGGCGGAGACGCCGGGGGAAGCCGAGCCGGCACGGGCCGGCGTGTCCACGTCCCCTGCCCGGGCGCGCGCCCCCGGGCGGCGGAAGGGCGCGGCCCGGAGCAGCCGTCCCCCCGACAAGGCGGCCCGCGCCGGACAGGCGGAAGGGGCCGCCCCGACGGGCGCGCCGCCGGGCCTGCTCGGAGGCGACACGCCGCTGAGGATCCCCTTCGGCAACAAGGAGACCGCGCTGCGACTGGGCGCCCGCTACCGCGAGGGCGGCTGGTACGCACCGCCCGGCGTCGAGCTCGGCCGCTTCCGCGAGCGCGGCTGGCTCTGACGGGCGCGGGGACGGCGCGCGAAGGGCGGCCCGAACGGCCGGGAATCGGAAGCGCCGCCGCCAGGGAGGATGCTACGCCTAGGGAGGATACGCCTAGCGCACGCCGCGACGGCGGTTTTGCGCCAGCTGCTCGGGGGTGAGCTGGAAACCGATCAGCACCGCCTTCTCCGCCGCGCGGCGAGGATCTCCGGGGATGCGGACCATCATCTCCTCGCCCTGCACCGCCGTCCGGCGCTCGTTGTCCGTGAAAGTCACGCGCAGCGTGTCGGTTCCGCGATTCAGCACCCGGTCCTCCCCCTCATCCGTCACGGCGATGAGGTAGGGCAGCTCTATTACCCGGCCGGCCGCGGCGGGGCCGCGCTCGGCGGCAACTTGCACGGCCAGCGTCACGTCCAGCCCGGCATCGCGGGGGGCGTAGTCGCAGCGGGCCTGGAAGCCGGTGAGGCGGGCGTCCACCTCCATCGTGCCGATGTCCGGCGCGGCGCCAGGGTGATAGCGCGTGAGGTCCACGGCCTCGGCCAGCAGGGCCACCCGGGGACAGGGCGCCTGGTGACGCCCGCTCAGCGCCCCTCCCCGCCCGCCGCATCCCGCCAGCACGGGCAGGGCCGAGAGGGCCAGGAGGGCGGCGAGGACGGGAGGACGGATCACGCGGCGGGCACTCCTCTGTGACAACTCGGGCGGGCGCCCGAGGCGGCGCCGCGCGGGGATGGGCCAAGACGGCCCTGGGCGCCAGGGCCGGGGCCGGGTAGAAAGCGCGCCCAGGGTCCGGCCGGGGGCTGTTCCCGCCGGCGCCGAAGGACCAAGTCGCACGCCATGGACCAGATCGCAAACGCGCCCCTCGGATCCCTGCCCGTCGTGGCGGAGCCCGCGCCCAAGCCTGCGCTCAAGGTGCTGCTGGCCGGCCCGCGCGGCTTCTGCGCGGGGGTGGACCGCGCCATCAAGATCGTCGAGCAGGCGATCGACCGCTTCGGCGCGCCGGTCTATGTCCGGCACGAGATCGTCCACAACCGCTTCGTGGTGGAGGAGCTGCAGGCCAAGGGCGCCGTCTTCGTCGAGGAGCTGGACGAGATCCCCGATAACGGCCAGCCCGTGATCTTCTCCGCCCATGGCGTGCCGAAATCCGTGCCCGCAGCGGCCGATGCCCGGCAGATGCTCTATCTCGACGCCACCTGCCCGCTGGTCAGCAAGGTCCATCGCGAGGCCGAGCGGCACCACGCCAATGGCAGCCACATCTTGCTGATTGGCCATGCCGGACACCCGGAGGTGGTGGGCACCATGGGCCAGCTTCCCCCGGGGGCGGTGACGCTGGTGGAGGATGCCGCGCAGGCCGCCACCGTCCAGCCGCCCGAGGGCCCGCTCGCCTATGCCACCCAGACCACCCTCTCCGTGGACGACACGGCCGAGGTGCTGGACGTGCTACGCGCCCGCTTCCCCGGCCTCTCCGCCCCGGTGAAGGAGGACATCTGCTACGCCACCACCAACCGCCAAGCGGCGGTGAAGGCGATTGCGGAGCGCTGCGAGCTGATCGTGGTGGTGGGCGCCGCCAACTCCTCCAACTCCGTGCGACTGCGCGAGGTGGCGGAGAAGGCCGGCTGCCCGCGCGCCGTGCTCGTCCCCCGCGGCCGGGACTTCGACCCCTCGCTGGCCGACGGCCTCTCCACCATCGGCATCACCGCCGGCGCCAGCGCACCCGAGGTGCTGGTGGAGGAGGTGATCGCCCGCCTGCGCGAGCGCTTCGAGGTGGTGACCGAGGACGTGACGGTGGCCGAGGAGCGGATCGTCTTCAACCTGCCCCGCGCCCTCCGCACCCCGGCCGGCGCGCGCCCCGCTCCCGTCGCGGGCTAGCCTCACCGCCCCGTTGCGGGGCAGCGGCCGCGCCGGCCGGCGGGTGGCTTGCCGTCCCGGCGAGGCTGGGGCATGGACCCGGCCCCAGGGGGTTCCATGGCCGTTTACACCGAGGTGTCCGATGAGGTGCTGCGCGCCTTCCTGTCCGGCTACGACCTGGGGGAGCTGACCGCCTATCGCGGCATCGCCGAGGGGGTGGAGAACAGCAACTACGCGCTGAAGACCACCGGCGGGGACTTCATCCTCACCCTCTACGAGCGGCGCGTGGACCCGGCGGAGCTGCCCTGGTTCCTCGGCCTCATGCGCCACCTCGCCGCGCGCGGACTCGCCTGCCCCGAGCCAGTGGCGGGACGGGACGGAGAGGCGCTTCGCGAGCTGGCCGGGCGCCCGGCGGCTATCTGCACCTTCCTGCCCGGCGTCTGGCCGCGCCGCCCCTCGGTCGCCCATTGCGGGCCGCTCGGCACGGCGCTGGCCGCCCTGCACGCGGCGGGGGAGGGCTTCGCGGCCGAGCGGCCCAACGCCCTCGGCCCTGCTGGCTGGGCGCCGCTGCTGGAGCGTTGCCGCCCGAACGGGGACACGGTGCAGCCCGGGCTGATCGCCGAGCTGGAGGGGCACCTCGGCGCCATTCTGCGCGACTGGCCGCGGGACCTGCCGCGCGGGCACATCCATGCGGACCTCTTTCCCGACAACGTCTTCTTCCTGGAGGGCGCGGACAGGAAGCTGCGCGTCTCCGGCCTCATCGACTTCTACTTTGCCTGCACCGACATCCTCGCCCTCGACGTTGCTATCTGCCTCAACGCCTGGTGCTTCGAGGCGGACCTCTCCTTCAACGTGACGAAGGCCCGCGCCCTGCTGGCCGGCTACAACGGCGCGCGCCCGCTCTCGCCGGCGGAGATGGAGGCGCTGCCCGTGCTTTGCCGCGGCGCCGCCATGCGTTTCCTGCTGACGCGCCTCTACGACTGGACCAACACCCCTCCCGGAGCCCTCGTGACCCGCAAGGACCCGCTCGAATACCTGCGCAGGCTGCGCTTCCACACCGGCGCCACGGGGGTATCTGCCTATGGCGTCTGAGGAAGGGGCGGCGCTCGTCGAGATCTGGACGGATGGCGGCTGCAAGCCGAATCCCGGCCCCGGCGGCTGGGCGGCCATCCTGCGCTTCGGCGCGCATGAGAAGGAGCTGACGGGCGCCGAGCCCGCCACCACCAACAACCGCATGGAGCTGACCGCGGCGGCGAGCGCGCTGGAGGCACTGAAGAAGCCCTGCCGCGTCGTGCTGCACACGGACAGCGAGTACGTGCGGAACGGCGTGACGCGCTGGGTCCATGGCTGGGTGCGGAACAACTGGCGCAACGCGGCGAAGGACCCCGTGGCGAATTACGAGCTATGGCAACGGCTGCTCGCTGCCGCCAAGCCGCACGAAGTCGAATGGAAATGGGTGCGCGGTCACGCGGGCGACGTGATGAATGAGCGCGCGGACAAGCTGGCCACGGCGGCGCGAATGGGGCTCGGGCGCTAGGATCGCTGCAGGGAACAAGCGGCGCCGGCACTCGGCGATACCACCTCCCAGCAGCCAGGCAACAAATTATCCGAACGCGCAGTGCGGTCCTGCAACACGGATCACCATGGACGTGGCACGGCGCGATCTCGGGCTGGTATGAAAGGATCGTGTAGCGCGGGCGAGAACGTCCATGCCGAGACACCGATCCGGCCCTGCGTTTTGAAAAAATCGTGTCCGCAAGAAAGTGGGTTACATATCCGCCCGATCTGGCGATCTCACAGCCATGTCATCTTTCGCGACGCGGATGCGGCCCACGCCGCCCTGACAGGCCCGGAGTTGATGGCTCGGGCCTGACCTGGTTCCGCGGCGCCATCATCGGCGCTGTGTGCGGCTTCGCCTGTCCTGGCAGCAGGCAGCAGGCAGCAAGGCTCTTCGTTTTTCCCTCCTGAACCGCTGCACGCGCCCGCCCGCGCGGCCGGTTGCGGACGCTCCTTCGCGGCCAAACCGAGGGGGTACGATCATGTCGTGGATGACGAGTTCCACGGCCATGCGGCTGCGCGCCGTGCTGCGCCGGGCAGGCCTGGTGCGGCTGGCGATGATGGTCCTGAGAGCCATCGGATACGAACAGCTCTTCACGCGCGCGATGACGAGGGTGATCTCGCGGGGGGACTGTGTCTGGAACGTGGGTGCCAATGTCGGCCACTACTCGCGCATCTTTCCCGAGCGCGTCGGGCCCAACAGCGTCGTCTCCGCCTTCGAGCCACTGCCCGAGACGGTGGACCGGCTTCGGGAGAACGTGGCGGACCTGGAAGGAGTGAGGATCATGCCCTTCGCACTCTCGGCCTCCAGCGGGGCCGCCTAGATTCTGCGTGGCGACGACGCCGATGCGGCGACGGCGCGCATTGCGGAGGACGGTGTGGATGAGGGCACGGCGGAGGTGCTGCTGAGGCAGGTCGATCAGTTCGTCCACGCGGGAGAAGCCAATCCGCAGGGGGTCGTGAAGATCGATGTGGAGGGACATGATCTGGAGGTGCTCATGGGAATGCGGTCGCTCCTGGCCGACAGGCGGCTGAAGCCCATCCTCATCGAGATGCATTTCGCGATCCTGCTTGCGAGCGACCGGCCGGACGTGCCCTGGCGTGTCGAGAAGCTGCTGCACTCCGCCGGTTTCTCGCTCGACTGGGTCGATCAGTCGCACCTGCATGCCTCGCGCGCCTAGGCGCTCCATGGCGACGCCCGGGTGGCCGGCAGGCGGGCCGGCCCGCGCCGGGCATGGACGTGGTAAGGCGGATTACCCGGGAGAATGATTTACAGGCTTTTCGGATTTACGCCCCGGCCTGTAAGAGGCGCCACCGCGTTGCAACGGGGTGCTGCAAAGTCCGCTCGCTTCCCGGCGTTTACAGGGCAATCCTTGACTGCATCCCGTGCCAGTCAGGCCACCCCAGGGAACGAGGAAGATCAGCATGAGCCACGACAACTACGACGACGGCTTGGTCCACTCCCATGACTGGGCCCGCGAGCCTCCCCGGGCGCCCATGAAGCGCCAGCAGGTGCAGCAGGCCCAGGCTCAGGCGCAGCCCGCCGAGGATTTCTACGACGATGGCCTCGTGCACAGCCACGACTGGGCGCGCAGCACGCCCCACGAGGCCTGAGGATTTAGCGGAAGGCAGCTTCCGCGGGGGATGACAGGGGGCGGGGGAGCGATCTCTCCCGCCCCTTTCCCGTCAGTTGAACAGCGTCGAGACCGAGGATTCCTCGGAGATGCGGCGCATCGCCTCGGCCAACAGCGGCGCGATGGTGAGCTGCTTGATGTTGCGGGAGATGCGGACGGCCTCGGTGGCCTGGATGCTGTCGGTGATGATCATCTGCTCGATCGGCGCCGCGCCGATGCGCGCGACCGCCCCGCCCGAGAGCACGCCGTGCGTGACATAGACGCTGACGGAACGCGCCCCGTTCTTCAGCAGCGCCTCGGCCGCGTTGCACAGCGTGCCGCCAGAGTCGACGATGTCGTCGACCAGGATGCAGTCGCGGCCTTCCACCTCGCCGATGACGTTCATCACCTCCGACACGCCCGCGCGCGGCCGGCGCTTGTCGATGATGGCGAGATCGGTGTGGATCCGTGTGGCGATGGCGCGCGCGCGCACGACGCCGCCGACATCGGGGGAGACGACCATCACGTCGCGGCCCTTGAAGCGCTCCGCGATGTCGCGCGCGAAGAGCGGGGCGGCGAAGAGGTTGTCCACGGGGATGTCGAAAAAGCCCTGGATCTGCCCGGCATGAAGGTCGAGCGTCAGCACGCGGTCCGCGCCGGCCTGGGTGATGAGGTTCGCTACGAGCTTGGCCGAGATCGGCGTGCGCGGGCCGGACTTACGGTCCTGCCGGGCATAGCCGAAATAAGGGATCACGGCGGTCACGCGGCGGGCCGAGGCGCGGCGCAACGCGTCGAGCGTGATCAGCAGCTCCATCAGGTTGTCGTTGGCGGGGAAGCTCGTGGACTGGATCACGAACACGTCCTCGCCGCGGATGTTCTCCTGGATCTCGACGAAGATCTCGAGATCCGCGAAGCGTCGCACCGAGGCCTGGGTGAGCGGCAGGTTGAGTGCCGCGGCCACCGCCTCGGCGAGGGGGCGGTTGCTGTTGCAGGCGAGGATCTTCATCCGCGTGGGATCTCCGGGCGCGCCGCGGGCGAGTCGGACGCGGCGTGAGGCGGCGGGGGGATAGCAACCGCGCGCGCCCAAGTCCATGCCGGGCGGCGGGCGGGAGCCATGCTCACAGACCCCGCATCACGGGGCACGCAGGCCCCGTGCCACCAAGCCGCGCGCCCCGGCCCAGCCCTTTGTTCTAGCGAAGGTTTGATCCGGCCGGCAGGGCGGGGGCGGGCGAAGGGGCAGGCTCCGGGCGCCGAGCGGCGGCCTCGCCCAGCCCGCCCGCATTGGCGATGATGTCGCGCACCGCCGCCGCCGCCTCCTCGGCGACGACATAGGCGACATCGCCCCACAGCCCGTTGAGCGAGCCCGCCGGCACCTCGTTGATCTGGGCGGCGAGGCCGAGGTCGTGCCCGTCCCGCCGGGAGACGCGCCACTGGATCTCCACCCGCTGCTGCCGGGCCGCGGCGGGGGCGAGGGCCACCTCCCCCGTCAGGGCGAAGGCCGCGCCCTCCGAGCCCTCCTGCACCACGAAGCCCTTGGTCGCCAGGAAGTCGCGCATGCGGGCCGCGAGGGCCGCGTTGCCGTCCCCCGGCGCGCCCTTCACCCCGGTGAAGCGCACCCGCGGCGGGCCGCCCGCGCCGTTGAAGGCCACCGGCTCGGCCGCCCGCCGGGCCGCCTCGCCCCGCGCCAGGAGGCCCGCCACCACCTCCGCGTCGCGGGAAGCCACGCGGCGCAGCATGGTGCCCTCGGAACGGCTCCACTCGGCCACCGGCACGGTACCGCCGCGCGCCTGGCCCAGCACCGCCCCATCGGCGTCCACCAGGGCATAGGCGGGGGTCACGGTCCGGCCGTCCTGCTCGGCGGAGATGTCGAGGCGCCAGTCGAGCGGCGCGGGCGGGCCGGCGACGGCGGGCACCTCGGCGGCCTCCAGCGCCTCGGCCACCGCCACCGCGAAGTCGGAGGAGGCGACATCGGAGAGGAGGGCGGCGTTCGGCCGGGGCACGGCGATGCGATAGGCCGGCGGCACGGCCAGCCGCCGGGCCTCGGCGCCCGGATTGCCGCGGAAGGGCTGGGGCAGCGGCCCGCATCCCGCCAGGACGGCCAGAAGAGCGCAGGCCAGCATCCCGGTCAGTGGGCGGAGGGGCTTCAGCATGGGGCGCATGACCTCAACCGAGGAAGCAGGAGACGAGCAGGGTGAGGAACATCAGCGCCAGGAAAAGGGGGAGGTAGGGCATGGGCGCCGCCCTTATCCACGGGTGGGAGGCACGGCGCCAGGGCTGATCACAGTGGGCCGATCACGGCCGGGCCGGTCAAGCGGGGAGCGCGATGGCCGAAAGCTGGTGCCCAATCGGCCCGCCGCCCTCCAGCGTGCGGCGGCGGTGAGAGAAAAACAGGCCCTCCTCGGCCAGCGTGTTGTTCGGCAGAGCCTCGGCGGCCACCCCGGCGGCGCGGAGGCGGGCAAGGATGAGGCCGGCCATGTCGAACTGCCAGTGCCCCTTCCGCCGGCCGGGGGCGAGGAAGCGGCCGCCCTCCGGGTCGCTCGCCAGCAGCTCGGCGCGCAGGTCGGCGCCCACCTCATAGCTCGGCTGGCGGATGCAGGGGCCGAGGACGGCGGTAATGTCGGCGCGCCGGGCGCCCTGCCCCTCCATCGCCGCGATCGTGGCCTCCAGCACCCCGCCCAGCGCCCCGCGCCAGCCGGCATGGCAGGCGCCCACCACCCCCGCGCGCGGATCGGCGAAGAGGACGGGGCCGCAATCGGCGGTGATGATCCCCAGCGTCACGCCGGGGCGGGCGGTGACGATCCCGTCGGCGCGCGGGCGGTGGTCGTGCGGGATGGGCGCCTCGGCCACCACCACCTCGGCCCCGTGGACCTGGAAGAGGCCGGAGAGGGAGGCGGGCTCCACCCCCATCGCCTGCATGGCCAGCACCCGGTTCTCCTGCACGGCCTCCGGGTCGTCCTGGCCGGAGAGGGAGCAGTTGAGGCTGGCGAAGCGCCCGGTGGAGACGCCGCCGCGCCGGGTGAAGAAGCCGTGCGGCATCCCCGAGAGGGCGGGGGCGGTGAGGAATTCGGCGGTCATGCGGGTTCGAAGCCGGGCGGGGTGGAGAGGTCCGGGTGGCACAGGACCAGCGCCTTGAACAGCCGCCCCATCGCCTCGGGCGCGGTCAGGCGGGTGGCGGCCTCGATGTGGCGTGCCCCGCGCCCGGCATCGGCCGATGCGAGCGCGGCCGCGCGGCTGTGCAGGCCGAGGCGGGCGAGGAACACCCCCTGTGGCACCGGCCCGTGGGCGGCGGCACCGGCCGCACGGGCGGCCTGGGCCAGGGCCTCGAAATCGACATGGGCGGTGAGGTCGGCCGTACCGGGGTCTTTAAGTGGGTCGGCGGCTCGCCGGTCCCGGATGGCCTGGAGGCTATCCCCCGGCCCGCTCCGCGCCGGGCCGTAGTCGATGAACAGGGCGGCGCCCCCCTGCCCCGCCAGCCGCGCGCCGAGGGCGGCGGCCAGGGCGCGGGCGGGCTCGTTCACCTCGCGGATCTCGCCTTCCTCCCCGGCGTCGGGCAGCGGGGCGTCCGAGGCGGGGCGCTCGGCGAAGGCGCCGTCCTCCACCCAGCGCTCGGCCCAGGCGCCGCCGCGGCGGACGAACTGGCGGATAGGCAAGGCGTCCAGGAACTCGTTGGCCAGCAGGATCAGGGGGCCGGCGGGCAGGCTCTCCGCGCGTTCGTGCCAGGTGGCGGCCCGTAGGCGGGCGCGCTGGGCCTCCCGCAGCAGGGGGGAGGTCTCGATCAGGTGCAGCCGGGCGGCGCGGGCGAAATCCGGCATGGCGCCCCACGCGGCGCGCAGGGCGTCGGCCATCAGCGTGCCGCGCCCCGGCCCGGCCTCGGCGAGGATCACGGGATCGGGACGGCCCATCAGCACCCAGGTCACGGCGGCCCAGAGGCCGAGGCACTCGCCGAAGGCCTGGGTGATCTCGGGGGAGGTCGTGAAGTCGCCGCCCGTGCCGAAGGGGTCGTCCCCGGCGTAATAGGCCGCGTTAGCGCGGGCCATGAGGGCGTCCAGCCGCTCCGGCGCGCTCACGCGGTGCCTCCCGCCGGGCCGCTCACGCGACGCTCTTCGCCAAGCCGCTCACGCGGCGGGGACCTCCACCACGCGGCGGCTGCGCGCCATCAGCCACGCGCCCACCAGCACCATCGGCACGGAGAGGAGCTGCCCCATGGTGGCGTTGGCGAGGAGGAAGCCGAGTTGCGGGTCGGGCTGGCGGAAGAACTCGCCGATGATGCGTGCGACGCCGTAGCCCGCTAGGAAGGCGCCGGCCGTGAAGCCCGGGCGGGCGCGGAGGAAGGGCGTGCGTATGATCCACTGCAGGATGACCAGCAGGATCACCCCCTCCATCGCCGCCTGGTAGAGCTGGGACGGGTGGCGCGGCTCCGGCCCGGCATGGGGGAAGATCACGCCCCAGGGCACGTCGGTGGTGCGGCCCCATAGCTCCCCGTTCACGAAGTTCGCCAGCCGCCCAAGGCCGAGACCGATGGGCACCGCGCTCGTCACCCGGTCGGAGAAGAGGAGGAAGGGGATGCGGTTGTGCCGGCAGAACAGGGCGAGCGCGACGATCACCCCCGCCGCGCCGCCGTGGAAGGACATGCCGCCATGCCAGAGATAGGCGATTTCCCAGGGCGAGCTCAGGATGATGTCGGGTCGGTAGAACAGCACGTAGCCGATGCGCCCGCCGAGGATGACGCCGAGCGTCGCCCAGGTGACGAAGTCGTCCGCCTGTTCGGGCGTTCCAGCGACGGGGTGCTTTGTCACGAGGTGGCGCACGATGCGCCAAGCGATGACGATGCCGACGATATAGGCCAGCGCGTACCAGCGGATGACGACCGGCCCGATGGCCACCGCTACGGGGTCGAAGGCGGGAAAGAGGATGGCGGGGATCAAGCGGGCACCTCTCCGGCGTCGAGCTGGCGGACATAGCGCGCGACGCCCTCCTCCAGCGATAGGGGCGGGCGGTCGAAGCCGGCCTCGCGCAGGCGGTTCATGCGCGCCTCGGTGAAGTACTGGTACTTGCCACGAAGGTCCTCGGGCATGGAGATATAGCGGATGTCGGGCGGCTGCTGGCGGGCGGCGTAGATGGCGCGGGCGAGGTCGGCGAAGCTGCGAGCCCTCCCCGTGCCGATGTTGAACAGCCCGCTCACGCACGGGTTCTCCGCCAGCCAGAGCATGGCGGCCACGCAGTCCTCCACATGCACGAAGTCGCGGAGCTGGCCGCCATCGTCGATGTCCGGCCGGTCGGAGGCGAAGAGGGTGGCGGGCTCGCCGGCGGCCACCTGGCGCCACTTGTGCAGCACCACGCTCGCCATGCGGCCCTTATGCGCCTCGTTCGGGCCGTAAACGTTGAAGAACTTCAGCCCCGCCCATTGAGGCGGCGCGACACCTCCAGCGCCGAGCATCTGCACGATCCGCCGGTCCGTCGCGTGCTTCGACCAGCCGTAGAGGTTGAGGGGCCTGAGGCGTGCGAGGGCGCGGGGATCGGCGTCGTCGTCGAAGCCCTGTGCGCCGTCGCCATAGGTGGCGGCGGAGGAGGCGTAGATCAGCGGCACGCGGTGCCGCGCGCACCAGTCCCAGAGATGCAGGGTAAGGTTCAGGTTGCTGCCGGCCACGAGGTCCCCGTCGGTGACGGTGGTGGCCGAGACGGCGCCGAGATGGAACACCGCCCGGAGCTTCGGCGCCCCTTCCAGCCAGCGCGGCAGATCCTCCGGCGGCAGGACCCCCGCGATGACGGCCTCCGCGATGTTGCGCCACTTCGGCCCGTCCCGCAGCCGGTCGCAGACCATCACCTCATCCCCGCGCGCGGAGAGGGCGGCGACGAGGTTGGAGCCGATGAAGCCGGCGCCGCCGGTGACGAGAAACATGAGCGGCCCTTGCCGTGGTTCCGGGGCCGCGGGGTATAGGCCCGAACGCCCCGGGCGGGAAATGCCGCGGGAGTGAGGGCAGCGTTCGCTTGAGCGAAACGAAACCGGTGCGGGCACCGGGGATGCAGGCGGGCCAGATCCCTTGAGGCTGCCCTCTGCGTCCCCTAACTCCTCTCCCGGAACCCCGAATCCGGGTTCCTCTGGCGAGCGCTGCCGGCCGCGCCGCGATGTCGGATCACTTTTCGGCATCACGGCCGGCATGGAGTGACCGGCATGGAGTCCGCCCTCTTGCTTGCCGAGTGGCTGGGAACGCCCGTCTGGATGTGGCTCGGCTTTCTCGGCCTCGTCGTCGTGCTTCTCGCCTTCGACCTCGGCGTCCTGCACCGAGAGAACCACGAGATCGGGGTGAGCGAGAGCCTGCGCCTCTCGGCCCCCTACATAGCGCCCTACCCCGCGCGCCGCAGTTCCCGCGTGTACCGTCCGCGATTGTTGAGACACCGTGCTGGACCCTATGCGGCGAGTGCCGCGGGTGAAAGCTGATCCTGGCGGACGGCATCAGGTGTTCTGAAGCCGTGGCGCTCGATGAGCCAGGTTGAGTTGTAGATCTGACGGAATTCGAGCGGCGCTTGGCGGATCTGCTCGACGGTGTCGAAGGTGCGGACCCATAGGAGGTTTTCCTTCAGGGTAGGGATGGTCGAAGCACTGCTTCGACAGCGGCGCAGCCATTCCCCTCGGGTGCCCGGACGAAGGCGGGCGAGCTCTCGATGCCGAGGAACTCCAGCTCGCCCTGGAAGGCATCGGACATGTACTGGCTGCCGTGGTCATGACGGAGAGCGAGGCCTGCCGCGATGCCCTGGGCGAAGCCGCCGAAGTGCTGGCGCACCCCCTGCCTGAGGGGCTCGAGTGCCTCGAAGCGGGTGCCGCGCCGGGCGGCGTGGAGGCCGACGCACCCGGCGCTGTGGTGATCGAGGGCCACGAACACCGCCGCCTGGCCCTCGCCGGTCCAGGTGGTGGTCATGTCCGTGCCCCATCTGTGGACGCCCCCTCCGACGCAAGGAGAATTCGGGGATCGGAGCCAGATCACATGGAGCGTGCACGAAGCACGGTGGGGACACCCTGGCTTTTCCGAACCCGTCTCGCCGACCGTTGCGCCATACTCTCCTTCGTTCGCCCTGCGCCTCAGGTTCCAGCCGTTTATGTGGCTGGAACCGGAGTTCGGTATGTGCCGCCCTTGACCAAGAGGGCCCACGCGGTGCGGGCCAGCTTGTTGGACAGAGCGACGACGGCCAGCATCTTTGGCTTGCGCGCCAACATCTGCGCCAGCCACGATCCTGCGGGCGCCCCACGCTGACTGGCCCAGCGGATCACGGCACTGGCCCCGATGATGAGCGGGCGCCTGAGGGTTCGCTCCCCTTGCTTCGAGACGGCTCCGAGCCCCTGCTTTCCGCCGGTCGACTTCTGCCGGGCAATACCCCGTTAGCCTGCTACGCCTCGTCCTTGACCGGCACGAAGCGCTTGGGGTCGGCTGCTGCGCCGCCACGCAGATCGCCTCAGCGTCTGACGCGTCGTTCTTTTGCCGTTTCACGGAGGGCTTGACGTAGGTCGGTGGGATCAGGCGGACCGTGTGGCCGAGATCGCTGATCTCGCGTGCCCAGTGATGCGCACCGGCACATGCCTCGATCGCCACCAAGCTTAGCGGAGGGGGTTCAAACCGCAAAACGCCCCGGCGATGTTGCCGGGGCATTTGCGGTGCGTGTCGGGGCTTTTGTCGGGTCTTTGTGTTTGGGATGTATTTGGATGCGGGGACAGGATTTGAACCTGTGACCTTCAGGTTATGAGCCTG
>JBHTFH010000035.1:0-41968 GCA_042666135.1 Roseomonas sp. GCM10028921 | reverse complement strand
CCGTTGGCGGACCTCTCCCTCCTCACCAGCCAGGGCCGCCACATGCCCGCCATCCTCAAGGCCGGCCGCTTCGTGAAGAACGAGCTGAACGCCTGATGGCAGGGGCCGGCGCCCCACGCCTCAGGCCACCGCCGGCCCCCTCGCCTGCCAGGCGAGCAGCCCCGCCCCCAGCGCCAGCCCGATCAGGTGCGGTGCGGGCAGCCAGGGCACCACGCCCTCCAGCAGCGCGGGGAAGACGAGCAGCAGCCCGGCCAGTGCGAAGCCCGCCCGCTCCAGCCCGTTGAGCGCGCGGCGGAAGAAGCCTTGGCAGGCCGCCGCCAGCGCCGCGAGCCCGGCAGTGGCGAGCAGGATCTGCCAGCCCACGTCCAGCCAGGTCATCCCCGGCTTGAGCGAGAGCAGCAGCCCCACGCCCTCGGGATCCGTCACGAAGACGAAGGGGAGGACGAAGGCGGGCAGCGTATATTTCCACGCCTGGAGCGTGGTGGAGTAGGGCCCGGCGCCCGTGATCGCCGCCGCCGCGAAGGGCGAGAGGGCGGTGGGCGGCGAGACCTCGCTCAGCACGGCGTAGTAGAAGACGAACATGTGCGCGGCGTAGTCCGGCACGCCGAGCTTCGTCAGCGCCGGCGCCGCGACGACGGCGCAGATGATGTAGCTCGCCGTCACCGGCACGGCGAGGCCGATGACCCAGACGATCAGCCCGGTGAAGAGCGCGGTGCCGAGCACCGAGCCGTTGGCCGCCTGGATCGCGATGTCCGAGAACTTCAGCCCGAGACCGGTGAGGGTGATGACGCCCACGATGATGCCGGCGCAGGCGCAGGTGGCGGCGATGCCGACGGATTGGATCGCGCCGATCGCCAGCGCCCCGATCAGCTTGCGCGGGATCAGCGCCGTGTCCCGGCGGAGGAAAGAGAGCACGACGGCCACCACCATCGCGTAGAGCACGGCCATCGTGGAGCTGTAGCCGAGCACCATGAAGACGATGATCGCGACGAGGGAGGAGAAGTGGAAGCCGTATTTCCGCACCAGCTCCCGCGCGGGCGTCGCCGCCGGCACCTCCACCGCCTTCCCCGCCGCCCCGAGCCGCCGCTGGTCCAGCTCCACCATGAAGAGGAGGGAGGCGTAGTAGAGGCAGGTCGGGATCAGCGCCATGCGGAGCACGTCGAGATAGCCGATCTTCAGATATTCGGAGATGAGGAAGGCTGCCGCGCCGAGCACGGGGGGCGAGATGATGGCGCCCAGCCCGCCCGCCGCCAGCAGCCCGCCCGCATCGGCGGCGCGGTAGCCCACCTTCCTCATCATCGGCCAGGCCACGGTGCCGAGGGTGACGGTGGTGGCCACGCCCGAGCCCGAGGGGCCACCGAGCAGGAAGGAGGAGAGCACCACCGTGCGCCCCGCGCTGCTCGCCTTGCCGCCCATGACGGAGAAGGAGAAGTCCACGAAGAACTTTCCGGCCCCCGAGAGCTGGAGGATTGCGCCGTAGATGGTGAAGAGGATGATGAGCGTGGCCGAGACATCCACCGCCGTGCCGAAGATCCCGTCCAGCCCCACCGCGAGATGCGGGATCAGCCGCTCGGAATCATAGCCCCGGTGCGTCCAGGGCGCGGGCAGCAGGTTGCCGAGGAAGGCGTAGGCGATGAAGACGATCGCGACGACCGGCATTACCCACCCCGTCGTGCGGCGCGTCACCTCCAGCACGAGGGCGACGAGCATCCAGCCGACGACGAGGTCCATCGGCTCGGGGAAGATGACGCGGTCCTGCAGGTCGTCGCCGCCGGAGATGAGATACCAGGTGATGTAGAGCCCGGCCGCGATCAGCACGGCGTCCCAGGGCATGAAGCGGTGTCGGAAGCGGCGCGCGACGGGGAAGAGGAAGAAGCCCAGCGCCAGGGCGAAGCCCACATGCACGAAGCGCAGCGTGGTGGTGGGCACGATGTCCCAGGCCGCCCAGAGATGGAACAGGCTCATCGCCATCGCCATCGCCGTGCCGATCCAGGCGAGGACGCCGCCGAAGCGGTGCTGCGCGCCCTCCTCCTCCTCGATCAACGCCTCCACTCGCGCGGTGGTGGCGGCATCGAGCGCGCCCGGCGCCACCTCCGGCGGCAGCCCCGCTCCGAGGCCGGGCGCGGCGCCCGGCGGCCCGTCGGACGGAGCGGCCAGCTCCGCCGCCTGCTTCTCCACCTCCTTCCCCGGGCGCATCAACCGAGATTCGCGCCGGTCTCGCGCCAGAAGGCTTCCGCCGCGGGGTGCCAGGGGATGCCGGCGGCGGCGGTCTTCTGCCCCTCCAGCTTGAAGTTGCGCGCCTCTGCATGGGTGCGCGCCAGATCCTCGCGGCCGTCCCAGGTGATGCGCAGCAGCTTGCTCACCATTTCGGCTGGCATATCGTCGCGCACGGCCAGAACGTTGGCGACGGACATCTGCTTGTTGTCCGTCGTCTGGCCGGGATAGGTGCCGGCGGGGATCACCTCGTTGAAGTAGACCGGGCCGTACTTCTCCACGATCTTCGCGGTGTACTCGTCGTGGTCGATCATCTGGAGCTGCACGCCGGGGCTGGCGCCGAGATCGGTGATCG
This sequence comes from Roseomonas sp. GCM10028921, assembly GCA_042666135.1. GTDB lineage: Bacteria > Pseudomonadota > Alphaproteobacteria > Acetobacterales > Acetobacteraceae > Roseomonas. Next base: position 39,399 of record JBHTFH010000035.1, on the reverse strand, counting down.
CGCTCGTCGGGATGCCCGAGACGAACATGTAGGCGTCGAGCTTGCCGTCCTTCACCGCATTGGTGGATTCGGCGGGCGAGAGGCGCTCGCGCGCGCGGAAGTCCTTCGCGGGGTCGAGGCCCGCGGCCTCGATCAGCCGCAGCCCCATCACCTCGGTTGCCGATCCCGGCGCACCGGTGGAGATGCGCTTGCCCTTGAGGTCGGCGATCGACTTGATGCCCGTGCTCGCCACCGTCACCACCTGCATGCGGTTGGTGTAGATCACCGCGATCGCGCGCGCCGGCACGGGGCGTCCGCGGAAGCGGTCCTGCCCGCGCACCGCGTCCACCGCGGCGTCCACCTGGCTGAAGATGAGGCTTACGCGGTTGGCGCCGAGCAGCTGCAGGTTGCCGACCGAGCCGCCCGTCACCTCCACGGTCGCGGAGGTGCCCGGCATCTGGCGGGAGATGAGATTCGCGAGCGCGCCGCCCAGCGGGTAGTAAACGCCGCCCGTGGTCCCGGTGCCGATGGCCATCTGCCCGCCCTGGGCCAGGGCGATGCGGGGTGCGGCGAGGGCGAGCCCTGCCGCCATCAATCCTCGGCGCGGGATCTGTCCCATCGTCCGAACTCCTTGAACTGTTTTCCTCTGGCGGGAGCATAGACCGCCATCTCGCGGTGGCGGAAGGGCCGAACCCCGCCCCAAAATCCCTGCGCCGCCTGCGGCGTTGCAGGGGACGGCAGCAGGAGAAGCCGGATGGAATCGCGCCCCTTCCAGGTCGCATGGCCCCCGGCGGAGTTGGCCCGGCTGCGCGAGCGGCTCCGCGCCACGCCGCTTCCCCTCGCCCCAGAGGGGGCGGGATGGGATCTCGGCTGCGACCCAGCCTTCCTCGCCGCCCTGCGCGACCACTGGATCGAGGGCTATGACTCGGAGGCCGCGGCCGCCGGGCTGAACCGCCACCCGCAGATCCTCGCCCGGATCGACGGGCTGGACATCCACGCCATCCATGTCGTCGGGGAGGCGGAGGGGCGGCGGCCGCTTCTCCTCACCCACGGATGGCCAGGATCGGTGGCGGAGTTCCTGGACGTGATCGGTCCGCTTGCCTTCCCCTCCCGCCATGGCGGGGAGGCGCGGGACGCCTTCGACCTCGTCATCCCCTCGCTCCCCGGCTTCGGCTTCTCCGGCAAGCCGCGCGCGCCGGTCGGCGCCCGCACGGCGGCCCGGATGTTCGACTCGCTGATGCGCGGGCTCGGCTACCCCCGCTACCGCGCCCAGGGCGGGGACTGGGGCGCGGCGGTCGCGGCCTGGCTCGCCCTCGAGCACACCGCCTCGGTCGAGGCGATCCATCTGAACTACGTGCTCGTCCACCCCGATGCTTCCCCGGAGACGGCGGAGGAAATCGCCTGGAAAGCCGCCTTCGACGCGAGCCAGCAAAAGCTCGGCGCCTATGCGCAGCTGCAGGGAACGAAGCCGCAGTCGCTCGCCTATGCGATGCAGGACAACCCGCTGGCCCAGGCCGCCTGGATCGCCGAGCGCTTCCACGACTGGGCCGACCTGCGCGAGCGGCGTTTCGAGGCCGTCTTCGGCACCGACCGGCTGCTCACGAACATCATGATCTATGTGATGAACGACGCCTTCACCACCGCGGCCTGGTTCTACGCGGGCGCCGCGGCAGAGGGCATCCGCAGGATGCCGCCCGGGCGCCGCGTGGAGGTACCGACCGCCCTCGCCGCCTATCCCGACCCGCGCAGCCCCTTCCCGCCACGGAGCTGGGTGGAGCGGGGCCATGCCGTCAGCCGCTGGACGGAGCAGCCGCGCGGGGGGCATTTCGCGGCGATGGAGGTGCCGGAGGCCTTCGTCGCCGATCTTCGCGCCTGGGGGCGCGAGATGGGTGGCCGGCGCACCGCCACCGGAGAGAGGGATGGGCAGAATGGCCGATGAGAAGCCCTCGGGGCACAGCGCGAGCCTCGACCTGCGCGTGGGCAACCACCTCATGATCGAGGCGGAGACGCGGGTGACGACGGGCGGGCTGCTCGCGATCGGGGCGCTCGTCTCCGGCATCATTCTCGCCACCGTGCCGCTCGTCGCCGCGGCGCGGCGGCGGCGCTACTGACGCGCAGGCTCCCGCACCCCCAGCAGCAGCGCGGCGCCGAGCGCCATGAAGGCGGCGGTCGTCGCCATGCCCGCGCGCTGGCTGCCGCTCGCCTCCGTCACCGCCGCCAGCACGGCGGGGCCGAGGAAGCCCGTGATGCGGCCCGAGAGGGCGAAGAGGCCGAAATGCGCCGCCACCTCCCCCGGCGGGGCCAGCCGCGCCATCAGCGTGCGCGAGGCCGCCTGGGCCGGGCCGAAGAAGAGGCCGAGCACGAGGGCCAGCGCCCAGAAAAGCGCAGTGCTCTCCACGAGCACGAGCGCCGTGCCGATGGCGACGAGGGCGAGGAGGGAGACGAGCACGGTGGGCCTCGATCCCAGCCGGTCCTCCACCAGCCCGCCCAGCGCGGCGCCGAGACCGGCGGAGACGTTCATCGCGATGCCGAAGATCAGCACCCTCTCGAACGGCATCCCGTGGACGCCCGCGGCGAAGATGGCGCCGAAGGCGAAGAGCGTGTTCAGCCCGTCCGTGTAGAAGAGCCGCGCGACGAGAAAGCGCAGCATCGCCGGGCGCGCGGGCAGGCCGCGCAGCACCGCCCCGATCTCCCGCAGCCCCTCCCGCGCCGCCCGGCCCCAGGAGGGGCGCGCACCGGGCGGGTCGCGGTAGGCGAGCAGCACCGGCCAGCCGAAGAGAAGGATCCAGGCGCCGACCAGCAGCGCCGCGGCGCGGATGTGCTCCCCCGCCGCCCGGTCCAGGCCAAGGGGCGAGGGATCCGGCCGGACGAGGCCGAAGAGGCAGAGGACGAGGCAGGCCAGCCCACCCGCATAGCCCAGCCCCCAGGCGAGGCCGGAGACGCGCCCGATCCGCCCGGCCCGCGCCACCTCCGGCAGCATCGAGTTGTAGAAGACGGTCCCGACCTCGAAACCCACCGTCGCCAGCCCGACAAGGACCAGGACGAGAAGGGCCGGGTCCGCGACGCCTGGCGCGAACCAGATCGCCGCGGTGAGGCCCGCCGTGGCGAGGGTGCAGAGGGCGAGCATGAGGCGCCGCCGCCCGCCCGCATCCGCCACCGCGCCGAGCACGGGCGAGAGGATCGCGATGGCGATTCCCGCCGCGGTCTGCATCCACCCCCACAGCGCCTGCCCCGTCGCCGGGTCGGGCGCCAGCCCCTGGGCGAACCAGGTGGCGATGACGAAGGTGGTAACCACGGTGGGAAAGGCGCTGTTGGCCCAGTCGTAAAAGGCCCAGGCCAGCTCGCGCCGGTTCAAAGCGGCATGGCCCGCTCCAGCGCCCGCAGCGCCACCGAGACGGCCGCCAACTCCCCCTGCCCCGCCGCTTCCCGCGCCAGGCGCAGCGCGGCCTCGGCCGGGCGCGGCGCCTCGCCGGCCAGGGCGGCGCGGGAGATCCGGGCCTGGAGCGCGCCGAGATCCTCCAGCAGCGCGCCCCGCGCGCGCGGGCCGAAGGCGCCGGGGGCGGCGGCGGCGCGGGCGGCGGCCAGCAGCGCCTCCAGCCCGAAGTCGCGCCCGGCAGCGGCCACGGCGGCGGCGGCCTCGGCGGGCGGCACCCCCGCGCTGGCCGCCAGCCGCACGATGCCGATGGCGGCGGAGAGCGGGCCGGCCCCCGCCATCAGCCGCGCCGCCGCCGGGGGAAGCGGATCCCCTTCCGGCGCCGGCACGGCCTCGATCAGGGCGGAGACGCCCGGTTGCAGCAGGGCCTCCGCCTCACCAAGCGGGGCGGCGGTGTCCTCCATCAGCGCCCGCGCGGCATCCTCGTGCAGGCGGCGGATGGCCAGCAGCGCGGAGCGCCGCGCCTCGGGCGGAACGGAGGCGGTGTCGAGCGAGTCCGCCGCCGCGCCGATGCCGAAGAGCCGGTCGGCCAGCCAGGCCGCGCGGGCGACGGCGGCCGGGTCGCCCTCCCCTGCCAGCCGCGAGAGGCCGGCCGGGCCGAGGCGGTTGGCGGCGGCATTGGCCAGCATCGTCGCGATGAGGTTGCGGCGCAGGCGGTGCGTCTCGATCAGCTCGGGGAAGCGCTCCTGCAGGGGGTGCGGGAAGTAGCCTCTGAGCAGGGGGATGAGCGCAGGGTCATCCGGCAGCGTGCCATCCTCCACCGCATCCGTCAGCCAGAGCTTGGCCACAGGCAGCAGCGCCGCGATCTCGGGGCGGGTCAGCGCGTCGCCCGTGCCGATGCGTTCAGCCATCCGCGCCGCCGAGGGCAGGCCAAGCACGACGCGGTCCAGCAGCCCCGCCGCTTCCAGCCGGCTCATCAGCGCCGCCTGGGCAGGCAGCGCCTCGGCGCCCGCCGCCTGCTCGAGGGAGAGTGCGCCGAACTGCGCGGCATTGTCCGCCAGCACGAGGGAGGCGACCTCGTCGGTCATGGACTCCAGCAGGTCGTCGCGCTGGCGCCGCGTCAGCTTGCCGCCCCGCTCGGCCTCGGCGAGCAGGATCTTGATGTTAACCTCGTGGTCGGAGGTGCTGACCCCCGCGGAGTTGTCCAGCGCGTCCGTGTCGAGCGCGACGCCGTTGCGCGCGGCCTCGATGCGCCCGGCCTGGGTGATGGCGAGGTTGGCGCCCTCCCCCAGCACGCGCGCCCGGATCTCCCGCCCGTCCACGCGCAGCGGGTCGTTCGCGCGGTCCCCGGCCTCGGCCTGGGATTCCGTGCTCGCCTTCACATAGGTCCCGATGCCGCCAAAATAGAGCAGGTCCACATCGGCGCGCAGGATGGCGCGCATCACCGCCGCCGGCTCCGCGCGCTCCTCCTCGATGCCGAGCAGCGCCCGCGCCTGGGGCGAGAGCGAGATGAACCTCACATTGCGCGGGAAGACGCCGCCGCCCTCGCTCACTAGGCGCACGTCGTAATCCGCCCAGGAGGAGCGGGGCAGGCGGAAGAGCCGCTCGCGCTCCCTGAACGACACCTCCGGATCAGGGTCGGGATCGATGAAGATGTGGCGGTGGTCGAAGGCCGCGACGAGCCGCGTCTGCCGGGAGAGCAGCAGCCCGTTGCCGAACACGTCGCCCGACATGTCGCCCACGCCCGCGCAGGTGAAGGGATCGCGCTGGATGTCCATGCCGCGCTCGGCGAAGTGGCGTGCGATCATCACCCAGGCGCCGCGCGCGGTGATGCCCATCTCCTTGTGGTCGTATCCCGCCGAGCCGCCAGAGGCGAAGGCGTCGCCTAACCAGAAGCCGTACTCGGCCGAGAGGCCGTTCGCGATGTCGGAGAAGGTGGCCGTGCCCTTGTCAGCGGCGGCGACGATGTAGGGATCGTCCCCATCCCGCCGCACCACCCGAGCGGGCGGCACCACCGCGCCGTCCGCGCCGAGATTGTCGGTCACGTCCAGCATCGCGCGAATCAGCGTACGATAGGCGGCGACGCCCGCGGCCATGAAGGCCTCGCGCTCGCCCATGGGCGGCACGTTGCCCTTGAGGATGAAGCCGCCCTTCGCGCCCGTCGGCACGATGATGACGTTCTTCAGCCGCTGCGCCTTCATCAGCCCGAGAATTTCCGTGCGGAAGTCCTCCCGCCGGTCGGACCAGCGGATGCCGCCGCGCGCGACGGGCCCGGCGCGCAGGTGGCAGCCCTCCATGTGCATGGCGGAAACGAAGATCTCCCGCCAGGGGCGCGGATCGGGCATCTCGCCCGCCCGCGCGCTCTCGATCTTGAGGGAGAGGTAGTCGCGCCCCTGGAAGTAGTTCGTGCGCAGCACGGCATCGAGCGCGGTGCGGAGCCGCGAGAGGATGCGGTCCGCATCGGGGTCGGTCACGCCCTCGATCAGTGCCGACCATTCGGCGGCGGCCCGCGCCTCCGCTCCCTCCCGGTCCTCCGCATCGGGGTCGAAGCGCGCGTTGAAGAGCGCGACAAGGACGCGCGCGGCCTCCGGGTTCGCGGCCAGCGCCGCCTCCACCGCGGGCTGGGGAAAGGCGAAGCCCACCTGCTTGCACCAGCGGAAGAGCGCGCGCAGCAGCCAGGCCTCGCGCCAGGTAATGCCGGCGCGCAGCACCAGCCGGTTGAGGCCGTCCGCCTCCGCCCGCCCCGCGAGCAGGGCAGCGAGGGCGTCCAGCAGCTCGTCGAAGCGGCTCTCCGGCATCTCGGCGCCGGCTTCCACGCCGTAGACATGCAGCGCCACGGGATCGGCGCCAGAGGGGCAGAGGCGCCAGGGCTGCTCCTCGATGGCGCGGAGGTCCAGGCTCTCGAAGAGCGGCAGCATGTCGGCGAGCGCCAGCTTTGCGCCGGGGCTGGCGAGGCGCAGCACCAGCCGCCGCGGCCCCTCCCCGGGCGCGCGGGCGATGGCGGCGACGGGCCCGCCCGCCCCCAGCGCCGCCTCGGCCAGCCGCAGGTCGGCCACGCCCTGGGAGGGGGTGGAAACTTCCGGATAGGCGGCGGGGAAGGCGCCGGACCAGCGGGCGGCGAGGCGCGCGCCCTCCGCCTCCCCGGCCTCCTCGGCCAACGCCTCGGCCAGCGCCTCGGGGAAACCGCGCGCGGCGCGGGCGATGGCGGCCTCCAACGCGGGGAGATCCACCTCGGAAGGCGCCTCCGGCCGGGTGCCGATGACGTAGTGGATGCGCGCCAGCGGCGTGTCGCCGAGGGCGATGTAAAAGGCCGAGAGCCGCCCGTTGAAGGCGGCGGCGAGGATGCGCCCCACCCGCTCGCGCAGCCGCGTGTCGAAGCTCTCCCGCGGGAGCCAGGCGATGGCGGAGACGAATCGCCCGAAGGGGTCGCGCCGCAGGGTGAGGGCCGGGCGCGGGCGGATCGTCAGGTCCACCGCCACGCGGGCGCCCGACAGGATCTCCGCCTCCTCCGCCTGGAACAGCTCGTCGCGCGGCCAAGTGTCCAGCACGGACTGGAAGGCGCGGGAATCGTGGCTGTCCGGCGCGGCGCCGGAGCCCGCCAGGATCCGCCGCACCTTAGGCGCCAGCCACGGGATGGAGCGCGGGCTGCGGTTGTAGGCCGTGGCCGCGAAGAGCCCCATGAAGAGCCGCACGCCCGTCACCCGCCCGTCAGGGGCGAGGATGCGGGTGGCGACCACGTCCGCATGGCTCGGGCGGTGGACGCGGACGCGAAGGTTCCCCTTGGCCACCGTCAGCGCGACGGGCTGGGCGAGGGAGGCGCGCACGGGGCCGGGCACGGCGGAGAGGTCGCGAAGCGCGTCGAACACCACCACATCGGGATCGCGCAACAGGCCCAGCCCGTCCTCGGCCACCATGCCCCCCTCGGCCGGCAGCCGCAGCAGGCGGTGGCCGAGCAGGACGAAGTTGTCCTCGGCCAGCCAGCGGAGGAAGGCGATCGCCTCATCCCCCTCCGCCGCCCCGGCCAGTTCCAGCTCGGCCTCCTTCAGCCGGGCGAGCATGGCGGGGAAGTCGGTCACGGCCTGCCGCACCTCGGCCAGGGCCCGGGCGAGCGCCGCCTCCACCCCCGGCCAGTCCGCGACGGGCGGCGCCCCCGCGCCCAGGCGCCGGGCGGCGCCGGGGGCGATCTCGATCCGCATCATGCTCTCGTTCGGCCCGCCAGCCCCCGCGGGGCCGATGGCGGTGAGCACCCCCGCCGCATCGCGTGAGACGCCGAGGATGGGGTGCAGCAGGCGCCGCACCGCCCGGCCGGAGAGGGTGAGGGCCGCCAGCGCGCTCTCCACCAGGAAGGGCATGTCGTCGGTGACGATCTCGGCCACCGCCCCGGCGCCGCGCCCGTCGGCGGCGGGGGGGCTGAGCCGCAACTTCGCCTCTCCCTTCCGCCGCGTGCCGGCCAGGGCGTGCAGGGAGGCGGCGTCGGCCGCCAGGGCCTCGGGCGCCATGCCGGCCAGCTCCGCCAGCGGGATCGCCCCGGCCAGGGCGCGCAGCAGGGCGCGGCCGGTGGGCGGCAGGCCGGGCGCGAGGCGCGCGAGCGCCGCCTCCGCCTCCGCCAGCAGCACCTCCCTCATGCCGTCCGTGGCTCCGGGCACCGAGGGAGGCGTCGAAGGGGGTGCCGGGGGCGGCTTCAGGTCGTTGGGCATCGCGTCTCTCCTCCGCGCGGGAGAGGATCGGGAAGGCGGGCGCGGCGCGCAAGCGTGGCCGGGCCCTCCTCTTCGCCCGGCAGAATTCTTTTCGCGCCCGCCGCCCCTGGCCGCCCTGCCCCGATCGCCTCTAACTTGGCGGTGCCATGCAGCTGACCCTCGCCGACCTCCTCGCCCCGATGGACCCCGCGCGGTTCCTGGCGGAGTTCCACGACAGGCAACCCCTACATATCAAGGGCGGGGCGGCGAAGTTCGCCGGCGTCCTCTCCTGGTCCGTGATCGACCGGCTGCTGAACCAGACCCATATCTGGTCCAGCCAGTCCCTCAAGCTGCAGATGGACATCCAACCCGTCCCGCCCGAGGCCTACTGCATCCGGGCCACGGGCCGCGACAACACGCCGGTGATGCAGCCCGATGCCCGGCGCCTGCGCGAGTGGGTGGCCAAGGGCGCCTCGGTCGTGCTGAACGATGTGGACAGCCTCACCCCCGGGCTGGCGAGCGTGTCGGAAGCGCTGGAGGGGGCGGGGTTCGGCCGCGCCCAGGCGAATGTCTACATCTCCTTCCAGGCCCATAAGGCCTTCCCCACCCATTTCGACACGCACGACGTCTGGGCGGTGCAGGTGGAGGGCGAGAAGACCTGGAACATCTGGTCCGGTCGCGCCGACTACCCCATCCCCCACCCGGCCTTCCGCAGCCTCGGCCAGGCGCATCACGAGCGCGCCCGGGGCACCCTGCGGGAGAAGGTGCTGCTGAAGGCGGGGGACCTGCTCTACCTCCCCCGCGGCTGGTACCACGACGCCCTGGCCGAGGGCCCAGCCTCGGTCCATGTCGCCTACGGCGTCCACGCGCCGATCGGGCTCGACCTCGCGAACATGCTGGCCGAGCGGGCGCTGCAGGAGCCCCTGTTCCGCCAGCCCCTGCCGCGGCAGGACGGCACGCCCGCCGCCCAGTTCGCCCTCACCAGCCGGGCCGCCCAGCTCGGCCAGCGGCTCGCCGAGCTGGCGCGGGATCCACAGGTCCTCCAGGTCCTCGCCCGCCACGTGGCGGAGGCGCGCTACCAGCGCGGCGGGGTGAACCTCCTCGCAGCCCGCGGGCTGGAGCCGGAAGGCGCGGCTGAGGCGGCGCCGGAGGGGGGCGGGGCTGGATTCCGCGTCCTTCCGACCGGGGCGAAGCCCGTGCGCCGGGGCGCGGAGTGGGTGCTCAAGACCCCCTCCGCCACCCTCCCCCTCACCCCGCCCGAGGCGGAGGCCGCGAACTGGATCCTCGCCCGGCGCGAGGTGGACGAGGCCGCCCTCCGGGCCGCCCATCCCGCGGTGGACGCCCCCGCCCTGCTGCACCGGCTGAGCGACGCCGGCGCCCTCGCCGCCACCGGAGCCGCCCTCTGATGCCGTTGCCCCCGCGCCTGCCCAGGGGGGCAGCCGCCCTTCTCCTCGCCCTGACGGCCCCCCTGGCCGTCAGCCCCGCCCTCGCCCAGGCGCCTGGCCGGCCGCCGCCGCCCTTCAGCTGCGCCGGAGCGGAGGAACTGGAGGATGACGTCTTCGAGATTCCCTTCGCCGCCGGGCGGGACACGGTCACCGAGGCCGCCCGCGCCAACCTCCAGGCCGCCGTCGCGCTGCTAAAGCGCGAGCCGGACCGCAATGCCTGCATCCTCGGCCATGCCCGGCGCGAGGGCGGGCAGCAGACGAGCGTGCAACTCGCCGCCCGCCGCGCCCGTGCGGTGCGCGAAGCCCTGCGCGCGGCGGGGCTGCCCGAGGCCCGGCTGCGCTCCGAGGCGCGGGTCGCCGGCTTCAGCCGCACCACCGGCAACACCGTGGCCCGCAGCGTCTCCGTGGTGGTGATGCCCGTCGCCGCGCCGGCGCCGGAACGCGCCCCGGCCGAGCCGCCCACAGGGGAGGCGCCCCGCCCGCCCGCGCGCGAGGTGCCGCCGCCCCCGGCGCCCCCGCCATCCGCCCCGCCGCGCGAGACGGTGCGCCCGCCCGCCGAGCCGCCCGCAGCGCCGCCAAGGGAGAGCACCCGTCCGCCCGCCCCGCCCGCGGAGGCGCCGCCGCGCGAGGTGACGCCGCCGCCTGCCCCTCCCCCGGCCGAGGTCCCGGCGCGGGAAACCACCCGCCCCGCCCCGGAGCCCCCCGCCCCGCCGCCCCGCGAACCCGCGTCACCGCGTGATGCTGCGTCATCGCGTGACGCCGGGGCGCCGGAGCAGCCGGCGGAGGGCGCGCCGCGGGCGCGGGCGGAGTAGCCCTGCCCTAGACCCCGGCGGCCAGGGCGGCGTTCACCGCCCCGGCCGCCTCGAAGGCGACCCAGTGGCCGGCGCCGGGCACCACCAGCGGCTCCGCGCCGCGCGCGCGGAAGAAGTCGATCCGATCCGCCAGATGCGGCACCACGATCGCGTCATGCTCCCCGTAGATCACGCGGAGCGGTAGCCGGCTTCCCTCCAGCGCGTCGCGCAGGGACGCGGGGCCCGTCACGCTCCGGCTACGGAAGCGGGCGTGGTCGCTATTCCAGGCTTGGATGGCGAGGGCCTCGGCGTCGATTCGGGCGGGGTCGTGGATCATTAGCCGGGCGAGGTTCTCCCGATGCGCGGCGACCCTGTCCTCGCCCGCCCGGTCGCGCACGGGGACGAGGGGCACGGGCTGCCGCGGCAGCCCGAGCGAGCCGGCGCCGAGCAGGGTGAGGGAGGCCGCCCCGCCGCCACGCGCCGCGACGAGGCCGGCGATGGTCGCGCCGAAGGAGAAGCCGACGAGGTCGTAGGCAGCGCCCTCTCCCAGCCGCGCAGCGATCCCTGCCGCGACGAGGGTGGCGTATCCCGGCAGCTCCGTGCCGGCCGGCGGGAGATCCGATGCGCCGAGCCCCGGGAGATCGGGCGCCAGCACGCGGCAGCGCCTCGCCAGCGGCTCGATGTTGCGCGCCCAGTGGCGCCAGGACCCGGCCCCGCCATGGAGCAGCACCACGGGCGGTCCCTCGCCCCATTCATGCCAGACCATCCGCCCCGCCCCGGCCGGGGTTTCCGCGCGGGCGGCAGCGGCGGAGAGGTGGTCCAGCCGGACCGTGGCATCGGCGCTCTGCATCGCGGGAATTGTCGGGCAAAGCGGCGGGTAGGGGAACCTCCCGGCCCATTATCGCTATTCCACACACTATTCTCGTATAGGATTGAGCGACGCGCTGACGGAATGGTGAATTCCGCCGCCTCTCGCGACACTCCAAGGTTCCCCTCCCGCCACGAGGGCGAGCCGCATCATGCCGGCGGCAGAGGAGACGCGATGAGGATCTGCCAATCGCGCCGCAGCCTGGCCGGCACCCTGCTCGGCGCCGCCGCGCTCGCGGCGGGTGGCGCCCGGGCGCAGTCGACGCCGGCGCTGCTCAACGTCAGCTACGACCCGACGCGGGAGCTGTACCGCGCCTTCAACGCCGCCTTCGCCGCGCGCTGGGCGAGCGAGAACGGCGGGCAGCGCGTGCGGGTGAACACTTCCCATGGCGGGTCGGGCGCGCAGGCGCGCACGGTGATCGACGGGCAGCAGGCCGATGTCGTCACCCTCGCCCTCGCCTACGACATCGACGCCATCGCCGAGCGCGGGCTGATCGAGCGCGCCTGGATCACGCGCCTGCCCAACAACAGCGCGCCTTATACTAGCACCATCGTTTTCCTCGTACGCAAAGGGAACCCGAAGGGGCTGCGGGACTGGGGAGACCTGGTGAAGGACGGGGTGGGCATTATCACGCCGAATCCCAAGACTTCGGGCGGGGCCCGCTGGAACTACCTCGCCGCCTGGGCCTGGGCACGGCGCCAGCCCGGTGGGTCCGATGCCACGGCGGAGGAGTTCCTGGGCAGGCTCATGCGCGGCGTGGCCGTGCTCGACACGGGCGCGCGCGGATCGACCACCAGCTTCGTCCAGCGCGGCCAGGGCGACGTGCTGCTCGCCTGGGAGAACGAGGCCTACCTCGCCATGAAGGAATTTGGCGAGGGCGGGTTCGACATCGTCGCCCCTTCCGTCTCCATCCTGGCGGAGCCCTCGGTGTCGGTGGTGGACCGCAACGTGGAGCGTCGTGGCACGCGCGCGCTGGCCGAGGCCTATCTGCGCCATCTCTACACGCGCGAGGGACAGGAGATCGCGGCGCGCGGCTTCTACCGCCCGCGCGACCCGGCGGCCCTCTCCGCCGCCACGATCCGCTTCCCCGAGATGAACCTCGTCACGGTGGACGGGGAGTTCGGCGGCTGGGCGGCGGCGCATCGCGCGCATTTCGCCGATGGCGGCAGCTTCGACCGCGCCTACCGGCCCGTGCGTTGACCACGGCCCGCGCCCATCGCGACCCGCTGCCGGGCTTCGGCCTCTCGCTCGGCGTGACGCTCGCCTGGCTGTCGCTGATCGTGCTGGTGCCGCTCTCGGCGCTGGCGCTGCGGCCCTGGGAGCTGGGCGTGTCGGGTGTGATCCGCGCGCTGTCGGACGCGCGGGTGCTGGCGGCGCTGCGCCTCTCCTTCGGTTCGGCGCTGCTCTCGGCGCTCGCGAACCTGCCGCTCGGGCTGCTCGTGGCCTGGGTGCTCGTGCGGATGCGCTTTCCCGGGCGGCGATTGCTGGACGCGATGGTGGACCTGCCCTTCGCCCTGCCCACCGCCGTCGCGGGGCTCGCGCTCACCGCGATCTTCGCGCCGAACGGCTGGCTAGGCGCGCCGCTGAAGGAGATCGGCGTGGCGGTGGCCTATACGCCGCTCGGCGTCTTCGTCGCGATGATGTTCGTCGGCCTGCCCTTCGCGGTGCGGACGGTCGAGCCCGTGCTGCGCGACCTCGGCACGGAGGCGGAGGAGGCGGCGGCGACGCTGGGGGCCGGGCGCGCGCAGGCGCTCGCGCGGGTGGTGCTGCCCGCCCTCGCGCCTGCGCTGCTGACGGGCTTCGGCCTCGCCTTCGCCCGCGCCGTGGGCGAGTATGGCAGCGTGATCTTCATCGCCGGCAACCGCCCCATGGTCAGCGAGATCGCGCCGCTGCTGATCGTGCAGCGGCTGGAGGCCTTCGACTATGCCGGCGCCGCGGCGATCGGGCTGGCGATGCTGACTGTCTCCTTCCTCGCGCTCCTGCTGCTCGGCCTCGTACAGGCATGGCTGCGGCCGGGGCGGCGCGGGTGAGGCCGTCCGCTTGACCCCTGGCCCCGCCGTGCGCGACCCCGCGCCGCTCCGATGGGGGGTGGCGATCCTCGCCTTCCTGCTGCTCAGCGTCTTCCTCGCCCTGCCGCTGGCCGCGGTCTTCACCGAGGCGCTGCGGCGCGGTTGGGATACGGTGCTGGAGGCCTATGCCGACCCGGACGCGATGGCCGCGATCCGCCTCACCCTTCTCGTCGCCGCCATCTCCGTGCCGGTGAACACGATCGGCGGCATCGCCGCGGCCTGGTGCGTGGCGAAGTACGACTTCCCGGGCAAGCGGCTGCTGACCGCGCTGATCGAGTTGCCCTTCTCCGTCTCCCCGGTCATCTCCGGCATGGTCTTCGTGCTCGTCTTCGGGGCGCAGGGCTGGTTCGGGCCCTGGCTGCAATCGCGGGACATCCAGATCGTCTTCGCCCTTCCCGGCCTCGTGCTGGCGACCGTCTTCGTCACCTTCCCCTTCGTCGCGCGCACGCTCATTCCCCTCATGCAGGAACAGGGGCGCGCGGAGGAGGAGGCGGCGGCGACTCTGGGCGCGGGCGGCTGGCAGACCTTCCGGCTGGTCACGCTGCCCAACATCAAATGGGCGCTGCTTTCGGGCGTGCTTCTCTGCAACGCGCGCGCGATGGGGGAGTTCGGCGCCGTCGCCGTCGTCTCCGGCCATATCAGGGGGGAGACGAACACGATGCCCCTGCATATCGAGATCCTCTACAACGAGTACCAGTTCGCCGCGGCCTTCGCCGTCGCCGCGCTGCTCGCGCTGCTCGCCCTCGTCACGCTCGTCGCGAAGACGGTGCTGGAGCGCCTCTCCGGGCGCCGAGAGATGGTGCATTGACCCCGCGCGGCACCGGGCGATGATGCGGGCATGAGCGGCACGGGCGTCGAGATCAGGGATGTCGCGCGGCGCTTCGGCTCGGGCGCCGCGGCGCTGGACGGTGTGAGCCTCTCCGTGCGGCCAGGTGAGTTCGTGGCGCTCCTCGGCCCCTCGGGTAGCGGCAAGACGACGCTGCTGCGCATCCTCGGCGGGCTGGACCATGCGGATGCGGGCAGCGTCGCGATCGGCGGGCGGGACATGGCGGGGGTGCCGGCGCGCGAGCGCGGCATCGGCTTCGTCTTCCAGAGCTACGCGCTGTTCCGCCACATGGACGTCTTCTCCAATGTCGCCTTCGGGCTGCGCGTGCGGCGGCGGAACCGCCCGCCCGCGGCGGAGATCGCGGAGCGCGTGCGGCGGCTGCTCTCCCTCGTGCAGATCCCCGAGATGGAGCGGCGATACCCCGACCAGCTCTCGGGCGGGCAGAGGCAGCGCGTGGCGCTGGCGCGCGCCCTGGCCATCGAGCCCTCGCTGCTGCTGCTGGACGAGCCCTTCGGCGCGCTCGACGCCCAGGTGCGCAAGGACCTGCGCCTCTGGCTGCGCGGCCTGCAGGAGGAGGTGGGCATCACCACCATCCTCGTCACCCACGACCAGGACGAGGCGATGGAGGTGGCGGACCGCGTGGCGGTGATGCGCGCGGGCCGGATCGCGCAGTTCGGCACGCCGGACGCGCTGCTGGAGAACCCGGCGGACGCCTTCGTGGCCGGCTTCCTCGGCGAGGCGAACCGCCTGTCCTGCACGGTGCGGGGCGGCGTCGCGCATTTCGAGGGCGACGCCCTGCCGCCCCTGCCCGTCCAGGGGCCGGAGGGGCGGGCGCTCGCCTTCATCCGTCCGCACGAGCTGCTGGCGCGCGCGGCGCCGGAAGGCCCCTTCACCCTCCGCGCCCTCCGCCCGGCCGGGCCCGGCACGCGGCTGGTGGTCACGGGCCCCAAGGGCTCCTTCGACGCGGTGGCGGCGCCGGACGCGCCTCTGCCCCGCCGCGGGGAGCCCTGCGCGCTGGAGGCGCGGGCCGCGCGCATCTTCCCGGCCTGAGGGGATACGTCCTGTCCATCTTTTTCGGCTAAGCCCCGGGGGCGATGCCGACCCTCCGTGATGCCCTGACCTGGCTGCGCGACCTCTCCTGGCCCCTCTGGCTGGAGCAGGGCGTGGATTGGCCGCGCGGCGGCTTCCACGAATCGCTGGAGCTGGACGGGCCGCGCTGCACTACCGACTTTCGCCGGCTGCGCGTGGCGGCGCGGCAGGTCTATGTCTTCGCCGAGGCGCATGCCGCCGGCCTGCCCCGCGCGGCGGAGGCGGTGGAGCTGGGGGTGGACTTCCTGCGGCGGCGCGCCCGGCAGGAGGATGGGGGCTATGCCCGGCTCTTCGGCCTCGACGGCTCGGTGCGGGACGACCACCGCGACCTCTACGACCACGCCTTCGTCCTGCTCGCCCTCGCCAGCGCCGCGCGGGTCCTGCCGCCGGAGCCGCTGCGGCGGGAGGCGCTGGCCCTGCTCGCCCTGC
The DNA here is from genome assembly GCA_042666135.1 of Roseomonas sp. GCM10028921. Taxonomy (GTDB): domain Bacteria; phylum Pseudomonadota; class Alphaproteobacteria; order Acetobacterales; family Acetobacteraceae; genus Roseomonas. The sequence continues at coordinate 23,854 of JBHTFH010000035.1, read as the reverse complement.
TGGACGCGCGCTTCCGGCACCCGATGGGCGGCTATGTCGAGGGCCTGCCCCCTTCCCTGCCGCGCCGCCAGAACCCGCACATGCACCTGCTGGAAGCCTGCCTCGCCGCCTGGGAGGCGTTCGGGGAGCCCCTGTTCCGGGAGCGGGCAAGGGAGATGGCGGGGCTCTTCGCCACCCGCTTCTTCCACCCCGCCACCGGCACCCTGCCCGAATACTATGACGAGGCCTGGAAGCCGTTGCAGGATGGCAGGCGCCACGCGGTGGAGCCCGGCCATCACTGCGAATGGGTCTGGCTGCTGCAATGGGGAGGCCGGGCGCTGGGCGAGCCCGGCGGGGCGGCCATCCCCGGGCTGCTCGGCTTCGTGGACCGGCACGGGGTGAACCCCGCCCTTGGCACGCTGCGCGACGAGCTCTGGAGCGACGGGGCGGTGAAGGAGCCGGGCTCGCGCCTCTGGCCGCAGACGGAGCGGCTGAAGTCCGAGGCGCTGCGCCCGGACGCGACGGAGGCGGGCCTCTCCCGCGCCCTCTCGGCGCTCTGGCGGCATCTCGGCGGCGTGCCGCCCGGCCTCTGGTTCGAGCGGCTGGACCCCGAGGGCCGCCCCCTGCCCGGCCCGGCGCCGGCGAGCAGCCTCTACCACCTCACCGCCGGGATTCTCACCGCCGCCGGGCCGGGGACGCGCGGCGAGAAACCCGCTATCCCCCCCGCGGAACCCGCGGACGGCCCGGGCAGGAGGGGCGTGGCATGATCGATTTCACCGGCCGGCGCATCCTGTGCCTGGGCGACGTGATGCTGGACCGCTTCCACTACGGGCGGATCGACCGGATCTCACCCGAGGCGCCGGTGCCCGTGGTGCGGATGGGGGAGAACCGCGCCATGCTCGGCGGTGCGGGCAACGTGGCGCGCAACATCGCCTCCCTCGGCGGCGAGGCCGTGCTGGTGGGCGTGGTGGGCGCCGATGCCGCGGGGCGGGAGGTGACGGCGCTGATCGCCGGCATGCCGGGGCTGGTGGACGCCACCACGACCTGCTCCCTGCGCCCGACCATCGCCAAGACGCGGATCATCGCCGGCCACCAGCACGTCGTCCGGCTGGACGAAGAGGAGACGGGCCCGATCGCCGACGGGGAGGCCGCCGCCATCCGCGAGCGGGTGGAGGCGCTGCTGCCGGGCTGCCACGCCCTCGTCCTTTCGGACTACGCGAAGGGGCTGCTGCGCGAGGATGTGGTGCGCCACGCGATCGGCGCGGCCCGCCGCCTCGGCCTGCCCGTGCTGGTCGATCCCAAGCGGCCGGATTTCGGCTTCTATGCCGGGGCCACGCTGCTCACCCCCAACCTGAAGGAGCTGCGCGCCGCCGCCCCCGGCCCGACAGGAACGGAGGATGAGCTGGCCGCCGCCGCCCGCGCCCTGCTCGACCCCTCCGGGGTGGGCGCCATCCTCGTCACCCGCTCGGAGAAGGGAATGCTGCTGGTGGAGGCCGGGGACGGCGTCCACACCGTGCCCGCCCATGCGAAGGAGGTGTTCGACGTCTCTGGCGCGGGGGACACGGTGATCGCTGCCCTGGCGCTCGCCGTCGCCGCTGGGAACCCGCTCCCGCGCGCCATGCGGATCGCCAATGCGGCGGCCGGGGTGGTGGTGGGCAAGCTCGGCACGGCCACGCTCGACATCGCGGAACTCGCCGCGGCCATGGAGGCCGATGCGCGGGAGGATGGCGACATCGATGGCAAGATCGCCCCCTCGGCGGCGCGGGCGATCCCGGTCATCGAGGCCTGGCGCCGGCGGGGACTGGAGATCGGCTTCACCAATGGCTGCTTCGATATCCTCCACCGCGGCCACGTCACCATGCTCCAGGCAGCCCGGGCGAAATGCGACCGGCTAGTGGTGGCGCTGAACACGGATGACAGCGTGCGGCGGCTGAAGGGCCCCACGCGCCCGGTGAACGCGCTGGAGGACCGGCTGGCGGTGATCGCGGCCCTGCAATCCGTCGATCTCGTCCTCGCCTTCGCGGAGGACACGCCGCTGGAGCTGATCCGGCGCCTCCAGCCGGACGTGCTGTTCAAGGGCGCGGACTACCGGGAGGAGGACGTGGTGGGCGGCGATGTCGTGCGGGCGCGCGGCGGGCGCGTGGCGCTGATCGACCTCGTCCCCGGGCGCTCCACCACGGGGATCATCGCGCGGAGCCGGGCGACCGCGGGGTAGGCCGCCGGCCCGGCGCCGGGCGCGCTACTTCTCGCCCAGCACGCGGGTGAGCCGCGCCACCGCCTCCCGCGCGAGGGCGGGGCTGACGGCGAAGCAGATGCGGATAAGGCCCTCGCCCTCTGGCCCGAAGGCGGTGCCGGGAGCGACGCCCACCTTCGCCTCCCGTAGCAGGCGGAAGGCGAGGTCGAGGCTCGTCTCCCCTGTCTCCACCCGGGCCATGAGGTAGAAGGCGCCCTCGGGCGGGAAGACGGTGACGCCGCGCAGGCGCGAGAGGCCGTCCACCATGATGGCGCGGCTCTCGGCGCAGCGGCCGACCATGGTGCGGATGAAGCCGTCCCCCTCCTCCAGCGCCGCGACGGCGGCGTGCTGGATGAAGGTGGGGATGGAGGTCGTGTTGTACTGGCCCAGCTTGGAGAAGGTGTCCGCCAGCCCCGCGGGATAGACCATCCAGCCCGCGCGCCACCCCGTCATCGCCCAATTCTTGGAGAAGGTGTTGGTGACGATCAGCCGGTCGGTGGGCGTGCAGAGCTGCAGGAAGGAGGGGGCGATCGCGTTGCCATAGGTGAAGTGAGCGTAGACCTCGTCGGAGATGATCCAGAGGTCACGCCGGCGGGCGAGGGCGAGCAGCGCCCGCATCTCGGCCATCGGCATCACCCAGCCCGTCGGGTTGGAGGGCGAGTTCACCACGACGACCCGGCTGCGCGGCGTGATCGCCGCCTCGATATCCTCCAGCGGCAGGGTGAAGCAGCCGTCGCCCGTGCTGCGATAGGGGACGGTGACGGGCACGGCGCCGTTCACCCGCGCGGCCTCGGCGAGGTTCGGCCAGTTCGGGGTGGGGATGATGATCTCGTCGCCCGGCTCCATCAGCGCCTGGCAGGCCTGCATGATGGCGTTCATGCCGCCGGCGGTGATGGCGAATCGGTCCGGCGCCACCTCGACGCCCCAGTGGCGGCGGTGGTAGTCGGCCAGTGCTTGGTGTAGCCGGGGCAGGCCGCGGGAATAGGTGTAGCGCGTCTCGCCCGCCAGCATGGCGCGGTGCGCGGCCTCGGTGATGAAGTCGGGGGTGGGCAGGTCGCCCTCCCCGATCCAGAGCTTCACCACGTCGGGGTCGTCACGCCCCCGGTCGGCGACGAGGCCGATTTGGCTGGTGCCCACCCCCCGGATATGGCTGGGCAGGCTGTCGGCGAGGTCGGGGGCAAGGCTCGGGGCGGCGCTCATTCTCCGGTTCTGCCGCCCCGCCGAGGGTTGGGGAAGGGGGAAAGGCCCGCCTCAGTGCCGGAAGTGCCGCATCCCCGTCATCACCATGGCGAGCCCGGCCTCGTCGGCCGCCGCGATCACCTCGTTGTCGCGCATGGAGCCGCCGGGCTGGATCACCGCCATCGCCCCGGCCGCCGCCGCGGCCTGGAGGCCGTCCGCGAAGGGGAAGAAGGCGTCGGAGGCCACGACGGAGCCCTGGGCGAGCGGCGTGTCAATTCCCGCAGCCTTCGCGGCCTCGGCGCTCTTCCAGGCGGCGATGCGGGCGGAGTCCACCCGGCTCATCTGCCCCGCGCCGATGCCCACGGTCGCGCCGCCCTTGGCATAGACGATGGCGTTTGACTTCACGTGCTTGCAGACGCGGAAGGCGAAGATGAGGTCGTTCATCTCCTGCGGCGTCGGCTGGCGCTTCGTCACCACGCGGAGGTCGGCCACCGCCACGCGGCCGGCGTCGCGCGACTGGGCGAGGAAGCCGCCGCCGACGCTGCGGAAGGTCAGGCCCGGCGCCGCGGGGTCGGGCAGGCCCCTCGTCAGCAGCAGGCGGAGGTTCCTCTTGCGGGCGAAGATCGCGCGCGCGGCGTCGTCCGCGTCGGGCGCGATCACCACCTCGGTGAAGATGGAGGTGATGCGCTCGGCGGCCTCCGCGTCCAGCGGGCGGTTGGCGGCGATGATGCCGCCGAAGGCGGAGACGGGGTCGCAGCGCAGCGCCGCGTCCCAGGCGGCGTTGAGGTCCGCCGCGATCGCCACGCCGCAGGGATTGGCGTGCTTGACGATGACGATCGCCGGCTCCTCGAACTCCGCTACCGCCTCGAAGGCGGCGTCGGTGTCGTTGAGGTTGTTGTAGGACAGCTCCTTGCCCTGCACCTGGTCGGCGGTGGCGATGCCCGGGCGGCGCGTGCCGTCGAGGTAGAAGGCCGCGCTCTGGTGCGGGTTCTCGCCGTAGCGCAGCGTCTGCTTCAGCATGCCGGGGATGGAGAGGCGGGGCGGGAAGTCCTGCTCCAGTTCCTGCGCGAACCAGCGGGAGATGGCGGCGTCATAGGCCGCGGTGCGGGCATAGGCGGCGGCCGCGAGCCGCTTGCGGGTGGCGAGCGAGGTGCCGCTGGTCTCGGCGATTTCCCGCGCCACCTCGATCAGCTGCTCCGGCTCGGTCAGCACGGCGACATGGGCGTGGTTCTTGGCCGCGCTGCGGATCATGGCGGGGCCGCCGATGTCGATGTTCTCGACGCAGTCCTCGTGGGAAGCACCGCGCGCGACGGTGGCCTCGAAGGGGTAGAGGTTAACGAGGACTAGGTCGATCGGCGCGATCCCGTGCTTCTCCACCTGCGCCACGTGCTCCGGCTGGTCCCGGCGGAAGAGCAGGCCGCCATGGACGCCGGGGACGAGGGTCTTCACCCGCCCGTCCAGGATCTCGGGGAAGCCCGTGTGGTCGGCAAGCTCCACCACGGGGATGCCCGCGTCGCGCAGGGCCTTCGCCGTGCCGCCGGTGGAGAGGATCTCCGCCCCCTGGGCGGCGAGGGTGCGGGCGAACTCCACCAGCCCCGTCTTGTCGGAGACGGAGAGGAGGGCGCGGCGGATGGGGAGGGTGGCCATGGGCCCGGCGGATAGCGCGGGGCGGCGCGGCGGGAAAGGCGAAACGGCCGCGGGGCAGGCCCGAGCAGGAGTCGCGGCGTATAGTGGCCGAGTCGCTTACGGGAACACTCCGCGAACTTTCTTGTGGTACGGAGAGGGGTGGGCCACCAGGGATTGTGGTTTCCTGCACCGGAACGTCCGTCAGCGATTCGTTCGCGCGACTCGGGAAAGGCCTTTGATTCTCCTAGCAGCCAGGCCCCGCGCGTTCGACAGGCGTTCGGGGCTCGACCCGGGGGCGAACCGGAACATCCCCTTGCGGCGACGCCACCGAACCCCGGCCCGCGGCGGGCGTTGGACGGCTCGGGTCTCGTCCTCCCCACCGATCCCACCCTGCCGAGATGGAACCCCGATGACCGCAGCCCCCGACCGCACTGCCCGCCCGCTCCTTGAGGGCCGGCGCGCCCTCGTCACCGGCGCCTCCTCCGGCATCGGGCTCGCCGTCGCGCGGGAGCTGGCCCGGGCGGGGGCAGCGGTGGCGGTGAACTACCACTCGAAGGCGGAGCCGGCCGAGGCGCTGGCCCGAGAGATCCGGGATGCCGGCGGGCAGGCCGTGGCCCTGGGCGGGGACGTGTCCTCGGAGAGGGGCGCGGTCGGGCTGGTGGAGGGCACCGTCTCGGCGCTGGGCGGGATCGACCTGCTCGTCGCCAACTCCGGCATCCAGAAGGATGCCGCGGTGGCGGAGATGTCGCTGAAGGATTGGGAGGCGGTAATCGGGGTGAACCTCACCGGCCAGTTCCTCTGCTGCCGGGAGGCGATCCGAGCCTTCCGCCACGGCCTCGGGCGGCCTGCCGGCGCGCGGGGAACGATCGTCTGCATGTCCTCCGTCCACGAGATCATCCCCTGGGCGGGGCATGTGAACTACGCCGCCTCCAAGGGCGGCATCCACATGATGATGCAGACCCTCGCCCAGGAGGTGGCGCCCGACCGCATCCGGGTGAACGCCGTCGCCCCCGGCGCCATCCGCACCCCCATCAACCGCGACGCCTGGGAGACGGAGGAGGCGCTGGAGCGCCTGCTGCGCCTCATCCCCTACGGACGCATCGGGGAGCCGGAGGACGTGGCGCGCGCAGTGGCCTGGCTCTCCTCGGACGAGGCCGACTACGTCACCGGCACCACCCTCTTCGTCGATGGCGGGATGAGCCTCTATCCCGGCTTCGTCGGGAACGGCTGATGGGAGAGCCGATCGAGAACCACGGAATCGTCGGGGACCTGCGCACGGCGGCGCTGGTCGGGCTGGACGGGACGGTGGACTTCCTCTGCTGGCCGCGCTTCGACAGCCCGAGCGTCTTCGCCTCCATCCTCGACGGCGAGCGGGGCGGAGGCTTCGAGCTGCGCCCCGCGCTGAACGGCGCGCGCCACCGCCAGCTCTACCTGCCCGACACGAACATCCTCCTCACCCGCTTCCTCTCGCATGAGGGCGTGGCGGAGATCTCGGACTACATGGCGCTGGGCCCGACGCAGCGGCTGGTGCGCCGGGCGAAAGCAGTGCGCGGCCCCATGCGCTTCCGCATGCGCTGCTCCCCGCGCTTCGACTACGCCCGCGCCGCCCACACGCTGCGGGAGGAGGGCGGCACCCTCGTCTTCGAGGGGCCGGAGGGGGCCGCTCTGCGCCTGCGCGCCACCGTGCCGCTGCACGTCGAGGGCAGCGACGCGGTGACCGAGTTCGAGCTCCGCGCCGGGCAGGCCGCCGCCTTCGTGCTGGAGGACGCGGCGGAGGGGAACGCCCTCCCCGCCGACCCGCACGAGGTGGCGGAGTGCTTCAAGAGCACGGCCGATGCCTGGCGCCGCTGGACCGCGCGCTCCACCTATCGCGGGCGCTGGCGGGACACGGTGAACCGCTCCGCCCTCGTGCTGAAGCTGATGACCTCGGCCGAGCACGGCTCGATGGTCGCGGCCCCCACCTTCGGCCTGCCCGAGACGATCGGCGGGGCGCGCAACTGGGACTACCGCTACACCTGGATTCGGGACGCGGCCTTCACCGTCTACGCCTTCCTCCGCATCGGCCACACGGCGGAGGCGATCGCCTTCATGCGCTGGCTGGCGGCGCTGGAGAAGGGCTCCGGCGAGCACGGCAGGCTGGAGCTGATGTACGGGCTCGACGGCCATCAGGAGCTGACCGAGACGATCCTCCCGCATCTCCGGGGCTACCAGGGCTCCACCCCCGTTCGCATCGGCAACGGGGCGGCGGGGCAGCTCCAGCTCGACATCTATGGGGAGCTGATGGACGCCGCCTATCTCTCCGACAAGTACGGGGAGCAGATCTCGCACGAGGCCTGGGACGGCGTGACGCGCTCGATGGACTGGGTGGCGGCCAACTGGGAGCAAGCGGACGAGGGCATCTGGGAGGTGCGCGGCGGGCGCCGCCACTTCCTGCACTCCCGGCTGATGTGCTGGGTGGCGCTGGACCGCGCGCTCCGCCTCGCACGCAAGCGCTCCCTCCCCGCGCCGCTGGAGCGTTGGCTGCGCGCACGGGACGCCATCTACAACGATATCCACACGAACTTCTGGGATCCCGTCGGGGGCTCCTTCGTGCAGAGCCGGGGCGGCACGATGCTCGACGCCGCCTGCCTGCTGATGCCGCTGATGCGCTTCATCAGCCCGACCGACCCGCGCTGGCTCTCCACCCTCGATGCCGTCGGAAGGCGCCTGGTGGATGACAGCCTGGTGCGCCGCTACGAGGACTCCTCGGTGGACGGGCTGGACGGCATCGAGGGCAGCTTCAACATGTGCTCCTTCTGGTATGTCGAGTGCCTGGCGCGGGCGGGCGACGTGAAGAAGGCGCGCTTCCTCTTCGAGAAGATGCTCGGCTACGCCAACCATCTCGGCCTCTACGCCGAGGAGCTGGGGCCGGCGGGGGAGCATCTCGGCAACTTCCCGCAGGCCTTCACCCATCTCGCCCTTATCAGCGCGGCGCACTACCTCGACCGCGCCCTCTCGGCCCGCGAGGGCGCGCCGCCGGACGAGATGGGCGTGCCGCCCTATCCCACGACCGGCCTTTAGCGGGCCGGCCCCGTGGGAAGGGGGCGTGGCCGGCCGGGGGAGGCGTGCTAGGATCGCAGCGGCAATGATTCCCCGCCCCCGGCCCGCTGCCGGCGCCGCCAAGCCTCCCCGGAAGGTCCGTCTCCCCCGATGAAGGTGTTGTTGGTCCACCCGAACTTCCCCGGGCAGTACGTGCATCTCCTGCCCGCCCTCGCCGCGCGGCGGGGGAACAAGGTCGTGGGCATCGGGGCCCGGCAGTTCCCCGTGCCGGAGGGCGTGACGCTGCGGGTCTACGACCCGCCCCCTCCCCCGGCCGAGGCCGTGCCGCCCCGCGCGCGCCCGGCGGCGGCGGCCGTCGCGCGGGCGGAGCTGGTGGCGCGGCACGCGCTGGAACTGCGCCGGGGCGGCTTCGTGCCGGACGTGACCTTCAGCCATATCGGCTGGGGCGACACGCTCTTCCTCAAGGACATCTTCCCCGAGGCGGCGCTGCTGCTCTACGCCGAGTTCTTCTACAGCGCGACGGGCGCCGATGTCGGCTACGAGCCCGGCAAGCCCTCCACCGTGCAGGACGCCGTGCGCGTGCGCGCGATGAACATGCCGCTCGTCTCCGCCATCGGGGCCTCGGACTGGGGCATGGCGCCCACCCGCTGGCAGCGCGCGCGCTTCCCCGGCTGGTTCCAGGAGCGGATCAGCCTCGTCCACGAGGGCATCGACACCGCGGTCTGCCGCCCCGATCCCGAGGCGCGCTTCGACCTGCCCGACGGCACCGTGCTGCGCCCCGGGGACGAGGTGGTCACCTATGTCGCGCGCGGGCTGGAGCCCTATCGCGGCTTCCCCACCCTCATGCGCGCCCTCCCCGCCCTACTCGCCGCCCGCCCCTCGGCCCGGGTGGTGATCGTGGGCGGGGACGAGGCGAGCTACGGCCGCGCGCCCGAGGGCGCGGCGAACTGGCGGGAGGCGATGCTGGCCGAGGTCGGGCCGCTCGACCCCGCGCGGGTGCACTTCCTCGGCCGCATCCCGCATCCGGCGCTGCACGCGCTGTTCCGGGTCTCGGCCGCGCATGTCTACCTCACCGTGCCCTTCGTCCTCTCCTGGAGCGTGCTGGAGGCGATGGCCTGCGGCGTCCTCCTCGTCGGCTCGGACACGCCGCCGGTGCGGGAGGTGGTAGAGGACGGCAGGAACGGGCTGCTGACGGACCTCTTCGACCATGCCGCCCTCGCCCGGCGGCTGCTCGAGGCCCTGTCCGACCCCGCCCGCTTCGCCCCGCTGCGCGCGGCCGCACGCCGCACGGTGGAGGAGCGTTACGACCTCCGGCGCGTCTGCCTGCCGCGCCAGCTGGCGGTGCTGGAGGCCCTGGCCGCCCGGCGGCGGCCACAGACCTATGCCTGATCAACCAATCGCCATCAGGCTCGCATTCCCCCCGGCGGCGGCGGTGTTGGTGCTGACGGAGCGCTCCAGCACCAGCATCTCCAGGGAATAGGGCGCGGCGAGCACCGGCACGATCGGTCCCTCCTGCGCGGCGAGCGCCCCGTTAAGGGCGAGCAGCGCCTCCGCCTCGCCCTCGAAGAGCACGGCGGCGCAACCCGTGGCGTCCGGACGCGGCACGACGGAGACGAGAGGCCGCAGCGCCCCGGGCAGCGCCGCCAGCAGCGCCTCGGGGGCGTGCAGCCGGATCCTGTTCCCCGTTGCCAGCGCGGTGCCGAGTTGCAGGAGGAGTCCCCACTCCGTGGAAGGCATCAGGAGCAGCGTGCCGCGTGGGGCTAGGCCGTAGCGGTTGTCCTCCCCCACCGGCCCGGGGAGGGTGATCTCCGCCCCGGCAGGGGTGAGCGCGGCCATCCGGGCCAGCGCCTCGGCCAGATCGGGATCGCGGGCCCCGGCCAGGTCGCGCAGGGCGCGCAAGGCGGCCGGCTCCGGCCCGGCGGGCAGCCTCGCCTCCGCGAGTCCCGTCCACACCGGGCAGGCCGAGAGGAGGCGGCGGAGATAGAGCGGTCCGCCCGCCTTCGGCCCGGTGCCGGAGAGTCCGTGCCCGCCGAAGGGCTGCACCCCCACCACCGCGCCGATGAGGTTGCGGTTGACGTAGATGTTGCCCGCCCCCGCCCGCGCCGTGACGCGACGGATCGTCTCGTCGATGCGGGAATGGACGCCGAAGGTCAGGCCGTAGCCGGTGGCGTTGATCTCATCCACCAAGGCGTCCAGCCCGTCTCGCCTGTAGCGCAGCACGTGCAGCACGGGGCCGAAGACCTCGCGACCCATGTCGGAGACAGCGCCGATCTCGATGATCACCGGCGCGACGAAGGTGCCGTGGGCGCATTCCGCGGGTAGTGGTGGTGAGTGCACCGCGTGGCCCCTCGCGCGCATCGCCCCGACATGGCGCAGGATGCCCTCCCGCGCCTCCTCGGTGATGACGGGGCCGATATCGGTGGAGAGCCGGTCGGGATTGCCGAGGCGGAGTTCCGCCATCGCGCCGCGCAGCAGCGACAGCACGCGGTCCGCCACATCCTCCTGCACGCACAGTACGCGCAGGGCGGAGCAGCGCTGGCCCGCACTGTCGAAAGCCGAGGCAATGACATCGGCCACCACCTGCTCGGCCAGGGCGGAACTGTCCACGACGAGCGCGTTCTGCCCGCCCGTCTCGGCGACCAGCGGCACGGGCCGCCCCTCCGGCCCCAGGCGCCCGGCGAGCCCTTGCTGGATCAGCCGCGCCACCTCCGTGGAGCCGGTGAAGACCACGCCGCAGATGCGGGGGTCGCCCACCAGCGCGGCGCCGACATCGCCCTCGCCGGGCAGGAGCTGGAGCGCGCCGGCCGGCAGGCCGGCCTCGTGCAGGATCTCCACGGCGCGGGCCGCGATCAGCGGCGTCTCCTCCGCGGGCTTGGCGAGCACCGCGTTCCCCGCGGCCAGCGCCGCCGCCACCTGCCCCGTGAAGATCGCCAGCGGGAAGTTCCAGGGCGAGATGCAGGCCACGGGACCGAGCGGGCGGTGCGTGGCGTTGTCGAAACCCCGCGCGGCCGTGCCGTAGTAGCGCAGGAAGTCCACAGCCTCCCGTACCTCTCCGACCGCGTTGGGGAGCGACTTCCCGGCCTCGCGCACGATAATGCCGATCAGCTCGGCCATGCGTGCCTCCATGAGGTCGCCGGCGCGGGCGAGGATGGCGGCGCGCCCGGTGGGCGGGGTCGCGGCCCAGGCGGGCGCGGCAGCCTCCGCGCGGGAGAGGGCCTCGCGCACCGCCTCGGGCGTCGCGTGCACCACGTGGCCCACGAGGTCGCGCCGGTCGGCGGGGTTGCGGATCTCGCGGCCAGGCCCCGCCGCGCCCGCGCGCAGAGGCACACCGGCGCCCGCGGTGAGGGTGGCGGAGAGCGAGGCGAGGGTGCCCTCGTCACTCAGGTCCAGCCCGGCGGAGTTCGGGCGCTGCTCCCCGAACAGGTCGCGTGGCAGGGCGATGCGCGGGTGCGGCGCACCGACGGGATGGACCGCGCGCGCGGCCTCCACGGGATCGGCGATGAGGTCCTCCACCGGCACGGCGGGATCGGCGATGCGGTTCACGAAGGAGGAGTTCGCGCCGTTCTCCAGCAGGCGGCGGACGAGATAGGCGAGCAGCGTCTCATGCGTGCCCACGGGGGCGTAGATGCGGCAGGGGCGGCCGATGCGCGCGCGGACGGCCTCGTAGAGCGGCTCGCCCATGCCGTGCAGGCACTGGAACTCGTAGTCGCCCTCCTCGAACGCCTCCCCCATCATGGCGTCGATGGCGCCGACCGTTTGGGCATTGTGCGTGGCGAATTGCGGGAAGACCGCGTCGGGCGCGCCCAGCAGCTTCCGCGCGCAGGCGAGGTAAGAGACGTCCGTGTGGATCTTGCGCGTGAAAACCGGGAAGCCCGACTGCCCGTCCACCTGCGCGCGCTTGATCTCGCTGTCCCAGTAGGCGCCCTTCACCAGGCGCAACATGATCCGGTGGCGGCTGCGCCGGGCAAGGTCGATGATCCAGTCGAGCACGAATGGTGCGCGCTTGCCGTAGGCCTGCACGACGAAGCCGATGCCGTTCCACCCCGCCAGCGGGGGCGCGAGGCAGAGCGCCTCCAGGATGTCGAGGGAGAGGTCGAGCCGGTCCGCCTCCTCGGCGTCAATGTTGATGCCGATGTCGTAGCGCCGCGCGAGTTCGGCGAGGCTGAGGACGCGCGGCAGCAGCTCCGCCATCACCCGCTCCCGCTGCGCGCGGCCGTAGCGGGGGTGGAGGGCAGAGAGCTTGATGGAGATGCCCGGCCCGGCATGGAGCCCGCGCCCGGCCGAGGCGCGGCCGATGGCGTGGATCGCCCCCTCGTAGTCCCGGAGGTAGCGCACGGCGTCCTCCGCCGTCGCCGCTGCCTCGCCGAGCATGTCGTAGGAGTAGCGGAAGCCCTTCGCCTCCATCGCGCGGCTGTTCGACAGCGCCTCCGCGATCGTCTGTCCCGTGACGAACTGCTCGCCCATCAGCCGCATGGCCATGTCCACGCCGCGGCGGATCAGCGGCTCGCCCCCGCGCGCGATCAAGCGGGTGAGCGCCGCGCCCAGCCCCGTCTCGTTCACCGTGGCCGTGAGCTTGCCCGTGACGACCAGCCCCCAGGTGGCTGCGTTGACGAAGAGCGAGGGCGAGTGCCCGACATGCGAGCGCCAGTCCCCGCCCGCGATCTTGTCCCGGATCAGCGCGTCACGTGTCGCGGCATCGGGGATTCGGAGCAGCGCCTCGGCGAGGCACATCAGCGCCACCCCCTCCCCGCTGGAGAGGGAGAACTCCCGCACGAGGCCCTGCACCCCGCCGCGTGCGGGCTGGGCGCGCAGCGCTTCCACCAGGGCGCGGGCCGTGCGCCCGGCGGCCGCGGCCATGCCCGGCGGCAGGGTGGCGGCCTCGATCAGCGGCGGGAGGCATTCTGTTTCCGGCCGGCGACAGGCGGCGGTGATCGCGGCGCGCAGGGGTGGCTGGGGCCGCACCGGGCCGGCCAGGGCGCCGAAGGGCTGCGGGCCGCGCTCGAGGACGGTGGAGGACAGGGGGCTGCTGCTCAAGTCGGGGTCCCTTTGCCGGCCAAGGGGACCGGCCGGCACAGCCTAAGATCCCGGGTGGCGCATCAGTATAGGAGATTCGGCCGGGGCTGCCGGATAATCCACGCTGCAACGGTGGCAGGGGCGCGAAACATGCAGCAGATCGACCGAATCGACCGCCGAATCCTCGACATCCTGCAGCGGGACGGGAGGATCACGAACCTGGAGCTGTCCGACCGCATCGGCCTTTCCCCCACCGCGACCAGCGAGCGGATGCGGCGGCTGTTGAAGGAGGGCTTCGTCACCGGATTCGGGGCGCGGCTCGACCCGCAGCGGCTGGGCTTCGGCCTGCTCGTCTTCGTCGAGGTGCTGCTGGACAAGACCACCCCGGATATCTTCACCCGCTTCGCGGAAGCGGTGAACCGGGCGCCGGAGGTGCTGGAGTGCCACATGGTGGCCGGCGGCTTCGACTATCTCGTGAAGACGCGCATGGCCGACATGGCCGCCTTCCGCCGCTTCCTCGGCGACGTGCTGCTCAGCCTCCCCGGCGTGCGGGAGACGCGGACCTATGCGGTAATGGAGGAGGTGAAGAATAACGGCCCGCTGCCGCTCGCCTGAGTGGGCCGCTCAGCCCTGCGCGGAGTCGAGCGCCGCGAAACCCGCCGGGGTCAGGCGGTATACTCCGCGCTCCACGCGCTCGAACCAGCCATAGACGTTGCGCTGCAGGATGCGCGCCGCCTCCGGCACCCTCCCCGAAAGGTCGCGCACTTTTCCCGGCCCCTCCCGCAGCGCCCGCGCGATGTCCAACGCCCCCTGCCGGTAGGCCGTCATGATCGGGACGCGGGAGGCGCCGCCCCGGTTCGGGTCGCCCCTGCGGCGCCCGTGCTCGCGCAGCAGCAGGGCGCGGCGGCGGGCGTTGCGACGAGGACGGTAGGGCTCGGGCTCGGCCAGGACCTCCACGCGCGAGGCCTGGGGATCGACGGCCAGCAGGCCGAAGCCGAGGAGACGGCAGAGCCGGTGGATGCGCCGGTCCGAGGCATGGCCGCGCCGGGCGGCCCGGATGGCCAGCCATACCTCGTCGGCCAGGGAGAGGCGGTCCACGCCCTGGAGCAGCAGCTCCAGGGTGAAGCCCGTCTTCATCTCGGCGATCACGAGGAAGGGCGGCTCGCCCGAGCGAAGGGCGACGACGTCGCAGCCGCAGACCTCGCCCTTCGGCTCGTAGCCCAGCTTCTCCAGATGCGCCTTCACCGCGTCGTAGAGCGAGGTCTCCGGCGCACGTGGCGCGCGAGGCCTGCGGGCCCCGCTGGAGGGCCCGCGGGCAGGCATGGTGGCGGGCCTACTCGGCCTTGGTGCGCGCGGCCTTGCGCTTGGCCTTCTTCGCGCCGGCGAAGGCGGCGACTTTCAGCGAGGGAGCGGCCTTGAACTTCACCGTGGCGCCGGCCTTCACCGCGACCCTCTCGCCGGTGCGGGGGTTCAGCGCGGTGCGCTTGGGCGTCTCGCGCACGGTGAAGGAGCCAAAGTCGGGCAGGGAGAAGCGGCCGTTCTCGACGATCTGCCCCTTGATCGCGGCGATGATGTCGGCCGCGAGGCGACCGGCGGCGACGCCCGTCAGGTCGGCGGACTGCTGGATGACGTCCGTAAGGAACTTCTTTGACATGCAAACACCCTATGTGGATGCCTCGCCGCACCTCCGACGGCCGGGTGCGGAACCGGAGAGGGCAATGGCACCCGCGCTCATACGGCGCCCCGCCGGGTTTTGTGAAGATAGGGAAAGGAATTTTCTGTAGATCGCTCTTGAACATTCGGCTGATCCGGCGCAGCGGCGACAACCGGAACGTTCCATTCCCAGCCCAGTGGACCGGGAAAAGCCGGGAGGCCGTCAGGCGATTCGCGAGACCTCCGCGCACTCGGCCTCGCGGATGACCTGCCGCTCCTCCTCCACCTGCCGCAGCACGACAATAAGTTCGGAGAGAGCGTCCGGATCCTCGGGCACAGAGTGTCCGCGGGCCATCTCAACGAACAACGCCTGCTGGCGGCGCAGTTCCTCGACGAGCGGCGCGTGGCGTGGCCGCACCCCGCCCGGCGCCTCCAGCTCGAAAAGCCCGTTCGGGCAGTAGCGGTCGTCGTCCCAGCCGAGATGGCTCACGACGGGGTAGAGACAGATGCCGCCGACCGGCACGCCGGCCCGCATCGCCGCGCGCACCTCGGCGCAGACATATCGGAACCAAGCCGCGCGCGGCACTCCCTCAATGCTCGTTTCCGCCAGGAAAATCGGCTTTCCATAGCGTTTCCAGGCACCGGCCAGGATCTCGCGGAAGGGACGGAAGCGGGGGTCGCCGGGCTCGATCGTCCGGCCGCCATGCTCCCACTGGTTGTTCCAGTAGTAATTCACGCCTATCACGTCGAAGCCGTCCGGCCCGCCGCCCAGTTCCGGCCAGCCCTGGCCGACCAGCGCGTCCCAGGCCTGCCACTGCGAGCCGCTATGGCCTTCCGCGCCCTCGCGGTCCTCGGGACGGACCGGCACGACGCGGATCAGGGGATCGACCGCGATGACGCGCGTGCCCGGCACGGCCTCCCGCGCGGCCCGGGCGGCGCGGAGCGAGGCGCGGATGAGGTGCCGCTTCAGCTCCTCGCCCCGATGCCTCGTGCCCGGGTTGAAATGCCCGGTATCGCCGCCGCCCCAGGCCCAGAAGGAGATCTCGTTCACCGCGCAGACGATCGGCGGCTGCCCCTCCTCCTCCAGCGCGAGGCGGGCGAAGGCGGCGGCGTAGCGCGCCAGTCCCTCCAAGAACCCCTCGGACCAGGGGTCGATGTGGTCGGGATAGCCGTAGTGGGCGAGGTCCCAGGCTACGCGCACGCCGGCCTTCCGCGCCGCGCGCATCTGCGGCAGCACGCTCGACCAGTCGTAGCGCCCCGGCTCCGCCTCGACGAGGTGCCAGCGGACGCCGTCGCGCGCGCCGCGGATGCCGTGCGCGGCCAGCGCGGCGTAGTCCTCCTCCGCCAGCTCGTCGTGGCGGGTGGAGGCGACGAGGTCGAGCCGCTTCCGGTCGTGCCGGCGATGGGTCGAGCACTCGAAGCCACCCAGGAAGAAGCTCGGGAAGAGCCCTTCCTGCACGCTGTCCGGCACGCCCAGCCCTCCTAGTCGGCCGCGGCCACGGCGGAGGCCTCGTCGCCGGTGCGGGGCACCGCCGTCTCGATGCGCTTGAAGGTCGCCAGCGCCTGCGCCACCACCTGGTCCATGTTGTAGTAACGGTAGGTGGCGAGGCGGCCGACGAACCACACGTTCTCCGTCGCGTCCGCCAGCGCCTCGTACTGCTTGTAGAGTGCGGCGTTCTCGGGCCGCGGCACGGGGTAGTAGGGATCACCCTCGGCCGCGGGGAGCTCGTAGGTCACGCTCGTCTTCGGGTGAACCTGGCCGGTGAGGTGCTTGTACTCGCTCACCCGTGTGAAGGGCACCTCCTCGCCGGGGAAGTTCACTGTGCCGACGGGCTGGAACCACTCCCGGTCATGCGTCTCGTGCTGGAAGACGAGGGAGCGATAGGGCAGTTTGCCGAAGCGAAAATCGAAGAACTCATCCACCGGCCCCGTCCAGACCATCCGCCGGAAGGAGAGCTTGTCCTTCACTGCGGCATAGTCCGTGCCCGTCATCACCGTGATGTTCGGATGCTCCAGCATCCGCGCAAACATGGCGGTGTAGCCCTCCAGCGGCATGAACTGGTGGGTGTCGGTGAAGTAGCGGTCGTCGTTGTCCGCCCGCGTCGGCACGCGAGAGGTCACGGAACGGTCCAGCTCCGAGGGGTCGAGACCCCATTGCTTGCGCGTGTAGCCGCGGAAGAAGGTTTCGTAGAGCTTCCGCCCGACGCGCGAGACGACCACGTCCTCGGAGGTGCGGATCTCCGGCACTGCCTCGGCACGGGCGGAGAAGAAGGCCTCGACCTCATCCTCCGTGGTCAGGCTCAGCGCGTTCAGGCGGTTCACGGTGGTGCGGTTGATCGGCATCGGCACGAGCATGCCGTCCGCCAGCCGCGCGAGCACGCGGTGCTCATAGGCCCGCCACTTCGTGAACTGCGAGAGATGGGCGAAGACCGCCTCGCTGTTCGTGTGGAAGATGTGGGGGCCGTAGCGGTGGATGAGGATCCCCGCCGCGTCCAACTCGTCATAGGCGTTGCCGCCGATATGGTCGCGGCGGTCGATCACGCAGACCTTCTCGCCGCGCACCGAGGCCAGCCGCTCCGCGAGGACGGACCCCGCGAAGCCGGCACCAACGATCAGCCAATCAAACATCGGGGGCAGCATTCGAGCTCGTCATTGCACGGGTCTGCGAACCGGCCGCAGAGCGCCGGGAAGAGACCTGGTTGATCAGACCCGCCATGCGGGCCCAGAGGGAATCCCAGGAGATCTGGGCGAGGCGCTGGTCGGCCTGTGGCAGCCAGGAGGCGCGCGGACGCGCCATCAGGCGCTCGGCGGCCGCGACCACCTCGTCGGGCGTGCTCGCGATGTCCGCCAGCCCCGCCTCGCCGTAGTCGCGCACGACGTCGGCCACCGGGGTGGACACTACGGGCACGCCGGCCGCGAGGTACTCGGGCGTCTTGGTCGGGCTGATGTAGCGCGTCGCCTCGTTGATGGCGAAGGGCATGAAGCCGACATCCCAGTTCGCAAGGTAGCGCGGGAGGTCGTGATGCCCCTTGCCGCCGAGCCAGTAGATGTTGGCCGCGCGCGGAAGGCTGGAGGGATCGATCTTCACCACCGGGCCGACCATAATGAAGGTCCAGTCCGGCCGGCGCTCGGCGACCGCGCCGACGAGGCCGAGATCCATCCGCTCGTCGATGACGCCGAACCAGCCGAGGCGGGGATGAGGGAGCCCGGCCTGGTCCTGCGGCTCGCCGCCCTCAGGCGTGCCGTTCCGGGCAGGCGCGAAGTGGTGCACGTCCACGCCGCTCGCGAAGAGATGTGTGCTGGGATGCAGACCGCGCTTGGCCTCGTATAGGCTGCGGCCGCCGGTGAAAACGAGGTCCGCGCGCTGCATCAGGCGGCGCTCCAGCAGGCGCAGGCCCGGAGACGCGCCGCGGAAGGCGGAGAGCTCGTCCATGCAGTCATAGACGGTGACGGCCGGCTGCAGGTGCCCGGAGAAGGAGAGCGCCATCGGCGTGTAGTACCAGGCGACCGCGATGTCCTTCCCGCCCTCGGGACCATCGAGCAGCGCGTCGAGCAGGTCTCGCTGGGCGGCATCCGCCCGGACCTCGTCCAGCCCCTGGGGAAGCAGCGGCGTCGCCACGAGCACGTCCTGCGCGGTGCGGCGCAGCTGCATCCGGGGGAGGCCAGCCTCCATGGGCTGATAGATCGGCTCCTCAATGAACAGCACGCGATGCGAGGCGACAGCGCGGGAGAGGAGATGCTGCGGTCGCTGGAACACAAAGTCCCACCGGAGATGAGAGAAGCAAACGAGTAGGGGCTTCGGTGCCGTACCGCCGTGCGACAAGGGGGGAATGGGGAACACTCCTCAGCTCAGGGGGAGAAAGCCGGCCGCGTTGGTGACGCGGCCGGGAGCGAGAACGGGCTGGGCCGCTCTCACGAATTGGTGACGCCGGCCGGGGGCGTGGTGGAGGTCTGCTCTGTCTGCGCGCCACCATCGGGGCGTGCGGGGGCGAGCTGGGGAACCTCGCCCAGCGGCTTGGAAAGCATCGGCTCGAACTGGCCCTTGCCGTCGAGGGAGGGGCCACTCGTCCAGCGCCCCTCGGGCACCTTGCCGTCCGCGTCGTGGACGAAGAAGGCGTAGGCGAACTCGCTCTTCTCCTGGGACTGCGGGAAGCTGTTCGGGATGGGAAGCTGCGCCCCCAGCCCGCCCAGCTCCTCGATCACCGCGAGCCACTGCTGCTGGTGCATCGTGTCGCGGGCAATCAGGAAGGAGAGCATGTCCTTCATGCCGGCATCGTCCGTCATGCCGTAGAGGCGCGTGGCAAGCGCGCGGCCCGTCGCTTCGGCCGCGACGTTCGCGTACATGTCGGCAGCGAGATTGCCGCTTGCGTAAACGTGGCTCGCGTTAAACGGCACGCCGTTGCAGTTCTCCGGTGTGGCGCCGAGCCCCGTCGAGAGGATGTGGCGGAGATTCATGCCGTTGAGCACCGCGCCGGCGATGGGGTCGCGCGATGCTTCCTCCTGGAAGGAGAGCGGCGCACCCTCGAGATTCATCGCGACGGCCGTGGAGAGCATCTCGACATGGCCGATCTCCTCGGTGCCCGTGTTGAGCAGCATGTCGCGGTACCTCATCGGGCCGCGGGAGCCCCAGGACTGGAACAGGTACTGCATCATCACCCTGATCTCGCCCTCGACGCCGCCGATCGCCTGCTGCAGCGCGCGCGCGAAGACAGGGTTGGGCTTATCGACGCGGACCGGATACTGAAGGCGAGGGTTGGCGAAGAACATGAGGACTCCCTTTTGGTTCGAGCACACCGATGAGCGAACCCTCTCTTGCGGCGACACCTCCGGCGACAGCTTAACCTAGGATGCAAGACACAGACCTTTGAGCACATCGTCCCAGGGAATGGCCACATCACAAGTGCTTGCGTATCGCGAACGCGATCCGTTTCAGAAGAGGGTATTCGCGACGCACCAGGCCGCGCGGCGTGCTAACGCGAGGCGGACATTGAGGATGCCAGCCTCACCGATGCTTCACGCAACGGGCCAATCAGCGCCTAGCTGCAAGAGGGGCGGTCAATGATGCCATGAGGGACAGGGCTACCGCGCAGGACTTCAAGCCTGTTGACGGCCAGTTCTTCCAGAAATCAGAAGGTGGAGAGCAGGAAAAGCTGCCTGGGTAACTGGACCGCCAAGTCGCCGGGACAGAAATTTCGACGAGTTAGAGATATCGAGGCCGCAAGCTCGCCTTATTGGTGCATTGATCGTCCGCCAGAACAGGTCAGCCACGCCTGCTTATTTCCGTCCACTCCAAACCGCTGATGAGAAGCGGCGTTCGTTAGGCTCGCTGTTGAGCGACGCCTTGATCGGGAGACTTTGGCCAGATGACCGAGTTGCGGACCATGCTGATTGACCAGCTCAAGGATGCTTTCAGCGCTGAGAAGCAAGCGATTCAGATCCTGCGCAAGACCATGCGGAAAGCGTCGGACCCCAAGCTGAAAGAGGGCATCGAGGCTCACATCGGGCAGACCGAGGAACAGCGCGATCGCGTCGAGCAGGCGCTCGGTACCCTCAATGCGCGCCCGGGACGGAAGGTGTGCGAGGCGATGCGCGGCCTCGTGGAGGAGGCGCAGCATGAGATGGAGGAGCAGGACAAAGGTCCCGTGCTCGATCTCGTGATCGTCGCCAGCCAGCAGCGCATCGAGCACTACGAGATCGCCGCCTACGGCACGATGGTCGAGCTCGCGAAGGCGATGGGCGAGAACCAGGTCGCCGATCTCCTGGCAACGACGCTCGCGGAGGAGAAGGCTCAGGACGAGCAGCTCACCGCGGTGACACGCAGCTCGATCCTGCCTGCCGCCCTGGAGGGCGAAAAGCAGGCGGCCTAGCGGAGCTCCGCGGCGGGCGAAGAGTTATCAATCCACGTCAAGCAAAGGACAGACACCATGCAGGAAAGCTCCCGTGACCTTTATGTGACCGGTCTGGTCAATGCACGCGCCCTGGAGACGCAGGCGATCGAGTTGCTCTCGCGCCAAGTCGAGCGCATTGAGAACTACCCCGAGGTGGAGCAGGCTCTCCGCCGGCACATCACCGAAAGCGAGCAGCAGCGCGAGCGGCTGGACGGCATCCTCGAGAGCCTCGGCACATCGAACTCGTCCGTGAAGGATTTCGTGACGGGCCTGATGGGCAACGTGGCGGCGCTTGCCCATGCTCCCATGCAGGACGAAATCCTGAAGAACTCGCTCGCCAACTACGCTTTCGAGCACTTCGAGATCGCCTCGTACAAGTCGCTCCTTGTCCTCGCCGACATCGCGGGCGACACGCGCGCGCCCACCGCACTCAGGCAGTCCCTCCAGGAGGAGGAGCGTATGGCCCAGTGGTGCGAGGACAATCTTGAGCCGATCGTGCGCAAGTTCGCCGCGCGGGCGGCTCAGGGCGTCAAGGCCGGGATCTGATAGATAGCGCCGCCCCTGTGGGCGGCGTCTCCCCGGGACTTCGCCGGCACTGCTCGATAGCGGAGAGTGGCGGACCCGCTAGCCGGTGTCCGCCATGATTGCTTCTCATCACTGATGGCTCGACATGCAGCCGGAAGAGAGTGACCGCGAGCGAGCCTTGAGACTACTGCGGGAGAATGCGGCCCGCATCGAGCGCAGGCGCGAGTCCATCCTTCGGATGACGGCGCTGCGTCAGACGCATCTTCTGCCCGAGGCTCACCGGATCCTCGCCTTGATGGAGCAGAACCAGGTCTGGCTCCTGGACCAACTTCAGCACCTGCCCAGCCGAGAGGGGGAGAACACCGCCCCGAACTCGACGCCCGCCCGATGATCCCGAGTGATCAGGAGATCACAGAAGGGGGGTCTTAGAGGAACCAGCACAACTGTTTTCACTGCTGATGGGTGATGACGCACATGGCGAGGAGGTTGAGGCCGAGGTGGACGTCATCGCGCCGCTCGTAGCGGGTGACGAGGTGGCGGAAGCCGCTGAACCAGACGTGGGTGCGCTCGATCTTCCAGCGGTGCCGGCCAAGCTGGTCGCGGCGTTCGATCCCCCGGCGGGCGAAGCGGGCCTTGATGCCGCGCAGTTTGTCGGGCCTGCGGCGGGGACGCCCACGTCGGCCGCGAACGGGCGGAACTGCGTCGAGTATGGCTTCGAGTTCGGGGCCGTCGTTCCGGTTGGCAGGAGTGATGGTCAGGCCGAGAGGCGTGCCGTGTCCCTCGACCAAGACGTGCCGTTTCGTGCCCCTCTTGCCTCGATCGACCGGTCTCGGCCCCGTGCCGCATCCCCCTTTGGCCCGCACCGAACAGGCTTCCACCGAGGCACGCGACCAGTCAAGCGCGCCCGCGCCATGCATCCTGGCGAGTAACTCGGCATGCACACGGCCCCAGACGCCTGCCGCGTGCAGTCCCGCAGCCGCCGTCAGCAGGTCATCCCGGAGCCACAACCCATCTCGGCCGGCAGCATCTCCCACAGAATTCCGCTCTTGAGGACGAGGAGAGTTCAAGGCACTGCCTCGGACACCGAAGGCTGCCGGTCAGCGCCGCCCGGTTCTCGACCGCAGGGCGGCCGCCCTTCGGGCCCACCCGCGGCGGTGGCGGCAGAAGCGCCTCGATCACCGCCCAGAGATCGCCAGGGAGCAGCGCACGTGCCATTCCCGTACAACAACCGACAGGTTGTGTTAGCTCCTCCTAGGGACATGGGCGCGTCGGGAGGGGAGAGGACATCGTGAGTGGTAACGTGCTGCTCGCCCTCTTACCCGTTGTTCTCATCATCGGGCTCGGGCATCTGCTGCGCCGGCACGCCTTCCTGGGCGAGGGCTTCTGGCCCGGAGCCGAGCGGCTCTGCTACTTCGTCCTGCTCCCGTCTCTGTTCCTCCAGGGCCTCGCGGCGGCGCGGCTGGAGGCTTTGCCGGTCCCGCAGCTCGCGGGCACCTTGGTGCTCTCCACCTTCGCAGTTGCGGTGCTCCTCGTCGCGGTGAGGCCGTTGCTGCCCGTCAACGGCGCGGCCTTCACCTCGGTGTTCCAGGGCAGCATACGCTTCAACAACTATATTGCGATCACCTTGGCGGCCGGGCTGTTTGGGGCGGAGGGCGTGGCCCTTGCCGCCATCTGCAACGCGGCGATCGTGCCGACGGTCAATGTGCTCTGCATTCTTGTCTTCGGGCGGTTCGGCGAGGCACGATTAAGCGCGGCCGGGATCGCAAGGCAGATCGCCACCAACCCGCTCGTCCTTGCCTGTGCTGGCGGCATCCTGTTCCAGGCAACAGGTACCACCCTGCCCACGGGGCTGGACCCAGCGCTGCGCGCCCTAGGCGCGGCGTCGCTTCCCCTGGGCCTGCTCTGTGTTGGGGCAGCACTCGACTTTAGGACAGCCCGGTCCTGGATCGGACCGGTTGCCGGTTCCTCAGCAGTGAGGTTCCTCGCAGTGCCCTTGGCGACCGTTGTGGCAGCGCTCACTTTCCGGCTCGAAGGGGCACCGTTGGTCGTGGCCCTGCTGTTCCAGACCATGCCCACAGCCTCTTCGGCTTACATCCTTGCACGCCAGCTCGGCGGCGATGCGCCGCTCATGGCTGGCATTATTGCAGTCCAAACCCTTTTGGCCGCACTCGCAATTCCCTTGGTGCTGGCTGCCTTGGTTGCATTCGGGTTGGCATGATAGGCCAAGCTCGGAGGCTGCTTCTGGCCGAACCAACCACCGGGAGAGCGAATCACACCCATGGCCCCGGCGGGATCACATGCAAGTCAGCGATCAAGGCCGTTGGTATCAGTCATCGAGCCTGGGACAGCTACGACGCCATCGTCGATGCTTGTTGCCACGCCTAGTCCACGCTGACGCGCACGCCTGAGCAGATCGCTTCCATCACGCGCCGCTCCTGGGCACAGGTCAAACTCTGAGGCGGTTGGCATAAGGGAGACCTGTGCGCGGCTGTTCGGACAGGCCTGAATTTCTGCTGCTTAGAACTTATCCCGGTAGGCAGTGGGTTGGTAGCTTCCTAGATGCTTGTCTATGCCAAGGAGATCTGTTCGGGCGGCAACAAAGCCGCGCATTCGGGATGACGGCTGGCGGCTGCCAGACGCGCTCTGGGCTGAGATGGAGCCGCTGCTTCCGCCGCGGCCGAAGCACCCGCTGGGCTGCCACAACCCGCGGGTGCCGGAC
>JBHTFH010000034.1:0-42312 GCA_042666135.1 Roseomonas sp. GCM10028921 | reverse complement strand
AACCACATGTTCGGGATCACGTGATGCTGCGTGGGCCCCGCCATCGTGACATCTCTATCCGTGACAGATCGGGACTTCTCTAATGGTGAATAACAGCGTGTGTGGGCGCAAAGCTAAAGTGTCACCTCTGAGCAAAGCAGAAATGTCAGCCTCCCCCCGGGCGCGCCAGAGCTGCGGGTAGGCAGTGGGCCGGCGGTGATCGGCGACACTCCATGGCCTCGGGGAACATGAACACGCGACCGAGGTGGTCGAAGCTCAAGGAGCGGATGGCGGAGAAATCAGGATAGCCCCCGACCATTGCGGCCGGCAAGATCGGGGCGATGCCGCCTCCCGTCTTCCGTCCACTGCTGCAGCCCGCCCTCCTCGACGAGGCCGGGATCCTGGGCGGTATTCCTCGCGCGGCGCTGGACGCGGGCCGCATCTACGCGCTGCATGGCAGAGTCCGCGGTCTGTCCGTGTCTGCGGACAGCCGCGTCCTCAAGGCCGAGACATTCGGCTCGGCGCCGAAGCCCTACCGCCAGCATATCACCCTCATGCATGGCCGCGGCGGTCAGCTTGCCATCATGGGCACCTGCACCTGCCCGGTCGGGTTCAACTGCAAGCATGTTGCGGCGGTGCTGGTCGCGGCACTCCTGGAACGGGCTTCGACGGGCGAATCATCCTCCCTGTTCCCTTCCGCTGTGCCACCAGCACCGATGGGGCTGCCTTTAGAGGTCAATGCCTGGCTGGAGTCGCTCGACGGCGTGGAGGAGGCCAGGTCCGAGGCCTATCCCGACACTGTCCGCCAGCGTCTCCTATACGTACTGGACATTGCATCAGGTCCGCACGACCGGGGCTCCCTGCACGTAGCCTGCTACGTGGCCTCGCTACGCAAGAATGGCGAGCTCGGAACCTCCCGGCCCTACGCACCTCACCGGGTGGACACACCAGCCCGCCACCTGCGCCCGTCGGACCGGCTGATCCTTCGCCGACTGGCGCGCCTGCGCAATGAAAGTCCGGCGCTGGAGGCGGATGACGACCCGCCAGAGCTGCTGCGCCGGATCATCGCCACAGGGCGCGCCCGATGGGCCGAGGTTGGCGGACCAGTAGTGACCGAGGGTACCATCCGCCCGGGCCGTATTGTCTGGCGGCTGAACCCGGACGGGACCCAGCAGGCCGCCCTGGAGCTCGACGACGGGCTGGCCGGCTTCCGCCTGCCGGCGCCGTGGTATGCCAATCCCGCATCCGGCGTCCTCGGACCGGTCGATCCCGGCTTGCCGGAACCTGTCGTAGCCCGCCTGCTAGCCGCCCCACCCATCCCGGCGGAGGCCGCATCCAGTGTTGCGGCCGAACTCGTGCGGAGGCTGCCCGCGCTCTCCGTCCCGGTCCCGGTAGAGTTGGCACCTCCCGAGGTGCTGCGCGGCCCGGTCGTTCCCCATCTGCGGCTGACGACGGGCACCCTGCCCTTCGTTCCTGCTCGCGGTGGTATCGTCCGCCATACGGTCCATGGCGGCACCGTGCTCCCGCTCGGTCAGCTCTCTTTTCGGTATGGCCCCCTCTCCATCCAGTCCGGCTTGCAGGAACTCCCGGGCGTGATGGCTCGGGACGGCAGGCTGTTCCGCGTCGAACGCGACCGGGCGGGCGAGCAGGCAGCCCTGGCCCGGCTCGGTGGGATCGGCTTTGCCCGTATCGGCGATATGGCTCCTGCTTACCTCGTCGGCCGACGCGGCGGCGACTTCCTGCTGGAGGGCGATCAGGACGGCCCCGACTGGCTTGAGATCGTCACGCATGAGCTCCCGGCGCTGCGAGCCGAAGGCTGGACGGTCGAGATCGCCGAGGACTTCCCCATCCAACTGGTCGAAGCTGAGGGACCGGTCGAGGCCGAACTCGAGGAAGGCTCCGGCATCGACTGGTTGGAGTTGCATCTCGGCACGATGGTGGACGGCAAGTACGTGGATCTGGTGCCTCTGCTCCTCGACCTGATCGCGGACGGCGCGGCCGCCGCGCTGGCCGAGGACGCGGAGGACGACGCGCCTTTTCTGGTACCCCTGCCGGACGGGCGGCTGCTGTCCCTACCGCCCAGCCGGATCCGCCCGACCCTGCTGGCGCTGGCCGAACTGTTCGCCGGAGGTGGAATCGACCCAGACTCCGGCAGGATCACCTTCAGGCGCAGCGACGCCGCCGAGCTGGCCCTGTTGGAGGAGGCCTCCGGCCTGGCCTGGAGAGGTGGAGAGGCCCTACGCGCACTCGGCCGGCAGTTGCGCGAGGCCGGAGGCGCCATTCCACCAGTGGTGCTGCCCGAGACGTTCCGCGGCGTTCTTCGGCCATATCAGGCGCAGGGCGTGGCCTGGCTGCAGTTCCTGCGTGCCGCCGGGCTCGGTGGCGTGCTGGCCGACGATATGGGCCTGGGCAAGACGGTGCAGACACTGGCGCATCTGGCGATCGAGCAGGTAGCTGGCAGGCTCGACCGTCCGGCGCTGATCGTGTGCCCAACCAGCCTTGTCCCGAACTGGACTCTTGAGACCGAACGCTTCGCCCCTGGACTGAAGCTGCTCCCGCTGCACGGACCGGCGCGGAAGAAGCGATACCTGGAGATTGGCACGCATGATCTGGTGCTGACGACCTACCCGCTGCTGGCCCGGGACCATGAGGTGCTGACCGCCCAGGAGTGGCATGCGGTGATCCTGGACGAGGCCCAGACCATCAAGAACCCGAACGCGGAGACGACGCGCCAGGCTCTGCGGTTGCAGGCGAGGCAGCGGCTCTGCCTGTCGGGGACACCGCTCCAGAACCACCTGGGCGAACTGTGGTCATTGTTCGACTTCCTGGCGCCGGGCTTTCTCGGCAGCGCAAAGGCGTTCCGCACGCGTTATCGCACGCCGATCGAGAAGCACGGCGACACCGAGCGGCAGGCGCTGCTGCACCGGCGGGTCCGCCCTTTCCTGCTACGCCGGACCAAGGGCGAGGTCGCGCAGGACCTGCCGCCCAAGACCGAGATCCTCGAACCGGTGGAGATGGGTCCCGGCCAGCGCGCGATCTACGAGGCGATCCGGCTGGCGATGCACGCCAAGGTCAAGGCGGCAATCGCCGAACGCGGCCTCGCGCGCTCCGGCATCATCATCCTGGATGCGCTCCTCAAGCTGCGCCAGGTCTGCTGCGATCCACGCCTGCTAAAGCTGCGGGCGGCGCAGCAGGCAAAGGCCGGCTCAGCCAAGCTCGATCGGCTAATGGATCTGCTAGAGGTGCTGCTGACGGAGGGACGCCGTGTGCTGCTCTTCTCGCAGTTCCCCTCGATGCTGACGCTGATCGAGGCGAGGCTGCGCGACGCGAAAATCGATTATGTACTGCTCACGGGCGACACCACGGACCGCAGGACACCCGTGCGGCGGTTCCAGGCCGGCCAGGTTCCAGTGTTCCTGATCAGTCTAAAGGCCGGCGGCGTCGGCCTGAACCTCGCCGCCGCTGATACCGTCATTCATTTCGACCCCTGGTGGAACCCCGCCGTAGAGGACCAGGCGACCGACCGCGCCCACCGTATCGGCCAGGACAAGGCGGTTTTCGTGCATCGCTTGGTCACGCTCGGCACCATTGAGGAGAAGATGGAGGTGCTGAAGGATAGGAAACGCGCGCTGGTCAACTCAGTGCTGGACGCGGAGCATGGAGGGGCGCTCAAGTTGAGCGAAGCGGATGTCAAGGCACTGTTCGCTATGGAGTGAGAAAGGGCACTACGGACAGGACTGTCGACTGAGTCACCTTATCATCAGCCCTGGTCCGACCCGCCATGTTCTCGCCCAGCGACTACGGGCCAGGGGCATCGTCACGTCGTTGAATCGGATAGCGCCGAAACACGTGCGCACGCCTGCTGCCCTGGTCGAGGCGGACATCGCGCGCTTCAGGTGGGTCATCGGCTGCGGATTGCGCTCGCGTGCCGACAAGTGCCGTACGACCGAGGTGGCCATCGCCGTCCGCGCACTCAACCGCATGCTCGACCTCGGGCGGCCAGAATATGTCCGCACGATGGGAATGCGGACCAGCACGGGCCCTCCTGTGCCTGCAGGGTGGCCCATGCAACGCGATCCGTTCGCATCTCGGACCTGGCGCTCAGCCGACAGCTTGAGCCAGGGCGTTGCACGCCTCCTACTTGAGATACTGGGCGAGGTGCTTGTTCATCTCGAACATTGTCACCTTGTCCTTCCCGAACACCTCCCGGAGCTTGTCATCAGCGAGGATCTCGCGCCCATTCTCCGGGTTTTGCAGCTTGTTGGCCTTGATGTACTCCCGGACCTTGCTGACCACCTCGCCACGGGCCAGCTTCCCCTCTCCCACGACAGCCGCGAGCGCTTCCGATGGCTGCAGGGGCTGCTGGAGGGCGTTTGGCTCATTTCCCTTCGCGGGCTTGTCGACCTTCATCGCCTTCACGTTTTCGCCGTCATCCGAGCCCTCATATTTGGACGCAGCCACCTTCGTCTTGCTGGGCATCGACAGGTTCCTGCTTATTCCCGGAGGGGCAGCGTCACCTTGCCGGCCTCAGGGCGAGGAGGTTGACGTATCGGCAGTGGGATCGAGGGCGATCAAGCCCGCGCGCCGACCCCGCTAATGTCGGACCACACAATGCCGATGCCGCTCCCCGAGTTCGCCCGTCGATCCCAGTACATCGGCTTCGGCCATAATCTGCCCGGTCCTGTCCGCGTCATTGCTGGACCGGATCATGGACACGCGGTTCGGCCGACAGTCGCGCCGTTCAGCCCCGCCGAATGTTGTGAAAGATCGGGAAGCCATTGAGCATGCCCGTTACGTCGGACCGGAAGGCAGTCGGCTGGGTGAAAGCCCCGGTCGGCAGATACGGGATATCCTCGAAAGCCTGACGCTGCATCGCCTCGGCAAGACGCTTCTGCTCCGTTGGATCCTCCGCGTCCATGAATCGGTCTCGCAGGGCCTCGATCTTCGGCAGATCGGGCCAGCCATAGGTGCCGGTTCGGCCAGGACCGCGCAGGTAGGACTGGGTGGCGGGGCTGGTGGCGATGATGCCGGGGATCGTGTTGCACCACACGCTCCACCCGCCCTGGTCCAGCGAGCCGCGGTTGTTCACGCGCCCCGCAATCGTTCCCCAGTCACCCGTCTGGTAGTCGAGGTTGACACCGCTGCGGCGGAACATGTCTCCGGCGATCTCGCTCATGGTATTCAGCCGCGCGTTGTCGGTCGGCACGACGAAGACGACACGCTCGCCCTTGTAGCCTGCTGCCTCCAGATTTCGCCTGACCCGGTCGAAGTTCGGCGCGCCTTCCATTGTTTCCAGCCCGGCCTCCGTCGCCAATGGGCTGCCGGGAAGGAAGAAGCCGCAGCGATCGTTCCAAAGGCTGCGGTCCTCGCCGAGCACGGCCGTCATATAGTCAGCCTGCTTGATGCCCGGCAGGAAGGCGCGGCGGATCGCCGGGTTGTCGAACGGCGGCTGGAGATGGTTCAGGCGGATCATGGACATGGAGCCGCTCTTGTCCTTCACCTCAACCCTAATATTGCGGTTCCGGCGCAGCAAGGGCAGCAGGTCCGGCGTCGGCTGTTCCCACCAGTCCACCTCACCCTGCTGCATCGCGGACGCCGCTGTCGCAGGATCGGGCAGGGTATGCCATTCAACGCGGTCCAGGTGGGCACGCTTGCCGCCCGCGAGGAAGCTCGCAGGCTCGTTCCGCGGCACGTAGCCCTCGAATCGGGTGTAGACCGCCCGGACACCGGCCATGCGCTCGCTGGCGACCCATCGGAACGGGCCGCTGCCGACGATCTCGGTTACCTGCGTGGACACCGATAGCCGCGCGAAGCGCTCCTGCATCACCGGGCAGAAGGATGACGGCTTGGCCAGCGCGGCCGCGAGGAAGGGAAAAGGCTTCTTCAGCCGAATGACGAACACCCGGTCAGAAACCGCCGTCATCTCGTCGGTGATCGCGCGGATGTTTTGCCCCAGCACGTCCGCCTGGCACCACCGGGCGATGCTGGCGACGGCGTCGGCGGCACGGACCGGTGTCCCGTCATGGAAGGTGGGACCCTCGCGCAGGGTGATGCGCCAGGTGCGGCCGTTCTCCTCAATGAGGTGGCCTTCCACGAGCTGGGGACGCGGCTCGTAGTTCTCGTCCAGTCCGTAGAGTTGGTCATAGACCATCATGGCGTGGTTGCGCGTGACCAGCGCGGTGTTGAAGACGGGATCCAGCAGTGCAAGGTCAGCTTGCGGCACGAAGCGAAGGACGCTCCGCGCGCCCGCCGTGCCCTGGGCACGGATGACGGATGGCGTTGCCAGTATCGCGGCGGAAAGGGCCAGCACCTCGCGACGTTTCATGTGTTTCCTCCTATTGGTCCGGTCCCGATGGTGGCGTATCCTTCGCCCGTCCTCACTGGTGCTGCTCCCAGCCAGTCCGGCAGGCGGGTGATCCAGGGGCAAACGGCTTCGTAGCGCGCGGCGGCCTGCAGGACGCGCAGGTCTCTGCGCGGCGGGCCGATCACCTGCAGCCCCACGGGCAGACCGCGCGGGTCGAAGCCGGCGGGCACGCTGATGGCCGGGCAGCCCGCCATTGTGGCGCCCACCACCACCTCCATCCAGCGGTGATAGCTGTCCATGCGGCGGCCGTTGATCTCGGCTGGCCAGTCAGTGCCGGCCTCGAAGGGGAACACCTGGGCCGAGGGAATCAGGAGGAGGTCGAAGCGCTCAAACAGCGACGTGAAAGCCTTGTACCAGGCGCCGCGGTCCAGGCCTGCCCTGTGGACGTCGAGCGCGGAGAGGCGGTGGCTGCCCTCGATCTCCCAGATCGCCTCAGGCTTCAGCAGTGGGCGCTGCGCCGGATCGCGCCAGGCCGCGTCGTGGCGGCCACCGATGCTCTGCTGCCGAAGGGCCACGAAAGCCCGCCAGAGCCTCTCGGGATCGAAGTCCACCCGGGCCTCCTCGACGGAGCCGCCCGCCTGCCGGAACAGGTCGAGCGCCCCCGTGCATAGCTCCAGCACTCCAGGCTCGAAGGGGAGGTGCCCGCCCATATCGCCCAGCCAGCCGCAGCGCAGCGTCCCCGTCCCCACCCCCAGCCGGTCCTCGAAGCGAAAGCCCGGATCGTCGAGGGAGAGGGGTGCCCGGGGATCGTAGCCCGCCTGGACCGAGAGCAGCATCGCCACGTCCCGCACGGAACGGCCCATCGGTCCCTCCACCGCCATCTGGCCGTAGAAGGGATCGGGCGTATCGGCCGGCACGCGGCCCTGGGAGGGGCGGAAACCGAAGACGTTGTTGAAGGCCGCGGGGTTGCGGAGGGAGCCGCCCATGTCGCCGCCATCGGCGACGGGCAGCATCCGCGTGGCGAGCGCCACCGCCGCGCCGCCGCTCGACCCGCCCCCGACTCGGGCGGGATCGTAGGCGTTACGGGTCAGGCCGAAGATCGGATTGTAGCTGTTCGAGCCGTAGCCGAATTCCGGCACGTTCGTCTTGCCGATGATGATCGCGCCGGCCGCGCGCATCCGGGCGACGAAGATCGCGTCCGCCTCCGGCACCTGGTCGGCAAAGAGCGGCGAGCCGAGCGTCGTGCGCAGCCCCTTCGTCGCGGCCAGGTCCTTGATGGCCTGCGGCAGGCCGTGCAGCGGCCCGCCCCCCTCCCCGCGCGCCACCGCCCGGTCGGCCTGCTCCGCCTCGGCCAGGAGTTGGGCACGGGGGCGCAGCGACACGATGGCGTTCACGCGCGGGTTGGCCGCCTCGATGTGATCGAGATAGGCCACCATCACCTCGCGCGCGGACACCGCACGCTCCCGGATCATGGAGGCGAGCGGGACGGCGCCGATCCGGCACAGCTCCGGGACGGCCGCGGGGGATGCGCCACTCACGGGCGCAGGACCTGGACGGATCCAGCTGCGGCGCGCACAGCGTCCCACCCGTAAAGCATCGGCACCATCCGTGCTTCCGCCCATGCCGCGTGCTGGTCGGTGTAGTGCGGGCTGCCCGGCTGACCCGAGACGCCATGGAAAACCGCCCAGCGGCTGTTGTTCCAGTCGCCGACATCGAAGACGTAGCGCGCCAGCGCGCCATAGGCCGCCGCAGGGCCGGCAGAGGCCAGCAGGCCGTTCGCCAGCACCGTGTCGTTGTCGCCGCCGATGGGCAGGGCGGGCGGGTCCAGCAGTGGCGCGGCCTCGGGGAACAAGGCGGAGAGAGGGTGGGAGAAGCGCGGGCAATGCGCCTCGCCCCAGGGCACCGTGCCCTCTTCCGCCGCCTCGCGCAGCGCCGCCGCGATCGCCTCCTCCCAGCTCCATCCGCCCAGCAGGGACATGTCGTTCCGCCGCAGCAAGTTCGGCAGCGCCCACCAGAGCTGGTTCATCGGCGCCACGCCCGGCGCTACGGCCAGCCAGGGATGCGCCCCCGTGCCGGAAAGGCCGCTCCGCTCGGCCAGGATGCGGGTCAGCGCCCGCCGCAGCGCGGCGTAGGCGGTGGGCTCCGCCGCGCCCGCCTCCATCCGCCCGTCCCAGGCCAGCAGACGCGCCCGCAGCGCCTCCGCCGCCCCGTCCGACGGCGCCATCGCGGCCAGCCGCTCCCGCAACAGCAGGGCATTGGGCGAAAGGGTGTCGCCATGGATCCCGCCCGCATCCTCAGGTCCGAAGCCGGGCATGTCCCGCAGCCGCTCAAGGATGCGCGCGGCGCGGTAGGGCGGGTGGCAATCGGTGCAGAGGTAGTCCGGGTGATCGTCTGCGACCACGCGGTTGTTGGCCGTGACGATCAGCCCCTCGGCCGGATCGATGACCCGCGGCATCTCGTCATGCCTGATCCAGCCCTGCCAAGAATGCTCTCCCGTCCAGCCGGGAACCGGCAGCCATCCGTTCACCTGCCCGCGCCGCGGCACGCGCGCCCGCACCAGGTGGCCGATATGCCCTTCGGTGTCGGCGGCGACGAGGTTGTGGTCGATCAGGCCCCAGCCGCGGGTCGCCTCGAACAGCGCCTCGACGCTGCCGGCACCCGTCATCCGCGGCAGGCAGTCGAAGGAGAGGTCCGTCTCCGCGAACTGCACGGAGCGGAGGGAGAGCGCGGTTCCCGCGCGCGGGTCACCCGCGATCACCGGGCCGTTTGGTGTCTCCAGCACCTCGAAGCGTCGCGGCTCCGCGCCGCGCACGGCGACGCTCTCCTCGCGCCGGAGGACGGGCACCCATTCGCCCGCGTGCATCACCCGCGCGCCGCCCTCGTCGAAACGTTCCAGGAAGACGTCGTGAATGTCCATGAAGGCGTGGGTCACGCAGTAGGCCACGCGCCCGTTCTGCGCGAAATGCGGGAAGCCCGGCACGCCCGGCACGGTCAGCCCGATCATGTCGAAGGCATCGCAGGCCACGTGGTGCTGCGCGTACATGTTCGGGATCTCGAAAACCCGGTGCGGGTCGCCCGCCAGCACCGGCCGCCCGGTGCGGCTGCGCGCTGGCCCCACCGCCCAGTTGTTGCTGCCACCGCCCGTCTCGTCCCCGGGAAGACCGAGGGATTCGAGCAGCGCGCAGATCGCAGGCCCGAGGGCTGCCAGATCCGCCTCGTGCCGGTGCGCCTCCGCCCCCGGCGGGATGCAGAGAAGGTCAATGCCGCCATCGTCGTAGCGGAGCTTCGCGACGCCTTCGGCCCCCAGCGTTGGCAGTGCCGCCGCGCGCCAGAGCTTGAACCATACCGAACCCATCAGCAGCCCCAGCCTGCGCATCACCGCGATGCTGTGCCACCCCTCCCAAGGCTCCGGCTGCGCGTCCAGCAGCGCATACTCCACCGGAAGAGGCGCGCCGGAGGCGAGGAAGGCGTTCACCCCCGCCGCGTAGGAATCCAGCATCGCCCGGGCCGCCTCGCCCAGTGCCGCGTGGTCGCGACGGCAGGCCGCCTCCATCCCCAGCCGCCGCACGAGGATGTCCGCCTCCGCCGCGCCCGGCCCCAGCCACTCTGCCGCGCGGCCCAGCGCGCGACGGTGCGTGAGTTCCATCTGGAACAGCCGGTCCTGCGCGTGCACGACGCCCAGGGCGAACCAGGCATCAGCGGTGCTGCCCGCCCGGAGATGCGGGATGCCATAGGTGTCCCGCAGGATCTCCACCGGCGCGCGAAGGCCGGGCAGTCGCAGTTCGCCCTCCGTCGGCGGCAACGCCTCCTTCAGCGCCCGCGCATCCAGTGACGGCATCCCTGTCCCTCCCCGACGACCGGGCAGAGTGTGAAACCGGGTTGCGGCCGTGTCGATATATCAAATAGCATCCACCCCACACGTCGAGCCTTGGAGGTTGGATGGGCGTACCAGACGGTTCCCAAGGGCGTGTGGCCGTCGAGTCGCTGGTGAAGCGCTTCGGGCCCGTGAGCGCCGTGGACCATGTCTCGCTGGAGGTTGGCGCCGGCGAGTTCCTGGCCCTGCTCGGCCCTTCTGGCTCCGGCAAGACCACCATCCTCATGGCCATCGCGGGCTTCGAGTTCCCGGATGAGGGCCGCATACTCATCGCCGGGGAGGACGTGACCTGGGCGCCGCCGAACCGGCGCAACCTCGGCATGGTCTTCCAGCGATACACGCTCTTCCCGCACATGTCGGTTCTGGAGAACATTGCTTTTCCGCTGAAGATGCGCGGCATGGGCCGGGCCGAGCGGGAGCAACGGGCACGCGCGGCGCTCGACACCGTCCGGCTCGGCGGGCTGGGGGATCGCCGCCCCGCCCAACTCTCCGGTGGCCAGCAGCAGCGCGTCGCGATCGCCCGTGCCATCGTCTACCAGCCCCGCGTCCTGCTGATGGACGAGCCCCTCTCCGCCCTCGACAAGAGTCTGAGGGAGGAGATGCAGCTCGAGATCAAGCATCTCCAGCAGAGGATCGGCATCACCGTCGTGTTCGTCACGCACGACCAGACGGAGGCGCTGACCATGGCGGACCGGGTGGCGGTGCTGGATCACGGCCGCCTGCAGCAGGTCGGCGCGCCCCGGGACCTCTACGAGGCGCCGGAAACCGTCTTCGTCGCCGGCTTCATCGGCGAGACAAACTTCTGCGAGGGCCGCCTGGACCAGTTCGCCGGCGCCGGAGAGCCCGTCTCCGTCGTGCTGGACGGAGGCGGCCACATGAGCGCGACCGCGGCGCAGGCCCTGCCGGCAGGAAGCCGGATCAAGGTGGCGCTGCGCCCCGAGCGGCTCCGCGTGCTGCCCTCGGGCGATGGACCAGGAGCGCGCGTGACGGAGGCGGTCTATGCCGGCAACGCCACGACGCTGATACTGGAGGGCGAGGGTGGCCAGCTCCTGCGCGCCCGCATCCCGGCGGGGGCCGGGTTGCACGAGCCCCGCCCGGGGGACAGGGTGCGCCTCTCCTGGCAAGCCGCCGATGCCAAGGCCTTCGCCGCGTGAGGCGCCCCTCCCGGTTGCTCCTGGGCGGGCGGCGCTACAGCCCGGCGGCGAGTCTGCTGCTGGCCGCTCCCTTCCTCCTGCTCATCACTGTCGTCTTCGTCCTCCCCCTGGCGACCCTTCTGTACGAGAGCCTGTTCCTGCCGGAGCCGTCCACGGCGCATTACGCCCGCGCCTTCGCGGAGCCCGTGTACCTCCGCGTCATGCTGCGGACCCTCTGGATCGCAGTGCTCGTCACGGTTCTCGCGCTCATCCTGGCCTGGCCGCTCGCCTGGGTGATGTCACGCAGCAAGGGGCTGCTCCTCGGCCTACTCGCCGCCGCCGTGCTGCTGCCGCTCTGGACCTCTGTCCTCGTCCGCACCTATGCCTGGATGGTCCTGCTCCAGCGCAACGGCGTCCTGAACGGGATGCTGCAGGGGGTGGGGATCATCGATGCGCCAGTGCAGTTCCTCTACACCCAGGGCGCGGTGGTGCTGGCCATGGCGCATGTCCTGCTGCCCTTCATGGTCCTGCCCATCCTCTCCGCCCTGAAGGGCATTCCGGAGGACCTGTCCCGCGCCGCGCAGATGCTCGGCGCCTCCTCCTGGTCCACCTTCCGCGAGGTGATCTGGCCGCTCGCCCTGCCCGGCGTCACCTCGGGCTGCCTGATGGTCTTTCTTCTCGCCCTCGGCTTCTTCGTCACGCCCGCCCTTATCGGCGGGCCGCAGCAGATAATGATCTCGACCCTCGTCTCGCAACAGGTGCGGGAGATGCTGGACTGGCCCTTCGCCGGCGCGCTGGTGGGTATCCTCCTCCTCTTCGTCTTCGGGCTCACGGTCGTCTTCAAGCGGGCAGTGCGGCTGGATCGCTTCGTGGGGTCCGCATGAGCCGCCCGCGGGCCACGAACTGGGCTGGCCGCATGGCGCTGAACGCCGCTGCCTACGCCGTGACAGTCTTCCTGCTGCTGCCCACCCTCATTATCATCCCCATGTCCGTCGGACCGGAACGGCTGCTGAGCTTCCCGCCCAAGGGCTTCTCGCTCCGCTGGTACGCCGAATACTTCCAGGACGAGGACTGGATCCGCGCCACCCTCTTCAGCGCGGAGGCCGGGGTTGTCGCCGCGCTTTGCGCCACTACGATCGGCACCATGCTGGCGCTCGCTCTGGTGCGCGGCCGCCTACCAGGCAAGGGGCTGATCGAATTGCTGGTGATCGGCCCCGTCATCGTGCCGCACATCGCCCTGGCAGTGGCGATGTTCCTCGTGTTCGAGCAGCTACGCCTCACTGGCTCCCTCCTCGGCTTCGCCATGGCGCACACGGTGTTGGCCCTGCCCTTCGTGGTCTTCACGGTCCTGGCCGCGCTATACCGCTTCGACGCGGAGCTGGAGCGTGCCGCCCTATCCTGCGGCGCCGGTCCCGTCCGTGCCTTCTTCCACGTCACCCTGCCGCTGATCGCTCCGGGCCTCGTCTCCGCAGCCCTCTTTGCCTTCATCATCTCCTTCGACGAGGCGGTGGTGTCCTTCTTTATCTCGGACCTCGACCGCAAGACCCTGCCGCGGAAGATGTTTGAGGACATCGATTTCAATATATCTCCCACCCTCGCCGCCGTGGCCACCATGCTCACGGCGCTCACCGTCGCGGCCCTCCTGCTCGGCTACGCTCTCAAGCGCGGCATGGAGCGGCGGGCGCGCAGGACCGGACCGTGAAGATCGTGACTGACACTGCCAAGGTGCTGGACTTCGTTGCCCCTGTCGGCCGGGAAAACCTGGCCGGTCGCGTGTACGAGGAGCTGCGGACCGCCCTGTTCGAGGGCCGCATGCGCCCGGGCCAGCGACTGAAGATCCGCGACCTCGCCGGCGCCATGGGCGTCTCCGAGACCCCCGTGCGGGAGGCGGTGGTGCAGTTGGCCCGCGAGCGCGCCCTGCGCCTGGAGGCCGCGCGCTCCATCACCGTGGCCGGCCTGAGCCTCGAAGGCTACCTGGAGCTCCGCACCGTCCGGCTGGAGCTGGAGGGTCTGGCCGCAGAGGCCGCCGCGCTGCGCGCCGCGCCGCACGAAGTGGAAGCTCTTGAGAATGCGCACGCCGCCCTGGCGAAGGCGGAGGAGTCCGGCGAGCCGCTGGCCGCCAACCGCGCCAACTGGGCCTTTCACCACACCCTCTACGCCGCCGCCGCGATGCCGGAGCTGCTCTCGATCATCGAGAGCATCTGGCTACGGAACGGCCCGATGCACGCCTACCTCTACCCGGATGCGCGCCCCTCCTACCCCGGTCGCCACCGGCATCTCGACATCATCGAAAGTCTGCGCGCGCGCGATCCCCGCGCCACGCGCGAGGCCCTGCGCGCAGACCTGACGGAGGGCGGCGCCAACCTCGTCGCCCTGCTCGGCCGCATGGAGCGCGACGCGGCCTGGGCCGCACCGGGCTGATCCTCAACCGAAGCGACAGGAGACAGGGCATGGGCGTGAACAGGCGAACACTTCTCGCAGCCTCCGTGGGCACGGCGGCCCTGGCACGACCTGCCCTGGCCCAGCGTGGCTCCGGAGAGGTGGTAGTCTGCGCCACGGGCGGGCTCATGGAGCGCAGCCTGCAGGAGCATTTCTACCGCCGCTTCGAGCGAGAGGCCGGCATTCGTGTCCGCTCCATCCCCATCGAGCTGCCGGACCAGTGGGCCCGTGCCCGCGCTGGCCAGCGCAGCGGCAACATCCCCTTCGACGTCGTCACCGCTACCCCGCCGGACCTGATCCAGCACGGGGACATCCTGGCGCCGGTGGACTGCACCACCCCCGCGATGACGCAGCACGCCCTTCCCGGCGGCTGCTTTCCCACCGGCATCATCCGCACCGCCGGCGGCATGGCGATCACCTGGAGCAAGAAGGCCTTTCCCAACGGCGGCCCCACCTCCTGGGCGGACTTCTTCGACGTGGCGAGGTTTCCCGGCCCTCGCTCCCTGCCCGATACGGGGGATCGCGAGTGGTGGCTGCCCCTCGCTGCCCTGATCGCGGAGGGTGTGCCGCGCGACAAGCTCTTTCCGATGGACCTCGACCGAGCCTATCGCCGGCTCGACGCGATCAAGCCCCACGTCGCTGCCTGGTGGAAGAGCGGCGACAACTCCATGCAAATCCTGCGCGGTGGGGATGCAGTGATGAGCGTGCTCTACTCCTCCCGCGCCGTTCCACTGGCCAAGAGCGGGGAGTTCGACTTCACCTGGAACGGCGCCATCCGCGACGTGGGCAACTGGGCCGTGCTGAAGGGCGGCCCGAACACCGCCAACGCCATGCGCTTTCTCGACTTCTTCGTGCAGAGCCCGCAGGAGCACCTGCCCTTCAGCGAGAAGGTCTCCTTCGACAGCAACAACCGTGAGACCGCGGGTCTGGTTCCGGAATCGGAGCGCCGCTATCGCGCCTCCTGGCCCGAGAACTGGGACAGGCTGGTCATCGCCGACTACGAATGGATCGCCGCGAACCGCAACGCGATGCGGGAGCGCTGGGTGAGCTGGCTGACGCGGTAGGTCCCGGGGATGCTGTTGAACGACCCGGAGGCGGCGCACTGGCCGGTGGACCCGGCCCGCCGCGACCTCGTGGAGGAGTTCCGCCGCAAGCCGCGCGGTCCACACAGCGACGATCTGCAGAAACTGCTACATCGCATGCGCTGGTCCGGCGTCGGCAGGCGCCACGTGCTGATCGTGCTGGAGCCGAACCGCCGCTGGATGCTGGGCCGCCTGCCCGGCCGCCGCGGCGCGCCCGTGGAGACGTTCCCCAACCGCGTCTTCACGAGCCTCGCGGATGCCGAGTGGGCCGTCTTCGTCATGCGCTGGGAAGCGCTGACAGGCCAGCGCATCGAGGAGACCGGGGGCGAGCCTGAATGACCGACACCAACGCCGTCCTCGGCTACGCCTGGCCGCTCGTTGTCTCTCCGGGCGAGGAGGTGGCCTTCCATCTCTCCAGCGCCACGCTGAGAAGCGCGGAGGCCACCCTGCTCCGCGTCCGCTGCGCCGATCCCGATCCGGACGGCCCCGGGCTTCGCTTCCACCAGCCCGGCGCACCAATCGACGGCCCGGTCGCGCTGCGACATCAGCCACTGCACCCGGGGTCCTGCGCCATCGTGCCGGACGCGCCCGCACTACGGCGCGCGGGCTCCTTCTCCCTTGGCCTCTTCCTCTACCCCACCGCGCCGGGCGCGGGCCCGCAGACGATCCTCTCCTGTTGGCGCGAGGACACGCGGGAGGGCTGGCGCCTGGCGCTGACCGGGGATGCGCGGCTGGAGTTCACCGTTGGCGCCGGCGGCCGCGTATGGAGCGTCACCGCCCCGCGCCCGGTGATTGAGCGGGAATGGATCTTCGTCACGGCCGGCCTAGACGCCGCCGCGGGCCGGATCACCGTCGCCCAGGAGAGCCTGGATCCCCAGGCCGGTCGCGATACCGGAGGCACCGCCGCGGCAGAGGCGCCGCGCGACCCGGCATGGCCGGCCGGCACCGCCCTGGTCGTCGCTGCCCACGCGCTGGAGCCCGGCACGGCGCCGCGCACCGCCGGGCACTTCGACGGCAAGATCGACCGCCCGCGCCTCCTCTCCGCCGCGCCCGATCCGGCGCGGCTGCGCGCCATCGCGGAGAACCTGACACCCCATCCGGCCGATCCCGACCTGATTGCGGCCTGGGACTTCTCGCGCGGCATGGCCACGGACACCGTGCGGGATCTCTCGGCCAACCGCCTGGACGGCGCGCTGCGCCATATGCCCATGCGCGCCGCCACAGGCGCCAACTGGGACGGCCGCACCGTGCAGTGGACCGAGGCACCAGAGCTCTACGGCGCCATCCACTTTCACAGCGACGATATGCATGACGCCGGATGGACGCCGGACCTGCGTTTCACCGTCCCCGAGGACTGGCGCAGCGGGTTCTACGCGCTGCGCCTCCGCGCCCGGCAGGAAGGCGAGGATCCGGTCGAGAGCTTCGTTGCCTTCTTCGTCCGCGCGCCTCTCGGCAACCCACGGTCGCAGCTCGCTTTCGTCGCCAGCACCGCCACTTTTCTCGCCTATGCCAACTCCGCCCTGCGATTGGACCAGGTGCACGCGGAATCGATGCTGGAGGGCCTCATCGCCCTTTCGCGCGACGACGTGTACCTGCAGGAGCACCGGGAACTCGGCCTCTCCACCTATGACACGCACAGCGATGGCAGCGGCTGGTGCTACTCCACGGCCAAGCGACCCATCCTGAACATGCGGCCCCGCGGCGCCACCTTCAACTACGGCAACGACACGCACATCATCGACTGGATGGAGCAGGTCGGCCAGAAGTACGACATCATCGCCGACGACGACATCCATCGGCACGGCGCGCAGACGCTCTCGCCCTATCGCTGCGTCATCACCGGCTCGCACCCCGAGTACTTCAGCCGCGCGATGATCGAGGCCTTCGATTCCTACCAGCGCGGGGGCGGCCGCCACATGTATCTCGGTGGGAACGGCTTCTACTGGCGCATCGGGTGGCATCCCACCCAGCCCCACGCCATGGAAATCCGCCGCGGCGCGATCGGGCTGCGCACATGGGAGGGGGAGCCGGGGGAGAATGCCCTGTCCTTCACCGGCGAGCCTTCCGGTCTCTGGCGCGCCAGCGGGCGCCCGCCGCAGCGCCTGGTCGGCGTCGGCTTCGACGCGCAGGTCTTCACCCGTTCCTACCCCTATAAATGGCGCGAGCCGGCGCGCGACCCGCGCGTGGCCTGGGCGGTGGAAGGCATCGATCTCGACGCTCCGCTCGGCGACTTCGGCCTGCGCGGCGGTGGCGCGGCGGGGCTGGAGGTGGACCGGGTGGAACCGACCCTCGGCTCCTCGCCGCACCTGCTCTGGCTCGCTACCGCCGACCAGCTGGATTATGGCGGCGTGCCGACACTGGAGGAGCTGCGGACGCTGCATCGCGGCACGATGGGCGACCAGAACGCGCGCGTGCGCGCCGATATCGCCTTCTTCCCTACTGCGCGCGGCGGCGCCGTCTTCTCAACGGGATCGATCGCCTGGGCCTGCGCCCTCTCCCACAATGGCTACGAGAACTCGGTCAGCCACCTGACCGGCAACGTTCTCCGCCGCTTCCTCGATCCCGCACCCTTCGAGGGCTTCGACACCTAGGCGCCGGCACGAGGCGCATCACAGGAAACGCCCGATGCAGCGCACCGCTATCTCCACCGACACGCCCTGGTTCCGGCTGGAGGTGGATCAGTCCGACTGGGCGGCGGAGGACCCCGTCGCCCTCGCCCGCTGGATGGAGCAACTCCTTCTGATACGCCGCTTCGAGGAGAAGATCCTGGAGCTGCACGGCGCGGGCCTTGTCCAC
This sequence comes from Roseomonas sp. GCM10028921, assembly GCA_042666135.1. Classification (GTDB taxonomy): domain Bacteria; phylum Pseudomonadota; class Alphaproteobacteria; order Acetobacterales; family Acetobacteraceae; genus Roseomonas. Next base: position 24,705 of record JBHTFH010000034.1, on the reverse strand, counting down.
GGCCCGGCGCACGCCTCGATCGGGCAGGAAGCGGGTGCGGTCGGCGCCATGTCGGTGCTGGGCACGCATGACAAGCTGAACGGCACTCACCGCGCTCATCACCAGATCCTGGCGAAGCTGCTAAACAGCGCCCTGCCGGACGGCTACGACCCCCGTCTTGACGGTGCGGTGGACGAGGCGGGCACCCTCGTCCGCCGTGCGATGGCGGAGATCATGGGGCTGTCCGAAGGCTTCTGCGGCGGCCGCGGCGGCTCCATGCACATGCGCTGGGCGCCGGCGGGCATTGTCGGCACCAGCGCCATCATCGGCGGCAACCTGCCCCACGCCGTCGGCTACGGCTTGGCCGACAAGGTGCTGGGCCGCGACCAGGTTTCCGTCGCCTTCTTCGGGGACGGCACTCTGATGGCCGGGCAGTCCATGGAGGCGATCAACCTTGCCGCCCTCTATAACCTTCCCGTCATCTTCTTCCTCGAGAACAATTTCTACGCCGTCTCCACCCATGTCCGGGAGCAGACGCGCGAGACGCGGCTGACCACGCGCGGCGCCATGTTCGGCGTCCCCTCCGTGGAGTGCGACGGCATGGACCTTGTCGCCGTGCGCCGCGCCATGCAGTGGGCCGTGGAGACCATCCGCACCACCGGCGGCCCAGTCTTCGTCGAGGCGATCCTCTACCGCTTCCTGCACCAGAGCGGCCCGCTGCTCGGCAGCCAACTCGGCTACCGGGAGAAGGAGGAGGAAGCGGAATGGCGCGCCCGCGACCCGCTTGCGACCATGCCCGCGCGGCTCAAGGCGCTGGGCGTGCTGGACGATGCCGTCCTGGCCGCGCTGGATGCCCGCGCCCGCCGGATGGTGGAGGAAGCCGCAGCCGCCCTCACCGAGGTTCCGCGTGGCTGCAACGCACTACAGATCCGCGCGGGCGCCCTGCCCGATGCGGCGGCGGTGGAGCATGGAATCCGCGGTGATCTCTCCGAACTGAGGGGCGAGCGCTTCCTGGAGGCCGCCACCGTTCCCGCCGGGGCACGGACGGAGATGAAGTATATCGACGCAATCGCCGCCACCCTGGTCCGCAACATGGAGCGCGATCCACGCATCGTCCTGATCGGGGAGGACGTTCACCGCCTGCGGGGCGGCGTCTCCGGTTCCACCCGGGGCGCCGTGGAGCGCTTCCCCAGTCGGGTATTTCCAACCCCCATCTGCGAGAACGGCTTCACCGGCATGGCGCTCGGCGCCGCGGCCTGTGGGCTGCGGCCGGTGGTCGACATCATGTTCGGCGACTTCTGCATCGTGGCCGCCGACCAGATGTTCAACGGCATCGGCAAGTTCTCGCACATGTTCGGCGGGGCCGACGTGCCGGTGGTGGTGCGTGCGCGGGTTTCCCCCCAGGCCGGCTACGGGTCTCAGCACTCCATGGACCCTTCCGCCCTCTTTGCCCTCTACCCGGCTTGGCGGATCATCTCGCCCTCCACACCGCACGACTATATCGGCCTCATGAACGCGGCGCTGCGCTGCAATGACCCCGTGCTGGTGATCGAACACCAGGACCTGTTCCAGACCACCGGCCCCGTGCCGCGGGACGACCTGGACTACCTCGTTCCCCTCGGCACAGCCCGCACCGTGCGGCCAGGCCGGGCCTGCACGGTCCTCACCTACGCCTCCATGGTTCCGGCCAGCATCGAGGCCGCGGAGGCGGCGGGGATCGACGCCGAGATAATCGACCTCCGTAGCCTCGATCCCGGCGGGCTGGACTGGGACCTCATCGGGGAGAGCGTGCGCCGCACCGGACGCGTCCTCATCGCCGAGCAGACCGCGCGCGGGACAAGCCACGGCGCCCGGATCGCGCAGGAGATAGGAGAGCGCCTGTTCGACTGGCTGGACGCCGAGATCCTTCGCGTAACCGGGACAGCGGCCGCGCCCGTGGTCTCCCGCCCGCTCAACCTCGCCGCCCTCGGCGATGCCGCGAAGGTCGAGGCGGCCCTGCGCCGGCTCGTGGCCTAGAGGCACAGGAGGGTTTCCGGACAGCTTGCAAATATGATATATCCTGCAGAGTAAGCCGAGGAACCCTCCATGTCGCAGGCACTTCTTCCCGAGGCACCCACCGCAGGCCTACCCGACCACGCTCTGCGCGCCCGCGCTCGCGCGGTCATCCCTGGCGGCCTCTGGGGCCACCTCAACGCCGCGAAGCTGCCGAAGGGCTACCCGCAATACTTCACCTCGGCCGAGGGGTGCCGCCTGCGCGACGCGAACGGGCGCGAGTACATCGACTTCATGTGTTCCTGGGGCCCCGTCGTCCTCGGGCACCGGCACCCGGTGGTGGAGGCGGCCGCCCGCAGCCAGGCGGACCAGGGCGACTGCATGAACGGCCCCGCGCCTGTGCTCGTGGAACTGGCCGAGCTTCTCGTGGACACCATTCCTCACGCGGACTGGGCCCTGCTCGCCAAGAACGGCACGGACGCCACCACCGCCTGCGTCACCATCGCCCGCGCCGCCACTGGTCGCCGCAAAGTCCTCGTCGCCCGCGGATCCTACCACGGCGCCGTCCCCTGGTGCTCGCCGTCGCTGGCAGGCGTCACCGCCGAGGACCGCGCCCACCTCCTCAGCTTCGACTACAACGACGCAGCTAGTCTGGATGCCGCCGCCGATGCCGCGAAGGGCGACCTCGCGGCCGTCATCGTCACCGCCTTCCGCCACGATTTCGGCGCGCACCAGGACCTACCCACGCCCGACTTCGCACGGCACCTCCGCGCCCTTTGCGACGCGACCGGCGCGGCCCTGATCCTGGACGACGTGCGCGCGGGCTTCCGCATTCATCTCGGCGGCTCCTGGGAACCGCTTGGCGTGCGCCCCGACCTCTCCGCCTTCAGCAAGGCGATCGCCAACGGCCACGCCCTCGCGGCCGTCACCGGCCGGGAACGCTTCCGCGAGGCCGCCACGCAGGTCTACACCACCGGCTCCTTCTGGTGCGGCGCCGTGCCCATGGCCGCCGCCCTCGCCACCATCGGCGAACTCCGCCGCATCGACGGCCCCGCCCGAATGAAGGTGATGGGCGAGCGCTTCCGCGCCGGCCTGGACGCCCTCTCCCGCCAGTACGACCTGCCGGTCCGCCAGACCGGCCCTGCGCAGATGCCGCTGATGATCTTCGACAACGACCCGGACTGGGCGAAGGGCGACGCATTCTGCGCCACCGCGCTGCGGCACGGCGCCTACTTCCACCCCCGCCACAACATGTTTCTCTCCTGCGCGCACGCGGAGGCGGACATTGACCGCGCCCTGGAGGCGGCCGAGGCCGGTTTCCGGGCGGTGCGGCAGGGATAGGCGCCCCTACTCCCGAAGGGGCGCGGTCCCGCCATAGGTCTTGTAGCGTTCCCGCGTGGCGTCCAGCTGCGCCGCGTCCAGCAGGCGCGGCACGCCGGCGGAGCGGGCCAGCAGGTACTGCCGCGCCAGCGTCTCCAGCCGCACCGCCGCGGCCAGGGCCGCCCTTACGTCGCGGCCCGTCGCGATCATGCCGTGGTTGCCCAGCAGGCAGGCGGTGCGCCCCCGCAGCGCTCCCACCGCCGCCTCCGCGAGCTCCGGCGTGCCGAAGGTGACGTAGGGGGCGCAGCGCACGTCGTTCCCGCCGAAGCCCGCGACCATGTAGTGGAAGGCCGGCAGCCCTTCCCCGAGACAGGCGAGCGCCGTGCAGGCATCGGCGTGGGTGTGGACGACGCTGCCCACCTCCGGGAAGGCTCGCAGGATCGCCGCGTGCATCGGCCACTCGCTCGACGGCGCAACGGTGTCCTCCGTGGCGCCATCCAGCGCCATCCGAACCGTGTCGCCCTCCGCCGTGGCGTCGACCGTGGTGCCGGAACGGGTGACCACCATCCCACCCTGGACGCGGCAGGAGACATTGCCGGCGCTGCCAAAGTTCAGCCCGAGCCGCCCCAGCTCCCGATAGGCCCAGGCCACCTCGCCGCGCGCGCCTTCCGCGTCGGTCATGCGCGCATTTGCTCCAGCACCGTCGCGAACATGTCCACCGGACCCAGCTTCCCCGATTTCAGGCAGAGCGCCAGCCGCACCGGCTCCTCCGCCGCGCAAAGGCCTATGCCCGGAGAGGCGTAGGGCGCCACGGAAAGGCGGGAAACCCCCAGCGCGCGGATCACCGCGCCCGAGCTCTCGCCCCCGGCCACCAGCACGCGCCGCACGCCCGCCCCCACCAGTGCCACCGCAAGCGCGCCGAGCAGCCCTTCCGCCGCCCGCGCCGCCCCGTCGCGCCCCAGCCGGGCCTGCGCCTGCGCGACAGTCCGCGGATCCCCGGCGGTCGTCACGCAGACCGGCCCGCTCTGCAGCAGCGGCAGGGCCCAGGCCACCGCGTCGCGCAGCGCGGCCTCGGGTGTTTCCATCCGCGCCAGATCGATCCGCAGCACCGGGTGGCGCGCGGCGAAGTGCTCCACCTGCTCCCGCGTGCGGTCAGAGCAGCTTCCGGCCAGCACGGCACCGTGTCCGCCCGCGCGCCCCACGGGTTCCGCGACGGCGGCGGAGAGCAGCCCCCTCTCCCGCCAGATCGCCGCGAATTGGGCGGCCAGGTTGGATCCGCCCGTGGTCAGCCTCCAGTCCCAACTCGCTCGCGCGAGCGTCGCCAGATCCTCCTCAGTGCCCGCATCCGCGATCGCGTAGGGAACGCCCTCCTCCCGCAGCCCGGCGACGTGCCGTCCCACCGCGTCCGCGCCTTGCGCCAGGACATGCTGCGGGATCAGCCCTACTCGCCGCCGGGTCTGTGACGCCAGCACCTTCACGAGGTCCGGCTCTGTCATCGGCGTCAGCGGATCGTGGCGCTTGGGTGAGTTGGAAACGAGCTGTGCGCCGACGAAGAGGTGCCCCATGAACACCCGCCTCTCCGCTTCCGGGAAGCTTGGCGCGAAAATCGTGAAATCCGCCCCCGTGCGGTCCATCAGCAGGTCAGCGCAGGGGCCGATATTGCCCTCGGGGGTCGAATCGAAGGTAGCGCAGTACTTGAAGAACAGTCGCTCCGCCCCGGCACCCAGCAGCGCGTCCGCCGCCCTCGCAAAGCCCGCCCTCGCCTCCTCCAGCGGCGCCACGCGGGAGGGCAGCGCCACCACGACCGCGTCCTGGCCCGCCGGGACAGGCGCATCGTCGAGCACCAGCGCCACCCGGATCCCGCCGGCGGCCAGCATACCCGCCAGTTCGACTGCGCCCGTCAGGTCGTCCGCAATCCCGCCCAGCAGCATTGGGCCGCTCAGACCTCCACCTGCCAGAACATGGGGAAGCTGGACGGGATCAGGTTCTTCAACCTCGCGCGGTAGCCCGCCGGGCGAGAGAACTGCCCCCACATGATGCTCGGCGCCAACTCGTAGGCGGCCCGCTGGATCCGCTCCGCCACTCCCTTTCGCGCGGCGGCATCGGGCGCGCGCACGAAATCCTGCAGCAGTCCCGTGATCCGGTCGTCGCAGCTCCGGCCAGGATAGTCCGAGCAGTTGTTCGCGATGTAGAAGTGGTTCAGCGGCGAGATCATGTCCACGCCATTGGCGTAGACGGGGAACAGCCCCCACCCGTCGGGCCGCGCCCGCCGCGCCAGCACGGTGCCCCAGTCCATCACCTGCTCGTCCACGGTGAAGCCCACCTTCTTCATGTTCTCGGCCAGCACGTGCGCGGCGGTTTGGGAAATGGAGCCGGACACCTCGAGCATGACCACCGGCTCGCCCTTGTAGCCCGTGCGCGCCAGCGCCGCCCTTGCGCCCTCAAGGTCGAAGCGTGCCGTCTCCGACCCTGCCATCGTCTCCAGCGGCGTGCCACACATCCAGAAGGAGGAGCAGTTCTCCAGCCGGAACTCCGCCGGGATGCCGATCGCGTCCATCACCTCCTTCTGGTCCACGAGCTTCCACATCACCTGCCGCACTGCAGGGTCGGCAAAGGGTCCGCTCGCATGATTCAGGCGGAAATTGCCCTGGAACATGTCGATGCCCTTCAACCCCATCAGCCGCACCTCGCGGTTGCGGCGCAGCGAGGCCAAAAAGTCAAAAGGCAGGTACTGCATGTAGTCGATCTCGCCGGCGGAGAGCGCGTTCGCGCCCGTGGTGTCGTCCGGCATGGTCTTCAGCACGAGTTCATCGATCTTCACCACCTTCCCGCCCGACAGGAAATCCGGCGGCTCGGCCCGCGGCACGTAGCGCGCGTTCCGGCGCAGCACCATGCGATCGCCGGTGCGCCAGGACTCCCGCACGAAGGTGAAGGGGCCGGAGCCGATGATCTCGGTGATCCGCGCATCACCCGCAGGCAGGATGCGCTCCGGCATGATGAAGGGCACGGGCGCGTTAGGCTTGCCCAACACCTCCAGCATCAGCGGGAAGGGTTCCTTCAGGGCAATGGAGAAGCGGCGAGCGTCCTCTGCCCGTATCTCCCGCATCGACGCCAGCAGCATCCGCCCGAGGCTGTCGCGGGACGCCCAGCGGCGGAGGGATGCCACGCAGTCCGCCGCAGTCACCTGCGCTCCGTCGTGGAAAGCCAGGCCGTCGCGCAGGGTGAAGCGCCATTCGAGGCCGTCACCGGTCACCGTGTGGCCCTCGGCCATTTGCGGCCGGATCGCGCCCTTGGAATCCTGGGCAAAGAGAGTGTCGAAGACCTGGTAGCCAAAGTTCCGGGTGATCGCGGCGGTGGTGGCGTGCGGGTCGAGAATCACCACCTCGGATTCCAGCACGGCCGTGACCGTCCCCGCAGCACGGGCAGGCTTGGCGGCTAGGAGCAGCGCTGGAGCAGCGAGGGTTCCGGCAGCAAGCAATGCCCGGCGGGACGGGTGCGGATCGGACAAGGACACCTCCTGGTTCCCACGCCTGCCTTGGCCTGGCGGCTGGCTGTATCACCACCTTAGGGTAGCGCCGTAACGAAGCAAGATATGACATACCGACAAGCGGAGAGGTCGGTGAGTCCGTCCGAATTGATCACTCCCCGTTGAAGTGGTTGGTCCTGACTTGACCTTAAACCTGGAAACTGGTCTGGGACCATCATTGCAGTCCGGGCGGACTGCACGACCGCATACTGGCGGCACCCGTCGGCTTCATCGCAGTTGCCAGGCAGCGCATAAAGGTCGGCGGCCGCCATTTTGCGCCGACCCAGTCGTTGCCGCAGCAGATCCGCTTACAAAGTTACGCCAGTCCACGCAGACTGCGGCGATCGAAGCCGAGGGCGGGTTCGGATAAGATATGAAACCTCGCCACGGGTGCGGCGCCGGTAACGGCAGAACTTGCGGGCATCTTGCGAACCATTAGGGTGCTCGCCTTCATCGCTTTGCGGCGGCGCCGGCCCTATATCGAGAGCGGTTATGTCAAGCTTGGCCTTACCCATTCTCCTGGCCGTCGCGGCAGGAGTGAGCATTGTCGTTCAGCAGGCTTTGAACAGCAATTTGCGGATAACGCTGAATTCGGTCGTCTGGTCGGGCTTCATTAGCTACTTCGTCGGGGTCGTCTGCATGGCGCTGCTCGCGCTCGCCCTGCGCGAGCCCTTACCATCTGCCAGTGTCGTGGCCCGAATCCCGTGGTGGGCCTGGAGCGGCGGCTTATTCGGCGCAGTCTTCATTGGTTTCGCCATCTTTCTCGTGCCGCAGCTCGGGGCCGCAACCTTCATCGCCCTCCTTGTCACAGGCCAGATGCTCTCATCGGTGACCTTCGATCACTTCGGTTGGCTCGGCCTTCCGCAACGTTCGATTGACATGCCGCGGTTGATCGGCGTGGCGCTGCTGATCGGGGGTGTCATTCTGATTCGGCGCTGAAGCTGGTTACTTGACTCGCCCTAATTCGCCAAGGAAAGCTCAACTGCCCTGTGACGTCGTAGGCTGCTTGCAACGCCTTTCAGACCTGCGTTGAAGAGCCTCGAGGCAGATCGAGGCGCACGCGAGCGTCGTAGAGGCATGGTGCAAGTCGAGCCTGCGCTCGCAGGAGGCAGCAGGACGGGAAAAGCGGCCGGGTCAGGCGAGGGTGCACTCGGTCCCAGCGATTGCGCCCGAGGTGCGGAAGTTCAAGGAACGTCGAAGGCTCAGCGCCGCTGAGAGGTCCCTGCAGCCACATCTGCATGTGAGAAGGCACCCATGCGATCAGGAAGCCGGATGGGCATCAGTGACGCGCTAACCCGCAAAACGGGGCTCCGGCACGCCGCGAATACCAAGCCCAGTGATCCGGAACAGACTACCTGCAAGGAACTGCGGCTTCGCCTCCTTCGCGAAATGCTCGTGCACGGCAGGGTGCTTCACGCGCGCCATGGAGGTTACGTAAAGCTCATCGAGCTTCTCGCCGCCGAACATGACACTGGTGATGTTGCGGACCGGCATGCCGATGCGGCGATCCACGCTGCCATCCGGCGCGTAGCGGACGAGGTCGCCCGCGATCAGCTGCGCGTTCCACAAGAAACCCTCGGCATCGACCGTGGAGCCATCGGCCACGCCCGCATCCTCCGCGAAGGAAGCGAAAAGACGCTTGTTGGAAAGGCTGCCCGTCTCGATGTCGTAGTCGTAGGACCAGTATTCCCCCTGGAAGGTATCGGCGAAGTAGAAGGTCCGGTCGTCCGGGCTCCAGCAGGGCCCATTTGAGCAGATAATACCGTCATCAACCTTCGTGACACTTAGGTCCGGGTCTAGTCGCCATAGGCCGCAGTTTTTTAGCTCCTCCCTGTCATCCATCCCGCCCGCGAAGAAGCGGCCCCGGCGGTCACATTTACCGTCATTGAGCCGCGTGCGCGGCTGCTCCGCATCGACCAGTTGGATGAGGTCGAGCCGGGCGGTATCGAAGTCGAAGAAATAGAAACCGTCATCAAGGGCCAGGACGCAGCCGCCATCCTGTCGCAGCGCGAGGGCTCCGACGTCGTGATCCAGCGACCAACTCTCGACTTTCCCGTTGCGAGGGTCCATGCGCCAGATCGAGGGCTTTCCCACTCTCCTCCCCGTACCGTCTACCCAGTATAGCCTACCTTCCTGGACATCCCAGACCGGGCCTTCGCCAAGAAGGTTATCAGCCTGCAACACACACTCGATCTTAATGGTCACAATGAATGCGCTCCGCTCATGATGGATTATCGAAGCCGGTCTCAGAACGCGACCTGATCCGCGCCTTCAAGTTGAAGCATGTTCCGGGTCTCCGCGGGTGTAGCGACCTCCAAGCTCAGGGCATGGAGGATAGGAAACCGGCAGAGGTCGCGTTGCTCCGCCCTACTCGACCTTGATGTTGTTGGCGCGAACGACTGCGCTATAGGCCTTGGCATCCTCCCTAAGAAACTCCTCGAAATCCCGCCGGCTGCTGCTGACCGGGGCAGGAGGGAGGCCAAGTTCCGCTATCTTGTCACGGAAAGCCGGATCCGCGAGCACCTTCTGCGATAAAGCAGCGAGGCTCTCCACAATCGGCTCTGGCGTTCCTGCCCGCACGAAGACCCCGTGCCAGGAGTTGCCGGTGATGCCGGGCAGGGTGTCATGCAGCGAGGGTACGTCGGGAAGCTGAGGGCTTCGCTGGCTCGTAGTGATGCCGATGGCTTTGATGCGTCCCGACCTCACCCAGCCGACGACATTGGTTGTGGGCTCAAGCGACAGTTGCACGTTTCCGGCGACAAGGTCGTTCAACCCTCCGTCGCGATAGGGCACATGGTTCAGCTCGAGCCCTAATGCCTCGGCGAACTGAACCATCGCAATATGTCCTGCTGATCCCACGCCGTAGCTCGCATAGAAGACCTTACCGGGATTAGCCTTGGCGTAGCGGATCAGCTCACTTACCGAGTCATAGGGCGCGCCTAGGGGCGTGATCATCACGTGGGGAACGGTGAGTAGACGGCTGAGCGGGACGAAGTCTTCGGCCCTGTAGGGCAGCGTCGGGAAGACATAGGGATTGATCGAGAAGGTGTTCGCCACCGTATACAGGATGGTGTTGCCGTCCGCCGGCGCAGTAGCAGCAACCTGCGTTCCTATGTTCGTACTAGCGCCCGGCCTGTTGTCCACGATGATCGCGTTGCCGGACTCCGCCCGGAACCGCTCCACCCACATCCGCGCCACTACATCGGGCGAGGTGCCGGGCGGAAACGGCACTACAAGCCGCATGGCCCGGCCGCCGCCACCCGTGGACTGCGCGAGAGCGGGCGTCGCCAGCGCGACTGGGACAGCAGCGCCGAGCAGGGCCCTGCGGCCCAGTCCACCACGATGCGAACCGGGCGACGGCACGCTGCCGGACGCATTCGCCTGTCCGCACGACGGCGATGATGGAGTCGTGTTTTTCATAGCTTCGCTGACCGGATCGTTTCCCTGGAGTTCCAGGTTAGGGGACCCGCGCAGCGGGCAGCCAATATCAAAACGGCATGGATCTCATAGCACGGCGGCGCCCAGCCAGATACCGTCATCGATCTGCCTCTTGGAGATCTCGATGACCAGTTCGGCCAACCTCCGACCTGCGACCGGCATCCCACGTTCCCGCGAGCAGACGAGGGTCCAGGTCGTGGTCATGTTCACGATGGATGCCAGGGAGATCGCGCCGGACCGGTGGCTTTCGCACAAGGCACTGTAGGTGTTTACGGTAGCGCCGAGGCCATTGACCACGGCCTTGACCATCAACCGCGAAGAGTTGCTGTCGAAGAGCGGGTTCAGTTCGAGGCCCTCGGCCTTGGCTGCGTGCTCCAGCAGGACCCGCATGGCATTCGGCCATTGCGTAAGTGCCAACGGGTGCCGGACGACTTGGTCCAACGTGACCGATCCGTCCGCCCGAAGGTCCACGGGCAGAGATGGAGGATAGGCGAGGAAGAGAGCCTCGGAGATGAGGGGATACTGCTCCAGCCCGGACATAGACTCGGTGGACGAGACAATGCCGACATCCAGGTCCCCGGCAACCACCATACGGTGGATTGTGGCGCTGATGCCCTCGGTGATGCCCAGATTCACCGCCGGATACCGGTGCCGAAAGTGTGCCGTTAGCGGAACCGTGACTAGGTCGAACAAGGAGGTAGGAAGCCCAAAATGTAGCTTCCCCTGCACGCTTTTGGCTAAAGCGCTGACTTCGCTCCGTATGCCCTCGACTCTTTGCATCAGGACCCGCGCTTGGTCGGCCAGAAGCTTGCCAGCCTCCGTGAGGCTGATGCCGGTGTCCGAACGCGCGAATAACTGTACGCCGAGGTCCGCTTCAAGCTGCTTGATCTGCCGCGATAGGGCAGGCTGGGCGATATGGAGCACCGCCGCGGCGCGGCTAAAACTTCCCAGTTCGGCGATCTTAAGGAAATAGGTGAGCTGCCGTAACGTCACGAGTAACCCTTCCCCCATTTGGTGGACACCTTGGATAAGCTTCTGGGGAAGCGAGGTGCCTTGAGGAAGTCCCGCCAATCGCCCGCATAGGGCCGCCGCGTGTGCGCCGGGAGGGTGGGCGCGGCCGGGCCGAGGCTGGCCGGCGCGTCGGAGGCGGCGGTCACCGGTGGTTTTCGCCATGAACTCCCTGCCCTCCCCTGCCAGGAGAGCGGGCACCGCCAGCCCGTGATCATCCGGTCGCGCAGTCGACCGGCGGACGCACGAGCGTGGCAATCTGCCTTCCTTGTGACTAAGAGGCGGATTCCAATGCTCCCCTGAGTTGAGGGCGCCTTTCATGGCAGACTGTTGAGCACCGCCCTACCTGTGCAGCTTTCGCGCTGAGGGAGAGGTGGACAAGAGGATCCTGGGCCTGATCGCGACGGCGAGGGAGTGCTGCGAGGGAAACCGCTCCCCTGGGCACGGCCACCTGCATGCATCCTCGGTGCGGGTACTGGCCACCCTGTGGGTGTTCCTGCGCGAGGGCACACCTCGGCGGAGCCTGCGGGCCACAGCGGAGAAGGCAAGCGGCTCGACCCTGCGCTGTTGCTTGGCAGCATGGCCACGCACAGGCGTGCCGGTGCGGGCCAAGTGAGGCGGTGACCTCGGCCCGAACTCGACGGACCGCGGGCCAAGCAGGGCAGCAAGTACCATGTCGCGGCACGGGAGATGGTGTGCCCGTGGTCTGCACGGATCTGTCAGCGCTCGCGCCAGAGCTGCCGTTATCCGCCGGCTGACGCTATCAGCCTACCCAGCCTCGATGAGGGCAAGCACGGTCGCTACACGACGACGATGGAGCGTGCGACGGCGGCTGGCTGGAACATACTGGTTGTGACGGACACAAGGGCCGAGGTGGTTGCGGAGTTCAGTGTAGCTGTGACAGAAGCGCTCCGCTGAGCTGAAGCTCTTGAACCCGCGCATACATCGGATGCCTCCCCTGCGATGCCGCGGTGATCCTGCTCGAGCCTGTTGTTCTTGAGTGCGCTGCTGCGATGTTCGACCTGCTTGCCGAGCGTCGAGCGGATCGCCCGCGGGTAGGAGCCATGCCCGTCCGTGGTGACCTGGTCGGGGACCATGCCGGTGGCCGACCTGGCGGAGCGGAAGAACGCCTTCTCGGCCGCCATGTCGCGGTGCTCGCCGAGCATGGCGCCGACGAGCCACCGTTCCTGTCGATCGCTCGATACAAGTAGCACCAATGTCCACGGACCTTCAGATATGTTTCGTCAACGTGCCAGGAGCGACGTCCGGAGCCGTCCTTACCGTGCCGGCGTTGCCGAAGGTTGCTTGTCAGCATTGGTGCGAGCCTGGCCTCCCAGTCGCGGACCGCTTTATGGCTGAAGACGATGCCGCGAAGGAGGAACATCTTGACGTCACTCGGGTACTGCGCCCTGTCCAGCACCCCCGGGCTGCGCTCGTTGAACCCTCGGCCACAAGGGCAGCACCGGAAGCGGCGGTAGCCCTGGGCCGTACGGTCCCGCCGCTCGGTCACCTCGGCTGAGCCGCAGCCCACGCACCTCATCCCAGACTCCCAGCCAGCCCCCCACCCGGTCAGAAACCTGTTCACGCACGCCCCGCCCTGCCGATCCGGGCATCTCTGGCGCGAGAGCTGACCTGCCGCCACCCTGGCTCGCTACCCGGCCCCTCGTGGCGCGAAAGCTGACAAAACCCTCTTGGGAGTCCGCCAGTGCGACCGCCAGAATGCAAACCGTCCTTTTTGAAGGTGGGATCAGGCATTCAGCAAAATCGGCCTGGATTGCATTAACGGAAAAAATGAAGCGCTTTCCCAAACTTATGGCAGGAGCCGTCCTAAGCGCACTCCTACGTTCTAGCCCCACGTCCCCGCAAACGAGCAAAGTTCCATATCTCAATCCAGTCCTTGGCATGCTCGACCAGGATAAGGCAATCTCCGGATCTATTCCGCAATAGTCAACATTGCTGCCGCTCCCCCCGTGTTGGAGCGAGGTCCAGGTCGGTTGCACAGCGCGGGGCAAGGATCATCCGCTTCTGGCGGGAAATCGTCGTCGCCGAGAGAGGCAGGAGGTTTGTGTATGGCCTTGCAGATCAACTCGCGCAGCCAGGCTTCTCTGGGCATGTATTGAGCAGGAGATCGGCTGTTAATTTCGGTCATGGGTAAACCGCTGCGTTTGGAACCGCGGCGCCGCGTCATGAGACGGGAGAAGAGGGCGCGTCGTTACCTCCCAGAAGGCGGCGCCAGCGCGCCCAAAGGCTTATGCCGCTCTATGTTCGATCATGTCAGGGCGGGACACTGACGCCGAACCAATGGCGATCTGGCGCGGCTTCGCCTCCTCAGGAATCTCCCGGACAAGGCTGATCGACAGGATGCCGTTCGCGTAGTCAGCACTCTGCACCTTGACGAAATCGGCCAAGTTGAAGCGCTGCACGAAGGAGTCACCCTTTATGCCGCAGTGCAGGTAATCAGGAGCCTGGGTCTCGGCTTTCTTACCTTCGACGACCAGGACGTTCTGCTGCGCCGTGATCGACAACTCCTCCGGGGTGAAACCCGCCACCGCCATTTCGATGCGGTACTCTCCATCGCCGGTTCGCGCGATGTTGTAGGGAGGCCAGGTACTTTCAGCATTTGACGACCGGAGCGAATCTTCCAGGGCGTGGAACATGCGGTCGAAGCCGACGCTGGACCGCGCAAAGGGCGCGAAATCGTAGGTTCTCATAGCCACATCCTCCTGAGAGCAACATGGACACAAGACATGTCGGGGGTGGTGAGCACCCTCCGCCAAACCCTGATAGGCGTTCGGCGTAGTCGAGCTAGGTGTCCGACTATCAGGGATCAAGAGGGGCCTGCTGGGCATTGTCTCTTTTTTCGGTTCTGTCAGCGCTCGCGCCAAGGCGGGTGCAGGAGGGGCGTGACGCATGTGTCGGCCCTACGCGGCCTGCAGAATGGCGAGTGCCGCAGTCGCGCGACGGAGCTGAAGGAGGCGCCGGCGGTTGGTGGGAACGTGCTGGCAGTGGCGGGAGCGGATGCGGAGATGGTTGCGCAGTTCGTCGTAACCTCGACAGAACCTCGCGGCCGCCTCGAGGGCCTTGAAGCCGCGCTTACATCGGATCCGGCCTTTGATGCCTCAGTGGTCCTGCTCCAGGCTGTTGTTCCTGAAGCGATTGGTCCGATGCTTCCACGCCTTCGCCAAGCGTCGAGCGGATCGCACGTGGGTAGGGACGGTGACCGTCGGTGGTGACGCGCCCCGGCGTCATGCCCGTAACGGATTTGGCCGAACGGAGGAATGCCTTCGCTGACGCCATGTCCCGCTGCTCGCTCAGCAGCGTGTCGACCAGATCGCCGTTGCGGTCGATGGCCCGGTAGAGAAAGCACCAGCGCCCGCGAACCCGCACATAGGTTTCGTCCACGTGCCGGGAACGGCGGCCAGCCCCGCCCTGATCGCGGCGGCGACGCCGCAGTTCGTCGGCCAGCACAGGCGCGAGCTTCGCCTCCCAGTCTCGGACCGCCTCATGGCTGAACACGAAGCCGCGCTGGAGAAACCTCTCCGCGAGATCGCGCAGGGTCGGGCGGTAGCGCAGCCTCCACAGCACCACGGGCGCGATTACGTCGGAGGGTATTGCGCCCGGTTCAGCAGCCCGGCGCTGCGCTTGTTGAACCCCTTCCCGCAGTCTCTGCAGCGGAACTGGCGATAGCCCCGGGCCGTGCACTCCGGCCGCTCCGTAACCGGGGTGGAGCCGCACGCCATGCAGTCCATCCCCGCCCACATCCCGCTGAGCCCGGAACCTACCAGCCCTACCCCGGCCGGCCATACAGGCGCTCGGCTCGGGACCTGAAAAAACCGCGAGCCCTGGTCGAGGCGGACGTCACGCATTTCAAGCGGATCATAGGCGGCGGACTGCGCTCACGCACGGAGGGGCGTCGCGCTACAGAGGTGGCCATCGCTGTCAGTGCGCTGAACCGCATGCTCGAGCTTGGACGGCCGGAGTGTGTCCGGCTCGCGTGACTGCAGAGCTACCGATGGTGCTCGTCTGCCTCTGAGCTGGTCCATGCAACGCAGTCGCGGAGGTCGGTACCGTCGCGATCCTCTCCGCCGGCATCCCCTGCGCCTCCGCGCAGCCGGAGGCGGCAGCTCGGCTGATCCGATTCATTGCCTCGGCCGAGGCCGTGCCGGTCATGGGGGCAGCGGGGCTGGAGGCGATCGTGGCGGGCTGAGCCGCCCTACTGGCGCTCGATCCCGGCCCGTTCGATCACCCCCGACCAGCGGGCGATCTCTGCATGGACAGCCTCCTTCACCGCGGCGGGCGGGGTGGCCGGGCGCGGGGCGAGCCCGAGTTCGCCGAGGGTCGCGCGCAGGGTGGGGTCCGCCAGCACGCCGGCCGTGGTCTCCGAGAGGCGGGCGACCGTGGTCGCCGGCGTGCCGGCGGGAACGGCGATGGCGTACCAGGTTTGAATGTCGAAGCCGGGCTCGTTGAGGATCTCCGCGATCGTCGGCACCTCCGGCAGCAAGGGGGAGCGTTCGCGAGAGGTGATGGCGAGCGCCCGCGCCTCCCCGCCCCGGACCTGACCGAGGACGGAGGAGGCGGGCTCGACCACCAGCTCCACCTCCCCGTTTCGGAGCGCGACGAGCGCCGCGGGGGTGCCGCGATAGGGAACATGGGTCAGGCGGATGCTGGCCGCGGCCTGGATGGCTTCCGTGACGAAGTGCTGCGTGCTGCCGGCGCCGACGGTCGCGACGTGCAGCCGGTCCGGCGCCTCCTTCGCCCGGCGGGAGAGGTCGGCCATGTCGCGCGGCGCCCCCGGGCCGGTGCCGGCCAGGAGGACGAGCCCCACCGAGGCGACCATGGCCACCGGCTCCACATCTCCGAGCGGGTCGTAGGGCAGGCGCCGGTAAAGGGCGGCGGAGACGGCGTAGCCGTTGTTGATGAGCATGATCGTGTGCCCGTCCCGCGCGCGGGCGAGGGTTTCCGCGGCGATGGTGCCGCCGGCGCCCGGGCGGTTCTCCACCACCACGGGCTGGCCGAGCGCCGCTGCGAGGGAGGGCGCGATCAGGCGGGCCACGATGTCGGTCGTGCCGCCGGCGCCAAAGCCCTGGATGAAGCGGATGGGGCGGTCGGGCCAAACCGGCTGCGCGGTGCCCTGCGCCGGGGCCGCGCAGTACAGGACGGGCAGTGCGAGCAGGCCGAGCGCGGCGCGCCGCGCAAGGGGCGCATCATGGGTCATGGACGGTCTCCCCCAGGGCCGCGAGTCCCCGCCCTCGGCGGGGCGGCGGCCTTTGCGGCATCTGGCAGGGCGGGTGCGGGGGGCGTCAAGCCGGTCGTATCGCCAGCTCGCTCGGCCCGGCCTATGGTCCGCGCCGCAGGATTCAAGGGGGGAACGGGATGTCGGACGCTGCAATGCTGCGCCGGATGGCGGTGATGGAACTGGTGCAGAACTGGGCCGTCTGGCGCGATGCCGGCGATTGGGAGCGCTTCCGCACGGTCTGGGCGCCCGAGGGACGCATGATGGCCACCTGGTGCCAGGCGCCGGCTGACGGCTTCATCAAGGCGAGCCAGGAGGGCTGGGCCAAGGGTGTCTCGATCCTTCACTTCCTCGGCGGCTGTTCCGTGGACATCCAGGGGCGACGCGCGATTGCCCAAACGAAGATGACCATCTCCCAGCGCGCCTCGGTCGAAGGCATGGTGGTGGACGTGGTCTGCACCGGCCGCTTCTACGACTTCATCGTGGAGAAGGCGGACGGTTGGAAGATCGTCCTGCGCCAGCCGATCTACGAGAAGGACCGGATGGACCCCGTGGATCCCGCCGTGCGTCTCGAATTGGACCCTGCTCTGCTCGCCCGCTTCCCCGAGGGCTACCGGCACCTCGCCTATCTCCAGACCCGCATCGGCTACGACGTGAAGACGGACATGCCCGGGCTGAAGGGCGAGAAGGTCGCCGCCCTCTACGCCGCCGGTGCCACTTGGCTGAGGGGCGAGGCGCTTTCCTGGGAGAAGTGAGCCCTCGCCTCCCTTTGTCTGGAGCCATTGACGATGAGCGAATTCAAGATCCTCGGCATCTCGGGGAGCCTCCGGAAGAGCTCCTTCAATACCGCCGCGCTGCGCGCCGCGGCGGAGCTGGCGCCCGAGGGTGTGACGGTCACGATCTACGGGGGGTTGGAGGAGATCCCGCCCTACAACGACGATATCCGGACCGGCGCCGGCTACCCGGCGCCGGTCGAGGCCTTCCGCTCCGCCGTGCGAGCGGCGGACGCCGTGATCTTCGCGACGCCCGAGTACAACTACTCCGTCTCCGGCGTGCTGAAGAACGCGATCGACTGGGCTTCCCGCCCGCCCGAGCCCTCCTTCGACGGGAAGGCGGTGTCGATCATGGGCGCGACGCAGGGAATGCTCGGAACGGCGCGCGCCCAGTACGATCTGCGGAAGATATGCGTCTTCCTCAACGCCTATGCCCTGAACAAGCCGGAGGTAATGATCTCCGGGGCCGGCTCGAAGTTCGACGGCGAGGGGCGGCTGATCGACGAGACCTCCCGCAAGCTGATCGCGGACCAGGTGGCAGCGCTCCGGGCCTGGGCGCTGCAGCTGCGGAAGTAGGCCGGGCGGCGCGCCCCGGCGTCGTAGCCTTCCCGGAGTACTGGCAGGTTGACGGGCAGTGGCCGAAATGACGGAGCCAGGGCAGGCTGCTCCGATGACGTCAGAAGACGCCACCTACCCTGGGTGCCGCTTCCCGGCGGAGATCATCAGTCACGCCGTCTGACTCTACCATGTGTTCAGTTTGAGCCTGAGGGACGTGGAACTGATCCTGGCGGAGCGGGGCATTACGGTCACGCGCGAGAGCATCCGGAACTGGTGCCGCAAGTTTGGTTCAGAGTTCGCGCTGCTCAGTTGAAACCCTACTGGGTCGTAGGGGGTCGGGACGCTTTTCGGTTTGGGCCGGGAGGTGGTGATGAGGAAGATGTCGAAGTCGGCGATGCATGTGGCGTGGGAGGCCATGGTGGCGGGGCGGGCAGCACTTCCGGAGTACGCCAGCCGGTACTCGCGAAAGGAATACACCTAGCCGCAGCTCTTCGCGCTCCTGGTCCTGCGGCAGTTCCTGCGGACGGACTACCGGGGCGTGGTGGCGCTCGTCGCCGAGTGGTCGGAACTGCGACGTACCCTCGGGCTGACCAAGGTGCCGCACCTTTCGACGCTGGCGCATGCTTCGTGCCGCATTCTGGCCGACGCTGAGGCAGGGGGGCTGCCATCGGGGTTCAGTCTGCCCTGCTTCGACGGGCGCGCCATCAGGGCCTGATCGACGCCGAGCCGGTGGCGGCCGTGGACGCGACCGGGCTCGAGACCCGGCACGTGAGTGCCTAGTTCGGCCAGCGCCGGGCCTAGGGCTAGGGCCACCGGCAGCGGGCCTGGCCCAAGCTCACCGTCGTGCTCCACATCCGCTCGCACGTCCTGTTCTGTACAGCGGCCCGCGCCAACGACTGGGTCGCCCTGCTAGCCGGTCTCGGGTTCCATGCCGCCTCATGGTCAAATGCCTGCCTCCGCGAGGCCGAGGACGAGGAGAGAAAGGTCCTTCTCCGGTCCCTCGGCATCGCGGCTTTCGGCGCCGTCAACGTGATGTTGCTTTCGGTCGGTGTCTGGGCCGGATGGGAAATGGGGGAGGCAACCCGGGCCAGGTTGCACTGGCTCGCGGCGCTGATCGGCCTTCCAGTCATGGTGGTCGCAGGGCTGCCTATCTATCGGAGTGCCCTGGCGAGTCTACTGGCCGGGCGTCTGAAGATGGATGTTGCCGTCTCGCTAAGCGTTCTGTCGACGTCTGCAATGTCGCTCAGTAAGGCCATCCGGAACGGTCCCTATACTTGGTTCGACAGCGCGACCGCGCTGCTCGCATTGCTGCTCGCCGGACGGATCCTGGACCGCGCCGCCCGTCGCCGTGCACGCCAAGCGGTGTCGGAGCTATTGGCCCTACCGGACGGCCGGGTGATCCGCCTCGGGGAGGGAGGCGTTAGTGAGGCCATTGGCGTTGAGTCGGTCCGGCCCGGCGAGCGCATCCTTGTCGCCCTCGGGGAGCGCTTGCGACTGGACGCGATCCTGGAGCAGGGCGAGGCCTTGCTGGATATGAGCAGCACAACTGGCGAAGCGCTTCCCCGGACGGTTCGTGCCGGGGACATGCTGCCGGCGGGCGCTGTGAACCTCGGCGCACCGTTACACGTGAACTTCAGAATACCTCCTGGTGCTTGCACTCGCTGGCCGGCGCTGCAGTCGTACCAAGGTCCGTCGCTTGAGCGCGGAGAAAACGGCGATGTGGGCTGCTTTCGCCAGGATTTCTTCTCATCCACCGTTGATGAGTTCCCGGATACGGGCTGCCAGTGTCTCCATCGGGAACGGCTTGGTCAGCACGTGCATGCCGGGGTCGAGGTGACCGTGGCTGAGCACGGCGTTCTCAGCGTACCCGGTCATGAACAGCACCTTCAGCCCGGGTCGTGATACTCGGGCCGCATCCGCGACCTCCCGTCCGTTCATGCCCCCGGGCAGCCCCACGTCGGTCACCAGCAGGTCGAGCCGTACGTCCGACTGCAGCACCCGCAGCGCCGCCGGGCCGTCGGCTGCCTCGACCGCCGTATAGCCCAGGTCGGCCAGCACCTCGGTGACCAGCATGCGCACGGTGGGCTCGTCATCCACCACCAGCACCGTCTCACCCTGCTCGGCCCTGGGTGCGCCGGCCAGCTCGGGCAGTTCCTCAGGAGGCTCCTCGGCACCGAGGTGGCGCGGGAGGTAGAGGCACACCATCGTGCCCTGCCCTACCTCCGAGTAGATCCTCACCTGACCACCGGACTGCCGGACGAAGCCGTAGATCATCGAGAGACCCAGGCCCGTCCCCTGGCCGATGGGCTTGGTGGTAAAGAACGGGTCGAAAGCCTTGGCGATCACGTCCGGCGTCATGCCCGTCCCGGTGTCGGACACGCAGAGCGTGACGTACTGCCCCGGCGGGAGCTCACGCTCCCCGGCCGCTCGCCGGTCGAGCCACTTGTTACCGGTCTCGACCGTGATCCTGCCGCCGCCCGGCATGGCGTCGCGGGCGTTGATGCACAGGTTCAGCAGGGCGTTCTCGAGCTGGCCGGGGTCCACCAGCGTCGTCCACAGCCCGCCCGCCTGCACCATCTCCAGGTCCACCACGGGCCCGACCGTGCGGCGGATCAGCTCCTCCATCCCCCTCACCAGCCGGTTCACGTTGGTCGGCTTCGGCTCCAGCGTCTGCTGGCGAGAGAAGGCCAGCAGGCGGTGGGTCAGCGACGCCGCCCGCTTGGCCGCACCCTGGGCGGCGTTGACGTAGCGGTCGACGTCCTTGATCCGCCCCTGGCTGATGCGTGTGGTGAGCAGGTCGAGGCTGCCGCTGATCGCGGTGAGCAGATTGTTGAAGTCGTGCGCGATGCCCCCCGTCAGTTGGCCGACCGCCTCCATCTTCTGGCTCTGGCGCAGGGCTTCCTCGGTCCGCTCGCGTTCGGCAACGACAGCGGCGACGCGCCTTTCCAGAAGCTCGTTGAGCGCCTGCCGCTCTCCCTCGACCACCTTGCGCGCCGTGATGTCCAGTGAGGTGCCGATCAGGCCGACGACCTCACCTTTCTCGTCGCGCAAGGGCGCTTTCGTCGACAGCCATACGGCCTCGGTTCCGTCAGGTGAGCGGACCTCCTCCTCGAACTGCTCGCGTGCCCCGGTTTCCATGACACGGCGATCGTTGGCCATCACCGCCTCGGCCTGCGCCTTGTCGTCGAGGAACTCCGCATCTGTCTTGCCGAGGTAGAATTCGGGCGGTTTGCCGATCAGTTCGGTCGTGCCACGGTTGGCGAGGAGCATGCGCCCCTCGCGGTCCTTGGCGTAGACGACGCCTGGCACCGCTTCCATGAAGTGGCGCAGCAGGGCGGTCGCCCTGTCACGCTCCGCCTCGATCAGACGGCGCTGCTCGATGTCCAGGAGCACCCCAGGGAAGCGAAGTGGCGTCCCGTCAGGTCCCTTGTCCACCCGGCCGTTGGCCTCGATCCAGTGATACAGCCCGTCTGCCCGGCGGACCCGATACTGGTGCGCATAGGCACCCCCGCGGGCGATCACCTCGTCAATGGCGGCAAGCAGCCCTGGCTTGTCGTCAGGGTGGACTGATCCGACAATCTGTTCGAGCCTCAACCCGGTTCGGCCGAGCGAGGCATCGATGCCGAAGGCATGGGCAAACTGCTCGTCAATGATGAAGCGATCGTTCGCTAGGTCCCAGAACCAGGTGCCGATGATAGCGCCTGCCGCGAGGGCAAGCTGGAACCGCTCCGAGTCGTTGTGTCGGTCCATCTATCCGCTACTACTTCCGTTCACCGGGCCAGGACATCTACAGCGCCAGCAGGGGCTCGGCACGGGTCGCCTCGTCGGAGCTGGCCACCACCACCGACGCGCTCAGCCTCTCGGTGGTGGAGGCCTCCCTGGTCCGCTTCGCCTCGCACAGCGCAGCATGCGCCCTGGAGATCGCATAATCGACGTCCGGCGCGTGCTGCGGCACCAGGACGATCCCCACGCTGAGGCCAGGGCTGAACGGGCCTGCCGGCGTCGGCAGTCCCTCGCGCAGGAGAAGCTCGAGACGTGCCACGACTTTCCGGGCCGCGTAGTAA
Source organism: Roseomonas sp. GCM10028921 (assembly GCA_042666135.1). Taxonomy (GTDB): domain Bacteria; phylum Pseudomonadota; class Alphaproteobacteria; order Acetobacterales; family Acetobacteraceae; genus Roseomonas. Next base: position 2,814 of record JBHTFH010000034.1, on the reverse strand, counting down.
GCCTTATCCGGCGGGGCAGGTAGGCAGAGCAGGAGACCGTCGTCCCCCTTGCGGACCGCCGCGTCGTCACTCCGCAAGCTCCGCTGCAACCAGACGCCGATCTCGCGCAGCACCACCTCTCCTGTCGCCTCGCCGTAGCACTCGTTGTTGGACTGCAATCCTTCACAGCTTAGCGCCACCACCGCGCAGCCCTCTGCGAGCTCCGGCCGTGCCCTCAACCAGGCCTCAAACCCTGAAAGGCTCAGCAAGCCGGTGAAATGATCGCGCCAAGTGTGGTCCAGCAGCTTCTCCAGGCGGAGGGCGAGCGCCCCGGCCCTTCCCTTGCCGAGAACCTTGCGAAGCGCGGTGTCGGATCGCCCGGCGTTCCAGGCCGCAAGCAACCCGCCCAACAGTGAGATCCCAAGCGTGCCAAGAACCAGCGAGAGGCCTAACAGTGGTAGCTGGGACAGCACCGCCTGGCGGTCGCTCTGGGCAACGATCGACCAACCCAGATGCGGTCCTCCAGACGTGTCATCGGTCCTGGCGAAGCCGAGGACGACATCAGGTCCGTTCGGCATCGACGCTTTGGTCCACAGCGCTTCCCCAGAACGTTGCAAGGCAGGCGGCGCCGGAGCGTGCTCCCCTTCCGGTCCGAACAGGACAGTCCCGTCCGCGGCCAGTACGCGCAGCACCGGAGCGAGGTGTCTGGGCCCCAGGGCCGCGACCTCGGCGTGCACGGTTTCCACCCAACGCCAAGTCAGATGGCCGGCAAGGACACCCAGAACCCGCCCTTCGGGCGAATAGACCGGGGCGGCGGCATCCACGAAATACGCTCCCTCCCCGCCTCCCTTGCTCCGGGGCAGAAGCTTCGCCAGCAGGACCGCCGGGTGAACGTCCCCTAGATGCAGGCCGGCGAGGCCGGGCCTGAACCAGGGACGGGCAGAGACATCCATTCCCTCCAGCAACCCTCCTGTCGCAGCGATCACCCGCCCATCGAGGCCGGCAAAGCCGATCCAGGAGAAGGTCGGGGAGCGAAGCTGGAGATCCTCCAGCAGGCGCCGCGCCGCGCTCGGGTCAGCGGGCTCGCGCTCCAGTGGTTCGAAGCGCGCGAGGAGGCGGACATCATTGGCCCAGACGGCCAGACCGTCATCCAAGCGTCGCGCCATCACCCGGGCGTAGTTGTGGAGCTGCTCCCCAGCATCGGAGAGCAACCGATTCTTTTCCTGATGAACGAGGACAGCAGAGCCGGCCGCCCCAAAAGCAGCACAGAGGACAGAGACGGCCAACCCTTGGCGCCAGCCAGCAAGAACCCGAACACCCCACCGCACGATGCTGCCCCCTGACCTTCTTCCCGTGCTTCGCAGTGAGGTGCTGGTCAAGCGCCCTCACCAAGACAGGAACCATGGTTTCTACCGTTGGTTGTAATAGGTCAACAGTATTGCTGGCTGGTTCGCTCAGTCGAGCTCGACGCAGAAGGAACGAGGAGGTTTGCGGCGACCGTCACGCGCGCTCTCCGCCCGGCGGGACAGCTCGGCCCAATCGAACCTGCGAGGCCTCCCGGCACTGCTCTGGCGCTAAGTGTCGCTGTGGGCAGGTTGCAAAGGAGGCGCAGGAGGCTCTGACGAGTTGGGCCGGTACGAGGGAGGTCGCGCCAGTCCAGGTCGCCAACACCTGTGAGGCCAGGGGTGGGCGGCCTCGCCAAGGAGCTCAAACGACGCGCGGGTTACGTTATCGCTAACGGCCCACCATACATCCGCACACGACGACGTATTGCTAATAAAAAAGACTTGTAACTATTTTTGATGAACTCCGTTCGGGCTTACTGATCCGTTCATGGTCACTCGCCGATGCAGGAAAATCAGTGGTGCCGAGGCTCTCCGAACAGTTTCAAGCGTCACCGACGCTCGCCCGCCAGTTCGAGGAGTACTTCTCTTCCCGTCCTGCGCCCTCTCAGGATCTTTCGGAGCATCTGATCCTGTACATCATCGGTGGCGCAATTTCGGCTTGCCTCTGTGTAGCGGTCTGCCTCCTCGGCTTGCAGCTGTTCGACTAACTCATCACGGACCAGGTCGGGCCGAACTGGGAGGGCAGCAGCCGAGAGCCGCCACTGGCGGTGCCAAGGAGCAAACACCGCTATAGCTTGCGGCGCGGAGCCGGGCCGCTCTCCTGAGCCTCCGCGCCCGGCTGGCGGAGCGTCCGAGCTTCTGCTGGGGTCAGCGCCGCATGCAGAGCATGCTCCCCTGCCGTGCTTCGGGGAGCGAGCGGGCCGCCGTCAGAACCGCCCCGGACCTCTCTGCCTTCTCCATCCTGGTCGCTCATTGGATGTCTGGCCTTCTCACAATCTGGAAGATGGAGGGACCGTAGCAGATCCTGCTAAGGGCTCTCAGGCGTTGTTGTTCGTGCCAACCTGATCGCCGCCCCGTTGGTGCCCCAGCCTGGACATTTCAGAGCTGGGTTGGCTGCATACGGCCCGCCCAAGTGTCGGTTGGTCTGAGGGGTGATCAGCTCCGGTCCGCACCCGGACGAGCTCGTCCAGCATCACCTTACCCTCGGGTGATCGCCAGAGACTTGCGGCGGTGCAGGAACGGAACTGGCCAGAGATTTCCCAGCAGGGGCACTACAGCTCGCTCCACGATGTTGCCGACTTGGCCTCGCCGGATCGGCGCTGCCCGGTCCGGACGGGTGGCTCCCATCGTCTCTCGGTGGAGACGAGCCCGGGACACGGAACACCACCTCGGCCCCGTCGCGATTGACCTCGATCCGGCGCACGAGGGCGCGGATGATCTCGCGTCGGCCATGCCAGTCCAGTTCGTCGAGCCCGGCGCGGACCCGTCC
>JBHTFH010000033.1:0-42659 GCA_042666135.1 Roseomonas sp. GCM10028921 | reverse complement strand
GTCCGCCACTGACAGCCGAAACTGCCCGTGCGACTTGCATGTGTTAAGCATGCCGCCAGCGTTCGCTCTGAGCCAGGATCAAACTCTCAAGTTCATCAGAGCAGCAGCCCTAAGGCCAACAACCCTTCCGAGGGACCCAAACCAGAACTCACTCGCTCACTTCTACTACCCGCGACCCAAGCCACGTGACACCAGTCGGAACCGCGCAGCACTGGCCACGCATCCCTCCCCAACATCAACAACCCACCCCAGGACAACCCAAACAGGCCACCCAAGGCAGAGGCAAGAGCCACAAGAACTCTTCTCGTCTTCAGGAAAACAGATTTTCATGTGAATGAACGAACGAGCCAGGAAACCGGGAAGTCCCGGCTGGGTGAACCCAACCCTGTCTCGATAAACCCGCCGAAGCATCAGCAGGGCGACGTATCTAGTGGCTCATCGCCACCGCGTCAACCCCTCAATCACCCCAGTCCAGGCCACCAACCCGCCCCTTCAGAAGCACCGTCGGTGTGGGGCGGCTTATATGGGGCCGCCCCAGACCTGTCAAAGGGGTTTCACACACTTTCCACAAACGAACCGACGAGGCCCACCTCCAGCCCGTCCGGGCCGACGGTCACCCGCAGGCGATCGCCGTCCTTCACGCTTCCCTCCAGCAGCAGGCCGGCCAGCCGGTCCTGCAGATTGCGCTGAATGACGCGCTTCAGGGGCCGCGCGCCGTAAACGGGATCGTAGCCCGCCTCGGCGATCCAGTCGCGGGCATCCGCATCCAGCTCCAGCGTGATCTTTCGGTCCTCCAGCAGCTTGCGCAGGCGACCGAGCTGGATCTCGACGATGGAGCCCATGTCCCCGCGCGCGAGGCGCCGGAACAGGACGACCTCGTCCAAGCGGTTGAGGAACTCCGGCCGGAACCGGGTGCGGACCACGTTCATCACTTGGCCGCGCACAAGGTCCACGTCCTCCCCCTCCGGCTGGGCGGCCAGGATCTCGCTGCCCAGGTTGCTGGTGAGCACGATCAGGGTGTTGCGGAAGTCCACCGTCCGCCCCTGCCCGTCCGTCAGCCGCCCGTCGTCGAGGACCTGCAGGAGGATGTTGAACACGTCCTCATGAGCCTTCTCGACCTCGTCGAAGAGGATGACCTGGTAGGGCCGGCGCCGCACCGCCTCGGTGAGCGCACCGCCCTCCTCGTAGCCGACATAGCCCGGGGGGGCGCCGATTAGCCGGGCGACGGCGTGCTTCTCCATGTATTCCGACATGTCGATGCGCAACAGCGCGCGCTCGTCGTCGAAGAGGAAGCTCGCGAGTGCCTTGGTCAGCTCGGTCTTGCCCACGCCCGTCGGGCCGAGGAAGAGGAAGCTGCCGATCGGGCGCGAGGGGTCCTGCAACCCGGCGCGGGCCCGCCGCACGGCCTTCGAGACGGCCTCGAGCGCCTCCTCCTGGCCGACGACGCGGCGCCGCAGCTCGTCCTCCATGCGGATGAGCTTGGCGCGCTCGCCCTCCAGCATCTTCTCCACGGGCACGCCGGTCCAGCGGGAGACCACCGCCGCGACGCCCTCCTCCGTGACCGCCTCGTTCACCAGGCGGCCGCCGCCGTCGGAAGCCTCGGCGATCTTCTTCTCCAGCCCGGGGATGACGCCGTAGGTCAACTCGCCGGCGCGGGCGTAGTCGCCCTTGCGTTGCGCCAGTTCCACCTCGGTGCGGGCGCGGTCCAGCTCCTCCTTGGCCTTCTGGGCCTCGGTGAGCCGGTTCTTCTCCGCCTGCCAGCGCTCGGTCAGGGTCGCGGAGCGCTCCTCAAGCGAGGCGATCTCACGCTCCAGCTTCTCCAGCCGGTCGCGGCTGCCCGCATCCGTCTCCCTCCTCAGCGCCTCGCGCTCAATGCGCGAGCGCAGGAGGTCGCGGTCGATCGCGTCCAGCTCCTCGGGCTTGCTGTCCACGGCCATCCGCAGGCGCGACGCGGCCTCGTCCACGAGGTCGATCGCCTTGTCCGGCAGGAAGCGGTCCGTGATGTAGCGGTTCGAGAGGGTCGCCGCTGCCACCAGGGCGCTGTCCGCGATGCGGACGCCGTGGTGCAGTTCGTACTTCTCCCGGATGCCGCGCAGGATCGAGACGGTGTCCTCCACGCTCGGCTCGCCGACGAAGACGGGCTGGAAGCGCCGCGCGAGCGCCGCGTCCTTCTCCACGTGCTTGCGGTACTCATCGAGCGTGGTCGCGCCGATGCAGTGCAGCTCGCCCCGGGCAAGCGCCGGCTTGAGGAGGTTCGAAGCGTCCATCGCCCCGTCCGCCTTCCCCGCGCCGACCAGCGTGTGCATCTCGTCAATGAAGAGAATGATCTCGCCCTGCGCGGACTCGATCTCTGTCAGCACGCCCTTCAGCCGCTCCTCGAACTCACCGCGGTACTTGGCGCCGGCCACCATCGCGCCGAGGTCGAGCGCGAGGACGCGCTTGCTCTTCAGCGCCTCCGGCACGTCGCCATTCACGATGCGCAGCGCCAACCCCTCGACGATCGCCGTCTTGCCGACGCCGGGCTCGCCGATCAGCACAGGGTTGTTCTTCGTGCGGCGGGCGAGGACCTGGATGGTGCGGCGAATCTCCTCGTCGCGGCCGATCACCGGGTCCAGCTTGCCGTTGCGTGCGGCATCCGTCAGGTCGCGCGCGTACTTCTTCAGCGCATCGAACTGCTGCTCGGCATTCGCATTGTCCACCTTGCGACCCTTGCGCAGCTCGGCGACGGCGGCCTCCAGCTTCTGCGCGGTCGCGCCGACCTTCACGAGCAGGCGGCCGGCCGGCGTGTCGCTCGCCGCGATGGCTACGAGCAGCCGGTCCTGGGCCACGAAGCTGTCGCCGGCCTTGGTGGCGCCGCGCTCGGCGGCGTCCAGCACGCGCACGAAATCGGGGGTGACCTGCGGCTGCCCGGCGCCGCCGCCGGAGACGCGGGGGTTCTTCGCGACCTCGGCGTCCACTTCGCGCTTGGCCGCCGCGGGATCGCCGCCGGCCGCGCGGATGAGGCCGGAAGCCGCGCCCTCCTCGTCGTCGAGCAGCGCCTTCAGCAGGTGCTCGGGCGTGACGCGCTGGTGGTACTCGCGGATCGCGATGGTCTGCGCGGCCTGCAGGAAGCCCCGGGCGCGCTCGGTCAGTTTCTCAATATCCATTCTCTGTCCCTCCACCCCGGATCGGAGCCCCGGGGGATCGATGGCGACCGCCCTCTCCGCCCCTCATCAGGCAACGGCTTAGGCGTTTGATCGGAATGTGGTATTGACCTCCGTCAAGCTTCAAGGGGCGCGCCCCGGAGCACGTTCCGCCAGGACGCTTCCAGAGGACCTCCCATGCGTGTCGAGCGGCTGTACCGTTACCCCGTGAAGGGCCTCTCGGCGGAGAGCCTGGAGGAGGTGGAACTGGCTGAGGGCGAGACCTTCCCGCACGACCGCCGCTTCGCCCTCGCCCAGGGCGACGCCCCCTTCGACGAGGCGGAGCCGCGCTTCCTGCCGAAGCAGAACTTCGCCTGCATGATGCGGAACGGGAAGGTGGTGCTCATCCGCGCCGCCTACGACCCCCGGGCGGGAACCCTCGCCCTCGCTGCCGAAGGCCACCCTCCCCTCTCCGCCCCCACCGGCACTGCGGAGGGCAAGGCGGCGATCGGCGACTGGCTCATCCGCTACCTCGGGGATGAGGCGCGCCACGGCACGAACCCCGACGGAAGCCCCCGTCCGCCCCGCTTCACCGAGGCGCCCGGCCACGCCTTTACGGACCAGGCGCGCAAGGGCGTCTCGCTCATCAACCTGGCGACGCTGGACGCCTTCGAGAAGACGATCGGGCGGCGGCTCGATCCGCTGCGGTTCCGCGCGAACATCTACTTTTCCGGCCTGCCCGCCTGGGCGGAGCACGGCTGGGTGGGCGGGGAGCTGCTCCTCGGCGGCGCCCGCCTCTCGGTTTTCAAGCGCACGGTCCGCTGCCCGGCCACTCAGGTGGACCTGCGGACGGGCGAGCGCGACTGCGACGTGCCGCGCCTCCTGCGCGAGCATTTCGGCCATGCCGACCTCGGCGTTCACGCGACCGTTATCGAGGGGGGCCGCGTAGCGGTCGGGGACGCGCTGGAGCCGGCCTGAGGGGATGCTGCACTGCACCCTATTCATAGGTTAAAGCTCCCCCTCAGGAGTCCGGCCGGTGGGCCGGGCAGCGAGGAAGAAGCCCCCATGCGCATCGCCCAGGTCGCACCGCTCGCCGAGGCCGTGCCGCCCAAGCTCTATGGCGGAACCGAACGCATCGTCTCCTACCTGACGGAGGAGCTGACCGCCCTCGGCCACGAGGTCACCCTCTTCGCCAGCGGCGACAGCGTCACCAGCGCGCGGCTCGAGCCAATGCTGCCCCAGGCCATCCGCCTCGACCCCTCGATCAGGGACGCCGTCGCCCCGCACATGCTCATGGTCCAGCGCGTGCTGGACATGGCCGCCGGCTTCGACATCGTCCATTTCCACATCGACCACCTCCAACTGCCCGCGCTTCGCGGCCGGGGCGTGCCTTATCTTTCCACCTTCCACGGGCGGCTGGACCTGCCCGAGATCCAGCCCCTGATCGCCGCCTTCCCCGAGGCGCCCTTCGTCTCCATCTCGGACAGCCAGCGCCGGCCGCTTCAGCATATCGACATCAACTGGGCCGGGACGATCCTGCACGGGCTGCCCGAGAATCTCCTGCCCTTAAGCTCGCGCGAGGGGGGCTACATCGCCTTCCTCGGCCGCATGTCGCCGGAAAAGGGACCGGACGCGGCGATCCGCATCGCCCGCACGGCCGGGATCCCCATCCGGCTCGCCGCCAAGGTGGACCGGGCCGACCAGGCCTATTTCGACGAGGTCGTCGCCCCGCTGCTCGACCAGGACGGGGTCGAGTTCATCGGCGAAGTCAACGAGGCGGAGAAGGCGGAATTCCTCGGCGGCGCCATGTGCCTCCTCACCCCGATCGCCTGGCCAGAGCCCTTCGGCCTCGTGATGATCGAGGCCATGGCTTGCGGAACGCCCGTGATCGCCTTCAACCGCGGCTCCGTGCCGGAGGTGGTGGAGGACGGCGTGTCCGGCTTCATCGTGGAGGACGAGCTGGGCGCCCTCGCCGCGCTGAAGGGCGCCGCGCGGCTCGACCGCGGGCGGGTCCGCGCGGCCTTCGAGGCCCGCTTCACCGCCCGCCGGATGGCGGAGGATCACCTCGCCCTCTACCGTCGCCTGCTCGGCCAGGACCGCGCGAGCATCCTCCGCGCGGTCTGAGCGAATGGGCCTGCCGGTCCGTCGCGCGCCGCACCGGGGCAACCCTCGGCGCAGCGCGCGTTTTCAACCAGCGCGTGCGGCAGGAGGGGATTGGCATGGATGACGACGGAGTGGGCCCGCCACGGCCCGAGGACGAGGGCAGCTGGGCCGTCACCGCCACGGCCGCCACCGCCCTGGCCCTCTACCGCCCGCGCACGCTGAAGAACGGCTCCTCCTTCCTGGTCCTCGACCATTTCGGTGACGCCCAGGCCCTCGGCGCCACGGCGGAGGGCCTGTTCCACGAGGACACGCGCTTCCTCTCGCGCCTCTCCCTGCGGCTGGCCGGGCTGCGGCCCTTGCTGCTCTCCTCTGCGGTGAGCGCGGACAACACCGTTCTCTCGGTCAACCTGACCAATCCCGACATCCCCCTCGCCCCCGACCGCAAGCTGATGCGGGACACGGTGCATGTGGAGCGGCAGATGGTGCTCGGCTCCGGGATCGTGCGAGAGCGGGTCACCCTCCGAAACTTCGGCGACAGCCACCTCTCCTCCGAGATGTCGCTCACCTTCGCCGCGGACTTCGCCGACATCTTCGAGGTGCGCGGCCAGACCCGTGCCCGGCGCGGGGAACGGCGGGCGGCCGAGGCGCGGCCGGATGGCAGCCTCGTCCTTTCCTATGTCGGATTGGACGGGGTGGAGCGCCGCACCCGCCTCCGCTTCGACCCGCCGCCCGAGGGCGGGCCGGGGCGCGACAACCGCTGGCCGCTCGAGCTCGCGCCGGGCGCGCAGCGGGTAATCGAGGTGTCCGTGCTCTGCGAGACCGGTCCCGAGCCGGGTGAGCCGTCGCAGCCTCCCGGCTTCGACGGGCTCCTCGCGGGCATCCGCGCCTGGAGCAGCGCGCGGGGGGCGGAGCGGGCCATCGTCAGCTCGTCGAACGAAGCCTTCAACGGCTGGTTCGCGCGCTCCGAATCAGATCTGACCATGCTCACCACCCAGACGGCGTCCGGCCCCTTTCCCTATGCCGGCATCCCCTGGTTCTCCTGCCCCTTCGGGCGCGACTCCCTCATCACCGCCCTGCAATGCCTCTGGGCGGATCCGGAGCTGGCACGGGGGGTGCTGCGCTACCACGCGAAGCTCCAGGCGACCGAGCTGGACCCGGCGCGGGACGCCGAGCCCGGTAAGATTCTGCATGAGAGCCGCAAGGGCGAGATGGCCTCCCTGCGGGAGGTGCCCTTCGGCCGGTACTACGGCTCGGTCGATTCCACGCCGCTCTTCGTCCTGCTGGCCGCCGAGTACGCGGACCGGACGGGCGACCTCGCCCTCATCCGCGAGATCTGGCCGAACCTCGTTGCTGCCCTGCGCTGGATCGAGCGCCACGGCGACATCGATGGCGACCTCCTGCTGGAATACGACCGGCAATCGGTGAACGGGCTGATCAACCAGGGGTGGAAGGACAGCTGGGACAGCGTCTTCCACGACGACGGCCGCCTGGCCGAGGCCCCCATCGCGCTCATCGAGGTGCAGGCCTATGCGGAGGCCGCCTGGCGCGGCGCGGGCCGGCTCGCGCGGGCGCTGGGCCATGAGAACGAGGCCGAGGTCTGGGCCGACCGGGCCGCCTCCCTCCGCGCCCGCGTGGATGAGGCTTTCTGGATGGAGGACCTCTCGACCTACGCCCTGGCATTGGACGGCGAGAAGCGGCCCTGCCGCGTCCGCTCCTCCAATGCCGGCCACGCGCTGCTGACCGGGCTACCTTCCCCCGACCGGGCCCGGCGCATCGCCCAGACCCTCATGGCGCCTGAGAGCTTCAGCGGCTGGGGCATCCGCACGATCGCGGAGGGCGAGAGTCGCTACAACCCGATGTCCTACCACAACGGCTCGGTCTGGCCGCACGACAACGGGCTGATCGCGCTCGGGATGAAGCGCTACGGGCTGAACGCCCAGCTCGAGCGGCTTCTGACGGGGATCTACGACTCGGCCCTGTCCGTGGACATGCACCGGCTGCCCGAGCTGTTCTGCGGCTTCGCCCGCCGCCCGGGCGAGGGCCCGACGGCCTATCCCGTCGCCTGCCTGCCGCAGGCATGGGCCGCGGCCACGGCCTATGCCACGCTCGGCGCGATGCTGGGCGTGTGCTTCCGCCCGGAGGACAATGTCATCCGCTTCCACCGCCCCTTCCTCCCGAGCTGGCTGGAGGAGCTGCGGATCGAGAATCTCAGGCTCGGGGCCGCCGCGGTGGATGTGCGGCTGCGCCGGCACGAGGCCGATGGCGGCGTCTCGCTCAACCTGCTGCGCCGCCGCGGCGCGGTCGAGATCGCGGTCATCACCTGACGCCGCTTCCCGGGGGCCGCGGCCCCCGGGCAGGGCGCCTACTGGATGGCCTCGCGCGTGTCGCCGTCCACGGATGGGCCATCATAGCCGTTCACGGCCGAGTCGACCTCGGCCTCGCCGCCAGCCTCGCCTCCGCCTTCATTCCCGGCGTAGCGGCGGCCGCCATGCTGCGGGCCAGCCCCGCCACCCTGCTGCTGCTGGGCCTGGTTCATGGCGTTGAGGATGCGGAAGTAGTGCTCGGCGTGCTGGAAGTAGCCCTCGGCCATCACCCGGTCGCCCGAGCCGGTCGCGTCGCGGCCGAGCTGGAGATACTTCTCGAAGAGCTGCTGGGCGGTGCCCCGCATCCGCATGTCCGGCCCGATGGAGTCGAACACGTGGTTGCGGTTCATCGGCTGGTTGCCGCTGTTGTGGTGCCGGGGACCGCCTCCCCCTCCTCCACCACCGCCGCCGCCATGTCCCCCCTGACGGAAGTTTCCGCGGCCGCGCATACGCTTCATGTTCATCTGGATCTGGTTCGCACTTCCATGCTCCCGCCGCCGGTCTGCGCGAAAGAGGGGCTCGCTAGGCCCCGTTCGGGACCGGCCGGAGGGATGATGATCACCGTGCCCGAGGGCACATCGGATTGTTAGGCCCGGATTCTTGTGCCTGGGGATGTTGTGCCTGGCGGCACACCGGAAGCGAGGCCAGCCCTGGTGCGGGCGGTCGAGGCTCCGGCGGATCCGCCGCGCGTGTCGCGTGGCGGGGCCGCAAGGCGAAGGTAGTGAGGCCGGGCGATTCCTCCAAATGGTTTTTTCAGCCCCGTCCGACAATGAGCGCGCGGGGGACTCCGCCCAGGTCGGGTCGGCACCCCAGGACGCGCAGCCCCGCCGCCTGCATCAGCGCCCCCACCCCCGCCTCCTGCCCTTGGCCGAGCTCCAGCACGGCCTTGGCGTCCTCGGCCAGCAGGCCGGGCAGCGCGGCGGCGAGGGCGCGGTAGGCGTCGAGCCCGTCCGCCCCGCCGTCCAGCGCCAGGGCGGGCTCGTGCAGCGCCACCTCGGGCATCAGCCCGGGGATGGCAGCCGTCTCGACATAGGGGGGGTTAGAGAGGACGAGGTCGAAGCGCCCGGTCAGGGCGGCGGCCCAGTCCCCAGCGATGATGGCCGCCCGCTCCGCCAGCCCGTTGCGCATCGCGTTCGCCCGCGCGAGGGCCGCGGCCTCGGGGCTGCGGTCCACGCCGACGCCGAAGGCGTGGGGGAATTCCGCGAGGCAGGCGAGGAGCAGCGCTCCCGTCCCCGCCCCGAGGTCGAGCAGCCGCGTAACGGCGGCTCGGTCCGGGAAGGCGGCCAGGGCAGCTTCCACCAGCGTCTCGGTGTCGGCGCGTGGGATGAGCGTGGCGGGGGAGGCCAGGAGGTCCAGCGTCCAGAAGCCGGCATGGCCGAGGAGATGCGCCATGGGCACGTTCCTCGCACGGGCGGCGAGCGCCTCGCGGAACCGGGCCTGGGCCCCGGGCGCGACGGGCGCGCGGGGGTCGCGCAGCAGGTCCTCCTGCCGGCAGCCCATGGCATGGGCGAGGAGCACTCGCGCCTCCAGCCGGGGCGCCTCCACCGCCGCGGCCCGCAGCACCTGCCCGGCCTGGCAGAGGAAGGCCCCGACCGAGCCGCCGTGCCCGGAGCCGGGTGGCTCGCAGCCGCTCACCCCTCCTCGGCCGCCAGCCGCGCGGCCTGGTCCTCGGCCATGAGGGCGGAGAAGATCTCCTCGAACTCACCCATCATCACCCGCTCCACCTTGTGCAGCGTCAGCCCGATGCGGTGGTCGGTCACGCGGCCCTGGGGGAAGTTGTAGGTGCGGATGCGCTCGCTGCGGTCCCCCGTGCCCACCTGCCCCTTGCGGTCGGCGGCACGGGCGCTGTTCGCGGCCTGGCGCTGGGCCTCGTAGATGCGGGCGCGCAGCACCTTCATCGCCTTGGCGCGGTTCTTGTGCTGGGACTTCTCCTCCTGCATCGCCACCACAGTCCCGGTGGGGATGTGGGTGATGCGGACGGCGCTGTCCGTCTTGTTCACGTGCTGCCCGCCGGCGCCTGAGGCGCGGTAGGTGTCGATCCGCAGGTCGCTCTCGTTGATCTGCACATCCACCTCCTCCGCCTCGGGCAGCACGGCGACGGTGACGGTGGAGGTGTGGATGCGGCCCTGGGTCTCGGTCGCCGGCACGCGCTGCACTCGGTGCACCCCGCTCTCGAACTTCAGCTTCGCGAAGACGCCGCGGCCGGTGATGGAGGCGGAGGCGCCCTTGATGCCGCCAGCCTCGCTCTCGTCCCATTCCAGGATCTCGAAGCGCCAGCCCAGGCTCTCGGCGTAGCGCTGGTAGGCGCGGAACAGCTCGGCGGCGAAGAGCCCGGCCTCGTCCCCGCCCGCCGCGGGGCGCACTTCCAGGATCGCCGAGCGCTCGTCCGCCGCGTCCCTCGGCAGGAGCATGATGCGGATCTCGTGCTCCAGCGCCGGCACGCGGTCCCGCTGCTCGTAAAACTCGGCCTCGGCCAGCTCCCGCATCTCGGGATCGGCGAGCATCGCCTCGGCGTCATCGCGGGCGCGCTCGGCCTCGCGGAGCTCCTGCACCTTGGCCACCACCGGCTCGATCTCGGCCAGCTCCTTCGACAGCGCGCCGAAGCGGCTGCCATCGGCGGTGCCCAGCTCGTGCCGCAGCTCCTCGGCGCGGGTGAGAAGGCGATCCAGCTTCGCGGGGAGCGCCATCAGCCGAGCCGCGCCGGCAATTGGGCCAGCGGCACCCTCTCCTGCGTGCCGGCATCGAGGTCGCGCAGCTGCGCGACGCCCTCGGCCAGTTCGTCATCGCCGATGATAACCGCCGCCCGCGCCCCGAGCCGGTTGGCGCGCTCCATCCGGCGCTTGAGATTGCCCTTGTAGCCGATCTCGGCCACCAGCCCGGCGCGGCGGAGCACCTGCACGGCGTCCAGCGCCGCCCCCTCGGCGGCCTCGCCCACGGGGATGACCACGACGGGGCGCGGCGCGGCCGGGGCCGCTTCCAGCAGCATGGAGAGGCGCTCCACCCCCGCGGCCCAGCCGACGGAGGGCGTGGGCGGGCCGCCCATCTCCTCTACCAGCCCGTCGTAACGGCCGCCCGCCATCACCGTTCCCTGGGCCCCCAGGCGGTCGGTGACGAACTCGAAGGCAGTGTGGCTGTAGTAGTCCAGGCCGCGCACGATGCGGGGGTTCTCGCGATAGGGCACGCCGAAGCGGTCCAGCGCGCGCTTCACCCCGGCGTAGAAGGCGGCGGCCGTCTCGGTGAGGTGTGCTCCGATCGTCGGCGCGTCGGCGACGAGCGCGCGGTCCCCGGCGTCCTTGCTGTCGAGGATGCGAAGGGGATTCTTCTCCAGCCGGGTGCGGCTCTCCTCGGAGAGCCGGTCGGCGGAAGCGGTGAAATAGGCGACAAGGGCCGCGCGATAGGCATCGCGGCTGGCGGCGTCGCCCAGCGTGTTGATCTCCAGCACCGAGCCCTGGTCGATCCCCAGCGCCTGCTGGATATGCCAGCCGCAGGCGATCACCTCGGCATCCGCCAGGGGCTCGGCCGCGCCCATCACCTCGCAGCCGATCTGGTGGAACTGGCGGTAGCGGCCCTTCTGCGGGCGCTCGTAGCGGAACATCGGGCCGGCATAAAAGACCTTGCGCGGCAGGTTGGACTGGGTGAGCCCGTTGGTGACCAGCGCCCGGCAGGCGCCGGCCGTGCCCTCGGGGCGCAGCGTCACGCTGTCCCCGCCCCGGTCCTCGAAGCTGTACATCTCCTTCGAGACGACGTCCGAGGTCTCGCCCAGGCTGCGGGAGAAGACGCGGGTGTCCTCGAAGATGGGGGTCGCCCACTCCTCGAAGCCGTAGAGGGCGGAGACCCGGCGCGCGGTGTCGATGACGTAGTGGTGGCGCCGGAACTCCTCGCCGATCAGGTCATGCGTGCCGCGCGCGGGCTGGAGATCAGGTTTCGCCATGGTGGGCGGCGGGATAGCACCGCCCGACCTGGATGTCCCTACCCCTCCCGCAGCGCCTGCACGGCGCGGCGGAGATGCTCCTTCGCCGCCTCGAACACCTCGGCGTCCCGCTCGTCCAGCGCGCCATGGCCCTCCTCGAACTCCTCCAGGAGGTCGAGGATCGCCTGCTCCATGGCAGCGAGGACGGGGTGCTGGTCCTCCTCCTCGGCGGAAGGCATCACTCAGCCGCCTGGATAAGGGCGGATTCGGCTGCCTTGGCGGCCTCCTTCTCGGCCGCGAGCATCGCTGCCCGCGCCTCCACCAGCGAAACGATGTGGTCCACCATCTCCTCGCTCCGTGTCGTGTGGCTCGTCCTGCCCGCGGAATAGACCATATGCGTCCCCGCACCGCCACCGGTGAGGCCGATATCGGTCATCAGCGCCTCGCCCGGCCCGTTCACCACGCAGCCGATGATGGAGAGGGTGATGGGCTGCTCGATATGGGCCAGCCGCTCCTCCAGCGCCTCCACCGTCTTGATGACGTTGAAGCCCTGCCGCGCGCAGGAGGGGCAGGAGATGATCTTCACCCCACGGTGCCGGATGCCGAGGGACTTCAGAATGTCCCAGCCCACATGCACCTCCTCCTCCGGCTCGGCCGAGAGGGAGACGCGCAGCGTGTCGCCGATCCCCGCCCAGAGCAGCGAGCCCAGGCCGATGGAGGACTTCACCGTGCCCGCGCGCTTCCCGCCGGCCTCGGTGATTCCGATATGCAGCGGGTGGTCGCAAGCCTCGGCGAGCTGCTGGTAAGCCGCGACGGCAAGGAAGACGTCGCTCGCCTTCACGCTAATTTTGAACTCGTTGAAATCGTTCTGGAGGAGGTGGTCGGCGTGCCAGAGCGCGCTCTCCACCAGCGCCTCCGGGTTGGGCTCCCCGTACTTCTCCAGCAGGTGCTTCTCCAGGCTGCCGGCATTCACCCCGATGCGGATCGAGCAGCCGTGGTCCCGGGCCGCCTTCACGACCTCCTTCACCCGCTCCGGAGAACCGATATTGCCGGGATTGATGCGCAGGCAGGCGGCGCCCGCCTTCGCGGCCTCGATGGCACGGCGGTAGTGAAAGTGGATGTCCGCCACGATCGGAACGTTCACCTCCCGCACGATCTCGGCGAGGGCGGCGGTAGCCTCCTCCGTCGGGCAGGAGACGCGGACGATATCCACCCCGGCCAGCTCGGCGCGCCGGATCTGGGCGATGGTCGCCTCAGCGTCCTCCGTGGGAGTGTTGGTCATGGTTTGCACGGTGACCGGGGCATCGCCCCCCACCGGCACACGGCCCACCATGATCTGGCGGGACTTGCGGCGCTCGATCCGTTGGTACGGGCGATAGGACACGCGCGACTTCCCCGAAAATCTCGCCCTGATATGGCAGGCACCAGGGCGCCGGCCAAGGGATGATCGGGTTACCGAACGGCGGGCTGCGGCGCCCCGCCGGCCGGGGCCGCGGGGCGGGGCTGACGAAGCCCGTCCGGGTCCAGCGCGATGTCGCGCACCACCCCGACCCGCCCGGCGAGCACCCCGCTCGCCTGGCCATCCACCACTACCTCCAGCCCCTGCGCCCGCCCGGTGGTCATGACCAGCCCCTCGCGCGGGACGGCGAAGGTCTCGCCCGGGCGGAGCACGCGGTTCATCACGGTCTGGCCAGAGCGGGGATCGCGGATCTGGACCCAGGCCTCCTCCGTCGCGCGCAGGGTGATGCGGCTGGGCGCCTCGGCCGGGGCGGCGGGCGTCGTCGCAGGAGGCATCGGCGGCGTTGGCAGGGCAGTTCCAGCCGGGCCAGTGGCCGCGCCCGTGGCAGGAATGCGCCCGCCAGCCGCCGCCGGCGTGCCCCGCGCGGCGCCTCCCCCGGTCGCTTGGCCGAGGGTGGGCGGAAGCACCGGCGCCGTCTCCCCGGAAGGGGCGGCGGGACGGGATCCCTGCGCCGCCTCCTCGATCCTCGCCGGGGGGGGCGGCACGGCGTCCACCACGCGGTCGGCCGAGCCGCTCCATCGCCACCAAGCGCCATAGGCCGCCACCATGATGACGGCGCCGACAAGGATCACCGCACCGGCCGGGATGCCGCGCTCGGGCACGGGCTCGGGGAAGACGAGGTCCCCGCCCCGGCCGGGCGCGCCCACCTCGCGGTAGCGGCGGGCGAGGTCGTCGGCGTCGAGGCCGAGGAGGCGGGCATAGCTGCGGACGAAGCCGAGGGCGTAGGCAGGACCGGGCAGGTCGCGGCTGCGGCCCTCCTCCAGCGCGGCGAGGTAGCGGCGGTTGATGCGGAGCGTGTCCGCCACCTCGTCCAGCGTGGCGCCGAGGGCGAGGCGGGCGTCCCGCAGCTGCTCGCCCACGCGTGCCGCCTCCGCCGTCGTCATGTCGGGCTTCGCCATGGGTGGGAGGGCGCTTCCAGAGGGGTGGGCGGGCCAGGTTGCGCGGCCGGGCCGGGGGCGGCAGCCCTCGGGCCCGGCGGCACGGTCAGGCCGCGCGGGCGGCGAGGACGGCGGCTGCTTGGTCCATGATCTCCGCCAGGATCTCGGCCGCGGGGGCCTCCTTCGTGACCATGCCCACGCTCTGCCCGGCCATGAGGGAGCCGTTCTCCACGTCGCCGTCGATCACCGCGCGGCGGAGCGCGCCGGCCCAGAAGTGCTCGATGTCGAGCTGGGCCGCGGTCTTGTCCAGCTCGCCGGACTGGTGGCGGCGGATGACCTCGGCCTGATGCTCCATGAAGCGCTTCGTGCCCTCGTTCTGCAGGGCGCGGACGGGGATCACGGGGAAGCGGTCGTCGAGCTGCACGGTCGGGAGCGCGTCCCGCGCGGCGCCACGGATGAAAGCCTGCTTGAACCGGGGATGGGCGATGCTCTCGCTCGCGCAGACGAAGCGGGTGCCGATCTGCGCCCCCGCCGCGCCCATCTCGAGGTAGGAGAGCAGCGCCTCGCCCCGGCCGATGCCGCCGGCGACGAAGACGGGCACCTCGGCGGCCATGGCGGGCAGGATCTCCTGCGCCAGCACGTTGAGGGAAACCGGGCCGATATGGCCGCCGGCCTCCGAGCCCTCGATCACCAGCGCGTCGGCGCCCGAGCGGACGAGCTTCTTTGCGAGTGCCAGGGCCGGGGCGAAGCACACCACCTTGGCCCCGCCCTCCTTCGCCTTGCGGATGGCCGGCGTCGGCGGGATGCCGCCGGCGAAAACGATGTGGCCGACCCGCGCGTCGAGGCAGACCTGCACCAGCTCGTCCAGCCGGGGATGCATGGTGATAAGGTTCACGCCGAAAGGACGGTCTGTCAGCGCCTGGGTGGCCGCGATCTCCTCGGCCAGCCGCGGCGGCTCCATTGCCCCGCAGGCGATGACCCCGAAAGCCCCGGCATTGGACAGCGCGGCCACGAGGTTGCGCTCGCTGATCCAGGACATCGCCCCGCCCATGATGGCGTAACGGCTGCCGAGGAAGGCGGCGCCCCGCGCCATCAGCCGCTCCAGCCGCACGCGGGCGGCATCCGTCGCCAGAGGCGCCAGGGGCTGCTCGGGGACCGGCAGGGCGTCGGCCGAGCGGGCAAAGGGAGAGCCTCCCTGCGCGGCCGGGATGGCGGGAAGGTCGGCGGTGGCGAGGGGCGACATGGGGTGTTCCTTCAGGCCGGCGCGTCGAGCCCGTAGGCGGTGTGCAGGGCGCGCACCGCCAACTCCGTGTACTCAGCGCCGACCAGCACACTCGTCTTGATCTCGCTGGTGGAGATGACCTGGATGTTGATCCCCTTCTCCGCCAGCGTCTTGAACATGGTGGCGGCCACGCCCGCATGGCTGCGCATGCCGATGCCGACGATGGAGATCTTCGTCACCTCGGGGTCCGCGACCACCTCGCTGTAGCCGATCTCGGCCCTGGACCTCTCCAGCACCTCGCGGGCGCGCGGCACCTCGGCCTTGCCCACAGTGAAAGTCATGTCCGTCGTGCCGTCGGAGCCGAGGTTCTGGACGATCATGTCCACGTTCACATTGGCATCCGCCAACGGGCCGAAGACGGTGGCCGCGATGCCGGGCTTGTCCGGCACCCGCCGGAGGGTGACCTTCGCCTCGTCGCGGGAATACGCGACGCCGGTGACCAGGGGCTGTTCCACGATCTCGTCCTCGTCCACCACCAGGCTGCCCGGCTTGTCCTCGAAGGAGGACAGCACCTGCACCCGGACCTTCTGCTTCATCGCCAGCTCGACCGACCGGGTCTGCAGCACCTTCGCGCCGACCGAGGCCAGTTCCAGCATCTCCTCATAGGCCACGGCGGCGAGCTTCCTCGCGCGCGGCACGATGCGCGGATCGGTCGTGTAGATGCCGTCCACGTCCGTATAGATGTCGCAGCGGTCGGCCCGCACCGCGGCCGCCACCGCGACCGCCGAGAGGTCCGAGCCGCCCCGGCCCAGCGTCGTGATCCGCTCCCGCGGGCCGATGCCCTGGAAGCCGGCGATCACGGGCACCTGCCCCTGGGACATGCGCTCGATCAGCCGGTCGCCCTCGATTTCCTCCACCCGCGCCTTGCCATGGGCGCCGTCGGTGCGGATCGGCACCTGCCAGCCCTGCCAGGACCGGGCGTCCACGCCGATCCTCTGCAGGGCGATCGCCAGAAGCCCCGTCGTCACCTGCTCGCCGGTGGCGACCACCGTGTCGTACTCCCGCGCGTCGTGCAGGGGGGAGAGCTCGGTGCACCACTTCACCAGCTGGTTCGTCACGCCCGACATGGCGGAGACGACCACCGCCACTTCATGCCCAGCCTCAACCTCCCGCCTCACGCGGGTGGCGACGTTGCGGATACGGTCGAGATCGGCGACGGAGGTGCCGCCGAACTTCATCACGATACGGGCCATAGGGGGTCGGGAGCTGCCGGGATGTGGGCGCACGGGTTGCGTCCCCGCGCGGGGCGGCACAGATACCGGCCCCGGCCGCGGGCGGCAACCTCAGGAGGATGTGAATGGCAGAGGGCACCGTGCTGGCCGGGGAGATCGAGAAATTCGATTCGCTGGCCGCTGAGTGGTGGAACCCGCGGGGCCCCATGGCCCCGCTCCACGCCATGAACCCCCTCCGCACGGGATGGATCGCCGATCGGCTGGCCCGGGCCACGGGCCGCGATCCCCGGGCGCTCGGCGGGCTGACCTTGCTCGATGTCGGCTGCGGCGCCGGCCTCGCCTCGGAGGCCATGGCGCGGCGCGGCGCGCGCGTGACCGGGCTCGACATGGCCGCGGGCGCCCTGGAGGCGGCGCGCTTCCACGCCGCGGCCGAGGGCCTGTCGATCGACTACCGGATGGGCCGGCCGGAGGAGCTGGACGCCCGCTTCGACGCGGTAATCGCGCTGGAGGTGATCGAGCACGTCGCCGACCGCGACGCGTTCCTCGCCTCCCTCGCCCGCGCCGTGCGGCCGGGGGGGATGGTGTTCCTCTCCACCCTCAACCGCACCGCGCGCAGCTTCCTCTTCGCCAAGATCGGGGCCGAGTACCTCCTGCGGCTCCTGCCGCGCGGCACCCATGACTGGAAGATGTTCATCACCCCCGCCGAACTCGGCGTAGGGGTGCGCCGGGCCGGCATGCGGGTGACGGATGTGGCGGGGATGGTGCCGGAGCCGCTGACGGGCGGCTGGCGGGAGAGCCGGGATACGGCGGTGAACTACATCCTCGCCGCCATGCGGGATTGAGCCGGGTCAGCCGTCCGCGCGCGGCACCCAGGGGATCTGGCCGACCTCGATGCCCTCATCGGCCAGAGACTCGGCCTCCTCGGCCGTGGCCTCGCCATAGATGCCCCGGCGCTCGCTCTCGCCTCGGTGCATCCGGCGCGCCTCCTCGGCGAAGTCGCGACCGACATGGTCGCAGTTCTTCTCCACTTCGGCCCGCATGCGCTGCAGCAGGGCGAGGATCTGGGCCGGCATAGGGCCGGCCGTAGCGGCCTGGGCCTGCGGGGCCGGGGCGGGAGGCGCCTCGGCCTCCTTCGGCGCGGGAGCAGGGGCCGCCTCGGTCCGGAGCTTCGCGATGGCAGGGGCCATCAGGTCCCGCCGGATGGCCGTGTCGCCGCAGGTCGGGCACTCGACCATGCCCGCCTTCGCCAGCTTCTCGAAGGCGGCGCTGTCTTTGAACCAGCCGTCGAAGCCGTGGTCGCCGCTGCAGCGGAGTTGATAGTGGATCATCTCAATCTGAACAGTTCCGGACCCTTCCGGGCCCATTCATGGCACTCTGCTCGCGAGAGTGCCAGAAACGGCCTCACGCCGCCAGCAGCGCGTCGAGCTTGCCGACCCGGTCCAGCGCGGCCAGGTCGTCGGACCCGCCGATCGCCTGCCCGCCGATGAAGATCTGGGGCACGGTCGTGCGGCCGCCCGAGCGCTCGATCGCGACCTTGCGCGCGGCGGAGCCGCCCGGGGCATCGATCTCCTGGAATGCCGCGCCCTTGCGGGTCAGCAACGCCTTGGCGCGCTCGCAATAGGGACAGAAAGGGATGGTGTAGATCTCGATCTCGGCCATTCCACACATCTCGTTCATCCCCCCCTCGCCTTCAAGCCGTCCCACTCCCCCGGGGTCCGGCACGCGGGCAATGGCGAGCACGTCGACCGCCGAGGCGCCGACCTCCAGCAGGGCCTCGGCGCAGGCGCCGGCCGTCGCGCCGCTGGCCAGCACGTCGTCCGCCAGCAGCACCCGCCGCCTTGCCAGGGCGGACCGGGCGCGCGGCGCAACGCCGATCGTCCCCTCCAGCTCCGCCGGCCTCGCCTCCGCCCCGAGGGGGCCGAGGGAGCGCGTCCGGCGAAGGCGGTGCAGCGCGTCCGGGATCACCCGCCGGCACGCGATCCGGCCGAGATGCATCTCCAGCAGCGCCGCCTGGTTGTAGCGGCGGAGAAAGAGCCGGCCGCGATGGATCGGCACGCGCACGATCACCTCCGCCTCCGCCAGCAACCCGGCCCCGGTACGGGCCATGTGGCGGGCGAGCGGCGCGGCGAAATCCGTCCGGTCCGCGTGCTTGAGGGGGAGGATGAGACGTGCGACCGCCTCGTCATAGGCGAAGGCCGCACGGGCCCGCTCGAAGGGCGGCGGGTTCAGGAGGCATTCCGGGCAGAGCTCCTCCCCCCCTCCCCCCCCGTGCTCGAAGGGCATGCTGCATTGCAGGGAGAACGGCGGGACGATCGCGTGCAGCCCGCCGAAGCAGTTGGGGCAGAGCGCCCCCTGCGCCAGCACCCGGGCGTCGCAGGCGAGGCAGTGCGGGGGCAGCAGCGCGTCCAGCACCCCTCGGGCGCCACGCCGGGCCAGCCGCGTCGCGCCCCGGCGACGGCGGCGCGCATCAGTGCCACCCCCGGCGGCGAGCCCTGCCGCGGGCAGGAGCCGCCCCCTGGCGGCGGCGGGCTGGCCACGACATATGCGTGGCATGAGCGGCTCGCCCCATCTCATCTTCGACCGCGGCCTCCTGCGCCGGCGCCGCGACCGCGCGGCCGCGACGCAGGAGCGCGTCGCCCCCGTGCTGGAGGCCGTGGCCGAGCGCCTGCTCGACCGGCTGGACGACACCACCCGCCGCTTCCACCGCGCCCTGGAGATCGGCGGGCGCGGCGCGATCGCCCCGGCGCTGCGGACGCGGGGCGTCGGGCACGTTGTCTCGATGGATCTCTCGGCCCGGCAGGCCGCGCTCTCCAGCGGCCCCGCCGTGGCGGGGGACGAGGAATGGCTGCCCTTCGCGCCCGGCAGCTTCGACCTCGTCGTCGCGCATCTCTCCCTCCACTGGGTCAACGACCTGCCGGGCGCGCTGGCGCAGATCCGCGCAGCCATGGAGCCGGACGGGCTCCTCCTCGCCAGCCTGCCGGCCCTTGGCACGCTCCAGAACCTGCGGGAGGCGCTGACCGCGGCCGATGCCTCCCTGCGGGGCGGAGCGGCCCCGCGCGTCTCGCCCTTCCCGGAACTGCGGGACGGCGCGGCCCTGCTCCAGCGGGCGGGCTTCGCCTTGCCGGTGGCCGATATCGAGGAGATCGCGCTCGCCTATCGCGACCCGCTCCTCCTCCTCCGGGACCTCCAGGCGGCCGGGGAGACCAACGCGGTGCTCTCCCGCGACGATCGCATTCCGCCCCGCGACCTCTTCCCCGCCGCCCTCGCCACCCTTCCCGCCGCGCTGCAGGGCGTGCCGGTCGCTCTCCGGCTGCTGACGCTGACGGGCTGGAGCCCAGGGCCCGACCAGCCGCGCCCAGCCCGGCCGGGAAGCGCGAATGCGCGCCTGGCCGACGCGCTCGGCGTCGAGGAGCGCAAGGCGGGCGAGGCGCCGGGAGGGGGCGGAACGCAGGGGGGATGACCCGTCAGGCGCCGTAGCGGATCACCATGCACTGCTCGTCCGCGCTGACGAGCCGGGCCCCGATCTCCGGCGCCGCGCCGGGCTGGGTACCGATCCAGCCCGAATGCAGGCCCTCCAGCACCGGCGCGATCCAGTCGCTCCCGCCGCCCTGGCCGGCGGAGAGCTTCGGCGGCGCGGCATGGGTGAGTACCAGCGCCGGCCCGTCCGCCTCGAGGGCGATGGAGACGGATCCCCAGCGAGACCCGGCCAGGTGCTCGTTCATCCGCGCCTCCAGCCCGGCCAGCGTCTGCTCCGGCGAGATGGGGCAGCACGCGGCGATCCGCTGGCCGATGGCGCGCAGCAGCACCGCCCGCTCCTGGGCCGACATGTGCTCGTCCAGCGTCTCGATCAGCGCGCGCAGGAAGCCCTCCCAGTCCGGAGCGGAGCGGGATTCGGAGGTCATCGGAACCAATGCCTCCTCACGGGTCGAAGCGGTATCGAGCATAGATCAGGCCGCGCGCCTCGCTGAAATCCGCCGACTTGTCGTAGCGCGCTGAGGCGCCGACGCGCAGCGACGGGGTGATGGCATATTCGACATCCGCCCGCGCCCCCGCGGTGACCGAGGTCTCGCGCTGGGCAGTATAGAAGGCGGCGACGGTCTGGTCGGCTGCCGCCTGGGCTTCGAGCACGGCCTGGAGCGCCCCGTTGTTGGGGTAGTAGGGCGCGGTCTTCTCGCGGAAATAGGCAAAACCGAGGCTCCCGCCGAGCCGGTATGCCCAGTTCCCCCGCCGCGCCCGGTAGTCCACCGGGATGGAGGCGCCGACATAGCTCTGCGGGCTGAAATACCCGCCATGGCCGAGGCTGAAGAGCCGCAGGTTCTTGTCATAGGCGAAATAGACGAGGTTGAACCCCGCCACGAGCTCCGCATCGGGATCCTGCATGAGCGCGTAGCTCATCCCGGCGCCGACCTCGAGCCGGTTGTTGTCCGCCACGTTGCGCCCGGTGATTGAGGAATAGCCGCCGCCGGCATAGGTGCTCAGGCGCCCGGAATTGTACTCGAGCTGCGCGTGTCCGCTGGTGCGCACCACGCCGCCGAAGACCTGGCCGCTCTGCGCGTCCCGCATTCCGGACCAGGAGAGAAGGCTGTCCGTCACCGAGCGACGCTCGCCGCGCAGGCGGAGCTGGACGGTGTCGGAAAGCCGGGGCGCCACCTCGATGCCGCCGAGGATGTTCTGCTCGCGGAAGCCGAGGGGGGTGGAGCCGATATCGGCCGTGAAGCCGTTCCGCGCATAGGCGATGCCGAGGCCGACGCCCGAGGCGGATTCGTCTCGGGGCGTCAGCGCGGCCGCCTGCTGGCGGGAGATGGTCGTCGTCGGCCCGGGGAGGACGACGGCGTTGCTGCCGAAGCGCCGGAGGTTGCGCGTGGAGGCGTCCAGCCCGCCATTGTCGATGGCCACGCCCTGCACGCGGGCGAGGAGCTCACCGCCCACCGTGGGCAGCGGCATCGCGGCCTCGGCGCCGACGGAGTACTCGTTCAGCCGGTCCAGCCCGCCATCGCCCGAGCGGGTGCGGAAGGAGGTATTCGGCGAGAAGCGTCCCGAGGCCTCCTCGTTCACCTCGGCGAGCTGCCGGCCGATCTCGCTGAGCAGCGGGTCCTCCGAGGCCCGCAGCTGGCTCGGAGTCACGCCGGCCGCCGCCACCCCGGGCGTGCCGGAATCGAGCGGGATGTAGGGCGATGCCGCCTGCGGCCCCTGCGCCGAGGCCGCCAGCATCGTCCGGCGATAGGGCGCGTCCCCGCCTCCCACCTGCGCCCGCCGCTGGTCCGCCGCGAGCATCAGGGCCGTGCGGGCCCGCCGCTGGTCGCCGCCGGCGCGGGCCACCCGCGCCTCCATGAGGGATACGCGGGGATCGTTCGCGTTCAGCAGCCGCCCCTCGGTGAGATGCGCCTCCGCCGCCGCGATCTCGCGACGGGCGAGCGCGGCCTCCACGGCGCCGAGGCGAGCCTCGACGTTTCGCGGGTCCCGCCGCAGCACGGCCTCGGCGATCCGGCCCGCCACGCGCTGGTCCCGCGCGCCCTGGTAAGGGCGCGGCGGCTCGGCGACGCTGGTTGCCGGGCTCGCGGGCGCGGACGCCAGGGGAGCCCCGGGATTCAAGAGCGCCGCGAGTCGGCGGCGCTGCGCGGGGGCGAGCGCCGTCTCCGCCTCGAGCTTGCGGAGCAGCACGGTCGCCTCGCCCTCCATCCCCGAATCAGCCAGCGCGGCGGCCAGGGCGAGCCGCACCGTCGGCGAGGCGGCGCGCTCGGGGGCGAGAAGAAGGTGCAGCGCCTCGCCGGCCCCTTCGCGGTCGCCCGCGCGCAGCAGGGCCCGGAGGGCGCGGAGCCCGGCCTCGGCCGTCGGGTCCGCGCGCCCGGCCAGCGCGAGAAGCGCGCCGCGCCGACCGGCGGGGGCCTGCTCCATCGCGCCGGAGACCTCGGCCTGCCAGCGCAGGCTGCGCAGGAGCCGCACATGCTCGGGGCCGCGAAGGCGGTCCGGCAAACGCTCGATCAGGGCGACCGCCTCGGCGAAGCGCCCCTCCCCCTCCGCGTGCAGCGCGGCCGCATGGGCGGCCTCGGCGGCGGGCAGGGAGGCGAAGCCCTCCTCCATCAGGGCGCGCGCCTCGCCGCCCCGCCCCTGCCGGGTGAGCAGGCGCGCGAGGTCGAGCCTCGCCCAGGGGCTCGTGGGCGCGGCGAGAAGCGCGTCCCGCAGCAGGGCGAGTGACGCCTCGGGATCTTCCGTGCGCGCGGCCTCCAGGCGGAGGGCATCGGCTCGCGCCGAGGAGCCGGGTGCGGCGGCGCGGGCGAGCGACTCCGCCTCGGCGATCCGGCCCTGGCGCCGGAGGCTCTCGAGCAGCCCGGCCCGCGCCGCGGGCAGGAAGGGGCGGCGATGGGCGGCGGCGCGGAACCGCGCCTCCGCTTCCGCCCACTCCCCCCCGCGAAGGGCGAGTTCGCCGAGCAGCGCCTCGGCCTCGGCGAGATCCGGCACCTCGCGGCGCGCGGCGCGGAGGAGCAGCCGCTCCGCCGCCTCGGCCGCGCCGAGGGCCGCGAGGCGCCGCGCCTCGGCCAGCTCCGCGGCGAAGGACGCCTCGTCCAGCGCGCCCGCCCATCGACGGGCCTCATCGGCCCCGCCGGAGAAGGCGCGGAGGAGGAGGTCGCGCGCCTCCGCGACGCGGCCCTGGCGCAGCCGGGCCAGGCCCAACCCGCCGAGCGCGCCCGAAGCGTCCGGATTGCGGGCGAGGATGGACTCGAAAGCAGCGGCGGCGCGCGCCGGGTCGCCTGCATCCAGGGCCGAGGCGGCCGCCTCCTCCGCCCCCGCGGCGGACGGCTGGACTGCCGTCTCCGCCACGGGCCGAGCCGGACGGAGCGTGCCCTCGATGCCGGCGATCCGAGCATCCCCGGGTGCCGCCGCGCGCAGGCGCGTGAGGAAGTCCTGCGCGCCGCCGGCCTGGCCGAGCTCGATCTGCAGCTGGGCAGCGGCGGCGAGGGCGTCCGGGTTAGAAGGCTGGGCGGCGAGGGCGCGCTCCAGCGCCGCGGCGGCGCGGGCGGGCTGGCCCTGGGTCCGCCAGAAGGCGGCCTGCTCGACGAGTATCCCCACGCCGCCCTGCGCGAGGGCGGGTGGTGCCGCGAGGCAGGCGAGCGTCGCGGCCGCGGCCAGGAGCTGATGGCGAAGCGAGGTCATGCGCGGATCCTCAGCCGGTTGATGGCCCGGCGGCGCAGCGTCCAATAGAGCGGGACCGCGACGGCCAGCGCCGCGACCACGAGCAGGCCGAGCATCAGGTCGGGCCGCGTCGCGAGGTAGCGCTGCGGAAGCAGCGTCACGGGCAGGCTGCCCACCCCGTAGTTGCGGGAAACCTTGAAGGACTGCACCCGGCCATTCGCGAGATAGGCGACGTCGCCCTGGATGCGGGGCTGCTGCTCGGTGTCGCGCAGCGCGGCCACCATCGCCTCCATGCCCTGCGGGTTAGTCCCCGTGAGGGCGATCACCGAGCGCTCGGCATTCAGCGGGCTCTGGAAGCCGATCAGCATCCCGCTCCCCTCGCCCGCCGCGCCGCCGAGGGTGGCGGTCAGCCGCTCCCGCTCCAGGCGCCGGTCATCGGAGAGGAACACGTTCCGGAAGCTCTCGAGCGCGTCGGGTAGGGCGACGTTCACGCGGTTGCCCTCGACCGTGATCGGAGCGTCGCGCAGCAGCGTCGTCAGCGCGGGCTGCCGGTTCAGCGGCCCTATGACGAGGAGGTCGCGCGCAGCCACCGTCTCCAGCCCGCCCGGCCGCGCCACGTCGATCCGGGTCGCGGGATAGCCGACGATGGAGGCGAGGCGGCCGATGAGGTTGAGCGTGGAGGAGATCTCGAGCGAAGTCGCTCGGTCTGGCAGGATCACTGCCGTGGAGGAGAGATCCGCCATCTTTGTGTAGGGGAAGCCGCTGCCGACGAAATAGGCAAGGTTCGGCAGTTCCGTGTAGCGGTAGGCGGCGGAGAGATCGATCGTGCTGTCAGGATCGATCGAGGAGCGGATGTCGCCCGGCACGCTCACGCAGTCGCCCCGGTTGAGCGGACGCAGGTCGAAGCGGAACTGCAGCTCGTTCAGGCCGAAGATCAGGTAGGGCGGCAGGCCCACCTGCCCCTCGCCCCGCTCGGCTGCGGCGCTCGTCCCGATGGTGCGGTTCAGCCAGGGCCAGGGCCAGGCCGCCCCGGCTTCGCGCAGCGGAAAGGATTTGAGGTAGACGTCGTTCAGCGCGGCATCGAGGCGGGAGACGGCGAGGTCCAGGACCGGCCCGGGCGGCGCGCGGAAGCGCACGTCCACCGGTAGGTTGCGGTCGCGGAAGGTGTAGAGGTCGGGCGCGGTGCGGAAGGGCACGGAGACCGGGCCGGGCACGTAGCCGTAGGACTGCAGTTCGGAGGGGTCCACCAGCTCACCGAAGCGGACCGGGCGGTCGTTCCGGATCCAGCGCGGCGCGTCATAGGGCCGGCGCGCCGGAAGGTCGGCGACCTGGACCGTCGCGGTCTCGCCGGAGAGCCCCTCCTTCGCCGTCGCCAGCACCTGCGCCGCCACGGCGGCCTCGGCCCCGGACCGCCCGCCCACGAGGAGGAGGACCGAGTTGCGGTCGTTGGGGTTCGGCAGGATCGCAAGAGTCGGGCCGTCCATCCGGGGAAGGGTCAGGCCGGGAAGGGAATCGGAGCCCGTCGCGACCACCACCGCGTTGCCGCGGGAGGGCACGACCGCGCTGACCGGGAAGCTGGAGCCGCGGTAATCTGCCTGCACCGCGAACCAGGAGGAGGCGATGATCGCGGCGCGCACCGCGTCGTTGCCCGCTCCGTCGGCCATGACGACGGGCAGCACCAGCGGCTCGCGCAGCAGCCGGGGGTCGAAGAACGGCTCCGGCAGCCGCGCGAGGTCCCTCGCGAGCGGCAGCCGCTCGAGGGTGAGCTGCAGCGTCGAGAGGTCGGACACCGTGGACCAGAGCAGGCCCGAGAGGGGGTCGTTGCACTCCACCGCGTAGCGGCCGGTGAAGCGCATGTTCAGCCGGTTGCTGTCGGCGAAGAAGACCGGGTTGATCGGGAACTCGACAGGGCCGAAGGCCGGGCGCGCGCGGTCGGGGGTGACTGCGCCGACGAACTGCTCGTTCATCGTGATCGCGATCTGCGACAGATCCGGGATCAGCCCGGGGCTCGTCGCGCCCTGCAGCGTCAGGCGCGCGGCGGTCACCACCTCGTCCGACCGGATGCCGAAGAGGATGCCTTGCAGGTCCGCGAGACCGCGGAGCTGCATGGGGCTGCGCAGGCCGAGCTGGCGGAGGGTGCGGGTCTCGGTGCGCGTCCCCGCGGCCGGCGGGGCCTCCCCGCCGAAGGTAACGGGTGCTGAGGGCGCGATCGGCGGTGCCCCGGCCGGCGCCACGCGGGGGCCGCCGGGCAGGGCCGGGCCCGGCGCGTAGGACGGCAGCCCGCCCGTAAGCGGCGCGGGAGCGAAGGGGGCCGGCGCCGCGCCGGGCAGAGGCGGCGGCGTGAAGCCGCCCTGGCCGATCGCGGGAGGCGGCGTGGGCGCCTGGTTGCGCGGAACCTGGGCCCCGGCCGTTGCCGGAAGCAGACCGACCAGCAGCAGGGCGGCCGATCGCTTGGCCCGCTCCACCCTGCGCGCGCGCGCCGCCTCGGCAGCGCGCGGGGCCGTGGCGGCCGGCGCGTGCCGCGACGTGGCGGCGGCAACCGCGGCGCGCGCGGCCGCGCGGCGGGCGCGATGGGCCTTGAGGGAGAACTGGCTCTCACCGCGGAACAGGCCGCCGATGCTACGCAGGACCTCACCGAGCGAGTGCAGCGGCCGGTCGGTCCGCACGTCGTCCCAGTCCACCCAGGCATCGGCGCGCCCGAGCACGACGCGGGTGATGTTGCCCTCGTCCCGGACATCCACGGGGGCGAAACGCACCTGCAAGCGGCTATCCTGCCAGCGCAGGACCTCGGCGGGAATCGCGACGCGTTCCGGACCCAAGTCGATCTCCAGTGTCACCGTTGCATTGTCGGGCAGGCCATCGGGCCGGGGTACGAGCGCGGCCGCGCCGCCCAGGGAGAGGTCTCGCGTCTCTCCCGGGACGAGTCTGCCGTCGGGAAGGACGACGTCCATCGGCAGCACGGCGCCGATGCGCGCGCGCTCGCGCACCTGCCGCCGCTCACGCCCGACCGCGAGGCCGGCCAGCACCGTCAACAAGGAGAGGAACACCCAGAACGTGTTGAGCGCGTTGGCTTGGAACTGTAATGATTCCGGGTCGTTCGCCGACATCCCGTAGACGCCGGACAGCATCCCGAGCACCAGGATGACCGCGAGGACAAAGTTCGGCCCGGTCGCGCGGAAGTCGAAATAGCCCTCGTCCAGCGTGCCGCCCTTGTCCGTCACGTTGAACTTGCCCTTCTTCGGATCCAGCAGCGTCGTCAGCACGACGGGCAGGAGATAGAGGGTGAGCACCGTCTCGTAGATCTCGGACCAGAAGGAGTGGCGCACACGGGCCTGCAGCTTCGAGCTCGTCATCACGGCGTGGACCACGTGCGGACCGGCATAGGCCACGATGGCGAGCGGGGAAGCCGCGATGATGTTCTGCCCGAAGAGCAGGAAGGCGAGCGGGGCGGTGAGGAACACGAAGCGCGGCAGCGGGAATAGGAAGTGCCACATCGAGGAGACGTAGCAGAAGCGCTGCGTGATCGAGAGGCCGGGCCCGAGCAGCGGGTTGTCCACGCGGAAGATCTGCACCATTCCGCGAGCCCAGCGCATGCGCTGGCCGATATGCGCGATCAGCCGGTCCGTCGCGAGGCCCGCGGCCAGGGGCAGGCGGAGATAGGCCGTCCGCCAGCCCAGGCGCTGCATCTTGAGGCTGCAATGGCAGTCCTCGGTCACTGTCTGTGTCGGAACGCCGCCCACCTCCTCCAGCGCGGTGCGCCGGATGACGGCGCAGGAGCCGCAGAAGAAAGTGGCGTTCCAAAGGTCGTTGCCCTGTTGGATCAGCCCGTAGAAGAGCAGCCCCTCATTCGGCACGCGGGTGCCGGAGGCGAGATTCCGCTCGAAGGGGTTAGGGGAGTAGAAGTGGTGCGGCGTCTGCACCATCGCGAGCCCCGCGTCCCGCATCATCCAGCCGACGGTCATCTGCAGGAAGGCGCGCGTCGCCGCGTGGTCGCAATCGAAAATCACGACGTACTCGCCGCTCGTCCTGAGGAGGGCGTGGTTGATGTTGCCGGCCTTCGCGCCCTTATTGTCCGGCCGCACCATGTAGCCACAGCCCACCTGCTCGCAGAAGGCGCGGAACTCCTCACGCTTGCCGTCGTCGAGCAGCAGGACGTTCATCTTGTGGCGAGGCCAGTCCATGGCGAGCGCGGCGAAGATCGTCGGCTTCACCACCTCGAGCGGCTCGTTGTAGGTCGGGATGAACACGTCAACCGTCGGCCACTCCTCTGGATCCTCCGGCAGCGGCGCCGGGCGGCGCTCGAGCGGCCAGAGCGACTGCAGGTAGGACAGCAGCAGCGCGACGACGGCGTAGATCTCGGCCAGGAGCAGCCCGGTGCCGAGGAAGGTGGAGAGGAAACTCGTGTAGTCGAGTGTGTCCGTGACGCGCCAGTAGATGTAGCGCATGGAGATCACGCCCGAGAGGAGGGCCAGGAAGACGAGCGTGCCGCGCCCGGGCACGAGGGAGGCGATGCAGAAGACGAGCAGGCATCCGACGGCAACCCAGGCCTGCGGCTCCGCCTCGAGCGGCGCCACGACGAAAGGCAGCGCGACGACGAAGCCGAACAGCGTGGCCAGCCGGGCGAGCCAGACGCTCCCGCCGACGATCCTTGCGAGCCGCCTCACCGGAAGGCCTCGGCCGGTGGCCGGGCCATGCCCAAGGGGCGTTCGAAGCCGGCCTGGTCCAGGGGAGCGGGGAAGGCCACCGCGCCGGGCGGCGGCAGCGCCGCTGAGATGAGCCTGGCAATCTCCTTCAGGTCGCAAGCGGCGCGGCTCTCGGGGGCGTGGTCGAGGAGCAGGCGCTGGCAGGCGAGGCTCTCGGCCACGGTCTCCTCACGGCTCATCGCGCCGAGCATGCGGAAGCCGAGATGCCGCGCGACCGCCTCGGCCGAGGCGCGCGACAGGCGCGAGGCGAGTTCCACCCCGTTCAGCACCACGCGTAGGCGGCCCGCGAGCAGCGCGGCCATAGTCCCCGTTCCGAGGAAGCGCCCGCTCTCGATCTCGGGCACCAGCGCGGCGCTGATCGCCTCGGCCTGGAGCACGCCGATCACCAATGTGGCCATCGGCGCGAGGGTCGCGAGGGCCTGCGAGGGCCCCGGGGGCAGATCCGCGACCACCACCAGCCCGGGCTCGGCCAGCATCTCGCGCACGGGTGCGCCGAGCAGGTCCGGATCGCGGTCCAGCGCCACGGCGAGGTCCAGCGCGCCGCGCAGGTCGGTCGCGCCGTGCGGGAGAAGGAGCACCCCTGACGCGGTCCGCCGCAACTGCCCGCGCCAGTCACCGCCGCTGCGCAGCCGGGCCATGAACCCCACTTGGTCGGAGAGGAGCACGCCGAAATGGAGGCGCAGCGCGTTCTGGGCGTCGAGATCGATCGCGAGCACCCGATGCCCGAGGCGCTGCAGCGCATCGGCGATGTTGGCGGCGAGCGTGGTCTTGCCGACCCCGCCCTTGGGCGACGCGAAGCAGATGAGGGACACGGCTTTGCTCCTGGACTCAGGCCGCGGAACGGTGGGAGCGGACACCTGCCGCGACGCGCCGCAGCAGCTCCGGGAGAGGGATGTCGACCCGGCTCGCGGCCCACTGCCGTGGGGAGGGCTCGGCAGGCCCGGTGCGCAACGTTTCGCCGAGGGCGTCGAGCAGCGGGTAGTGGACGGCTGGTGCGCCGTTACCCGTGCCGTAGCCCATGAGCGCGTCCAGCAAGGATGAGCCGGAGCCGATCCCCGGCGAGGACCGCCCGGTGCCGGATGCGGGGGCAAGCTGCGAAAGGCCTGCCTGCCCCGGATGAACCGGCCGTGCGGCAGCCCCCTGCATCGCGAGCGCGACCGGGCCCAGGAAGAGTTCGGCAGGAGCCGGCTGCTGCGCCCGGGCCGGGGCCGCCAGGAGCCTCTGCAACAGGTTCTGCCCACCAGCCTCGGCCACTGGCGACGGCTTGGGCGCGGCTGGCCGCATCGCCTGAAAGGCCGGTGCCACGGGCATCCGGACCGTCTCCTGTGCCGGGCGGACGACCTGCAGCGGGGCAGGGTTGGCCTGCCCGGGATGCGGTGCCGGCAGCGGCTGGGCGGTGCGGGCTTCCGGAAGCGACCGGGGCGCGGGGGCCTCTGCGGCCTCTGCAGGCACGCCGAGAACCGTGTCCGGGGAAAGGTCAGACACCCCGGCCAGCGCGTCTCCCAGAATGTCGAAGCGTGGTTCCCCGGGGACCTGGCGAGGATTGCGGACCGGCTCGTTCCCGAAGCTGCGGTACCTCAGCGAGGGAGTTCCCAGCGCTGCCGCCATGCGGGCAACATCCGTATCCTGACGCATCCCCAACTCCCGTACGCCGGCGGCGCTCATCGCCCCCTGCCGCCCAGGAGATCACATTATCGCAAGTTGTGGTGACCGAGCCAGATTACGTTCCGCGGACTCGCTCGGCCGCGCCCATCCGGGCAAGGAGAGCAAGGGCTGTGTCATAATAGTCACGCCCCGCTGCACCGCCCTCTGACACGCTCCTGAACCAGCGCTGGCCCCTCTGACCGGCGGCGAAGCGCCCGATCTCCGCGACGCCGCGCCCCGCGGGATAGGGCGAAACGCTGTCATTCGACAGATCGGCCCAGGCGGGAATCTCGGCGAACCTCGTATCCGACCAGAAGGCGAGGGGTCCCTCGACCGCTGCTTCCTCGGAGAGCCCGGCCCAGGCGAGCCACAAAGGCACGCGCACCGCGTCGTAGGAGAATCGCGCCGGCCATCCCTGCGCGGGCGTGATCCGCCCGTCGAGCCGCGAGACGGCCACCCAATCCGGCGAGAGACGCCACCGGCCGAATCGCGCCGCGCGGAGGAGGCGGAGTCCGTCACCCGCCATGCGCAGCCAGGCCGGGTCCGGCACCGCCTCCGCGAGCACCGCGATCATGGGATAGGCGTAGTAGGACGGGTTGAGCACCACATGGTCGCCGCGCTCAAAGCCCCGCGCCCCCGGCAGCAGGACGAGGCGTCCGCCTGCGCGGCGGACCAGCAGCCGCAGCACGTCCCGCGCCACGGCCGTGCCCTCCTCGGTGAGCGCGAGGTCGGACCAGCGGCGGCCACCGCGCAGCAACGCGCCGGCGATGAAGAGATCCCCGTCGGTTGCGTTGTTGCTGTCCTGGATCGCCGGCTGCTTGTCGGGCTGCCAGCGCCATGAATGCAGGAAGTCGCCCTCGCGGCGCAGGTTCCGCCGGGTCCAGGCGAGGATGCGGTGGAAGGATGCGCGGTCGTCGTGATGCTCGGCCAGGGCGAGCCCCCAGCCCTGGCCTTCCGAATGGGATTGGTTCGCGTTTCCGGTATCGATGATGCGGCCATCGGGGGTCAGGAAACGTGCCTTAAAGGCCGCCCATTCCCGCGCATCTTCGGCCGCCAGC
This sequence comes from Roseomonas sp. GCM10028921, assembly GCA_042666135.1. GTDB lineage: Bacteria > Pseudomonadota > Alphaproteobacteria > Acetobacterales > Acetobacteraceae > Roseomonas. Next base: position 11,774 of record JBHTFH010000033.1, on the reverse strand, counting down.
ACCGCGCCCGGCCGGCAGAGCGAGGCCGCGGCCCCGCCAAGGAAGCCCAGTGCGGTTCGGCGCGGGAGGTGGATCGCCATGGCCCCAGCTTGCGGCACCCGAGGTTAAGGACCCGTTGCGGGACGGGCTGTCTCCCGGCGGGTGCTACCCGGGAAGGCCGAGCAAAGCCATCACGAAACCGGGAGGTTACCCACCGCTGCGACGCGCTGCCGCCACCGCTACCCCGTGCCCTCCGCAACCGAAGATGCCATATCCCAGGCCATGGCACCCCCTCTCCTGCTTCTCCAGGGCATCCGGCAAGGCTTCGGCACCACGCCCTTGCTGCGCGACGCCACCCTTTCCGTCGGCCCGGGCGAGCGGCTCGCCCTGGTTGGGCGCAACGGCTCCGGCAAGTCCACTCTGCTGCGGATCGCGGCCGGACTCATCCAACCCGATGGCGGAAGCCGCTTTCTCCAGCCCGGCGCCACGCTGCGCTACCTTCCGCAGGAGCCCGACCTTTCCGGCCACGCGACCACCCTCGCCTATGTCGAGGCGGCGCTCGGCCCGGGGGACGATCCCTACCGGGCCCGCTACCTCCTAGAGCAACTCGGCCTGACGGGCGAGGAGGAGCCGGCGAAGCTCTCCGGCGGCGAGGCCAGGCGCGCGGCGCTGGCGGCCGTGCTCGCCCCCTCCCCCGACATCCTGCTGCTGGACGAACCGACAAACCACCTCGACCTTCCCGCCATCGAGTGGCTGGAGGGCGAGTTGGCCTCCTCGCGCGCTGCGTTGGTGCTCATCAGCCACGACCGGCGCTTCCTCGAGTCCCTCTCCCGCGCCATGGTCTGGCTCGACCGCGGCACCACACGCCGGCTGGAGCGCGGCTTCGCGGATTTCGAAGCTTGGCGCGACGAGGTGCTGGAAGAGGAGGAGCGCGAGGCGCACAAGCTCTCTCGCGAGATCGTACGGGAGGAGCACTGGCTTCGCTACGGCGTCACGGCGCGGCGCAAGCGCAACATGCGCCGCGTCGGCGAATTGCAGGCGCTGCGCGAGAAGCACCGGCAGCGCCGGGGGCCCCAGGGCGGGGTGAAGCTGGCCGCTAGCGAGGCCGACGGCTCGGGCAGCCAGGTGATCTCGGCCGAACGGATCTCGAAGTCCTATGGCGGCCGCGCGGTGGTGCGGGACTTCTCCACCCGCATCCTGCGCGGGGACCGGGTGGGGATCGTCGGTCCGAATGGCGCGGGCAAGACAACGCTGCTGAACATGCTCACCGGCGTCCTCGCCCCCGACGAGGGCGAGGTGCGGCTGGGCACGGGAATCGAAATGGTCACCCTCGACCAGCGGCGCGCGAGCCTCGACGACGCCATGACCCTCTCCGACGCCCTCACCGAGGGCCGCGGGGACATGGTTCATGTCGGCGGCACGCCGCGCCACGTCATCGGCTACATGAAGGACTTCCTCTTCCTGCCGGAGCAGGCGCGCACGCCGCTCGGCGTCCTCTCCGGCGGGGAGCGCGGGCGGGTGATGCTCGCGCGCGCCATGGCCCGGCCGAGCAACCTGCTCGTGCTGGACGAGCCGACGAACGACCTGGACCTCGAGACGCTCGACCTGTTGCAGGAGATGATTGCCGACTACGCCGGCACCGTGCTGGTGGTCAGCCACGACCGTGACTTCCTCGACCGGGTGGCGACGAGCGTTATCGCCTATGAGGGCGAGGGGCGCTGGCAGGACTATGCGGGCGGCTACTCGGACATGGTGGCGCAACGCGGCCACGGGGTTCGCGCCCGCGCGGAGGCGCCGCAGGCCGTCCCCGCATTCAAGCGAGTACCCGAGCCCGCCGCGGTGGCCGCCTCACGGCTCCGCCTCACCATGGGAGAGCTGCAGGCCCTGAAGACCCTGCCCGCGGAAATGGAGAAGCTCTCGGCCGAGATCGCGAAGCTGAACGACATTCTCGCCGATCCACAGCTCTACAGCCGCGATCCCGCGCGCTTCGCGAAGGCAACGGAGCTTCTGGCCGGGCGTCAGGCGGCGCTCGCCGCCGCGGAGGAGCGCTGGCTCGAACTTGAGATGCGGCGAGAGGAAATCGAGGCCGCATCCTGATCGGGCAAGTCAGCGACGAGGCGAGCGTGACGCTGTCCGCAGCTCTGGATTTTCAGCGAAAAGAGCTACTTACGCAATCTACTTGAGAGCGAAGCTCGCCGGTCGCGCGCCGAAAAACTTCGAATGCAGACCGAAGATCATAGCTCGACAAATTGAAAGTTCAGCTTTTCTGGCCCTTCCGGAACGTGAGCACCAGCACGTCGCGATACCCCGGACGGGAAGGGTCGAGCGGATGGATCGGCGTGACCCCGTGCATCACCCGCCGGTCGTCCAGCAGCACGGCATCGCAGGGCGCGGAGAGGGTAAAGCTGGCCTCCTCCTTCGCGTCGATCTGGATCCCAGTGATGCCGCCCGCCACGTTCTCGCGGCCGATCATCATCACGAGCACGTAGTCGACGCCGTCCGCATGCATGCCCTCGGGCGTCGGCTTGCCGGACTCCTCCGGCCGGGCCTCAATCCGGAACTGGTGGACCTCGACATGCCAGGAGCTGCCGGGGGAGAGGCGGTCGAAGACGCCGCGAGCCCCCTCCAGCAGCGCCCTCATAGCGCCGCCCTCCGACACGGAGGGGAGAACTGGCTCGAACCAGCGGTCGATGCCGCCGTTCAGCGCGTTGTAGCGCGTCGCCTGGAAGTGCGGGCCATCAGGGGCGCGGGCCAGCGGGGCGCCGGGCGGAGCGGTGAAGATGGCGTGGCGGCGGAGGCGGTAGCGGCCCCCATCGGCCATGTAGGCGTCCGGGCGGAGGTCGCCCCAACTCGCGACGAAGCCCTCCCATGCGGGCCCGGACAGGGCGGTTCCGGCGGGGTCGAAGAGCGCCCGCGCCTCCTCCGCGCCGAGCGCGGCGTAGCCCTTGTCGGCGATGACGGTGGCAGGGTCGGTCACGGATGCCGGGCCTCCTCCATCACGCGCCGCATGCGGGAGACGGCGGCGGGCAGGCCCTCGAACAGGGCCTGGCCCATAAGGAAATGCCCGATGTTCAGCTCCACCACCTCCGGGATTGCGGCCAGGAGCGGGGCGGTGTCGTAGTCCAGGCCGTGGCCGGCATGGCACTCCATCCCGGCCGCGGCGACGAGGCGCGCGGCCTCCCGCAGCCGGGCGAGCTCCCCGTCGCGCGCGGGGCCGGGGGCGGCCTCGCAGAGGGTCCCGGTGTGTAGCTCCACCGCCCGCGCGCCGAGCCGGGCGGCAGCCTCAATCTGGCGAGGCTCGGGGTCGAGGAAGAGGGAGACTCGGATGCCGGCGCCGAGCAGGGCGGCGACCACGGGCGCCAGCGCGGCCTCGTTCCCCGCCGCGTCCAGCCCGCCCTCCGTCGTCAGCTCCGCCCGCCGCTCGGGCACGAGGCAGCAGGCACGAGGGCGGAGCGAGGTAGCGATGCCCGTCATCTCCTCCGTCGCGGCCATCTCCAGGTTGATGGGGGCGTCCAGCGCCTCGCGCATCGCGCGGCAGTCGGCGTCCCGGATGTGCCGGCGGTCCTCGCGGAGATGGATGGTGATGCTGTCTGCCCCGTTGGCGAGCGCCAAGCGCGCGGCGGCGAGCGGATCGGGATGCGCCCCTCCGCGAGCGTTGCGCAGGGTGGCGACGTGATCGACATTCACGCCGAGGCGGATGGGGGTCATACGCTGGCCTTCATCTGGCGACGCTCGGCCATTCCGGCCGCGAGGCGGAGGGCGGCGACCAGGCTGCCGGGATCGGCGACGCCCTGCCCGGCGATGCCGAAGGCGGTGCCGTGGTCGGGCGAGGTGCGGATGATGGGCAGGCCGAGGGTGACGTTCACCCCGCCATCCATGTCCAGCGTCTTGATCGGGATCAGCGCCTGGTCGTGGTAGAGGCAGAGGGCGGCGTCGTAGCCGGTCCGGGCGCGGGCGGTGAACATCGTGTCCGGCGGCAGGGGGCCGAAGGCGTCCACCCCTCTCTCGCGCAGGGCCTCGATGGCGGGGGTGACGAGGCGCGGCTCCTCGTCGCCCATCGCGCCCTCCTCCCCGGCATGGGGGTTCAGCCCGGCCACCGCGATGCGCGGCGCGGCGATGCCGAAGCCCTCCCGCAGCCCGCGGTCGAGAGCGAGGCCGGTGCGGATGATCTCGGCGGTGGTGAGGGTGTCAAGCGCCCGGCGAAGGGAGACGTGGATCGTCACCGGCACCACTCGCAGCATGGGCGAGGCGAGCAGCATCACCGGCGGCTCGGCCGTGCCGGTCAGGGCGCCGAGGAACTCGGTATGGCCGGGAAAGGCGAAGCCCGTGCGGTAGAGCGTCGCCTTGCTGATGGGGTTGGTCACCACCCCGCCCACCCGCCCCGCGGTGGCGAGAGCGACGGCGCGCTCGATGGAGCCGAGCACGGCCGGCGCGTTGGCCGGGTCCGGCCGACCGGGCAAGGGGGGCACGGGGCAGCGCACCGTCATCACGGGAAGTGCCGCGGGGAAGACCGCCGCCGTTTCCTCCGGCCCGGAAACCGGCGTGACGGGAACATCCCAGCCCAGCCGTGCCGCGAGGGCGATGAGCCGCGCGGGGTCGTCCAGCGCGACGAAGGCCGGCCCCTCCCCGCGCAGCCGGGCCCAGGCAGCCAGGGCGATCTCCCCTCCGATCCCGGCGGGGTCTCCCATGGTCAGGGCGAGGGGAAGCGGGGCGATCATCGCCGGGAGGTTCGCACGGCGCCGATCCGCGCCAAACCCCCTTCCCCGCTCATGGCTGCCCTGCCCCGGCTAGATGTCGGCGTAGACGTGCGTCTCGGCCGCGCCGCCGGGATGGGTGACGGCGCCGAGATGGGCGGGGCCGACGAGCTGGGCGTATTTCCACAGCGCGCCCGAGTTGTAGTCGGTGCCGCGCGGCTTCCACTCGGCCCGGCGCCGCGCGAGCTCCTCCTCGGGGAGGTCCACGTCGATCGTGCCCTTCTCGGCGTCGATGACGATGCGGTCGCCGTCACGCAGCAGGGCGATCGGGCCGCCGACCGCCGCTTCCGGCCCGACATGGCCGATGCAGAAGCCGCGCGTCGCGCCGGAGAAGCGGCCGTCGGTGATCAGTGCCACCTCCCCACCCATGCCCTGGCCGTATAGGGCGGCGGTGGTGGAGAGCATCTCCCGCATCCCCGGCCCGCCCTTCGGCCCCTCGTAGCGGATGATGATGACGTCGCCCGGCTTGTAGGCGCGGCTCTCGACGGCCGCGAAGGCGTCCTCCTCGCAGTCGAAGCAGAGCGCGGTACCCTCGAAGCGCAGCTCCTTCATCCCCGCGATCTTCACGATGGCGCCGTCCGGGGCGAGGTTGCCCTTCAGCCCGACCACGCCGCCCGTCTCGGAGATCGGGTTGGAGACGGGGCGGATCACGTCCTGGTCCACGGGGAAGATCACCTCGCGGTGGTTCTCGGCCAGGGACTTGCCCGTCACGGTCATGCAGTCGCCGTGCAGCAGCCCGGCATCGAGCAGCGCCTTCACGATCACAGGGATGCCGCCGATCTTGTAAACGTCGAAGGCGACGTAGCGGCCGCCCGGCTTGAGGTCGCCGATATAGGGTGCCTTCCGCATGATCTCGGCCACGTCCTGCAGCGTGAACTTGATCCCGGCCTCATGCGCCATCGCCGGCAGGTGCAGCCCGGCATTGGTCGAGCCACCCGTGGCGCCCACGATCAGCGCCGCATTGTAGAGACTCTCCCTCGTGACGATGTCGCGCGGGCGGATGTTCTTGCGCAGCAGATCCATCACCGCGCGACCGGACTCCACCGCCCACTTGTCTCGGTCCTCATAGGGCGCGGGCGCGCCGGCGGAGCCGGGGAGCGCGAGACCGATCGCCTCGGAGACGGTCGCCATGGTGTTGGCCGTGAACTGGCCGCCGCAGGCGCCGGCGCTGGGGCAGGCGACGCATTCCAGCTCGTGCAGGTCCTCGTCGGACATGCGGCCGGCGGCGTGCATGCCCACGGCCTCAAACACGTCCACCACCGTCACGTCCCGGCCCTTGTAGGTGCCGGGGAGGATGGACCCGCCATACATGAACACGCTCGGCACGTTCAGGCGCAGCATCGCCATCATCATGCCGGGGAGCGACTTATCGCAGCCGGCCAGCCCGACCAGCGCGTCGTAGCAGTGGCCGCGCATGGTCAGCTCCACCGTGTCCGCGATGGCGTCGCGGCTGGCGAGCGAGGACTTCATGCCCTGGTGGCCCATGGCGATGCCGTCGGTCACCGTGATGGTGGTGAACTCGCGGGGCGTGCCGGCCGCCGCCTTGACCCCGGTCTTCACACTCTGCGCCTGGCGGCTGAGGGCGATGTTGCAGGGCGCGGCCTCGTTCCAGCAGGTGGCGACGCCGACCAGCGGCTGGCCGATCTCCTCCTCAGTCATGCCCATGGCGTAGTAGTAGCTGCGGTGCGGGGCGCGCTCGGGGCCGACCGTCACGTGTCGGCTGGGAAGGCGGGACTTGTCCCAGGTGTTGTCCGGCATTGGCATCTTCCTCGTATGCGGGCTGTATCGCGCAACAAACGGCCCGGGGCAACGCGGCAGGACGCAACGATCGCCGGGGCCGCCCCTCCCCGCCCGGCCGGCGCACACGCGCATGTCACCGCCGGCCTCATCGGCCGGGCGTAACGTTCCACCGCTGCTGTGCCGAAGGATCGCGATGCGCGTCGCCTTCCTCGTCTTTGCCGGCCTCCTCGCCGCCATGCCCGCACTCGGGCAGGCGGTACCCTCTCCGGCCGAGGCGCTGTCCCTTCTCCGGGGCGGCGGGCTGGTCCTCTACATGCGCCATCCCGCGACCGAGCCGGGCCAGGCGGACGCGGAGGCGCTGGACTTCGCCGCTGCACTACCCAGCGAAACCTGAGCGAGGCCGGGCGCCGCACCGCCGCCGAGACCGCCGCGGCCCTGCGCGCCATCGGCATCCCCGTCCGCCGCACCGTAACGAGCGAGTACTGCCGGGCGCGGGAGACGGCTGCGCTGATGGGCCTGCCGGGCGCCCAATCGGGGCCCGCACTGAACGATGGCGGCCGGATGCTGGCCAGGGGCCCCGACACGCCCCAAGCCGAGGTCCTCCGGGCCCTGCTACGCACCACGCCGGTGCCGGACGAGGCCGTGCTGATCGCCGCCCATCGCCCCAACCTCGTGGACGCCGCGGGTTCCGGCTTCGCCGACTTGGCCGAGCGGGAGATCGTGACCTTCCGCCCCATGGCGGAGCCGCCCGGCTTCCGGCGGGTCGCCCGCATCCAGACGACGGACTGGCCGGCGCTGCTCGCCGCCGCCCGGGGCTAGCCCGCGCCGTCGAGGGCCCGCCGGACCCGCTCGCCGATGCCGCGCAGCAGGGCCATCTCGCGCCGGGCATCGGCCAGCGCGCGGTGGGCCGGGGCTGCCCCCCGCGCCTCGTCCGCCACCTCGTCGAGCACGGCGCGCAGCACCTCCCCGCGCCGAGCGGGGTCGGCGCGGGCCTCGGCGAGGGCAGCGAGAGCCGCGGCCTCGCGCGCCTCCTCCGTGTCGCGCAGGCGCAGCGCGTGGCGCGGCAGCCCCGCGGCGCGGAGTAGGCGGCTGAGCCACTGCCCGTCCCATGACGGGGCGGAGGCGTAGAGGTCGTGGCCCGCCAGCGCCTCCACCATCCGGTGGGCGACGGCATCGTGCGGCTCGCCCTCTCGCTCCAGCTGCTCGCGCGGGATGCCGTGGACGCGCTCGGCCTCCGGGTCCCACTCGTCCCAGTCGGGGGCGGGGCGGATGAGGTGCTCCTCCGCCGCCCCGTCCTCCCGGACCCAGCCGACCTCGATGGGAAAGCCGCGCTTGCCCAGCCCGCTCGCCTCGAAGTCGAGGAAGACGATCACCGCGCGGCTCCTGCGGCCTCTTCCCGCGCGAGATGTCGGTGGACGCGCGTGTCGCGCATGGACAGGGCAGAGAGGATGCCGAAGAGCCAGCCGCCGATCGGGCGCATGAGGAAGCCGACCGCGAAGATCGCCGCCGTGTTCAGGAGCTGGGTCGTGCGGTCGCCCGAGGGGAAGAAGTTCGGCGCAAAGTAGAGCGCCGTCGCGGCATAGACGTAGACTTCATACCACTCGACGAGATTGCCCGAGGAACCGCCGACGATCGCCCAGACGCGCCGCCGCGTGTCCGCCCGCTCCTCGCTGGGCATGATGGTGGCGGAATCGGGCATGGGAAACCTCGCGCGAGCCTTTTCTGTGAGCGGAACGCGCGGGAGCGGCCGTAGTGGCAGGGCGCGCGGCCCGGACAGCGCCGGCGCCCGGGGGCTTCAGCGATAGACGACGTAGCGCAGGATGTAGATCGCGCAGAGGACGGCGCTGAGGAAGGCACCGATCCGCACGGCTTGCCGCTCGGTAATCGGCGGCTCCCGGTTCAGCATGGGCAGACGCGACCGGCACCAGAGGATTGGTACGGTCGCGAGCACCGTCAGCGCGAAGAAGTCAAAGAATCTCACGCCCGGACCTTCAGGCGGCGATTCGGGCCAGCGCCGCGGCCAGGCGCGCGGCCTCGGCCTCGGCACTGGAGAGGCGCTCGCGCGTTTCCTCCACCACCTCCTCCTTCGCCCGGCTGGTGAAGTCGGGATTGGCGAGCTTCTGGGCGATTTTCCGCGCCTCGGCCTCGACCTTCGCGTGCTCCTTGGCCAGTCGCGCCCGCTCGGCCGCGAGGTCCACCACGCCGGAGAGGGGGAGCATCACGGTTGCCTCCCCCACCACGGCCTGGGCCACGCCCTCCGGCGCAGCGCCCTCCAGCGGCCTCACCTCCGTCGCGCGCGCCATGCGGCGGATCGGCTCGATCCAGCGCGCGGTGCGGGCGAGCGTCGCGGGCGAGGCCCCCTGGAGGAGCAGCGGCACGGTGACGGAGGGCGGCACGTTCACCTCCGCCCTGACGGTGCGGACCTCGGAGATGAAGCTCACCAGCCATTCCAGCTCGACCCGCGCCTCCTCCGCGCCCGTCACCGCGACGGGGTCCGGCCAAGAGGTGCGGATCAGGCTGCCCTCCGGCCCGTAGCCGAAGCGGCTCCACAGCTCCTCCGTCACATAGGGCATGACGGGATGGGCGAGGCGCAGGATGAGGCCGAGGACGTGTTGCGCCGCCCCCTTCGCCTCTGCTTTCTCCGCCCCGTCGGGCCCGGTCAGCGCCGGCTTGGCGAGTTCGAGGAACCAGTCACAGAAGGAGCCCCAGGTGAACCGGTAGAGGGCCGCCGCGTAGTCGTCGAGCCTGTAGGCATCCAGCGCTGCCGTCGCCTCCGAGATGGCGGCGTTGCCGGCATCGATGATCCAGCGGGCGAGCGGGGTCCTCGCCTCCATCGGATTGAAGGAGGGGTCGGGCGCGATGCCGTTCATCTCGCAGAAGCGCGCGGCGTTCCACAGCTTGGTGACGAAGGCGCGGTTGCCTTCCACCTTCTGCCGGCCCAGCCGCACGTCCCGCCCCGGACCGGCGAAGGAGGCCAAGGTGAAGCGGAGGGCGTCGGCGCCATAGGCATCCGCCAGCTCCAGCGGGTCCATGACGTTGCCCTTGGACTTGGACATCTTCTGCCCGCGCTCGTCCCGCACGAGGCCGTGGATGTTCACCACGCGGAAGGGCACGTCCCCCATGAAGTGCAGGCCCATCATCATCATCCGGGCGACCCAGAAGAAGATGATGTCGAACCCCGTCACCAGCACGTCGCCGGGATAGTAGCGGGCGAGCTCGGGCGTCTGCCGAGGCCAGCCGAGGGTGGAGAAGGGCCAGAGGGCGGAGGAGAACCAGGTGTCCAGCACATCAGGGTCGCGGGTGAGCGCGCGGTCCTCGCCGTAGCGCGCACGGGCGGCGGCCAGCGCCTCGGCCTCGGTGCGCTCGACGAAGATGTGGCCGTCGGGCCCGTACCAGGCGGGGATTTGGTGGCCCCACCAGAGCTGGCGGGAGATGCACCAGGGCTGGATGTCGCGCATCCAGGCGAAGAAGGTATTCTCCCACTGGCGCGGCACGAACTGGGTGCGGCCACTCTCCACCGCCTTGATCGCCGGCTTGGCCAGCGTCGCCGCGTCCGCGTACCATTGCCAGGTCAGGCGCGGCTCGATCGGTACGCCGGAGCGGTCCCCGTGCGGGACGGCATGGGCGTGCGGCTCGATCTTCTCGATCAGCTCCAGCCGCTCAAGCTCCGCCAGGATCGCCTTGCGGGCCTCGAAGCGCTCCATCCCGGCGAGGGAGGCGAGGAAGCCCGGCTCGGCCAGGCCCGGCACCTCCCGCGCCTCGGCTTCGATCTCGGCCAGGGTCACCCGGCCCTCGGCGTCCAGCACGCTGGGGGAGGCGAGGTCGTGGCGGCGGCACACCTCGAAGTCGTTGAAATCGTGGGCGGGAGTGATTTTCACCGCGCCGGAGCCCTTCTCCGGGTCGGAGTAGGCGTCGGCCACTACGGGGATGGCGCGGCCGAGAAGCGGCAGGATCACCCGCTTCCCGACGAGGTCTCGGAAGCGCTCGTCCTCCGGGTTCACGGCGACCGCCGTGTCACCCAGCATGGTCTCGGGCCTCGTGGTGGCGACCACGATGAAGCGCCCGGGCTCGCCCTCCACGGGGTAGCGCAGGTGCCAGAGGCTGCCCTTCACCTCCCGGCTCTCGACCTCAAGGTCGGAGATCGCCGTCTGGAACTTTACGTCCCAGTTCACGAGGCGCCGGTCGCGGTAGATCAGCCCCTGCCGGTGCAGGGTGACGAAGACCTCCCGCACGGCCTCGGACAGGCCCTCGTCCATGGTGAAGCGTTCGCGCGACCAGTCGAGGCTCGCCCCCATGCGGCGGAGCTGGCGGGTGATGGTGCCGCCGCTCTCGCCCTTCCACTGCCAGACGCGGTCGAGGAAGGCCTCGCGCCCCATCTCGCGCCGGTCGCGGCCCTCCGCGGCGAGCAGCCGCTCCACCACCATCTGGGTCGCGATGCCCGCATGGTCGGTACCGGGCTGCCAGAGCGCATCCCGCCCCTGCATCCGGCGGAAGCGGATGAGGGTATCCTGGATCGTCACGTCCAACGCGTGGCCGACATGCAGGCTCCCCGTCACGTTGGGCGGAGGGATCATGATGGTGAAGGGCTGGGCCTTGGATCCCGGATTCGCCGTGAAGGCGCCGGAACCCTCCCAGCCCTGGTAGAGGCGCGGCTCGAAGCCGGCGGGCGAGAGCGTCTTGTCGAGCATGGGCGGAGGCTTGGCGGAGGCGCCGCCCCGCCGTCAAGGGCTCATGCCGGGCCCCTGCCCCGCCCCTGCCTCACCCCTGGCGCGACAGGGCCGCCAGAGCTAGCCGAGCGAGCGGTTCACCACCCGCTCGATCTCGGCGCGCACGAGGCGCTCGACCATGGCGGGCAGGTGCGCGTCCATCCAGGCCTTGAGGATCGGCCGGACCTCCTCCCGCACCACGTCCTCGATCGAGGGGCCGCCGCGATGGACAGGGGCGCTGCGCTCCGCGGCCACGGTGCGGGCGAGCTGGCCGAGGATGGCCGCCGCGGCCGCCGCTGTCTCGGGCGCGATCAACTCCTCCCCGCCGGAAGCCGCGCCTCCGGCGAAGGCAACGGGCGCCGCGGGAAGCGGCGGCGCGGGCTGCGGCACCGGGACGACGGGCGGGGCGACCATCTCCACCGGCTCCGGCACCGGCAGGGGGGGAGGCGGCGGCTCGGGCTCCGGCGCCGCCACGAGCATCGCTTCCGTCAGCTCCAGCGGCTCGGGCAGGGGCGGCGGATCCGGCATGACGGGCGGGGGCGGCGGCGGCGGCGGCGGCGGCGGCGGCGGCGGCGGCGGCGGCGGCGGCGGCGGC
>JBHTFH010000032.1:0-43037 GCA_042666135.1 Roseomonas sp. GCM10028921 | reverse complement strand
ACGCCCTCGATGTCGCCGTCGAGGCCGGCGAGTTGAGCCCGCAGGACGGTTAGCGTCGCGTCGATGGCGGCCCGGATCTTGGGATTGCGGGCGCAGCTCGGGGCAGCACCGGTCCCGCTGCCCGCGCCGCCTCGTGCCAAGTGACCACCCGCTCCCGGAACGCCGCGAGCACCTCGCCCACCGTCGCCATCCCGCCGGACTTCCTGGTCGTCTGCATGGCCACCAACCGCTCGAACTCCGCGTCCAGAAGGGCGGCCCGAATCGCCGCCACCGCTCGGTCGCCTGTTCCCAGGGCTAGTCGGATCGCCCGAAACCTGCACGCAGGACCGGTGCCATCGACCGGCCGGAGGAGGGACTCGGGAACGCGCCGGCGCCGGGTCCGCGGGCCGGGCGCATGGCCCTGCGTGCGCCGGGCATGTGCGCCATCTTGTGCACCATCGACTGGTGACATGGCCTCCGTACCGCCTCCCCGGGCTGGATTGCGGACGCAAGTCACTGAGAGAGCTTGGGAATCGGAACTGGGTGGTTGGGGCGCCAGGATTCGAACCTGGGAATGGCGGTACCAAAAACCGCTGCCTTACCGCTTGGCTACGCCCCACCGGTTCCGCGCCTTCGGCCGGCCGGAACATGTCTCCGACCGCGCCCGGCGTAAAGCCCCTACCGCATCATGCCGCGCGCACGGCCCCGCCCCAGCGCCACCATGCGGGCGGAAGCGCCCCGGCGGCCCGCACCGCCGCTTCCGCCTCGGCGAAGAGGGCGAAGCAGGTGGCGCCCGAGCCGCTCATGCGCGCCAGCAAGGCGCCGGGCAGCGCGCGCAGTGCCGCCAGCACCTCCGCTACGGCAGGGCAGAGGAGGATGGCGGGCGGCTCAAGGTCGTTCCGAAGTTCTCGCAGGGCGGACGCCAGCGCCGCCGCGTCCGTCCATACCTCGGGCAGCACGGCCGGGGGGGAGAAGGGGCCGGTGCGGGCGGCGAAGATGGGCGGCGTCGGCAGCGAGACGCGCGGGTTCGCCAGGACGAGCCCGAAGCCCGGCAGGCGCGGCGCGGCGGAGAGAAGCTCTCCCACGCCCGCCATGCGCGCGGGGCGGGAGGCGAGGCAGACCGGCACGTCGGCCCCCAGGCGAAGGGCCAGGGCCTCCAGCCCGGTGGTCCCGATCCCCAGCCCCCAGAAACGGTCCAGCGCCCGGAGCGCCGCAGCGGCATCGGCGGAGCCGCCCCCAATCCCGGAGGCCACCGGCAGCCGCTTCTCCAGGTGAAGCGCGGCCCCGGGCAGCGGGCGGCCCGCCACCTCGGCCAGAAGGCGCGCGGCCCTGAGAACGAGGTTGTCCGGCTCTGCCGCCAGGACGCCTCCTTCCGGCCCGCCGATCGTGAGCGACAATCCCTCCGTCGGCGCAAGGGTGACGGTGTCGGCAGCCTCGGCGAAGACGACGAGGCTGTCGAGCAGGTGGTAGCCGTCGGCCCGCCGCCCTGTGACATGCAGGTGCAGGTTGATCTTCGCGCGCGCGGTCTCGGCCAGTGCCGGGCCGCCCGCGCCGGCGGGCGGCCCCATCGTGGAAGCAGGCGTCATGCGGCGGGAGTCTGCCTCAGCGCATCGCCGTCGTGGAAGGCAGGCCGTCGCGCATCTTCGCCTCGATCCGGCCCGTCTCGCCCGGCTCGGGGTCCAACCCCAGGGCGCGGCGCCACTGGAAGCGCGCCTCGGCCTGCCGCCCGGCCGCCCAGTAGGCATCGCCGAGATGATCGTTGATGACGGCGTTGCGCGATTCGAGCTCGGCCGCCTTCTCCAGCCAGTCGATGGCGCCGCGGAGGTCGCCGAGGCGGAACAGCGCCCAGCCCAGGCTGTCGGCGATGTGGCCGTCCTGTGGCCTCGCGGCCGCCGCGCGCTCGAGCATCCCGCGCGCCTCGTCCAGCCGCTCGCCGCGCTCCACCCAGGCATAGGCGAGGTGGTTGAGGAGAACGGGCTCCTCCGGCGAGAGGGCGAGGGCTTGGCGCAAATCCGCCTCTGCCCCGGCCCAGTTGCCTGCCCCCTCGCGCGCGACGGCGCGGGCGTGGAAGAGCGGCCAGTCGGCGGCGCCGGGCTGGGGAAGGCGCGCGATCGCACGGCCATAGGCCGTGGCCGCCTCCGCAGGCCGGCCCTCGCGCCGGAGAAGGTCACCCATGGCGATGGCGGGCTGGGGCGCGGCGAGATAGGCCTCCCCCAGCCGCCGCAGCAGAGCCGCCGCCTCCTCGCCCCGGGCGAGCCGGCCAAGCAGGCCCGCGCGGCGCAGCGCGGCCAGGGGAGCCATCGGGTCCCCCTCGGGTACCCCTTCCAGCACGGCCAGGGCAGCGGCGACGTGGCGCTCGTCCGCCATGCTCTCCGCGGCCAGGATCTGAGCGGGGGCGAAGCCCGGGCGCAGCCGCAGGGAGAGCCGTGCGAGGATGAGCGCCAGCTCCGGCGCCCCCTGCCCCCGCAGCGCGGCGCCGAGCGCCACCTGCGCCTCGGCCATCCCCTCCGTAGAGGATGCAACGGCGCGGCCGGAGAGCGCCGCCCGGCGCGCGGCCGGCCCCGCCGTCAGCGCGATGTCGTCGGAGCCGAGGGACATGGCGTCGAACAGCCGCGCCCCGTCGGCCTCGCGCCCGGCGCGGGCGAGGATGCCGGCCGCGATCGTCGCCAGCCGCAGGTTCGGTTCCGGCGTCTCGGCCACGGCGATGCGGACCAGGCGCTCCGCCTCGCGCGGGCGGTTGGCGAGGTCGGCGATCATCGCCCCGTGCAGGGCAGCGACGCCGCGGAGCTGCCCGCCCTCGGTGAAGGGCTTCAGCGTGGCCAGGGCCGTGTCGGCGTTCCCGCGGCCGGCCTGGGTCCAGGCGAGGAGGAGGGGCTGGAGGATCTGCGCGCTGCCCTGCCGCGGCAGCCCGCGGATGCGCGCCTCGGCCCGATCCCACCGGCCTGCCTGGGCATCGGCCCCGGCTAGCAGCAGGGCGGCGAGCTGGCTGTTGGGCAGGCGCCGGGCGAGGCGCACGGACTCGGGGCGGCCGTCCATCACCGCGGCGTTGAAGGCCCGAGTGAGGATCTCGGCCTCGTCGGGATCGGCGGCGAGCGCGGTCAGCAGCGCCTCGGCCGCGGCGCCCGCGTCGCTCTCATTCGCGGCGAGCCGCCCGGCCAGATAGGGGCCGAAGACACCGGCGGGCCCGAGGGCAGGCGCGGCGCGGCGCGGTGCCGGCACAGGAGCGGGAGCTTCCTCGGTCACTATAGCCGGCCCCTCGCCGGCCCCGGCGGAGGCGGTGCCGGAGTGCTCCCCGGCCGCACAGCCCGCCAGCAGCGCCACGGCGAGCAGCAGGGTCTTTTTTCCACCGCGCGGGACTCCGCCCCGTGCACGGGGGGGACGGGGCAGGAGGGACCGGAGCGTGGCTTCGGACGGCGTCATGCGACGCAGCGTAAGATCACCGGACCGTGATATGCCAGCCTCTCCTGCCCTTTCATGCCCGGCCGCGGCGGAGTGTGGCATTTCTGTGCTGGATGCCCGCTGCCGGTCGCCGCTGCCTGGACCGGATCCCCGGCCCTCACGCCTTCGTTGGCCCAGTGTTCTTGACGAGTTGCGGGTGGCGCCCCCAAATCAGTGAGAACACAAAGTGAACTTCTGAGGAGGCCATCATGCCGGACGGCAGCCTGGGCAGCCCTCTGCTGAACCGTGGATCGACCCTGCCCGGCCTCCGGCGGGGCCGCGGGGCCGTCTCCAACCCGGACAACCGCTTCGAACGGCGCCGGACCGATGCCTTCGACGATGGCTGGGGCACGCTGGCCGAGGCGATGGCGGACCTGCCGCCGCTGGCCACCTCTTTGACGCGAGACGCCTCCCGCTCGGCCCTCACCTGGAACGATAGCCCGGATATCGGCTTCGACCGCTCGTTAAATCCCTACAAGGGCTGCGAGCACGGCTGCATCTACTGCTACGCGCGCCCGACCCATGCCTATATCGGCCTCTCCCCAGGCCTCGACTTCGAGTCCCGCCTCCTCTTCAAGCCGGAGGTGGCGACGCTGCTGGAGAAGGAGCTGCGCAGGCCGGGCTATGAGCCGCGCCCCATCGCGCTGGGCTCCAACACCGATCCCTACCAGCCCGTCGAGCGCACCCTCGGCCTCACCCGCAAGGTGCTGGAGGTGCTGGACCGCTTCAACCATCCCGTGACCATCGTGACGAAGTCGGCCGGGGTGCTGCGGGACGTGGACATCCTAACGCGCATGGCCTCGCGCAACCTCGTCCAGGTCTGCCTTTCCGTCACGACGCTGGACAATCGCCTCGCCCGCATCATGGAGCCGCGCGCGGCCGCCCCGCTGCGCCGCCTAGCCGCGATGCACGAGCTGTCCCGCGCCGGCATCCCCGTGGGCGTGCTCGCCGCGCCGATGATCCCCGGCGTGAACGACGCGGAGATGGAGAAGATCCTGGAGGCTGCCCATGCCCACGGCGCCCGCGCCGCCGGCTACGTCCTGCTGCGCCTGCCGCTGGAGATCCGGCAGATGTTCGAGGACTGGCTGAACGCCCACATGCCGGACCGCGCCGCCCGCGTCCTCGCCCTTATCCGTGAAACCCGCGCTGGCAAGACCTACGACCCCCGCTTCGGCATCCGCCAGACCGGCACTGGCCCCTATGCCGACATGCTCGCCCGGCGCTTCGCCCTGGCGATGAGGCGGCTGGGCCTGGACGCGGCGCGGGAGAACGGCTCCCTCGACTGCAGCCGCTTCGCGGTGCCCGGGGTGGAGCAGCGGCAACTGGAGCTGCTCTGACCCTCGTTCGGTGAGAGGCCGGCCTCCCGCCGGATAGGCGCGGCGGCCGCCCGGGCCGTCACGCCCTGTAGCTGCCCGCGCCGCCTCAGCCGGCCGGAACGGGCTCCGCGGCGAAGCCCGCCATGGCGGGCGCCCCCTCGCCGCGCACGCTGCGGTACATCGCGATCACGCCGAGCGAGGCGGGCAGTACCGCGAGGGAGGGCACCGTCGCCACCGCGGCCACCGCCGCTGCGGCGAGGCAGCCCGCCGCCGCCCCGGTGTCCCACCCCGTCTCCGCCGCGAAGTGGAAGGCGTAGGCCGCGCCCGAGCGCTTGGCCCGGTCGTAGATCACGCTCATCAGCACGGGGACGTAGAGGCACGACACCGCCGCGCCGGTGGCGTTGGCGATCGCGGCCGCGGCCGGGGACCAGCCCGCGGCGGCACGCAGCGCGAAGCCGAGCAGGAGGGCGAGGCAGACGAGGAGGAGGTAGCGGTCCCGCTGCCCCCGGTCGATCGCGCGCCCGCAGATGATGCCGGCCACCGCCCCGACGAGCCCCGCCATTGCATTGGCCATGCCGAAGGCCTCGTAGCCCGAGCCGAGGGCGGTGAAGAGGATCATCGGCCAGGCGAGGGCCAGGCCGGAGGCCATCCAGCCATCGGCCGCGAAGGCGGCGATGCCAGCACGGTCGACGCCGCGCACCGCTTCCCGCAGGCTCGGCACGGCGCCGGCCGGGATCTCGCCCATGCAGAGGAGCGGCAGCACGGAGAGGAGTGTGAGGGCAGAGGCGATGCCGAAATCCACCGCCGGCCCGAAATGCTCCAGCAGGAAACCGCCCATCAGCGGCCCCACGATGCCGACGAGGGCACAGACCGCCGTGCGGATCCCGAGCTCACGCCCGCGCGAGGCGCCACCGCCCGTCACGGCCGCCGCGGCGTGGTAGACGGGCCAGTAGACCGCCTCCGCAAGGGAGGCGAGCAGCACCCAGGCGAGCAGCCCGCTCATCCGGTCCGCCCCGATGAGAGGCAGGAACTGCAGGGCGCTGAGCGCCGCGCCCGCGATGACTGTGCGGCGATAGCCCAGGCGCCGCACCGCGGCGAGCGCGACGAAGCGTAGGCCGAAGCGGATCATCAGGAGACCGGCATAAGCGACCAGCGCGAAGGAGAGGCTGAAGCCGAGGCGCATGAGATAAGCGCCGATGAAGCCGCCCGCCGAGGCCACCGCGAGCTGGAACAGGGCGTAATGTGTGGTGAGCAGCCGAAATTGACCGTGACGGGGCACGATGGCGAATCCTTCTGGAGGCCGCGATCGGGTCCGGGAAGAGGCGTGGAGACGGACCGGAGCGGCGCCCCGAAGATCACTCACATATCCGTGATTGTCAAATAGTCGTGAGTTTCAATCTATTTCTGCGGCTGCTCGCCCGCCCTTCGGAAAGGGCCTGCTGAGGAAGGGCGAACCCGCCAGACCGAAGCGCCACACCGCCTCCACTCCGCGGCTGATCCCGATCCTGGGGCCGCTCACCACCTCGGCAACAGCCTCACGGGGGAGAAGCAGGAAGGGCTCGCGGTCCATGGGAAGCCCGTCCATCTCGCTGGTGACGCCCAGCGCCTGGCACAACCGCCCCGGTCCGCTGCACAGCAGCTTCTCGGCCTGCACCCCGCGCCGTTCCCGCATGGCCTCGATCCCACGCACCGGCCGGATGGCCCGGATCAGGACCGCGCTGCCGGTCGCCCCGGCGCCGCAGACAAGGTTGAGACACCAGTGGAGCCCGTAGGAGCGGTAAACATAGACATGGCCGGGCGGGCCGAACATGGAGGCGTTGCGCTGCGTCGGTCCGCGGAAGCTGTGGGATGCCGGGTCCTCGGGCGTGTAGGCCTCGGTCTCCACCACCATCCCGCCCACGCCGCCGACGAGAAGCGTCGTGCCGATGAGGTCGCGGGCCAGCTCGGGCGCGGGGCGCTCGAAGAAGGAGGAAGGAAGCGGGAACACCGGACAGGGAGGCCTGGGCCGCGCCGTCAGGCCGCGACCCCCAGGGGCCGCCGCGTCCCGCGAAGATACACGCGCACCGCGCGCCGGATACGCTCCCGCACCGCCACGGCCGGGAAGGCGGGGACGACCCCGATCAGCAGCTCGTGGTGAAAGGCCCCGAGCGCCGCGCCTATGAGCAACCGCGCCTCGTCCTCCGCCGCGAGGATCTCATGCCCTCCCTCCCGCCCGAGCTCCTCCAGATAGGCCTCGAGGGAGAGCCGCGCGGTGCCCACCCCGCGCCGCTCCGCGGCCTCCAGCAGGGCGGGGCTGTGGGTGTACTCCGCCAGGGTCATCCGCGTCAGCGCAATGGCGCTGGGATCAAGGATATGGCCGGCGACCTTCTCCATGAACTCGACCAGGGCCGCCTCGGGCTCCTTCGCCCGATCGATGGCGACGGAGCAGACCTCTCCCTTCGCCCGGTCGAGGAGCGCGAAGAACAGGTCCTCCTTCGAGGCGAAGAGCTTGTAGATCGTCTTCTTCGAGCATCCGGCGCGTCGCGCCACGGCATCCATGGTGGCGACATGGAAGCCCTCGGCCGCGAAGACATCCCTCGCGGCCGAGAGGATGCGGTCTCGCTGGACCACACCCTCCCCGGGCAGCTCGCAAGGGATGACGCCTGCTTCCACCGTTGATCTCCTCACGTTGCTGCGATGCAGCATTGGCTTGACCTTCGTCTCCGGTCTAACCAGTTTCGAGCGGCGCGGAAACCCGCGAGTTTCTGCCCTCCCCTCGTCGGAAGCCAGCGATGCGCCGAAACTCTTCTCCCCCGGCCGCCTCCCGCCGTGTGGGCAGCCGTTCGCGGCCCTGGCCGCTGCTGACCCTGCTCCTCCTCCCCCTGCTGCTCGCCGGCTGCAA
This sequence comes from Roseomonas sp. GCM10028921, assembly GCA_042666135.1. Classification (GTDB taxonomy): domain Bacteria; phylum Pseudomonadota; class Alphaproteobacteria; order Acetobacterales; family Acetobacteraceae; genus Roseomonas. The sequence goes on along the minus strand of JBHTFH010000032.1, from coordinate 35,423 downwards.
GGACGAGGTCCAAGCTGCCCCTGCCCCCGCCCCGCCCCCGGCGACGGTGGTGCGTCTCCAGGCCGGGCCGGTCCCGGTGCAGACGGTGCTTCCCGGCCGCACCGCCCCTCTCCGCGTCGCAGAGATCCGCCCTCAGGTGAGCGGCATCCTGCAGCAGCGCCTGTTTCGGGAGGGGGAGGCGGTCACGGTCGGCCAGCCCCTGTTCCAGATCGACCCCGCCCCCTACCGCGCCTCCCTCGCCAGCGCGGAGGCGAACCTCGCCCGCGCCACGGCGGCGCAGCAGAATGCGGAGGCGACGCTCGACCGCTATCGGCCGCTCGCGCGCCAGAACATCGTCAGCCGCCAGGATTACGACAACGCCGTCGGCGCCCAGCGGCAGGCCGTGGCGGAGGTGGCCGCCGCCCGCGCGGCGCTGGAATCCGCCCGCATCGACCTCGACCGCACGCGCATCACCTCCCCCATTCCCGGCCGCACCGGCCGCACGCTCCTGACGGACGGCGCGCTCGTCACGGCGAACCAGGCCGCCCCGCTGCTCACCGTCACCCAGCTCGACCCCATCCTGGTGGACCTGAACCAGCCCGCCGGCAGCCTCCTGCGCCTGCGGCGAGAGCTGGAGGCCGGGCGCCTACGTCGCGGCGAGGCGGGCGAGGCCGAGGTGCGTCTCCTGCTCGACGATGGCTCGGAATACGAGCACACGGGCCGGCTGAAGTTCTCCGAGGTGACGGTCGATGCCGATACCGGCTCCGTCACTCTCCGCGCCGAGTTCCCCAACCCTGACGGCCTCCTCATGCCCGGCCTCTTCGTCCGCGCGCGGCTGGAGAGCGGGGTCGCGCCCGAGGCGGTGCTCGTTCCCCAGCAGGCCGTGACGCGGAACGGGCGCGGCGAGGCCGTCGCCATGGTCGTGGACGCCGAGGGCACCGTGCGCCAGCGGGTCGTCCGCACGCGCCAGGCGATCGGTAACAAGTGGCTGGTCGACGAGGGGCTCGCGGATGGCGAGCGCGTGGTGGTCGAGGGCGGGCAGCGCCTGCGCGACGGGGTGAAGCCCGAGCTGCGCGAGGTGACGGTGGAGGAGCTGGACCGCGGCGCCGCCCCGCCCCGCCAGACCGCCCAGGCGCCGGGCTGAGCCGGGATGCCGCGCTTCTTCATCGGCCGCCCCGTCTTCGCCTGGGTGATCGCCATCGGCATCATGCTGATGGGCGGCATCGCCATCCGCGGCCTGCCCGTCGCGCAGTACCCGACGATCGCGCCGCCCACCATCGCGATCAACGTCACCTATCCCGGCGCCTCGGCGCAGACGGTGCAGAACACCGTCATCCAGGTCATCGAGCAGCAGATGACGGGGCTGGACGGGCTGCTCTACTTCATCTCCCAGAGCAACCGGGACGGATCGGGCCAGATCGCCCTCACCTTCGCCCAGGGAACCGACCCCGACACGGCCCAGGTGCAGGTGCAGAACAAGCTCTCCCTCGCCCAGCCGCGCCTGCCCCAGGCCGTGCAGCAGCAGGGCATCCGCGTCGCCAAGGGCGCGACGAGCTTCCTCATGGTTGCCGCCTTCGTCTCGACCGATGGGAAGATGACGACGAACGACATCGCGGACTACATCGGCTCCACCGTCCAGGACCCGATCACCCGCACCTACGGCGTCGGCAACTTCAACCTCTTCGGGTCGCAGTACGCGATGCGGGTCTGGCTCGACCCGGACCGGCTGAACGCCTTCGAGCTGATGCCGGCCGATGTGACGGCCGCCATCACCGCCCAGAACGTGCAGGTCGCCTCGGGCGAGCTGGGCGCAAGGCCCACCATCCCGGGGCAGAGGCTCAACGCCACACTCATCGGCCCCTCCTATCTCAGCACGCCCGAGCAGTTCGGCTCGATCCTGCTGAAGGTGAAGCAGGACGGCTCCCAGGTGCGGCTGCGGGACGTGGCGCGGGTGGAGCTGGGGGCGGAGAACTACGCCCTCAGCAACGTCCATAACGGCCGCCCGGCCGCGGGCATCGCCGTCCAGCTCGCGCCCGGCGCGAATGCCGTGGCGACCGCCGAGGCGGTGCGCGCCACCATCGACGGCCTGCGCCCGACCCTGCCGCCCGGGGTGGAGGTGCAGTATCCCCTGGACACCACGCCCTTCGTGAAGATCTCCATCGAGGAGGTGGTGAAGGCGCTGGCCGAGGCGATGGTCCTCGTCTTTATCGTCATGTACGTCTTCCTACAGAACTTCCGCGCGACGCTGGTGCCGACGCTGGCCATTCCCGTCGTGCTGCTCGGCACTTTCGCCGTGCTCGCGGTGGCCGGCTACTCCATCAACACCCTGACGATGTTCGCCATGGTGCTCGCCATCGGCCTGCTTGTGGACGACGCTATCGTCGTGGTGGAGAATGTCGAGCGCCTGATGGAGACGGAGGGCCTCTGCCCGCTGGAGGCCACGCGCAAGTCGATGGACCAGATCTCCGGCGCCCTCGTCGGCATCGGCCTCGTCCTCTCCGCCGTCTTCCTGCCGATGTTCTTCTTCGGCGGCTCGGCCGGCGTAATTTACCGCCAGTTCTCGCTGACGATCATCACGGCGATGGCCCTCTCCGTCCTCGTCGCCCTAATCTTCACCCCCGCCCTCTGCGCCACCATCCTGCGCCCGCCCGCGCATGGGGAGCGGCGCGGCTTCTTCGGCTGGTTCAACCGGGGCTTCGACCGGACCACCCGCGGCTATGTCGGCGGCGTGCGCGGCATCGCATCGCGCCCCGCGCGCTTCCTCGTCATCTACGCCGTCCTCGCGGCCGCCATGGGCGTGCTCTATGCCCGCCTGCCCACCTCCTTCCTGCCGGACGAGGACCAGGGGGTGATGTACGCCCAGGTCGTCGCCCCGCCCGGCGCCACGGTGGAGCGCACCCAGCGCGCGCTGGACGAGGTGATCTCCTACCTCCTCAAAGAGGAGAAGGAGGTGGTGGATTCCGTCATGGGCGTCACCGGCTTCAACTTCAGCGGCCGCGGCCAGAACGCCGCCCTGACCTTCATCCGGCTGAAGGACTGGTCCGAGCGGCCGGGCGCGGAACAGTCGGTCGCGGCGCTCTCCCGCCGGGTCGGGGCGCGCTTCTCGCGCTACCCCGACGCGCAGATCTTCGCCTTCGCGCCGCCCCCGGTCAGCGAGCTGGGCAATGCGAGCGGCTTCGCCATGCAGCTCCTCGACAACGGCTCTCTGGGGCGCGAGGCGCTGGTCGCGGCACGGGACCAGTTGCTGGCGGCCGCTGCACGCAGCGAGGTGGTGTCGGGCGTGCGGCCGAACGAGCAGAATGCCGAGCCGCAGTACCGGCTCGACATCGACTGGGAGCGTGCGAGCGCCCACGGCCTCACCATCGCCCAGGTTAACAGCACCCTCTCCGCCGCCTTCGGCGCCTCATATGCCGGGGACTTCATCGATCGCGGGCGCATCAAGCGCGTCTACATGCAGGGCGACGCGCGGGCCCGCATGCAGCCGGACGACCTCTCCCGCTGGTACGTGCGAAATCTCTCGGGCGACATGGTGCCCTTCTCCGCCTTCTCCAGCGCGAGCTGGGAACTTGGCTCGCCCCGCCTCGCGCGCTTCAACGGCATCGGCGCGATCGAGATCCAGGGCAACGCCGCCCCCGGCCGCACCACGGGCGAGGCGATGGCGGAGATGGAGCGCCTGGCGGCGGAGCTGCCGCGCGGCATCGGCGTGGCCTGGACCGGGCTTTCCTACGAGGAGCGCGCCTCGGGCTCGCAGGCCTTCGCCCTCTACGGCATCTCCATGATCGTCGTCTTCCTCTGCCTCGCCGCCCTCTACGAGAGCTGGGCGGTCCCCGTCTCGGTCATGCTCGTCGTGCCGCTCGGCGTGCTCGGCGCCGTCTCGGCCACGCTGCTGCGGGGCATGTCGAACGACGTGTACTTCCAAGTCGGGCTGCTCACCACCATCGGCCTTTCGGCGAAGAACGCCATCCTCATCGTCGAATTCGCCAAGGAGCATTTCGAGGCCGGGGAGAGCCTGCTCGACGCCGCCCTGCACGCGGCGCGGGAGCGGCTGCGGCCGATCCTGATGACCTCGCTCGCCTTCGTCCTCGGCGTCGTGCCGCTGGCCATCTCCACCGGCGCGGGCGCCGGCGGGCGGCAGGCGATCGGCACGGGGGTGATCGGCGGCGTGGTCACAGGCACGGTGCTCGCGGTGTTCTTCGTGCCGCTCTTCTTCGTCACGGTCCTGCGCCTCTTCCGCACGAAGCGCGCCTCCGAGCGGGCAGGCGCGAGCCCCGCCTCCGCCCTGGCGAAGTGAGGCGGAGCCCGCGCCTGCCCTGCCGGGGCCGGCGCGGGCTCATTGCGGCGCAGCACAACCTCCGGTAGCCTGGAGTCCATTCACCCTGGACCTGGTGCAAGCCCAGGTGGCTCTTCCGGCCGCCGATCCGCCGGACAATGCGGCGCGACGCCAGGACAGAGGCGCGCCTCGCGCCGCCTGCGAGACTCCACAACATGAAGACCCCGATCTTCTTCCACGACCGGGCCGAATGGTTCAGCGGCGTCGGCGACCTACGCCGCGACGTGCTGGCCGGCATGGTTGGCACCTTCGCCCTCATCCCCGAGGTGATCGCCTTCTCCTTCGTCGCCGGCGTCGATCCCGAGGTCGGCCTTTTCGCCTCCTTCGTCATCAGCGTCGTCATCGCCTTCGCCGGCGGGCGGCCCGCCATGATCTCGGGGGCGGCCGGCTCGGTGGCCCTCGTCGCAGCGGCGCTGGTGGCGAGCCACGGGCTGCAATACCTGCTCGCGGCCACGGTGCTGGCGGGGCTGCTGCAGATCGCCTTCGGCCTGCTGCGGCTGGACGTGCTCATGCGCTTTGTCTCGAAATCCGTGCGCACGGGCTTCGTCAACGCGCTGGCCATTCTCATCTTCTCGGCCCAGGTGCCGCAGATGCTGGGAGTGGCCTGGCACACCTACGCGCTGATCGCGGCGGGGCTGGCGATCATCTACCTCGTCCCGCGGCTGACGACGGTGATCCCTTCCCCCCTCATTTGCATCCTGCTGCTGACGGGGCTGACCATGATGGTGCCGATGCCGGTCGCCACCGTGGCCGATCTCGGGCGGCTGCCGGCGTCCCTTCCCTCCTTCCTCATCCCGCAGGTGCCCTTCAGCCTCGGAACCCTCGCCATCGTCGCGCCCTACGCGCTCGCCATGGCGATGGTCGGGCTGCTGGAATCCATGATGACAGCAAGCGTGGTGGACGACCTGACGGAGACCACCTCCTCCAAGGCGCGGGAATGCACCGGCCTCGGCCTCGCCAATCTCGCGGCGGGACTGTTCGGCGGCATCGCCGGCTGTGGCATGATCGGGCAGACCGTGGGTAATGTCCGCTTCGGCGGGCACGGGCGCGTCTCGACGCTCACGGCCGGGGTGTTCCTCCTCGTGCTGATGGTGCTGCTCCGACCCTGGGTGGCGCAGGTGCCAGTGGCGGCGCTGGTCGCCATCATGATCATGGTCTCGGTCGAGACCTTCTCCTGGGCCTCGCTGCGCGACCTCGCGCGGCACCCGAAAATGTCGAGCCTCGTGATGCTCGCGACCGTGGCGGTCACGGTGTTCACCCACAACCTCGCGGCCGGGGTTGCGGTAGGCGTACTGCTCAGCGGCGTGTTCTTCGCCTTCAAGGTCATGCAGCTGATGGATGTCCGCAGCAGCTACGATGGGGCGACGGACACGCGGACCTACCAGGTCACCGGCCAGGTCTTCTTCGCCAGCGCCGATGCCCTGGCCGAGAGCTTCGATCTTCGCGACACGGCCCGGCGCGTCCGCATCGACCTCACCGGCGCGCATCTGTGGGATGTCACGGCCGTGGCTGCGCTGGAAGCGGTGGTGACGAAGCTGCGCCGGCACGGGGCGGAGGTGGAGCTGGTCGGGATGAACTCGGCCAGTTCCATCCTGGTCGATCGCCACGCCCCCCTCGTCCAGGCGGGCTAGCCGGGCAGGCCGGGCCCGCAGCTAGGGCCCGGCCGCGGCCTCCAGGCCGGCGAGCAGGCCGGAGTGCAGGAAGTCCCGGCGGAAAAGGTCGCGAATATGCGTGGGCGAGGCCTCCTCGCGCACGCTCTCGATCACTTTCAGGGCGTGCTGCCAGCGGGCGCCGCCGAAGCTCTCGCGCACTTCTGCGAGGAAGTCGATCATCCCGCGCAGGTCCGTGTCGGCCGGCGCGTAATAGGGGTAGCCGTCGCTGAGGCGGCGACGCGCCTCGGTGTCGCTGGCGCAGACGATGACGGGAACGGCGCAGGCGGCGGCGGTGGCGCCCTTGGTGAAGGGCTTGAGGATGCTTGGCAGGAAGCGGGCCGGGCGGACGGCGTAGTGGATGCTGTAGTCCGCGAAGCGGGGGATCCAGTCCGCGCTCCGGTTGATGGCGATGATGGTGTCCACGATCCCGGCCTCGGCGAGTTCGGGCAGGAAGATCGCACCCTCCACGCTCCCGAAATAACCGCAGCGGAAGGTGGAGGTATCCACGCGAAGGCTTTCCAGCCGCGGGTTGGCGTGGTGCGGGATGTAGACGACCGGCTTGTCGGGGTAGCGCTGCCGGAATCTCTCGTGCTGCAGGAAGGAGCTGGAGATCAGCCCGTGGGCGAGCGGGAGGACCGTCTTCCAGTCCGGTCCGTCGAGGATGTCGAGGAACACCCTTTTCCCCCCGACACGAGTTGCTCAACACCTGCCGCCCCGTACTCGGTGATGGCCGCCTTGTTCATGATGACGGCCGCGTCCCGGACCTCGGTCAGGCCGTCCGTCACGCTTACTCGGAAGTCCTCGGCCTCGGCCGCGGGGCGGAGGATGTCGGCGAGTTGCTCGCCGCGCATCACGGCAGCCCCTGCCACCGCGTCTCCCCGATGAGGATATGGAGGTGACGGATCATGCGCTGCCGATTACCTGAGTCTCTCCATATTAATTCGGAGAGGGATTCCGAGTGGACGATCACACCCAAAATACTGGGAGCTTCCAGGCCGACATTGCCAGCACCTGGCTGGAGACGAACGTGCCGACCACTGTCGGCGCGGTGCTCCAACAGCTCGAAAGAGAGCGTAATCTCACGCCTCGCAAAGCATTGGATTTTTTCGGTTTCAAATCGCACGAGAACTATCTCGCCTATAGGGAGAACAAGTGGCTCCTGAAGGCGAGCGCCGAGAAGAACCTCGGCGCGATTGAGCGTGCGTTTGGACGACCGAAAGGTTCGATCTCGGGCCTCATCCGTCCGTCGGTCAGCGAAGCCCTCCACCCGCTCCCCTCTGACCTCCACGGAGCCTTCTGCAAGGTTATCGACGTCACCGGCCTGAGGACCCGCCCTGCGGCCAACGCCATGGGGATCAGCTTTAACCAAATGGTGGCTTGGTATAACCGCGGCACGTTTCGAGTGCTCAGCGCACCCGATGCTCTCGCGACGCTTGAAAGACTCGCGTTTCTTGAGCCAGGCGAGCTGACGACCCGCTGGCAAACACACAACAACACATTCGACATCGAGACCCTTCCTCGAGATTTTTGGGGCGCCTTCGACGTTCTCAAAGAGGCAGCCGGCATGACAACCGGCGCCGTCAGTGTCGCTATTGGCCAACTCATGAATCAGCTCGGCAGCCATCGGAAACGTGGCTACGTTTTCGAAGACGCTCCAACTGTCACCAGCAAGTTGGAGCAACTCTTCCTCGTACCGCAAGGCACGCTGCTGCAGAGACTCGAAAGGGCCGTCACCCCGGTCAAATTGTACCGCCTCAATGATGCGTTATCCGGCGCCAAGATCGCTGATCTGATCGCGTTCGGTAGAGAGCTTCGAACTCAACGGGGCATGAAGCCGCGATCGATTGAGAACGACATCCGCGCGCTTGAAGCATTCTTGAGTCACCTGGGCGTCCCTCTTTCCGCCCCCATAAGCCCGACCTTGGATGCGGCGTTTTCTCATCTCTTGGACGGCTACCTACGCCATCTCTCTGCGTCCATCGGCCCGGATCCAGATGTCGCGAAGAAGGCTCTCGCGCCAATCCGCTCACGACTGACGATGTGGGCTACGAACGCAAGCCAGCTGTTAAACAGCTCGGATCTACCCGAAGATTTCGCCGGAGCTCTCCGCAGCTCATTGAAGCGCGCCGATCTCTCACTTCATGGTCTCTACGCGCAGATCGACAAAAAGAAGCTAAGTTACCACACCCTGGCCTACTGGATCGACGGTCAAGTGCCAACGTTCAGAATGATTCCGGCCGTCCAGAGCATCGAGGAAGCCCTTCGGCTTCAACCCGGCACGCTTACAAGCCGTATATCGAAACACCGAGCGCCAGGCTCCATACCGCGCCTGAAGACCAACTTCGGTAAGAAGATGTCGGAACTCGTCCGTAAACCATACACGCTTGCAAAGATGCCTCCCCGTTTGCAGCGGGAGTGGGACATGCTCGTGGCCTACAAAACTTCGACGTACATACCACCCAGACGTAACAATCCGTGCGTCTCAGATTTCAGCAACGTTAGAGAACATGGGCGATGGTCTAAAAGAGACAGTGGGCGCGTAGAGAGCGCTCAGATCGCGTACCAAACCGCCATTGAGTTTTTCGGATTCCTAGCCCTTCCAAAGGACAGCGAGGATCCGATGCTGCAAGGGTTAGGCATGGATCCGGCCTCGTTCACCTTGTCGCAGATGGCCGATCCCGAACTCATTGGACGGTTCTTGGATTTCAAAGTCATCCGATCGGGAGGCCTAACCAGGGGCGTCGAAAGGCTCTTCGGCATGGCACAAGGCCTAGTCCATCCAACATGGGGTTTTTTGCGCGCGCAATATCGGGAGTTCGATGGCGGCGACCCCGCGGCTTTGAAGAGTTGGTGTGACGACAACTACGAACGCTTGAAGTGGATGTCGAAGGCGAAAGCGAAGTCGTACGTCATGCTTCGCGATCCCGAAGATGCGCTTGCAGGAATTATTGATCGCGAAAGCCCCCTGGGCGCACTCATCGGCCTCGTAAAAAGCATGGAAGCAGACCCGCCACCGCCATACTGGTCAAAGCAAAAGCAAGCATCGTACTACCGCGACCTCATACTGATTCGGCTGATGATCTCGCATCCTCTGCGCGCCGGGAATTTCCAACGGCTGACATACGACCTGACGGATTCGAGCAACTGTCATCTGCGCCGCAGCAAGAATGGCGATTGGAGCTTCAACATTCCACCATCTGCGTTCAAGAACGAACGAGGTGCCGCCAAAACGCCTTACGTCATGCCCGTTGATAAACGTCTTTGGGCACACCTGGACGACTACGTGAAGAACTGGCGCCCGCATCTTTTGGGCGCGAGCTCTCCGTATTTGTTTCTTCCGAGCGCCGCTACATCCCCTAAAAGCGCGGACCATAAGAAGGTTCGGAAGACCAGCACACGCAGGCGATATCGGAAGCAACTTCCTGGAACTTTCGACACTAACGCCGTCTATCGCGCTATCCGTGTTCGAACGGCCCAATATATCCCCGACTGCCAAGGCTTCGGCCCGCATGCGTTTCGCCATATCATCGCGACCGACTACCTTCTTCACAACGAAAATGGGCACATAACAGCTGCAGAGATCCTGCACGACAAAGTTGAAACGGTCATCAGATCGTACGCCCATCTCTGCAAACGGGCTAAACTCAAATGGTTCTTTGATCATCTCGACGTTGCGTATGGACGCGCGGCATGACTGTCGCGAAAACAGGCGCCGTGCGCGCGATGAATGCGTTGTCAGCACCAGCGGAAATCGTACTGCGGGATCGTGGGATCGAGACGCGCAGAAAACAGGCCGGCGCTGTCACTTGGTATAATATTAATCCCTGCCCGGCGTGTAACCACGAGGGCTTCCAATGCGGCGTTTCAGAAAGCCGCTCCGGCGATAAGCTGATCCACGGCGTCAAGTGCTTTCATCCCCATGACAATCCGTGGGGAAAGGAAAACATCGAATACGGAGAATTCCTTGAACGCCTGGGAGCTGTGACCCACGACGAACTTCGTCATCTACGAGAGCGTCGGCGATCGAACTCATATTCGGGGTCTGCTCCTTCAACCCCACCAGCACCGCCGCAGCCGAGCGCACCGTCGCCAGCAAACAAGGATGCTCTGCGCATCAGGCAGAAGCGGCTTCGAGACAACGACGCAGCTCGGCAGTGGCTCTATGCGCGGGGCCTCGACGATGCCGTTATCGATAACTTCTATCTTGGTCTCTCGACCCCTTACACAGGCCGAGACCAAACCAAGCCAACGTCTGATGCGCTCGTGGCGCCGCTCCTGACGCGGGTAGGCTACCCGGCGAAGCATTTCAGCTATCACGCCATCCCTGACGTCACGCAGAACCCGCGCGACAAGTCGTGGGCGGCACACGAGAACTCCACCTACTGGGTCACGCCGTTTGCAGCGCAACGCTTCGTCATCATCGTCGAGGGCCTCAAAGACGGTTGGCGGCTCTGGGCGTTCTTACGGGCAGCCGGGCTTCTCGATAGCTACGCCATCATCTCAGCAACACACGGCCGAAACCTACCTGCTGAATGGAAGAACCCCGAGTGGTGGGCACATTGGGAGCATATCTACTGCGCCCAGGATGCCGATGAGGCTGGCGAGAAGATCGTCTGGAATCTGCGGCACGTCATAGGCCGCTCTGTATACCGGCTGCGGGTGCCTTCTTGCCCCAGTCACTCGGACGCGGACAAACCTGGGAAGGACTGGACCGACTGGCTACAGGCCGGCGGGACGGTCGAGCAGTTCAAATCGCTCGTCGCGTCGGCGGAGCTACTCCACGACGCCATTGAGGAAGATGACGGCCAGGAATACGGCCGTCTCGGATACGCCCCGGTCGACATAGCCTGCGCCTATCACAAGGGACACTTGCACTACACGACCCAGACCCTGGTGCGCGGTGTTGAACTCATAAAGAACCCGAAGACGGGACAGGAGACACCCAAGGTCGTCGAGCGTCTGGAAACCGTCATTGTGCGGTCCGATGGCGAGGTGCTCTCGGCCCGTGCCATGGACGCCCCATCAGGCACTCCACCCGACGAGATCGTCATGCGGCTCTCCGACGGTACCCTTATCGAACAGAGGCCGAAGCCGTCCCGGTACAACTCGTGGTCCTGGCGGAGCATCAAGGCCTACACCGATGCCAAGCAGCGGAAGCGCCCGACCGGCGTCCGGCCCCTGACGGCTCTCGTGCGCGATGCCTACCGCTATCTCAAGCGGACGGTCTACCTGCCCTACGAGGACGACTACGCCCTCCTGGCAGCCATCGTGCCGGTCACCTATGCCCAAACGGTCTTCCAGTCCGTCCCGCAGCTCCTGGTGGTCGGCCCGCCCGACTCAGGTAAGTCCACCCTCGGCACTGCCATGACCCGTCTCTGCGCCAATGCCAGCGTTATCGGTCAGTCTTCTGCGGCCGCCATTGCCCGGCACATCGACGAGGCACGCGGCTTCGTGGTCCTCGACGACCTTGAGAGCGTGGGCAAGAACGGTCGGGACGCCTCCCAGGCGACCGAGCTGCTGCAAGCCCTTAAGCTCAGCTACAACAAGGAGACGGCTATCAAGGTCTGGGTCGATGTCTCCAAGGGCAACAAGGTCGAGAAGCTGAACTTCTTCGGCGTGAAGATGATCAACAACACCTCCGGCGTCGAAGCCATCCTCGGTAGCCGCATGCTCCGCATCACGTCCGGGAAGATTCCGGAGGCGCTGCGCGCGGAGTTCGTCGCCGGCTTTGACGTCGAACTAACGGCCTCCCTCCCCCGGCTGCGGGACGAGTTCCACACCTGGACCTTCGAGAACGTCGCAGCGATCGCCGAGGCCTACGCCACCATGTTCCCGACCTCGACGGACCGGGCGAACGAGATCTCCGCCCCTCTGAAGGTCATGGCGACCTTCATTGACGACCAGGACCTGCGCGCCGGCCTGGACCGGGCGCTTGAGCGTACCAGTCGAGGCGCAGTGGATCCCGACAGCCCCATCGACATCCTCAAGGAGGCCGCGAAGCGCCTCCTCCTGGCCGGCTACAGGGAGATTAGCCCCACCCACCTCCGGCTGGAGATGCAGACGATGGTGGACGCCCATTTCGGGAAGACCAGCACGACCGACATCCCTGAGTGGTCACGGACCGACTGGATTGGTCGCCAGCTGCGCGCGCTGAACATCACCGATCCGCACGCCGAAGGGCGTCGCATGCGGCTCTGGGGCGCCCACCTGCGGGTCTATCCCTTCTCGCAGACCTTCGCCTTCGAGATCGCACCCGACGGCGTTGTGGGCCCAGCCGAGAGCGTTCCAGCGGACGCCTTCTGTCGGGGCTGCGGATCCTGTGCCTACCGGACCGCGGGCTGCCCTATGATGGAAGCCCGCCTGGAGGCGGAGAAGACCAGGCCGAAGCACTGAGTCATGAGCGAAGAAGAGATGGTGCCCATCCTGGTCACCCGCCTATCGCTCAGCGTCGAGATGCCGTCTGACGGCGGTGATGCCGGCGGGAGCACCGTCCAGCATGTGCTCCAGGGCCGAGCGTCCGGCGCAGGCTGCGTTCGGGCGCCTGATCCAGTCATGGCCGCGGGTCGGGTCCACGAAAAGGCAGCGGAGCGCCTTCTGCTAGCCATCCCAAAGGACCATCCGTATTCTCGTTCTGCAGAACGAAGAACCATTCGGTTTTCGAGTTCGAAAACTTTTCGGGGCACGGTACGTCCGTATAACAACGAAATCTCGACAGGCAGCTCTGGAGCGGCTGCGCACTCTCAAGGAGGCCCCCTCCCCTGCAACACCCGCGGGTTCCACCCAAGAAGAGCCTGCCGCAGCGCCCCCGGCTCCCGTTGAGCCCCAGCCTCTCTCCCTCCCCCCGAGCCGCGGCGGGCGACCTCCGGCCGACACCGCCCAGATCAGCCTCCGGCCTTCGAAGGCAGCCATGACCTTCCTCCGGCGCCGGGCAAGCGAGGCGTCGATCACCGAGGACCGGACGATCACCCCGCAGCAGATTATCCTGCGGCTGATCGAGGCCGAGATGGCTCGCTCGCAAGGCCAGGCAGATGGCTAAGGTCATTGCCCTCGCCGGCAGCAAGGGCGGCACCGGCAAGAGCAGCCTGAGCCACCTCATCGCCCACGGGGCCGGATCCCTGCCGAAGGCGATCCCCGCCGTCGTCATCACGACCGACATCGACGACGACATCCTCGCCGACGAACGCCGCTACCTGGTCCTCGATGGCCGCGATCCGACGCGGCTCGCCGACGAGCTCGAGCGCCTCATGGCCGAGGACCGCCTTCTGGTCGTCATAGACGGCGCCGCCGGTCGTCCCGAGATCGACGCCATCATCTCGGAGGTCGCCGACCTCGTGCTCCTCCCCTTCGGTCCGTCCGCCCAGGACGCGTCCAGAGCCGCGAAGAACCTGGCCGCCCTGCCGAAGGCTGTAGCCTTGCCCAACCGCTGGCCAACCCATCCAGGCGTCGCCAAACGGGCCCGAAAGTGGCTCGAGATGGTTCCTGCAGCGCGCCGCCTGCCGCCCTTCCGGGCGATCCCGCGGCTGGACGGGCTTCTTGCCCCCGACGGCTACCAGGAACTCGCCTACGACATTGCAGCGCCGGCGCGAGGCTTAACGTTAGAGATCCTCACCAGAGCGAAGGTGGATCCGAGCGACTTGGCCGCATAACCGTACCTACGGTTTACGGCTGCGCGGGTTTTTCGGTTCGGAAACCTACGGGACATTGACCGTGAACGACCGGATTGCACGAGCCCTTGCAGGCGAGCTGTCCACCTGGGACCTGCCGCCCGAGGAGCGGAGGCAAGCTTCCGCCCTGGCCGCCGAGCGCTACACCCGGTCGGATGATACCAATGAGCACGGCCCAGCTACCCCGAAGTTCCTTCGCTCTATAAGCATCTGATCGAAACAAGGAGATCTCTTGGGATACACCCCTAGAACTCGGCTCTTTGTCTCAGCGGGGCGCCAGCGACGCGAGATTCTGTCTATCCGAGGGGCACCGGACGGCGATCTGCGTTTGATCGTTCGATCCCACCCGCACAGTGGCTTTCTCGCAAATCACACCGATGGGTTGGGCCGATTAGTAGCTAAAGTTACACCCGAAAACCTAGTAACTGAGAAGCACGTTTCGATCCATCGGCTCGACTCGCGGCCAGGCATCAAAATGGGGACCAATGTCGACACAACCAGGGACAATATACGTTATTCGGCTCTGATTGAGGACTTCGGAGAAGATACCGCATACCCTGTGTTCTTTCGCCTGTGTGGACATCTGGGATCCACGGTTTATGATCCACACTTCAGAGAGCGGGATCGCTTAATATCGCTCGGTGCGACCGATGGAACATACGACACACTCGCTTACTTTGTTCTCGTCGCGGGAAGATCATTCGAAGTCGACAAGCTCAATTGCGCCCCCGCAGCAATGACGCAGGCGCAGTTCGCCTACTTCAATGTTCACATTGGATCCGTCAGATTTGGTCTTCCGGGTCTCAACTTCGGCCGCACGATCCCATCGATTTCAGCCCCGGCCCAAGTTAACGGGGTTGATGTTACATCTAACCCTATGGAGAGCCTGTATTGCATGGATGCCGAAACGCTAACTCGCTACATACAGGATAAGATGCGGGAGCTTATAGCGTCGGTGGTCGAGACTGCATCGATCCGCAACGACTGGTGGCCCAAGGAACGGCTACATTTTCATCCGTTACCAATGCTTCCTGAGTGAGCCGTAGATCTCCATCGACGGCACCGCGCACGTCGACCCAACGCTGAATAGCTGGTTTCGGGACGCCCATCCGTGCGTCTGAACTTCCAAGATGGGCACTCAGCCGAACGGCAGCCTTCGAGAGGTGGCGTGGTGCATGCCCACGGGCGGTTCGCTGTGCCCTCCCGTTCTTCTGCTCTCCAATAAGAAAAACAACGTCTCGGCTCCCCGTACGGTAAACCTATGGTTGCACGGTACGATCACACCGTCGGTTTACTTGGCAACCAATCTCCCAGAAGGCATGTTCACTCTACGTTCCGGACGGAGGCCCGCAGCATGCACAGCGACGTGTGTACGGCGAGGGTAGGACGCTACGTCATCCTCATTGACGTCGATGGTCGGACCCATGCGATCGCTCCGACGTCAGTCGATGCGATCTGTGAGGTCGACGGACAGTCCATTCTGCTGCTGCCCGGGGGCCGGATCGTGGTGATCGAGGCGGACGTGGTCCGCGTCGCCCGCATCCTGTCAGGTGAGGCCTGACACGCGGCGGGAAGAAGCCGCGCGTACCAAGCACCAGCCAGGAGATGGCCGCATGGCACACGATGTCGTTGTCGAGATCCCCGTCGACAGAGCCACAGCCGAGATCCTCCGGGATCCACAGTGCTGCGCGCTCATCGGTGAGCTGGCAGTACGCCTGACACGGACCTGGGATGGCGTCGATCCGCTCTCCGGGTACCTCACGGGAGAAATCCTGCTGCGGCATGGGACAGGAAGAGCCGTGACCGGCTTGACGGCTGGCCAAGCCGCCTCGCTAACCGGCCAATTGGGCAACATGACCGACGAGGAAGTCATGGCGCCCGCGACGGTAATCGTCACTGTTGCCGACATCTTGGCGCAGGCAGATCGCGTCATGGGCGAACCAGGCGCGAGAAGGTGGTTATTCAGCCCGATCCCGGCATTGGGCCGGAAGCGTCCTATCGATCTCCTCGCCACGAATGAGGGGGCGCTTCAGGTATCCACCCTCATCGGGCAGATCGAGCACGGGGTCTACACGTAGGAAGTTGGTGCCGAAGAGCGTCGCATCAGTCATTTGGACGGAGCAGGCTCATGATTTGGTCTGTGGTCATGTTGACGTTTGCCATGCCGCGGGCCCGTAGGAAGCGGCTCGGTGGCTTTGCTCTCGCTCCCGCGGACTGGACGACGACAGTTCCATCCGGTGTGACTTCGAAAACGACCTTTGTCCCGGGCTTGATTCCTAAATAATCCCTGATTGCCTTCGGGATTGTCACCTGCCCTTTTGTGGTCACCGTTGTCGACATTACCGTAGCCCCTTCTTGGTTCCTTGATCAAAGCGCGGGTGGGTCCTCCAACATCTGGGTACTTCGCTAACCGTTGCGAGTTCGCCGAGCGCCGCTCGAGGTGGGCGGCAACTTGAACCTGTGCGACTATCGGTTTTCAGGTTCTCAACGTCGTAAAGGTGATCGTCGGGCCGGGTGCGCGGCGGCCGGCAATAAAGGGAACCCTTTCGTGCCATCTCCACAGGGTAGGAAAAACAAGGCTGTCCGCGGCACGAAAGGGTGCCACGAAATTCTTGCCGGAAAAGACCTCTTCGGAGCGGAGCCTGCCCCCGGCCCGCGGCGGCTCGGCTACGCCCGGATCTCGACCGACACCCAGGACGCTGCCCTGCAGCGCGCTGCCCTAGCCGGCCACGGCTGCCACGCTCTCTGGACCGAGCAGGTCAGCGGGGCCGCGGCAACCCGGCCGGTGCTCGATGACCTTCTCCGTGAAGCACGCCGAGGGGATGTCCTCGTGGTCTGGTCCCTGGACCGCCTGGCACGCTCCCTCCGCCAGCTGCTCGACACTGTCGCCATCCTCGAAGCCCGCGGGATCGAGCTGCAGGCCCTCACCCAGGCGATCGACACGGCGAGCCCGGCCGGCCGCCTGACGTTCCAGGTCCTCGGGGCGGTTGCCGAGTTCGAGCGGGCCATCCTCCGCCAGAGGACGACAGCGGGCATGAAAGCCGCGCGGGCAGCCGGGGTTCATGTGGGCCGTCGCCCTGCCCTGACCCTGGCTCAGCGCCAGCACGCAGCCGAGCTAGCCGCAGACGGCAAGAGCAACGCCGAGATCGCCCGCGTGTTCGCCGTGTCGAAGGAGACGGTGCGGCGTCATCTCAAGGGATAGCGTCATAGATTTGCGGAGGCATCGGTTTACGAACCGGAAAACCCAGGAGTGGAGGGTACAACGCATGGCTGGTACCGAAGCGGATGACACGTCACCTGCTCTCCGTGCCACGGTGGCCATGCTGCGCCAGAGGGAGGAAGCGAGCACCGAGGCCCTTCTCCGGCGCCCGGATATGCTGGCGGAGGCGGACTTCGCAAAGCTGTGCGGCTTGTCTCCGCAGGAGCTGACCGAGTGGCGCCTGGAGGGCAGGGTTCTGGGCTTCGAGGGATCTGCGCACCGCGTCCGCTATCCCGCCTGGCAGATTGGCCCAGACGGTCGGATCTTCCCCGTCGTGGCTCAGGTACTGGCAGCCTTCGGGAGGCCTACGTCCTTTGCTGCCTACCGCTTCCTGGTGACGCCGCTCGATCTGCTCGGCGGCAAGGCTCCCTGGGAGTTGCTGGGCGGCGATGAGGAAGCCGAGGTCGCATCGCTCGCCGAGGGGGCGGTCCGGGGCGACTTCTTCTGACGCTGCCATGGTGCTGCCGCACCTCGCGGTAGCGGCAGTCTGGGGGGTGGTGGCGCTCAGCGCCTCCAGCCCCCTGCGGACCTGTGCGGCCCTTGCCGCGCTGACCTGGGTTCTCGCCGCTATTGTGCAGTGATGGCGAACAGGTCGAAGGGATCGCAATCCGCCCGCAGCCCTTCCTCGCCCATCTCCAGCAGACCCGATCGGTGAAGGACCACCACGTCCTCATGAACTTGGCGGCCGTCCCGGCCGAGAGCGGCGGCGAGCTGGCGGACGCTTGGGGAGGGATGGCGATGCAGGTGATCGAGCAGTTCCAGCCGCTTCGGCGACAACACGCGCACCATGGCCTCCCACGACAGGAAGCCCAGGTGAACCTCAGCGTTCCCGGCGTGTAGATCGCCCGTTTCCGCGCGCTTCCAGGCGTTCACGAAGCGGGCGCCAACGGCGTCCAGGCTGTCACCGAGGTGTAGCGCGACCTGCTTACCCATTGCCCTCCTCCTTCTTCTGGAAAGCCTACCGGCTGCAAGGGGGTCATTTCACCGTCAATCTGTGGGCATGATGCCTTCTGGAAGAAACGGATGGAGAGGCCCAAGAATTGGTGCCATGAGCGATGCGCTCCAGCCCACATACGTCTCCCGCGAGGACTACCGGCGGATCGTCGCCGAACGATCTGGCCGGTTCGAAAGGATCGACGGCAGGATCGTGCCGATGGCTCAGGAACGCGCGTCTCACAACCGCAGGAAGCAAGCCATCTGGCTTGCTCTACACAGCGCAGTCCTGAAAGCCAGGCTGCCCTGTGAGGCCTTTGGTGAGGCATGACGGTCGAGGTTGGAGAGGATCACGACCTCGAACCTGACGCGATCCTGCGCTGCGGCGACCCCCTCCCGGCTGACGCGACGGCGATCCCCGACCCACTCGTCGTGGTAGAGATACCTCTGCTGAGCACCGCCCGGAGCGACTTGCATCGGAAGCTGGTCGACTACTTCCGGCTCCCGACGGTGCAGCACTACCTTGTCTTTGCGCCTGACCGGCCTGAGGTCATCCACTACCGCCGCTCCGACATCGGCCCGGTTCATGGTGTCCATACAACCGGGCCGTTGCGACTGGATCCACCAGGCCTCACCATCACGCTTCAGGATGTCTATGCCTGATCACGCGCCGGATCTCGGGAAGGCGGCCATGGCAGACCCCCACGAGGAACAGCGGCAGCGCGAGGCGATCGCCAGACGGCTCACCTCGGTGCCGGCGCATCCAACCGTCGACGAGCGCCGCACCCTCTTACAGGCGGTTCGGGTAAGGGGGCGCCAGAAAGCCAAACCGGATCCAGGAGCCGACCGGAGCGGGGATTTCCTCTACGATGAGAACGGGTTGCCGAGATGATCCCGTTCAACACTTCGCCCTCAAGGCCGTGCTGATGGACGACCGGGAGAAAGAGCAGACACCGTCCGACCGCCCGATCCCGCTCGACCTCATCCGCGCCTACGCGGCCGGACAGATCAGCTGGAGTGAGCTGCGCGCCCAGACGGGCGTGGAAGACTTCCGGGAGGTGCTACAAGCCCTCGGCCAGGCTGGCCTACGACTTCCCCGCGCTTCGAGGGACCGTCCGACAAACGCCCGGCTCTGGCTTCGAGAGACGCTAGCGCGCCAGGCCTCGGGAGAGCGGCCATGACAGACTCCGACGAGGAACAGCGGCAGCGCGAGGCGGCCGCCTGGGTGATCGCAACAGGTGATCGTTTCCCGGCCCTGACACCCTCCCCGACCTCCGGCGCCGGAACGCCCGTGCCTTCGCCTCCCGATCAGGCTCCCCCCGAAGGCGCGGCCTCGCCACTGCACAGGACGATCACGAGCGTTGTCACGGTCGAGGTTCCCGACGACGCGCCCGTGCCTTTTCCCGGCCGGGATGAGCGCCTCGCCTCGTTCCTCGACAACTAGCCCCTGGCTCGCCGTGGCCATGCGGCGCAGTGCCATCGACCCCATCTATGTTGACGGGAGCTACCGTCCTGCGCCTGAGGGCGAGGGTTCTTGAGCCAGAAAGGAGGGAGGGCAGGTTCTGCCCTGTGAGGAGATGGCGGACTTCGACCGAGTTCATGACGCCCTGCTCGACCGCGCCGGCGGGGGCATGTCCCTGACCGAGGCTGCGGCGAAGCTTGGGATCACGCGTCGGGCCCTGCATGGCCGCGTGATGGAGGGTTCAGTACTGGGGGTGATGGTGGGGGGTGATGCGGTCATCCCCACCCTTCAGTTCTCCGACGCCGAGCCAGGGCCCTCCATCCTGGCAGGGGTCGACGGCCTGACGAAGGTCTTCAGAGAGGCGAAGGCCGGTCCCTGGATGACCTTGCAGTTCCTGGTGGACCATGACCCGAACCTTGGAGGTCCTCCGATCGAAGCGCTCCGGGGCGGGCGGGCGGCGGCCGTCCTCCATGCCGCACGGGCGCATCTGCACCTCGATGAGGGCTGAGGCCCGCTCCGTCCCTCAGGCCTTTTCCTCGCGACGCCTAGCCCGACGGGGATCACGCCCCGGTCGGTGCAGCTCCCATCACTCCGCGTCCCCCTCTGGCTCGAAGAGGCTGGCGTCCTGCGGATCCGGCTCCTCGATGCGGTGCCGCTCGCGCCAGGCCTGGGCAGGTCCCCAGAGCCAGTCCCCATGCTCGGCCGACAGGGAGGCGATCATGCCGGTGACGATCTCCACTGCCTCGTCTTGCCGGCCACCGGCCGCCACATAGGCGGCCACCGCCCGCTCAAGGCTCGCCTCACCCATCAAGCCCTCCGCGCCGGCCTGACGGTAGGCGGTGCCGACCGCGCGGAGCTGGAGCACGGGCCAGGCGGAACAGGGCATAGGGTTGTAAAGGTGCTCGTAGGTCATGGTCTGGAGCCGGCAGGTGAAGGGAGGCGAGCCATATCCCAAGCCCGATTACCTAGACCATTCTCCCCATCGCCGCGGCGATGCCGCACCGTGCTACCATCCCCCCATGAACACCGTCCCAGGCCTCCCGACGACCCTGGGAAGGTTCATCGCCTGGGAGCAACACCAGGATCTCCGCCACGAGTTCGACGGGACCAAGCCCGTCGCCATGACGGGCGGCTCAGCGGCCCACGCAGCCATACAGCGCAACCTCGCCCTGTCCGTCGGCGGTCGCCTACGCGGCAGGCCCTGCCAGTTCTACGGCAGCGCTCTGAAGATCCTGACAGCCACCACCAGCCGCCTCCCCGACGGCCTCGTGACCTGCACCAAGGTCAGAGACGAGAGCACCGTGGCTCCCGACCCTGTGGTCATCTTCGAAGTGCTGAGCCCCGAGACGGCCAGCTACGACATGATCGTCAAGAACATGGAGTACTCAGCCATTCCCTCGGTCCATCGGTACATCATGCTGGAACAGGAGCTCATCGGCGCGACCGTTTTCTTGCGCTCAGGCGACGACTGGATCGGGACCATCCTCAGCGACGGCGCCCGGCTGTGCCTCCCGGAGATCGACATCGAACTTCCGCTCGCCGAACTCTATGAGGGCCTCGACCCCTCCTCATTGGACGCACCCTCTCTGGGGTAAGCGCGGGCGACGGGGGGCCACGACCTTGCCCCTCTTGGCACCGAATACCATCGTCCCAGAAGCTATCAGGAGCGCGATGCGAGCTTCCTAGGATGCCATAGCGGGACGGAGGAAACGTCAGATGAATGAGGACATCACCACCAAGAGGGCGGACACCCCGTATAAGGAGGTGATGTCACGTACCGAGGTCTACAGAACGATTCTAGCGGCACTCGTCCTTTTCGCCGCAGCCTTCGCCGCGGGGAAGTATCTCGGTTAGCCGCCTGGGTCCGGTCAGTCCCTACCTGATCGGCAACCTGCTTGGGGAGGTGCTGCTGTGCAAGGTGTTGGCGAGACCGGCCTGAATGACGGCACAATCCGCTCCTTCGAATGGCGCTTCGAGATCCCGGGACTCGACATCTCCGGCCTGCGCCCTCCGGAATGGGCGGCCGACGCACCGCTGTTCGGCATGGGCGCGTCCGCCCGGCAGCGGATGATGCGGCGATTGTGGAACGCCTATGAGCGTGGCGTCATACGGCGTCTCCTCGCGCTGCAAACCTCGCCCGGCGAACGCTACCGCGACGATATGCTGCTCGATGATCCCTGCCCGTGGTAACGCGCGCCTCGCCCAAGGAGATCGGATGATGCGCGTGGCCATCGCGCAGTACGTCGCCCGTGAGGAAGCCCGCGAGCAGCTGCGCCAGGACGCCCTCGCCGCCGCGGCTGAATTCGACGCCACAGGCATCCATGCCACTGGCGAGGCCGTTGACGCCTGGCTGGCCCGCCTTGAAGTGGGCGAGAACGTGTCCGCGCCGCCTTGCGCGCCCTAGTTGACCACTGCGGGCGCTTGCCACGCCGCACAGCTCTGGCGCACCTCCATCCGCATGAATCCAGCAACAACCGACCAGCCCCGCGTCACGGCCAACCCTGGCCCCCTTGGCGGACCTCGCTACGCCTACCGGGGCGCGGTGATGGAGGCGAACGACAAGGCCACACTGTTCAGCCTGCGCCTGGATGGCCTACCGGGGAACTGGGCGAGCCTGGGCAGCTTGGCCGCCTGCGTGCGGATCTGCGACGCCTGGCTCGACACGAAGCGGCTCCCAGCGCCGTATGTGACGCCGGGGTAGCGGAGGCGATCAACCTAAGACCGGGCGCCTCACCTCACTCTGCCATCCTCACCCGCGGCGCCACGCCCCGGTGCCTTCCTGCAGGAGCAACCACGTTCCGGCGCCGCCTGGCGTGACGGGCGGACCGCCCAGTCCCACGACATCTGCCGGAGCGCCGCAGTTGGAGCACCTCAGCTTCGGCAACACCTCCGCCCAGGTCAGCTCAGGCGGGACCAAGGGCACGAGATCGGCCACAAGACGCCTGTGGCGCTGGCAAGGACCGGCACACTGCACGGCGAGTTCCCACCCGCTACCGGGGGCCGCGTATTCGCTGACACGTTGGGCCAGAGCCTCCCGGCCCCGGCGAACCGGCTCGGGCTCGTCCTCAGATATCTTCACACTATCCTCTTCCCGGGATTGCGATCCTGCAGGTTCTCGAGTTCGAAAACCGACAGGACGGTCATCCCGCGGGTTTACGGTTTCCGAGGAACGGCATCTCCTCGACTACCCGGAACTCCGCACCTTCGAGCTTGAGGCGCACGGTCGAGCGCGGCGAGTCATCGGAGTTCCAGAGGCAGCGGAAATAACAGGGGCCGCCATCGACTTTCACTGACCGATCCGTGCTCGACCTGAAGTCATGGCGGAAACGACTGAACACGATCTCCCCATCAGCAGCCCGGGCACCGCTCCAGCAGTGGTCCGCCACTGATTGGGCGTTGGTGATCATCCACGACCCGTAGACGACCTCCGGCTCGTCCCCGTCAACAATAGCCTCGACGTCGCGGAACATGCCGAAGTAGCGCCCGTAAGTCGGGTGGTCCTCCGTTCGCCAGAAGACCGCGACGGGCCTGTCCGTCCAGCCATTGCTCTGCTTGACCGAGAAGTCGCCGACATAGCGCGCGCCGTAGCGCTCCTCCACCAGCGCGATCTGCCCGGGACTCATGCATTCAAGCTCGCCCATGTTGATCGTATCGGCCATCGGCTGCCTTGCTCCAGGGATGCGAGAGACTAGGCTCGCCTGACCGACGATCCAGTAACTTCAGGCTGCAAATCGGCACCCTCGGCTCGGGGCGGCCTAGAAGGGGAGATCTGGACAGCATGCAGGACGCATCCGAGGTTGGCGCACCGACGGAGACATGGCGCGAAACCGAAGCGGCGCGCTGGGCCGAGATCAGGCGAGGTTGGCTGCGTAGGTATCCAGCCTTGTCGGCAGCGGAAGTGGCGAAGCTGATCGGGAGTGACACCGGCAACCCTTCAGCCCTGCTGAAGGGTTGGGTGGACGCCAAGCGCGTCTTCAGCGTGCAGGATGGTAAGCGACGCCTCTACCCCGAGTTCCAGATCGGCCCGGACGGACAGCCTAAGCCCGGCTTCCGTGACCTCCTCACCGCCCTGGACGGTAAGCTCGCAGGCTGGCCATTGGCGATTTGGCTTACCCGGCCAAATGCCGAGTTCGACGACTGGGCAACCCCTCTCGACGTCATCGAGCGCGACCCCGCTGCTGTGGTGGCCGCCGCCCAGCACGACACAACAGAAGCATCCCTCTAGCTGTGCCCTCTGGTCCTGGCCTGCCGCCGTCTTCCGCCATTCCCTTTCCGCCTCCCCAGCGAGGGCGCGGCAGGCGTGCGGAGCGGCCTGGGGCGTGAGATCCGCGGAGATCTCGACCGGCGGTGCCTCCCTGACGGCGACCGTGATCCCGCGCACGCCGGCCAGGCCAAGAGCGGATTCGATGTCGAGGGGGCCTACCAGGTCCCCCCGCCGCCGGCAGTGATACGGCACGTTTTGAGGTTTACGGTACGCTAAAGCCGCCTCACTGCCGAGGTTAGAACCCCGCAGTTAGCCGCAACTAGGCGGGCTACGCACCGAGCCGTATTGTCACCCGAAAGAGTTGCGATCCCGCAGGTTTTCGGGTTCGAAAACCTGAAGAATGATAAACCGATCGACTCCTAAGCAGAGGACCAAGCCCGCCCTTTGGCGTAGGGGGCAGGCACCGCAAGGGTCGCCTGCCCCCTACGCCCACGGGCGAGCAGCTGAGATGAAGAGAACTGCCTCCAGACCCGGCCCCGATTCGCATGTCTGACCAACGCTGAACCAGCTGCATCGGCCCTCATGTTCGCCCAGAACCACCAACTCATTGTGCACCGAAAAAGCTCACATCGCGCCGACCGGCTGATCGATAACTCCTGGAGGACAGCCTTATCAACGGTTTATGAGACTATGGGCGCGCCGGCGCACAACATCCGACCATCTCACTTTTAATGACAGGACTGTTTGAGCAACTCATAAAGGGAGGAACAGGCTGCGTCCCTTCCCCGCCGGCGCACCTGGTGGCCAGCAGCCGCTCATGAACCGCTGAACAGGAGGTCGAACTGGCGCTGCTGCTCCGCCAACTCGGTGGCGAGCGGCGCATGGGCGGGTCGGGTGTCCCTTTCAGGCAGGAGCTCGAACAGGCCGTTCGGGCAGTAGCGGCCGTCATCCCACCCCCCATGCGACAGCACGGGGTAGAGGCAGATTCCCTCCATCGGCACGCCGGCGCGCATGGCGGCCCGCACTTCCTCGCCAATGTAGCGCAGCCACGGGGCCCGCTCGTCGCCCTCGATGCTCGTCTCGGCCATGAAGATCGGCCGGCGGTAGCGCTGGTAGACCCCGGCCAGGAGGTTGCGCAGCGGACAGTGCCGGGGATCGCCGGGCAGCAGCGCCTCCCGCGCGCCGCCATGCAGCCACTGGTTGTTCCAGTAGTAGTTCACCCCGATGATGTCGAGCATCTCCGGCGCCCCGCCCAGCTCGGGGCAACTCGTTCCGGCCACCATGTCCCAGGCATCGAACTGGCCCTCGTTGCGCGCCGCGGCCTCGGCGGGATCCTGATCCTCACGGGCGACGATGTTGATGATGGGATCGATCGCCAGGATGCGCGTGCCCGGCGCCGCCTCGCGCACAGCGCGCGTGCCGGCCAGGGTGGCGCGGACGAGCTGGCGCTTCAGCTCCTCGCTGCGCTCGCGCTCGTGCAGGCAGGGATTCATCAGCCCCGCCTCCCCCCCGGCCCAGGCGAAGAAGGATATCTCGTTTACGAGGCAGAGCATCGGCGCCTGCCCCGTCTCCTCCAGGTGAAGCCGGGTGAAGGCGCCCGCGAAGGCCGCGAAGCGGTCGACGAAGGCGGCGGAGAAGACGTCCAGCCCGTCCGGCCAGCCATAGTGGCACAGGTCCCAGGCGACCTGCGTGCCTGTCTCCCGCGCGGCCCGCAGCAGCGGCAGGGCGGAGGACCAGTCGTAATGGCCGGGCGCGGTCTCCACGAGGTGCCAGCGGATGCCGTCGCGCGCGGCGCGGATGCCGTGCTGCGCGAGCAGGCGGTAGTCCTGCGCGGCGAGCACGTCGTGCCGGGTGTCGTGCAGCAGGTCGAGTCGCAGCCCGTCCCTGCGGCGATGGGTGGAGCATTCAAAGCCGCCGAGGAAGAAGCTGCGGAAGAGCGACGGGCGGAAGGACATGCCGGAGGAGGTCTCGCCCTCGGAGGCGGAGCGGAAGGCGGCGCGGTTGTCCGCGGGGATGTGCTGCATGGATGTTCCGATCAGGCCGCGGCGGCCGTGCGGCGCCGCGCGCCGATTTCCAGGACGAGACGGGCGGCCGCGTCCACCCCGCCACCGCCGGTGACGAGGGAGTGCGCACGCGCCGTCATGGCCTGCCTGGCCGAGGTGTCGTCGAGAAGGGTGCGGAAGGCGCCGGTCACCCTTTCGGGGATGATGGCGTCGGGCAGGAAGACCGGCGCGGCCCCGTTCCGCCCCAGCGCCTCGGCGAGGAGGAGGGTTTCGGAGATGGGGCCGGGGAGCAGCACCATCGGTGTGCCCAGCGCCGCCGCCTCGTGCATCGTGCTCGTGCCCTCGCCGATGACGATGTCGGCAGCGCTGATGTGCCGCAGGGCCTCGGCTTGGGGCACCACGCCCTCGATCCGCACCCAGTCCGGGAAGCTCTCCAGCCCGAGGATGCCGAGTAGCTCCGCCGCGTCATGCACGGCGAGGAGGTGCAGCCGCAGCCCGGGATGGGTGCTGCCCCGCAGCGCCGCCGCAGCGCCGAAGACGCCGCGCAGGACGCGCGTGCCGAATTCCCGGGTAAAGGGGAAGTTCCGTACGGCGTAGAGTATCATCGGGCTGCCCGGCTCGGCTCCTAGCCCCGCCCGCGCCTCGTCGCGCCCCGGCACGGAGGCGAGGTCGAGGAACGGCCCCGTCTTCACGATGAGGTTCTCGACGAGGGACAGCTCCTCCGGCAGGGCGACGAGCGGCGCATAGGCCCAGATTATGGCGTCCATCCCCTTCATCAGCGGCCAGTCGCCAAACAGCTCGTCGCCGACCGGCGGGATGGGGATGGAGACCCAGGCCGCGCGGGGCACCCCGGCGCGGAGCGGGAAGAGGTAGCGGGCCGTGTCGTCCACGATCACGTCCGCATCGCCGAGGCAGGCCTGCGTCACCGCCGCTCGGTTGGCCCGGGAGATCGGGGGGAGCAGCCGCGGCCGGTAACCCATGCGCATGGTCATGTCTATGTTCTGCGGGCGCAGGCGGCAGGTATCCAGCACGTACTCGATCTCGACCGAGGGATCCGCCCGCTTCAACGCCCTCGCCAGGGTCGCCGTGCGCGAGACATGGCCGATGCCGCCCTCCACGCACGGAATCATGATCACCTTCACGCCCGTCCCTCCGAACGGCATGCCCCATCGGAATCCCGGCATGGCTGCATGGACCGGCCTGTCCCTTTCCTGTTGACGCCCTTGATGCACGGATCGGGCAAGAGTTCCAGGCACATTCCCGCTCTCCCGCAGACGCGACATGTCGCGTCGCATGGCCCGCCGTCAATCCGACGGGCAGCCCGGCCACAAGATACGGGGATTCACATTTGTTACCGGCGCACTGCAACTTTTCTCTTCGAGAGGAAACATTGACGCTCCACGCGCGCTAGTCTCGGCTGAGACGGGAGAGGGAATGATCGAGGCATGCTGAAATGAACAGCCTTCAGTTGTGGGGCGGCATCGAATGCACCGTCCTGCGTGCCGGCGGCGAGTGGCGGGACCAGCTGCACGATACCGGCCATCACCATCGCGAGACGGATCTCGATCTCGTTGCCTCACTCGGGATCCGTAAGCTGCGTTACCCCGTGCTGTGGGAACGTGTGGCGCCCGAGAGCCTCGACAGGCTGGACTGGTCCTGGACCGATACGCGGCTCGCACGATTGCGCGAACTCGGATGCGACCCGATCGCGGGCCTCGTCCATCACGGCTCCGGCCCGGCCTATACGAGCTTGCTCGACCCCGAATTCCCGGAGAAGCTGGCGCGCTACGCAGGATTGGCCGCGGCGCGCTATCCCTGGGTGCGGGATTGGACGCCCGTGAACGAGCCGCTGACCACCGCGCGCTTCTCCGGCCTCTACGGCCACTGGTTCCCGCATGGGCAGGACGGGCGCAGCTTCCTCACCGCGCTGATGAACGAGTGCCGCGGCGTGGCCCTCGCGATGCGGGCGATCCGTGAGGTGAAGCCGGACGCGCGGCTGATCCAGACCGAGGATCTCGGCCGCGTCTTCTCCACCAAGGCCCTGGCGGGCCAGGCGGCGCATGAGAACGAGCGGCGCTGGCTCAGCCTCGACCTTCTATGCGGCCGGGTGGACCGCGAGCATCCCTGGTACGCGATCATGGTCGCCGAGGGCGTGCCGCAGGCGCATCTTGACGAGATGGTGGCCAATCCTTGCTCGCCGGACATCATCGGCATCAACCACTACGTCACGAGCGACCGCTTTCTTGACCATCGCATCGCGCTCTATCCCCCCGAGACGGTCGGCGGCAGCGGCGGACAGGTCTATGCCGATGTCGAGGCCGTGCGCGTTCCCCTGCCCCCGCATTGCGAGACGGGCGCGGAAGCAAGGCTGCGCGAGGCCTGGGAGCGCTACAAACTCCCGATCGCGGTGACCGAGGCCCATCTCGGCTGCCGGGAGCCAGAGGAATGCGTCCGCTGGCTCGTCGAGGTGTGGCACGGGGCCAACCGCCTGCGGCGTGAGGGCGTGGACCTCCGGGCAGTGACGGTCTGGTCCATGTTCGGAGCGATGGACTGGTGCTCGCTCCTCCGCCGCCGCGACAACGCCTATGAGCCGGGCGTCTTCGACGTCCGCCACGATCCCCCGCGCCCCACCCCGCTCGCCGAGGCCGTGCGTGCCCTGGCGACGACAGGCCAGTTCTCCCATCCGGATGTGGAGCAGCCGGGCTGGTGGCGGCGTGAGGACCGCTACCTCGCCGGGGCCCGCCTGGCCGCGCATAGCGGGGATTGAGGACCGGAACTGCCCCGCCTGCCTGGTTGGCGGGGCAGCTTCCAGGGCGTCACGGACCGGTCTACGACCAAGGGCCGAGGACACGGCGAACGGACGGTTCCGCGCAGCGCCATAGGCCGCGGTGCCGGGCGAGGCACCCCGGAGGCCGTTCAGCCCTCCGGCTCGGCCGGCACCCACGAATCATTCACCCATGCGAATAAGCTGTCCAGCTCGGGCACCGGCCTCGTGGCCACGGCCTGGACCACACGCTCGATCAGCGCCTGAACAGCAAGGCAGCGATCGGCCCCTTCGCCGAGATCGTCGGGCATGGAAGGCACCTCGGCCCGGCTGAGCCCCGTGCGGGAGGGCTTGAGCTTGCTCACCGAGAAGACAGCGAGGCCGCTGCCGGGCTCCCCGCACCAGCCAACCTCCCAGATGCCGTGCAGCAGGCTGTTCCGCATCTGCTGCACCGCCTCGAACTCGGCGGCGACCTGCTTCATCACGGAGAGGACGTCCTGGCCCTGTCGCTTGGGAAAACCGAACTCCTCATCCGTGACGATCTGCCCCACCGCGGCGCGGAACACCTGGAACAGCGGCGCTGCCGTCATGACGCTGCAATGGAGGGCGATGTTGACCAGCTTCTCGTAGCGGCGGCTCGACGAGAGCAGCCCGGCCGTGGCGGTGCGGATGAGGTTCACCGTATCCTCGAAGATCGTCACGAAGCGGCCGAGAGCCGCGTGCTGCTCCAGCATCTCGGGGCTGCACGCATGATCGGCAGGGATCTCGCTCAACCGTTCCTCTCTCCCCAAAGGGCGTGCCAGATGGCCGCCCTGTCCTGCCGCCCCGCCTCTCGCCCGCAGGAATTCTCCGGGAGGATGCTCGCCTGCCGGCTGAGCGGAGGGGCGAGGATGCCTTCGCGTCGCTCCCGCAATCTCACGAGGACCCTCAACGGAGAGGCCCTCCGGTGAACACTTCCGGGCGGCGTCGCCGAAAGTCGTGTTCCGAAAGGACCTGGGCGATCGCCGCCGCGATCTTGCCTCCTCCCTGGTCGGAGGGCTCGATCGGGTTGGCGAAGTCCGCGTCATCGCCGCAGACGAGGCGAAGATCGATGGCGGGAAGGCCTTGCTCGAAAGCGGCACGAAGGATTACGTCGTTGAACAGGGCCAGTCCCGCCACGGCCAGCTTCTGGCGCAACGGGTCGGTAAAGCGCGGGTCGTAGATGGTGCAGAGCGCCACCGGCAGCCCCCGCGCGAGAACCGCGTCGAGCATGGCTTCGTAATCCTGCCGGAACTGCTCGCGCAGCGCCGCGAGCCTGGCCGCGCCTTCGCCAATGCTCACCGCGGGCTCCCTGAAGATGCTTTCCCGACGGAGCCCGTCATTGCCCCCGACGCTGACCACGAGATGTGTGGCATCGTCCGGAAGATGTGCGAGCTGCCGCGGCACATCACGGGAGACCGCGCCATCCACCGCGGCCAGCGTCGCCCGCCACGGAAATGACAGCCGCTCTCGTAAATGCGCCACGACATCCGGGCGACCGCCCACATAGGCCTGATTATCGAGGGAAGAGTCGCCGAGCAGCACGACATGCCCGGCACCGGGCGGCTGGCGCGCCTCCGAGGGATCCGGGCCGGCTGTCACGCCCCACCCCGAAGCCAGGGCGATGCCGAGCGCCTTCCTGCGCTGAAATTTCGGAGGAACGGATACGTGCATCGCCTTCCATTCGCCTCCAGTCCGGCGGTATCAGGCGCGACTGCCACCCGGCCCAACTGCGAGCTGCCCTTAACCTCTCCCGCGCTTCGCCTGCACGACCCGCACCCGGGCGTCCCGGATCAAGGCGCGCATTCCGGCCCAGGTCTGGTCCCAGGACATGAGCGAGAGGCGGCGGTCCACTCGCTCCAGCCAGTCCGCAGGCGGGTTCTCCAGGGCGCGCGCGAGGGCCGCGATGGCCTCGTCGGCATCTCCCGCGATGCCGACCAGCTCCTCCTCGCCCCAGGGGCGCACCACATCGGCGACGGCGGTGGAAACCACGGCGAGACCGGCGGCGAGATATTCCGGCGTCTTGGTTGGGCTGATGAAGCGCGTTGCCTTGTTCAGCGCGAAAGGCATGAGGCCGGCATCCCAGTGCGAGAGATGCATCGGCAACTCCGCGTAGCGGCGCCCGCCTAGCCAGTGGATGTTGCGGCGCTGGGGCAGATTGACGGGATCGATCTTCACCACGGGACCGATCATCACGAAGGACCAGTCGGGCCGCCGCTCCGCGCAGGCTGCCACCAGATCCAGGTCCATGCGCTCGTCAACCACGCCGAACCACCCGATGCGGGGATGCGGAATGGCGGCAAGCTCCGGCGGTTCAGCCAAGGCTCTGTCCCGCGCTTGCCCGAAATGAGCGGTCTCGACGGAGGAGGGAAAGCAATGGACGTGCGGATGCAACCCTCGCTTCGCTTCGTAGAGGGAAGCGCCACCGGTGAAGACGAGGTCCGCGCGGCGCAGCAGCCGCCGCTCCTCCAGCAGCAGCCCCGGCGACGCATCCTTGAATGCAGAGAGCTCGTCCATGCAGTCATAGACCACAAGGCGTGGCGTGAGATGCCCCGCGAAGGACTGGGCGAGCGGTGTGTAGTACCAGACCAGGTCGGGTTGCCCCTCCTCGGCCAGCAGCAAGTCGAGCAACGCGCGCTGTATCCGCTCCACGCTGCCGGGAACGCCGTCCCAGTAAGGCAGGACCGGCGAGGCCAGCTCCACGCCGCCCTCCACGACACGGCGTTCCAGACGCGGAAGATCCGGAGCCGGCGGCTCGAAGCGCGGATCTTCGAGCACGATGACATGCCAGTCCCGCGCCGCACGCGCCATCAGGTGCTGCGGCCGTTGCAGAACGAGATCCCATCGCAGATGGGACAGGCAAAGAAGGAGGGGAAGATCGGCGCCTGTCTGAGAAAGCATGATCGCGCACGACTCCAGATACCCACGCGTAGCGAACGCCTCACCTGCAGCGCGAGTGGCATCACAGGCAGGTGTGTCCGCAACGATGCGGCTTTGTTCCCGCGCTCCAGCGGAAGGAAGCACCGAGCGTGCGGCCTCACCCCTGGCCGGCGATCCGATGTTTTTATTCGATTTCAAAACGGTCACGATCCCGTTGGCCCGGGGCATCGACGTTGTCTCCGAATTACCCGGCTGTAAACTAGGGACATGAACCGTGTCCTTATTCGTCAGCTTGCCATGCTGACCTCGCCGCCCTGATCAAGGAGTCCTGCCGCAGCTGCCGGCAGGAGGGGCGATAGCGCCGAAGCGATCGCTGGGCAGGCCTCCCGTGGCTGCCGGTGATCGGCAAGCGCTGCATGCTCAAGGCAGCACACCAAGCTCCATCTCATTCGTCATCGAGCGCCTGCCCGATCATTGCCCCGCGTGGGCATGACGGCTGGCCCGCGATCAAACGAAGGACCGGCTCGTGCTCCGAGACACACGCGCGCCCCGCGCGGCGCGGCGCGGCACCACGCGCGCCGCCACCGCTTCACGCCGCTTTCTGCTCGTCTTCTCGCTCCTGGTTCTCTGCGGCCTTGGCCTCGTCGCGGGCGCGCACGTCGCGCTCGCGCGCAAGGGTCTGCTTCCACCTCCTCCGCTCGCCGCCACGGGATGCATCGACGACAAGTTCCGCGCTCTGCGTGATGCCCCTCTTGCCGACCGAACTCTTCTCGCCGTGGGCTCCTCCGCCACCTGGCGCAACCTCGACATCCCCGCCCTGGAACGGCGCCTCCACGGCAGCCGGGGCTATAACGCCGCGCCCTGCTATCTTCACATCGACCAGACCGACTACCTCACCGCTTTCCTGCTCGGGCGCATGCCGGTCGTGGATACGGTCGTCGCCGTGGTGGCGCCGCGCGACTTCGAGTCCTGCGCCGCCGAGGAGCGCGCCTTCTTCGACGCCGCCCTCACCGACGCCTACCTGGACCGCCAAGTGCCGCATTGGCTGCCCTATATCACGGGCTTCCGCCCATTCTATCTCGCGCGAGAGTCCCTGGCACGGCGGGCGAGTCCACCAGCCGATCCGCAGGACCCGCTGGGCTCCAGCATTCTTCGCAAGCCGCATTTCTGGCGCCCCGCCCCCTCCCTCGACCCGCGGTGCTACGCTGCCCTGACGGAGTTGGAGGAGACGGTCGCCTCACGCCGCGCCCGACTGGTGGTGGCACCGCTGCCGGTAATGCCGGAATGGGCGGCACAGTTCGATCCTGACGGCTCCCTCATCGCGGCCTGGACGGACGGGATCCGCGCCGCGCTCGTGCTGCCCGGGACGGTGATCGCCGACGGCACCACCTTGCGCTGGGACAACGCCCGGTTCGCTGATCCCGTGCACCTGCTCTACCCCCACCACACCCCCTTCACCGAGTTCATCGCGGACGCCATCGCGCGGCACGCCGAGCAGGCAGGAGGTTGAGGCGATGCTGTTCAACTCGCACATATTCATCCTCGCCTTCCTGCCGGTCGCCCTGGCCGGCTTTGCCCTGCTGCGGCAGCTCACCCCCACATGGCCGACCCGGCTCTGGCTCCTGACCGCCTCGCTCGTCTTCTACGGCTGGTGGAGCCTCACCTATCTCGGGTTGCTGCTGATATCGTTGTTGGCGAACCACGCGCTCGGCCAGGCGATCGGACGCGCACGGATCGCGGCACCCGGCCGTGCGAGGGCACTGCTCGCCCTGGGCATCAGTGCGAATCTTGCGCTGCTCGGCTGGCACAAATACGCCAACTTCGCAGCCGGCAATCTCGCGGCACTGACGGGGCTCGATCTGGCGATCGGAACCGTGGTCCTGCCCTTGGCAATCTCCTTCTACACCTTCCTGCAGATCGCCTATCTCGTGGATATGCGGAGAGGGCGCGGAGCAGGCTACAGCTTCCTCGACTATGGCCTGTTCGTCACGTTCTTCCCCCACCTGATTGCCGGACCGATCGTTCACCACCACGAGCTGATCCCGCAATTCCACGAACGCCAGAAGTTCCGTCTCCAGGCCGACAATATGGCGGCGGGCCTTGCCTTCTTCAGTATGGGGCTGGTCAAGAAGCTGGCCATTGCGGACCCTGTCGGTGCGCTGGCCACCCCGATCTTCATCAACGGCTTCTCACCCGGCCTCATCGAGGCATGGACGGGCGCCATCGCCTTCGCTGTCGGCCTGTACTACGACTTCTCGGCCTATTCCGACATGGCGATCGGGCTGGCGCGGATGTTCGGCATTCGCTTCCCGTACAACTTCAACTCGCCCTACCAGGCGAGCTCGATCATCGATTTCTGGCGGCGCTGGCACATGACCCTGTCGCGCTTCCTGCGCGACTACCTGTACATACCACTCGGTGGCAGCCGGCAAGGGCCAGGACGCCCCAACCTGAACCTGATGGCAACCATGCTGCTCGGCGGCCTGTGGCACGGCGCAGGCTGGAACTTCATCATCTGGGGTGGGCTGCACGGCCTCTATCTTCTCGTGAACCACGCATGGAATGGAGCGAGGGGACGCGCCCGCGGTGCCGGGCGAGAGGTGTCCCTCGGCATCCTCCCTGCTCGTGCCCTGACGCTGCTCGCCGTGCTCCTGGCATGGGTGTTCTTCGCCTCGCCCACATTCGGCATCGCGCTCGACGTACTGAACGGCATGGCTGGCATGAACGGGTTGCTGCAGGCAGACAACGCCCTGCTTCTCTCGGCCTTCCTGCGAGACGGCCCGTCCGGCGTGCTGGCGCGCACGGGCGGGATGGCGCTGCTGACGACAACGGCCGCGCTCACTCTCCTCGCCGCGGCGCTGCTGCTGATCTTCGCCGCCCCGAACTCGCAGTCGATCATCGACGGCCGCTCCGCTGAGCCTGACGAGCCCCAGCGCTGGCCTGTACTACATTTCCGCCCGCGCCCCGCGACCGCGGCCATCGCTGCTGCCGCATTCCTGCTGGCACTTGCGCTGATGGCTGACGTCAAGGAGTTTGTTTACTTTCAGTTCTGATAGCTGTCTGGTTGTGAGACCTCCTTGGCGCGTTCCGCGATGAGGCGGGCCTGGGCGATATCGTCTGGGCCGGCACGCCCTTCAGGCGTTTCGGGTTTGGGACGAGCAAGCTTGCGTCGCGCTCTGAGGCGCTCCTTGACGACCTGATCGGGTGTCTTGCCGTCGAGGACGCGCTGGCGGCGGGCGTTGTAGGCGGCGTTGAAGCCCCGGAGCAGCTGCTCAAGCTGGGCGTGCGACGGGATGGTGATGCCGAGCACCTCGCTGCCGACCCGTCCGTTGAACCGCTCCATCATGCCATTCTGCGGCGAGTAGGGGCGGGTGTGGCGGCACTCCGCGCCGAGTTCGGCGCAGACGCGGGCGAAGGCGGGTGTGAAGCAGCTGCCATTGTCGGTCAGCACATGAGTGAGGCGGAACGGAAAGGCCTTGGCCGCCTCGCGCAAGAAGGCGATGGCGCTGCGCTCGGTCTCGTCATCCTTGACGGCCAGGTGGACGGAGCGGGACCTGCGGTCGATGGCGACGTAGAGGTAGCGCTTGCGGCGCTCGCCATTGGCGGTCTGCAACTTGGGCAGGTGCTCCATGTCGATGTGAATGAAGCCGAGGTCGTAGTCCCGGAAGGTACCCTTGCCCCGGACCGGCCGGTCAGAGACAGGAGGACGTCTGCGGTTCAGCCCCTCGGCCCTGAGAATGAACCGCCCCGGGTTTGCCGGAGGCTGATTGGTTTGGGTTACGCTGCCAGGGTGGGCTCCTCAAGCCCGGCATAGTAGCACGCCTCTGCTTCAGCCGGTGGCATGTTGCCAATCGGCTCGAGGAGGCGTCGGTTGTTGAACCAGTCGACCCACTCGAGAGTGGCGAACTCGACGGCTTCCATGCTGCGCCAGGGCCCACGGCGCCGGATCACCTCAGTCTTGAACAGGCCGATGACAGTCTCAGCGAGGGCATTGTCGTAGCTGTCACCGACGCTGCCGACCGAGGGCTCGATCCCGTTGGACGTATACGTCCAACCGAGCAGCCGTTCGGTGTACCGAATGCTGACGTATTGCTTGGCTTCAACTGATCGTCGCAACGCTACCCTGAACCGATTGCAGCGCTGCGTCGAGCGCCTCGGCGGGCGTTTTCCATCCGAGTGTCTTGCGCGGCCTGCTGTTGAGGGCCGCGGCCACTGCCGCGAGGTCATCAGCGCTGTGAACGCTCAGATCCGTGCCCTTCGGGAAGTACTGCCGCA
>JBHTFH010000031.1:0-44682 GCA_042666135.1 Roseomonas sp. GCM10028921 | reverse complement strand
CAGGCCTGGGCAAGCGGCGCTGGCCAGTGGAGCGCACCAACGCTTGGCTGCTGGAGAACAGGCGTCTGGCTCTGCGCTACGATCGATGCGGCTTCATTATTCAGTCCCTGCTCCAGACCGCATGCATATTCCTGGTTGCAGCACGCCTCGCTCAGGAATTCTGAAAACCGCCTCTAAAAGCAACCCGAGCGGCGAGCTTCTCCAAAGTTAATCGAGTACGGTTGAGGCTGTCCGATCTCTTGTCGGCCTTAGCTTCCAGAGCAGCTACACGGGCATCCATGCCTGACCTCAGGGCTCAGGTCATTTCAGGACTCTCGCGGGCGCTACGGCTCTTCCGCTCCTTGTTTCGGCTCGCAGCAAGCTGAAGGTTCACCGCACGCTGCTTTGGTGTCTCGTCCTTGAGCAAGGTGGTCCCGCCCCAGGATCCTATAAGATTGCGCATTGCGATCTTTTTGGCGTGGCCGAGTGCGCTGCGGACTGTGACGACCTTGTCGTATCCTTTCCCCAGATTAGTCACCGTTCCCTCGACGACTCGTCCAAAATGGTTCCGCTTCACAATCATTCCCAGTTCCACGGGGCGGTCTCCCAGTGGCTGCCATCCATCATTCGCCAGGAGGTAGGGATGGTCGTCCGGGACGACCACGGTGAGGCGCTCGGCCGCGCGGGTGATGGCGGTGTACAGCCAGCGCGGGTCATCAACGTCCTCTTCGACCACACAGACGTCGGCGAAGCCGCTTCCCTGCGCCTTGTGAACCGTGAGGGCGTAGCCCCAGTCGGCACGCAGCATCCTCAGCTCATTCGCTATTCGGGAGTATGAGGAGGGCTCGCCCACCGCTGGTGGCGAGATGAAGCCTGCCGAACAGACCATGCCGCGGAAGGGCGGAAATTGCGGATCGTCTAGCAGGCGCCAGACGCCGTCCACGGCGAAGTCGGCAAGAGCGTCACTAACCCGGCCAAGGTGGCGCTCAAAATCCTGTACCGCCTTCGCCAACTCCGCAGCCCGCTCCTCCAGTCTCCGGTTGCCCTGCTTCTCGCGCGCTCTCTCGGCGAGGTGGCTGCTCCGGGCGAGCGCGAGCTGCCGGACCTTCTTCCAAGTCAGGACCTCGCCGGAGCTGACCAGCTCGAGTGCCTGGCCGTTCGAGATGTCCAGCTCCGGACAGTTCCTTTCGATCACGATGCGGGCGCCTGGCTTGCAGGGGAGCGCGTCCACGTGCCCGAGCTCCCTCCGAATCCGGTCGTTGAGCTCATGACGCGTTCCGTTTCGATGGACGAGGACGACGTCGTGCCTCGAGAGGCCGGCGTGGTCAGACACCGCGCCGACGAACCGCAAGTGCTCCTCGTCGGCATGCTCCGCCAAACTCCTGAGCAAACGTACCGCCGGCACGCGTCGAACCTCACCTCGTTCGTTGAGCGGAGCTAATTCGCGGATGGCCATTGAGGCCCGGAGTATTGGACTCGAGCGGCCCTGGCGGTGAACCTCGGTCAGCGTTCCGATCGGTCGAAACTTCCCAAAGAAAGCGGAGCCCTCGACCGGCCGCAGTTGGTACGGATCACCGAGGGCAAGGACGGGGATATCATGGCGCGTAATTGCCTGGCCCAACTGCCAGCCGACCATGCTGTGCTCGTCCACGACGATGAGGGCGGGCCTTTCCTCTAGCTCGAGCCGCTCCTCGAAGGCGAGGTCAACCTCAAAGGAGGCATACCCATTGTCCTGAAGCTTCAGGAACAAGGCGTGGATGGTGCGCGCCCCGTCCAGTCCCTTCTGCCGCATCCCTGCCGCTGCCTTCCCCGTCGGGGCGCAGAACAGGACGTCGCTCAGCGAAAGCCCGAGCCGCCGCAGCACGGCGCCAATGATCGTGCTCTTGCCGGTGCCGGCGAAGCCATCGATGCGGGCGACGTATCCAGGGGGGCGCGACGGCTCGGTCGGCATCGCCTTCCACCAAGCCT
The DNA here is from genome assembly GCA_042666135.1 of Roseomonas sp. GCM10028921. Taxonomy (GTDB): domain Bacteria; phylum Pseudomonadota; class Alphaproteobacteria; order Acetobacterales; family Acetobacteraceae; genus Roseomonas. The sequence continues at coordinate 42,735 of JBHTFH010000031.1, read as the reverse complement.
CGCAGGCATCGACAATGGCGAGCTGGGCGGGAGTGAGTTCCGATTCGGGCAGTATGCGGTTCGGCGAGAGCGGCATCACCTGCGCCTCGAACTCCGCGATCCTCTCCGCGAGGATCTCTTCGAGGGACGGCGCAGCAAAGGCCCGGCGGTCCAGGGCAGAACGAAGTTCGCCGAGGCGGTCTAATCGACTGCTGTCGAGTACCATGGCGGCCATCAGGGCTGTGACCTCATCCGAGACCGGAGTGCTCCCAGCGAGCACTGAGGATAGGTCCTCCTCGCTCAGGGTAACGCCCGTGGCTGCGGCCGCGGCGGCCAGGTCCCGGGGGTGATGGCCGGTGGCGTGCAGGAACCCCGGGATGTCACCCTGCCAAGCGCGAAAGAGGGCGTCGGGGCGCTCGGGTGCGAGCCCCTTGCCGTCAGCGACGCCGTGGCGAGTTGACGGTGTCTGGCGCGCGACCGCGGCATAGTCCGATGGCGCCCGACGAGGGATAGCGGCGGTAGGCCTGATCCCAACAGGACCCCGCTGCCCATAGGGCTGCGCCAATCCGAGAAGCTCGACCGTGCCGTCATCCCCGAGGCGCAGCTTCGCCAACGCTGGCTTCCCCGGGCGGAGTGCCCCTACGAGCCTGCCGAGCAGTCGAGGCCCCTTTCGCCCCGACACCCCTGTGTCAGCAAGGTAGGCGTGCAGGCCTCCCTCCAACGTCAGAGCCACCTCTGTCCGCTGTTCCTCGAAAGGCAGGCTCCGGAGGGCTGCCCCGCGTTCGGAGATCAGCCGGTCCATGGCTCGTGCCGTCGACCGCGCGTTCGCTGACGAGATTGCTCCACGCCCGATCACGCGCGCGAGGCCGGCGCGCGGGTTGTCGTCGGAGGTCTTCGTCCATTTCGCATCCAGGGCTGCCGCCAGCTGGCGGCAGCGGCTGAGGTCCTCATCGATCCGGGCAAGGCACGCCATCGCGACGACCATCGCGGCAGAAGCGAGGAACGAGTTCTCCCGGGAGCGCGTGATCGCTCGGACCTCGCCTCGGCTTTTTCGCATGGTCCGAAGGGTGCCGGCCTCGGGCGCGAGGGCGTCAGCCATCTCGCAGACGGTCGCAAGATCGGCATCGAAACCTGCAATGTTTGCAGGTCCGACATGGATTTGGTCGTGAAACCTCATGGGCGCCCTATCGACGGCGAGGGGAGTGGCTGGAATCCATCCCCGGGGCGGGCAGGGTGAGCGTGGGGCTGGGCTCCCCTTGGGATGGCGCGAACGTCGAGGCATTCGCCACGACGGGATCGAGACCGAGGGCGACTAGGTGGTCACGCAGCTTGGTCCCCCCAACTCTGGTGTTTTGTGGCAGGAGAACGATGCACGATGGCAAGGGTGTGCGCTGCTTGTTGTCCAGGAAGGCGAAGCCGCGAGGCCCAGCAGCAACGCACGGCCACGGCACGTCCTCCGTGGCCCAACCCTGCCTGGTCTCTTCCGAGCGCCCGACATTGCTACGTGCAATAGTCGAGAGGCTCACCAGTTCGCTGGGCGTGGCGCCACGGAACAGGTCGATTGAGTCCCGTGCCCGCGTGGCGGTCTCGAGTACCTCTCGCATCTGCGTCAGCTGCTCGGCCGCGCCGCGGACCTGGCGGGACTCGGCGTGAGCGGAACCGACATACTCCCCGGTCACGAATCCGCCAATCGCGATGATAAACGCAGCGATGCAGGCTGTTGTGATCGCGACCCCAAGTCTTGCGCGGCGATCCGCAATCAGCGCGTCGGATTGAGCCCGGGCGACCGTGTCGGCGAGCCGTGCCGCCACCTCGGCGTGCGCAGCTTCTGCCGTGGCGTGGGCGGTCCGACCCATCTCCCTCACCACGACCTTCGCTTCCCCGAGCACATTGGTCAGACGGCCGGCTGCGTCATCAATCTGTCTTACTGTTTCGGAGCCAGCCCCCTGCACCACCTGCAGTATCACCTCGGGCCCCGTCGCCCACGCCTCAGTAAGTGGGTAGATTGGGTCGGTCGGCCCCGCGAGGGCACGCGCCGCGAGGCGCATGATCCCCTCCTTGAAGCCCGCGGTTATCTGCTCCAGCGAGGACGGCGCTTGCTCCTTTCCGGAAGATGCGTTCATGGCAGCAGGCTCGCGACACCGTCACGTTCAATCGAGATGTCGAACGCTTGGAGGAACTTGAGGAGTTTGCTCCGCAGGACGGGGTACAGCGGCCGCCACTCCTCCTTCTCCTGAGTTAGGCGTCCAACAGGCGTCGCGTTCACAGCCGCCATGAACGGGACGGCCGACGCGAGCAACAATTCGGAAATCGCGTGATCCAAGGCGGGCAGGCGGTAGACGATGGCGCCACGCTTGAGTGCCTCTTGATAGGCCGGCGTGTCGACAACAGGTGCAAACGCGTTCTCCGACAGCGACGAATTCGTCACCACGCCTTCGTTATGCACCAAGATAAGTTGCTTACGGCCAAGAGGGCCGTCCAGCAACTCGCCTAACTGGATCACGTCCTCCTCACTCGTGCCGAGCATGAACCAGACGCGCAGGTCGACGCCGTCGAAAACGCCGAATTCATCAACCTTGCCCCACTTTGAGGCGACCGCCTTTCGCGCCGCCTCGGTGCCCGCACCCATCTCAGTCATGGTCCGGTCCCCCGCGCCTGGGTCGATCCAGATGCGCTTTGTCTTGCTCTCCTCGGCGACGATCGTGAAAAAGCGTTGGCGCTCCTCCGGGGTACGGTTCCGGGGCTGGTAGAGGGCGATGGCCTCAGGGCGGAGCTTGATGATGCGGGCGAGGGTCCGGTTGTTAGGATCGGCATCGCCAACAATAAACGAGACGCTCTTCGTTAGGGCATTCTCGAGCGCCAGAAGCGAGAAGAAGGTCTTTCCGCGATTTCCGCGGCCTTGCAACAGATCAAGGCCAGGGGTTGCCATTGGATACGCGTCCGGGTTGGCCATCGCATACTGGCCGGACTGTGTGGGCGCCGGAGGCTGCACAGGTTTCACCATTTTATTCATGACCATCTACGATCCCATGGTGCTGGTGGCTCATCGTCCGGTGGTGCCGACAACGGCGGGCCCCCAAGTGATCGAGCAGCCGGTTCTCTGAGGGCGGCCGGAGCCGGCCCTCCCCTGCCGGGGCTGCCCGGAGCCGGCAGGGGATCAGCCGCACGCTGCACCGGCGATTGGGGCGCTGGCGGCAGAGCGGGAGAGTGCTGGGATTGAACCGCTTGGCGGTGGCTGGGCCCGGCCGGTGCCTCGATCAGCTGAGCTGCGAACGGGGTATTGCGGACGAGGCCCAGCCTCGACAGGGACTGCCATTTATTTGAGACGATCTTCGCGGAGAACGGGCGGCCGGCACGATTGCTGATACCAGCCTGGTGAGCGATGGAGGCAACCTCGCTCCAGCTCAGGCCCAACTCGCTACGGCCCCGGGCGATGGCCTGCCACTCTAAGAGCAGCCACAGGCTCAGTTCGCCACGCGCGCCTCGCCCACCCATCCGGCGACTCGGGCGCACAGCGGTCTTCAGGTAGGTGTCAACGGCGAATCGGTGTTTCGACATCACGTCCTCTCGATCCAGAGAAAGACGAGGGCGCGATTTTTCTCAACCGAATCCGCTCTGGTTTCCGAAGTTTTCATGTGCGCAGGCGTGACCGCCTGGCGGCAGAGAGCGTGCGGTGGGCCACCGATCAATCAGGAGGGGCGGTGGCTTGGGAGCTTCAAGCGCGATGTGGCTGAAGGCAGCCAAGCCACTCACGCCGAAGCTGATACCTGCCCGAAGCAAGAATGAAGCATCACCGGTCCCACCAGCGACCCCGGTTCTAGACGGGCGTCTGGCTCCATCGCCCTTGGGCCACCAGTTTTCCCCAGTTTCACCAGTTGGCACCGCTTTTCATCAGTGAGGCCCGGCTCATGGGCCTGCTGGAAAAGCTGCTCCGTCCTGATTCGCCTGGGTGGCGGCGGATTGCCGTTCGGGAAACCGGAACGTCGGACGCAGGGGCAGCACGAGTTGCTGTGTGCCGGCTCGATTCGGAACCCGATCGCGGACGAGTAGATTCTTTTCTGTGTTGATCGGGTCTTGGACCTCGGATGGCTGCAGGCCGAGGTCGCGGAGGGCCACGCTGCCGGTCGTGGCCGTCCCGGGATCGACAGCGAAGCGCCCGTCCGCCTGATCCTGGCGGGCCTAATGCTCGGCATCGTGCATGACCTGCGATCGGTGCAGCGATGGCCCGTCCCACCATCCAGGCCACCGCGTCTTCTTCAACGGGTCTGGGGTGGGGTATGAGCCACCAGTTTTCCCCAGTTTCACCGGCTGCCACCGGTTTTCACCAGTAAGCCACCAGTTTTCCCCAGATACACGCGGTCGCACTCATGGTGCTTGGATCGCATCTTTTGGTTGCGGCCGGCCCGGCGCGCTGCCTATTCCTTGAATTTGGAATGTTGGCCGCTGGATTCGCTGTCCCCGTCGCTGGGGTGCCGAGCAGTCCGTCGGGAGGGAGACTCATGGCCCAGAATCACCGGACCACCGTCACTTTGGAAGCTCGTCTCCTGCCGGCTGCGGAGGTCCGCATCCGGGATGAGGCGCTCGACGGCATGAGCCACCTTGTGAACCGGGCGCTTGAAGCCTACCTGGCCCGACCGGTCGGGGCCTTTTTGGGTGATCCCCTCGTAGGGACCGTTGCGGGGGAGGAGCGGGGGGCTGCGGCCGTCGATCCGGCCTTCCTCGCCCAGGTTCGCGAGCAGACCGAGGAGGTCCGCCGGCTTCTGCCGGTCGCGACCATCTCCGCCCTCGGCCTTCGCGACCTCCAGGAGCAGCTCGACGACCTGACTGTCGCGATCGGTCGCCGGATTGGCGCCTCCCGTGCGCCGGAACAGGGCCAAGCCAAGAGCCGGACCTGACAGTTCCGTGCTGCACCTTGGCATCGCCTCGCTGACGCTCGCCCCCGACCTGCAGAAATACTACGAGGGCGAGGCCGAACGGCCCGAGGTGTCCACGTCGATGGACCGGTACTACCGCCACACCACCCCGGCCCGCATCCACGTCCTCGATGAGAGGGCGACATCCTGCACCGCAAACCCGGGCGACATCGCGCAGATGCTCGAGGGCCGCGCCCCTGGGAGCAGCGGCGAGCCGATATCCAGCAACGCCGGCGTTGCGCGACGTCGCGCCGGCACCGACATGACCCTGTCCGCAGACAAGACCTTGTCCGCCCTCCGCCAAGCCGCCGCGCTTGCCGGACATGGGGAGCTCGTCGCGGGAATCGACGCGGCATTCGATGCCGCCCGCGACGAGATGTGGGGCCACGTCCATGAGCTCGGCCTCGTGAAGACCCGCGCCGGCAAGGGTGGAATTCACCGCACCGCTTCCGAGCGGATCTACGTGGCCGACATTCCCCACGACGTCAGTCGGACGGGCGACCCGCAGACGCATGCGCACCGCTTGCTGATGAATGCCGGGCTTCGGGATGGGCGCCCCGTCGCGATCGACCCGTCCGAGGTCGTCGAGCACAAGTTCTACCTGCAGGCCGTCGCCAGCGCGGCCCTCGCCCGGCATCTCAGGAGCCTCGGCCTGGCCGTCGAGGAGGTCGGGCAGGAAGGCCGCGGCAGGCTCCGCGTGGCTGGCGTTCCCGAGGCGATCGTCACGGCCTGGAGCAAGCGTCGCCAGCAGCTCGAGGCGGCGTGGGAGGAAGGCGAGGGGACCGGCCTGCTGAAGTCCCGGAAGGGCAGCACGGGGCAGCGTGCCCGCGAGATCATGGATGCCCTGGCGGCGGGCAGCCGCTCGCGCAAGGATCTGCTCCCCACCGCCGCAGAGCTCGAAGTCCGCCATCGTGCTGAACTTGCTGCGGCTGGTACCTCGCCCGAGGGCGTCCTCGCCGCCGTCCGCGCCGCCAACCCCGCGATGCCACCGGCCAACCGAGACGTCCGCGCGTTCGCTCTGCAAAGGCTGTTCGAGGGGGCGTCGGTCGTCCACGACCGCCAGATCCGGACCGCCGTCGCCGAGGCGGCAGCGGTCCTCGGCTGGACCGCCCAGGAGATCGACGAGGAGGCCCGAGCCCTCACTACCATCCTTCCCGAACTCGGGGAGAGGGACGGCCGCGCTTACTACACGTCCACCCCCGCCATGGAACTCGAGCGCGGGATGCTGCGTGCTGCCTACGAGAGCCGGGGCAGGGGTGTCATTCGCCGTGGGAGTATGGAGGGCGCCATCCGTGAGGTCACAGGGCGATCCGAGGTGCCGATCGAACTCTCCGACGAGCAGGTCGCCGCCCTGCACCGGGTCACGATGGACGGGGTTGCGGTTATTCCCGGTGCGGCCGGCGCCGACATGGCACCTGCGAGGGAAGCCCTCACCCTCGCCGCGCAGCGCCAGGGCATGAGGGTCACCGTGGTCGCAGGGACCAGCCGCGCAGCCGCAGGCCTGAACCGGGAGGCAGGCGCGGATGGCAACTCCTCGATCCAGGGCCTCCGTTGCAGGATAGAGGCCAGAGCTGACATCGACATCAGCCCCACTTCCCTCCTTGTCATCGAGGAGGCGGGCACGGTCGAGATGCGGGACGCCGCTGTCGTCATCACCGAGGCCCGGCGGCTCGGCGCACCCGTCGTGTTGCTCGGCGGTGGAAAGCAGATCAGTCCGACCGGCGCCGGTGCTCCGATGAGGCTTCTCCAGCACGTGCTCGGCAATGCCGAACCGGCCGCCATGCACCGCCAGACGATCGAATGGCAGCGTGTGGCGACCGACAAAATGGCCGCCGGCGACAGCGTTGCGGGGCTCCGCGACTACGATGCCCACGGTCGCGTGCTCGTCGAGCCCAGCCGGGACGCCGCCCTGGCCCGCATTGTCCGGGACTATGAGGACCACCTCTGTTCGAGGCCGGCCGAGACCCGCGTGGTCGTCAGCGTCGCCGATGGCGACGTTCACCTCCTCAACGAGCGGCTCCGCGCTGTCGAGATCAGGGCAGGCAGGGTTTGCGGACCGGAGATCACGGTCAGCACCTACCACCGGAACGGGGGTAAGCCTGACCTCCGCCCACTCCCCATCCGGGAGGGCGACGTTCTGCTGAACTGGGCGACGCTGAAGGTGCAGGGCCTCAGAAAGGGCGAGCGGTTTACCGTTACCGCCGTCCGTCCAGCTGGTGGCCAGCCTACTCGCCTGGCCGTCCGCACTGACGCTGGAGAGCGGCTGACCCTCTCGGTCGAGGACTTGGTGCCTCCACGTCGGGACGGCGACGGCGACGAGGTGGCCGCAGCGCCCTACCTTCAGCACGCCTACGCCGTGACGAACTACGACGCGAAGAAGCTGGCCGTCGACCGCAGCCTCATCTACGGCGCCGGCGGCATGGTGCGCCACGCGACCTGTTTGGCCCTCACACGGCACCGGCTGGAGACCTCGGTGTATTTCGACGGCGCGGCCGCGATGCAGGACCTCGCCGGGCGGGGTGATGAGCCGACCCGCGAGGCCGTCCGTGAGCACCTAATCCAACAGTCACGGCGCGACATCGGGCGGGCGTGTGTCGCGGATTTCGTGAGAGACCGGAGGGCATGGGCATACGGAGCGGCGTTCGAGCGGCAGGACGACCTCCCTGCACCGCCGGCAACGTCCCGGGCCGAGCGCCTCCTCGCAGCCGCCGAGGCGGAGGAGCATCGCCTCAGGATGGCCGATGTCGCCCAGGCAGCCGATGTCCCGAGCCGCCCGGGTGAGGCCGCGCGCTGGGCCGCCGTGCAGCATCGCGTCCAGGCGCGGGCCAAGGCACCCCCGAGGCCCCCCGAGAGCCTCGCCCGCGAGCAAGCCCGGCGCGACGCGGCCGAGGCTGCCACGAGGAGGATCGCCGCCGAGATCGGCATCGCGGCCCCGCCTTCCCTGCCGCACGGCGACGATAACGAAGCTCGTCGTCTTCGGGAGAGGCAGATCATCGAACGGGCGTACGAGCGCCGATGCGAGAGGGAGCGCCGCCGCGTCGAGCGGCACAACGATCGCCTCCGCATGAGGATGGCGGAGGAGATGCGGCGCGCCAGCTCCCCGTCCACGCTCCGCAGGATCGGGTGGAGGATCCAGCGCTATTGGCGTGAACTCGCCCACCGCTTCCAACTTCGGAGGGACCGCCAGATCGGAAGGGGAACGGGCTGGTACCTGGGAGAGTATCACGCCCGCCAGCACTCGCAGGAGAGGCGGGGCTGGTACCGTGAGAAGCTGGAGGCCCTGGCCTCGTCCCGCGAACCCGATCTGCAAGCCATCCAGGAAAGGTGGCGCGTCAGGTTCGAGCGCTTCACCCCACCCGACCGGCGCGAAGTCGAGGTCGATGTCGGCGACGCACGCCGGATGGAGTTCCACGGCCGCCTCGCCGAAGCCCGGATGCGGGAGGAGAAGCGGAACGAACGGATCCTCCCGGACCGGCTTGCAATTCCTCGGGAAGTGCCGGAACTCCTCACTTTCGAGGACCTTGCCACCCTCCGTCGCATAGGCGGCGAGCGTGCCGTCAATGCGATCCGCCTCCGCGGTCTCGAGAGGGAAGGGGAGGGGCCGGTGAAGATGCGCGCGGCCGACCTTCTCCTCGTCCTCCGGAGGGAGAGGCTCGCGGAGGAGGAGCGGATCATCGTCGGCCTCACCCGTACTGAGAGCCGCTCGCCCCGGGATGTCCGCGCGTGGCTCGAGGACCAAGTGGGCCCGCGGGGGGATCGGGACCGGACAGACAACCGCCAGCTCGCCGATGCGATCGCGCGGATTCAGGCTCTCGACGGCCACGCTGCCGCTCTCCAGGCCGCGATGCGGGAGGGACGGATCTCGGCCGACAGCGCGGTCCGCGCCCGCGATCCACACAGGATGTCCGTCGCCGACCTCAGGCAACTTATCGCAGCCGCGGCGGCGGCGCCCCGTCTTTTCGCCCTGCAGGGCATCTTCGACGGCACGTCCCGGCCCGCCGCCGAGGTCGCCGCGGTGCTCCGCGTCGTCCGCCGCGTCACCGGCGACCTGGGGCAGGGGGTACCTGGCAGTACCGCCGCTGCCATCGACAAGGCGCTCCTGCGCCTTCGTGACGACGCCCGTGAGGGCCGTATCACCCGCGGTACCCCAATCGCCCTGGTGGCGCCGTCCACGCCCGCTTGGCGCAAGGCCGTGCTCGAGGCCCGCTCTGCCGCGGCGGCTGGGGCCAGGCGCAGCATGCTCCATCCTGATCCCTCCGCAACGTTGTTGAGTCTCGCCGCCCGGGGCGCTCCCGGGGCGGAGGTTGCCGTGCTGGACCGTGCTGCCGCGCAGACGGAGCCCGCTGGGGTCCCCGCCGTGCCGGCACGGCCAGCCCCGAAACGGCCCACGGGCCTGGCCCGGTGATGGCCGCGCTTCAAGGACTGCACCCACGCCCGCGTGCCCGGCTACCAGTAGAACCTCGAACAGAGCTGGTCGCCGATGGGACGCGCTAGGTCGCAGTGGTCCCTACATCACGCTGAAGGACTACCACCATGAAGAGGCCCGGACCGTGCGGAACATGCTGGCACTGGACTGCGACCGGCAGCGACGTGCCTGTCTCGTTCGAGGCCTACGTCACAGCGAAGAACAGGGAGGAAGCCGATCAGGGGCGCTCGTCGATCCCCGACACCAAGGTCCGCGAGTGGCAGTCCCGCTACGAACCAGGGCGTCTTGGCATTTGCGAACGCCGGCTCCACTCACGCGGGGTAGGGCGACGTCAGCCCGTGATGCTTGAGCACGGTGGATGCGGCGAGCACACGCCGGTCCCGCCACCGTCGCACCTTCCAGCAGCATGCCTTGACTGCCGCTTTTTTGTTCCGGTTCCCGACGCCGGCACCTCAACCCTGCCACCCGGTGTCAGGGTCGGGTCCTGTGTCGCCTACGCTCCGCTCCCCGAAGGTGCGTCCTGGCATCTGCACCCCCTCGAGACGCATTACGAGTTTCCTCGTACTCAGAGCGACTGGCGTTGCGGTGATGGAATCAGCGTGAACTACGACGAGGACGACATCTAACAGGGATCGTGTGTTGAACGTTCCTGGGCTGCGTGAAGCGGCCGAGCTAAGAAGCCGGCCCTTCAAAAACGCGGCCGTGCGGAATGTCGGCCATGTGGAGGTTGCCGCCTCGGTTAAGGGAGCCCTTCGAGGAACCAGTCCACCGACACGCCTCGTTTGTTGGTATGGGACCATTCGGTGGCAACGGGGCGGCGGAGATCCACAGGCGGCCCGGTGTGCCAGCGGGTGACGATGTGAAGGGGCTGCGTGAGGAGGTTCGGCTGTTCTCCTCTGGTCCGGTTAGCGGCGGAGGGTAGCTCAACCGCCGATGCCGCGCGACAGGAGGGCGGCGTCTCGGATTGATGATCCCGAGAGCGCCGGGTGAACGAGGCCCAGCAGCTTCAGTCGCTGGGCGGCCCCGCACGTGGTGTGCTCGAAGGCGTTGATCATGCTGGTCGAGGCCGGGCGGCCCGGATGGGGCTTCGTCAGGCTGCGGGCCTCCTCGGTCAAACTGATTTCCGCAGCAGCGCCGTCGTAGAGCGTGCTGATGGGCGCGCGGCCGCCCTCGGACTCAAAAACCCTGAGGAGGGGCACTTCGATCTGAAACTGGCTCGGGAGAGACATACTCGGGCGGATCCTGGTTCTGAGAGGGCGATGGACGGGCGCCGTCTCATCGGTTGACGGCTCGGTGTTCTGGCGGAGTGAGGATCCTCGAGGCGTTCTAACCTCACGATACCGTGAGTGCTGCGTCATTGGAAGCGTTGGTTCCCGTCAGATCGCCGACTTCTCGCCTTTTTCGGTTGAGGTCGGCGTCATGCCGGTGGTGTCCCTCTCAATGCTCAATCCGTCGGATCACGGGCCACGGACAGGGCAGAATGGGGAGCTGGTCGGCGTTCTGACGTGCCGAAGGTATGTTCTGGCTGGCGCCTGCCGGGCATGGCGGTCCCAGGAGCGCTGTTCCGGCAGCTCTGCGGCACTTCCCCAGCCGGCCGGCGGCGCTGCAGGTGCTGGAACTTTCGCTCCGCGCGCCCGCGGGGGAGTCGTACAGTCGTAAGTAGAGTCGTAAGAGTAGTACAGTTATAGGGCCGGCAAGCGCTTGAAATCGAAGGCGAAAAAGGCGATTCCGGTCGGCGTTATGCCGGGGATCGGTCGGCGATATGCCGGGATTCGGTCGGCGATATGCCGGGGGGCGGTCGGCGATATGACGGAAATCGGTCGGCGTTCTGACGGTCCCGAAATTCGAAGTTCCCGATTCTGGGGACGAATCTGTGGATAAGCTGTGCACAACAGGATTCCCCGTCAGTACGCCGACCGGCTCGAGGCCAGGAGGTCGGCAATCTGACGGAGGATCCCCTTTGAGTCTCGCGGAACCGTGAGAATAATCCCGTCCCGGGCGTGTTCGCGGTTGCCAAGCGGGCGCCGGAGTGGCGTACTGCCGGACTGTCGAAGAGGCTTTCAGGGGGCCCGGGGTCCCTCGCACGTGCGGGGTTGATATGGGGAAGTCGTGCCGGCCTTCCGACCGGCGGCTCGGGCTGGACGGCGCGCCCCTGAGGGCGCGCGTGCTGATCACACGCCCCTCTCGGCTTCGCGTCGGGAGAAAAAGGGGGGGCTGCTCTGGGTCGTTCCTTCTTCGGAGTTGGCTTTCCGAGAGGCTGAACACGCTGCTTGGCCCAGGGTATGAACGGCAGGGATCACGCGGCCGATGTCGGCCTATGTTGCTTAAAAAGGCGGTTTTGGAGTCGTGACTGGCTGCTGATCCGGTCCTCGCGGACCGAGCGGAAACGGGCTGATAATGGGCAAGCGGCCAGCGGGCCAGGAGACCCTGTTCTACGTGTTCAGCCTGGAGCGGCACGTGCTTCAGGACCCTCTGGTGCGCTCGATTAACTGGTTCGTCGACCTGACCGGGTTCCGGGAGGCTTTGCGGCGCTTCCACAGCAAGACGGGCCGCCCCTCGATTGGCCCGAAGTTGATAACCTGCATGCTCCTTGCCGGCTACTGCTTCGGGATCCTCTCCGAGCGCCGGATGTGCGGTCGTCGACGGGAGATGCTGTTCGTCCACCTCAAGCGCATCCTCCGGCTCGACCGACCCAGCCCAGCGGGTGCTTCGGCCGCGGCGGAAGCAGCGGCTCCATCTCAGCCCAGAGCGCGTCTGGCAGCCGCCAGCCGTCATCCCGAATGCGTGGCTTTGTTGCCGCCCGAACAGATCTCCTTGGCATAGACAAGGATCTAGGAAGCCGCCCATCAGCGCCTACCGGGATAAGTTCTTAGGCGGCCTGGCGGTGGTGCAGCAAGCGCCGTTGCTGGATGGTCTGGCGCTTGATGCGTTCACGCTCGAGCAGGATGGTTTGTCCTCGGCCGAGATAGACGTCGGCTGGGGTGAGGTTCTCACGCCACTACGCTGAAGTCAGCCGCGGCTAGCACTGGTCTGGCGGAGAGGATCGCGAGCAGTACGCGGTCGTCCACGCCGTTGAAGTCCTTGCCATCGGCATCCCAGTAAAGCTTGCCAGTTCCCGTGTCGTAGCAGAACTGCCCCAGCGTCCCCGCCGCTTTTCCTCCACGCGAGGCAGCGAAGCGGCCTCCGTCGAGCAGGCCATCGCCATCGGCGTCCAGCGCGGCCAGCGCGACGCCAAAATTCCCCGCAGAGACCTGGAGCTGGTCATCCACCCCTCGGAAGTCCGAGATCGTGTCGGCGCCGAGGTCCGGTGCCGAGAGGACGAACATGTCCGTCCCTACCCCGCCTGTGAGCACGTCGGCGTCTTTTCCACCCTCCAGCCTGTCGGCTCCTGCACCGCCGAGCAGCGTGTCCGCACCGTCACCGCCGAATAGTGTGTCCGCGCCGTCGCGCCCATCGAGCAAGTCGTCCCCAGCGTAGCCATTGAGACGGTTGGCGCCCGTGGACCCATAAAGCTTGTCGCTCCAAATCATGCTGCCCACGGCGTTCTCGATCGAGGACAGGACGTCCTTGCCGCCAAGCCCATCCGATGCGGTTCCAGCCGCAAGGTCCACGGTGACCGCGGCTTCAGCGCTCCAGTAGCTCACGAGATCGATGCCGTCGCCGCCCTCGATCGTGTCGTCGCCACCCTCGCCGCGGAACCAATTGTCGCCCGCGTCGCCAACCAGGTGGTCGCGAAAGGCGCTGCCGCGGGTAGCGCCGATTCGAACCAGGAGGTCGGTGTTGCCCCAGCCGTCCGTGGCCGCCTGCCGCGCGAGGTCCACCGACACGCCGAAGCCGTCGCCGTCCAAGTCCGCATCGGTTAAGTAGTCGGCCGAGATCCAGCGGCTCCAGCCCGCCACCTCCGGTGCCATCAGCGTGTCCGCGCCCTCGCCGCCGCGCAGGTGGCACATCATCTGGTTGTCGAAGAGGCCCGGGTCGTCGGCTTGGCTGATCCTCTTCCCCTCCAGCACGTCGTCGAGGGCGGTCCCGATCAGCACATCGATGGTGTTGACGGCTCCGAGGCTCTCCCGATTGCCCCAGCCGTCGTTATCAATGACGCCAGTATGGAGGCTGGCAACCGCTCCCCGGGTCTGCACGCCTTCGGAGGCGGCGTAGGGGGCAAAGCAGAGGAAGTCCATGCCGCCCCCGCCGTCGTACACGTCCACCCCCTGGCCGCCCATCAGGGTATCATCGCCGTCGCCGCCGACGAGCGTGTCGTCGCCTGCCCATCCGAGGAGGCGGTCGCCGTACTCCCAGGGCTGGTCGCCGCCTCGCAGATAGTCACCGAAGGCGGAGCCGATCACGCCCTGGATCTTGTCGAAGGTGTCGGTCGTCCCATGGCCGTCCTTGGCGGTGCCCGCCGCGACCACCACGCCGTCCACCACAATGTCCGAGACGGAAAGGTTCACCAACACCCTGTCCGGGCTCTCGCGGTAATCGGCCAACACCCGAGTGTCGGCCGCCGGGGCGCGCAGGATGTCGTCGCCGGCGAGTCCCCGAAGGTGGCTGTTCGTGTCGTCGGCACGGCCGGTGAGGTCGTCGGCGAGGGCTGTGCCGTAGGCGCCCTCGACGCCCAGCAGCGTATCTTGGAAGCCCCAGGGATCCGTGGCGAGGCCCGTGGTCAGGTTCACGACGACGCCTCGGGTGAGATCAGCGTCGTCGTAGCGCACGGCGTCAAACCCGGCGGCGCCGTCGATCTGGTCGGCCCCCGCGCGCGGGCGGAAGGTGTTAGCGCCACTGCCGCCGGTCAGCGTGTCGCCGAAATCCGAGCCGACGACGTGCTCGATGCCGGAGAGCGTGTCGGTCGCCCCGCCATCGTCCAGGGCGGTTCCGGCGCCGAGGTCCACCCGGACGCCCATGGCTGTGTCCGAGTAGTCCGCCCAGTCGATGCCCGCGCCACCGGAAAACAGGTCTGCCCCGCGGCCTCCGCGGAGAGTGTCGTCGCCGGAACCGCCGGCAAGCGAGTCGTTCCCGGCACCGCCTTCAAGCAGGTCCGCGCCCTCGCCGCCGAGGATCGTGTCGGCCCCATCGCCCCCCACGATCCAGTCCTCCCCGCCCTGGCCATCGATCCAGTCGGCGTCAGCGCTTGGTAGACCGCCCATGACGCCGGCGCTGATCAGTGCCGGCGTGATGATGTCCCTGCTTGCTGTCCCGGTGATCCTGGCCATGACACACATCCTGAAAACACGAAGATGTGTTCATAACGACCAGCTAATTGTTAAAAAGATCCTTATGACTTATACTAACGGCCTTGATCGCTGACTCGCATGTGATCCCGCCAGGGCCATAGGTGTGATTCGCTCCTCCCGACGGCTGGTTGGGAGGCTGAGATGGCGCTGGCGATCACGCGGCAGGATCTTTCGGCGGCCGAACTCCGGAGATCAGCGGCGCGAAGCCGTGATGCGAATGCGGCACGCCGGATGCTGGCGATCGCGCTGGTGCTGGAAGGGGCCTCGCGTGAGGAGGCGGCCGAGAGCTGCGGTATGACCGGCAGACGCTGCGTGACTGGGTGCACCGCTACAATGCCGAGGGGCTTGCCGGGCTGGTGAACCGCCGTGCTCCGGGCCCGGCTCCACGGCTCTCGATCGAGCAGGAAGCTCTGGTGGCCCGCTGAGTGGAGGAAGGACCGGACCTGGAGCGCGACGGGGTCGTGCGCTGGCGCTGCCGCGACCTGCAGGAGCGGATCAGGAGCGAGTTCCGGGTCAGCCTGCACGAGCGCACGGTCGGCAAGCTGCTCGCTAAGCTGCGCTTTCGTCGCCTTTCCGTGCGACCGCAGCACCCGCAGAGCGACCCCGCCGCGCAGGCGGCTTTATGGGATGGCCCGCCCCTCTTTCCCGCTGGCGTAAGCTGGCCGGCCAACTGGAGGGCAAGGGAGCTGACCCATGACGGAGATTGCGGTTCTCGGGGTGGATCTGGGCAAGAACGGTTCCAGCTTCCTGGGATGGTTCGCACTCGTCGAAGTGGTTGAGGGCACGGAGCAAAGCCGCCCGCGCCGTCACAAGTTCCCCGCGCAGCTCCTCCTCTTGCGAGAACGCCTCGTGGGAAACCTCGGCAGCCAAGCGCAGCGCGTCGACGTAAGCGTCGTACTTCTAGAGGAAAAAGTGTACGGCGGCCGCGAGGTGGTCGGCCGGGGAGACCGCACCGCCGCCGAGCGTGCTGTCAATCGCCTGATCGGTTTCCCGCATCTTTCGGGCGATGGTCGTCGCGGTCCGGTCGGCGAGGGAGCGAAGGGAATCGAGTTGTTCCGGGGTCCAGGAGCGGGGAACAGAGTCGAAGACGCAGAGAGTTCCGATGACGTGACCCTCAAGCCTGATCGGAATGCTGGCATAAGCCGCGATGCCGGACTCCCGTATGGCGCGATGAGCCCCGAATACCTCGTGGTTGGCCGCATCCTCGAGGATGAGCGGCGTCCCACTGATGACCGCATAGCGGCAGAGCGACAGGGGGAGGGCAATCTCCCCACCCGGGGGAAGTTCGCTTGTGCCGGTGTTCGTCGCGCTTTTGAAGAACTGACGGTCCTCGTCGACAACGGATACCAGGCCGATCGGGGCCCTAGTGGTTTGATCGACGTTGATGATTCCCATGCTGGCCCGGACCTGCGAGTCTGGGCGCATGAGGGAAGGCGTTGAGGTTCGGCTACGGCCGGGCGAGCGGGAGCGGCTCGAGGGCGTGGTTTCGGACCGCAAGAGCCCGCAGCACCACGCCTGGCGGGCTCGGATCGTGCTGATGACCGTGGACGGTGCGGGCACGATGGCAATCCGCGCGGCGACTGGGAAGGGCAAGCCGACGATCTGGCGCTGGCAGGCGCGCTATATGCAGGACGGCGCAGACGGGCTGTTCCGGGACGCGCGGCGCGGCCGCGCCTTCGCCGCCGCCTCGCCCGAGCAGGTCGCCGCCGTCGTCGAGCGCACCCTGCACGAGGACCCGCCCGCGGCGACGCACTGGACGCTGCGCTCGATGGCCAAGGCGAGCGGTCTGGCGCCCTCCACGATCCACCGCATCTGGCGCGAGCACGGCCTGAAGCCGCACCGGGTCGAGACCTGCAAGCTCTCCAATGACCCCCGGTTGTCGGGAAGGTCCGCGACATCGTCGGGCTCTACGTCGAGCCGCCCGAGCGCGCCCTGGTGCTGTGTGTCGAACCGGTAGGTTCGCCGGATGTGGACGAGAAGAGCCAGATCCAGGCGCTCGACCGCACCCAGCCGGGGCTGCCGATGAAGCGTGGCCGGGGCGCGACCATGACGCACGACTACAAGCGCCATGGCACGACGACGCTGTTCGCCGCGCTCGACGTGAAGGGGGGCACGGTCATCGGCCAGTGCATGCTCCGCCACTGCGCCGCCGAGTTCATCCGCTTCCTGCGGCTGATCGACAAGCAGACCCCGGCCGAACTCGACCTGCACCTGATCCTCGACAACTACGCCGCCCACAAGACCGAGGCGGTGAAGCGCTGGCTGGCCAGGCATCCACGCTTCCATGTCCACTTCACGCCGACCGCGGCCTCCTGGATCAACGCCGTCGAGGGCCTGTTCGCCACCCTGACCAAGCGCCGCCTGAAGCGGGGCGTCTTCCGCTCCGTAATCGAGCTGAACCAGGCCATCCGGGACCTCCTCGACGCGCATAACGCCAACCCCAAGCCCTTCCGCTGGACCGCGCCCGCCGACACCATCAGCGGCAAGCACCACCGCGGGAGACGTCTGCTGGAATCACTCCACTAGCGGCCGCGGCGGCTAGGCGAACGATACGGCCAAACTCCTCGTCGGGCGGACTGTCGAGGAGGCCGGAGCGTTGAAGAGCCGCGAGACGTCCAGGATCGCTGACAGGGTCTGCTTGGTCTGGCATCCATCCTCCAGTGGAGCGCTTCCGGAAGCGCCACGCATGTTTCAGTCCAGATTTTCGGAAACCCAGTCGCGTAGGCACTGTGAGGTATTCTGGACAGCGCGAATTCGGGTTGCTCGCGCCTGATCGTTCTTCTCAGCGAGCACTAACTCGGCTGCGCTCTCAAGTTGGGCAGCAATTTGTCCCACTTGTTCCTGCCCGAAAGCCGCAGCCGTGCCATGCAGCGCATGGGCCAGCGCATGAATGCGCCGCAGCGGGTCCTCTTGCAGGCCGCAGGAAAGGAGGCCACTCAGGGTAGCCAGTTCTGTTGCATCCTGCCTGACGCGCGTCAGGAATCGCGCGCGAAGCGAGGCAAGATGTACCTCGAATTGACCTCGGCGATCGTCGGCAGGGGGATCTTCAGCTCGTGCCAAGGGCCTGCTCCCATAATGAGCGAACTTGACTTGGCAGATCGATGGGATCGAAGGGCTTCACGATGACTCCAACAGCCCCGAGCTGCCGAATTGCCTTGGTGTCTTCCTCACGCGCCCGCGCCGTAACGAATACCACCGGCACTCCTGAAAGCGCGGGGATCGCACGTAGGGCGGCCAGCGTGACGGCGCCGTCCATCCCTGGCATCATGTAATCGAGAAGGATGATGTCTGGCTGAAGGCCTGGGGCGCGATCCACCGCCTCTTGCCCCGAGCTGCAGGCGCTTACCTTGAAGCCCCCCATCATCTCTAAGGCCATGCGCGTGATTTCCTGGATGTCTGGATCGTCCTCGACCAATAGAACATGCTCGAGCTTGGGCGTCACAGTCGCGCCTCCCCCTGTCTGTTGCCAGCAAGCTGCTGCACCGTTCTGGCAAGCTCTGCGATCGATGCCTTTGTCTTGACAAGAACTGCGGCGACGCTGTGCGTTGTCTCAGCGTCCGGCTCATAGGCCGAGTAGATCACGACCTGAGTAGGCGTCCCATCTGGCTGGCGCAAGAGATGCAACAAGTCGAGCCCGGATCCGTCCGGAAGGCCAACATCCAGGATTGCCAGATCGAAAAAGCTTCCTTTTTCGGCGAGTAACCGCTTTGCGGTTGTGAGATCCGGCGCTGGAACGATCTCGACGGTCTCGGTGAGCGTGATCTCGGCGAGCTCGAGGAGATGTACGTCATCCTCCACATGTAGGATTCTTGGCTTACCGCGCGCCAAGGTGGGACGAGCAGCCATGACAGCGGAACGAAGCCGCTCCTGCCATCGATCCTTCCCACCCGGCGCAACGATCCAATGGGCGAGGCTAAGGGCTCCGCCCTCAATCCTGTCAGGCGCGTCGGCAAGGATCGCACCGCCGAGGTCGGAGACTGCCATCACCAGCAGGCGAACGCCACTAAGCGTCTCCCGCTTGCGCACAGCTTCGATCAAGGCGACGCCGCCCTGGCAGAGCATCCCAGCGTCAAGGAGGAGACCTGAGGGGGTTGGCTGCTTTGCTAAGCGGTCGAGTGCAGCCTCAACTGTGCCAAAGTACTCGGCGTAGGCTTCAGTAGGTTGCAGCACCAGTAATAGACGCTCAACCGACTCCTCGCCCGCGACGAGGAGGATGCACGGCGCCTCTTGACGCTCCCGCAGGGGTAAATCCACGTAGAAGGAAGTGCCCAGCCCACCCGGTCCGGGTTCAAAGCCGATCCGGCCGGCATGACGCTCGACGATCGCGCGCGCGATGGCGAGACCAAGACCTGTCCCATTCTGCTGGCGCTGCGACGTCGAATCCGCTTGAGCGAACTTCTGGAATATACGCCCGTGGAACGCCTCAGGCACACCAGGCCCCTGGTCGGTCACGACGATCCTCGCCATGTCTCCTGGCCCGCGCCGAAGCGCTAGGGTGACGCGGCTGCCGTGAGGTGAGAACTTTGCCGCATTCGAGAGCAGGTTTCCAAAGACCTGCTGTAGCCGATGTGGGTCGGCAGAGACGACGAGTTTTCTGCTGTGCTCTTCAGGTAGAAGCAATTCCAGCGAGACACCATAGCCCTCGGCATAGGGCCGGTTCTCCTCTGCGGCCTGCCGCAATGCTTCGTCGAGCGCCACAGAGCTGAAGGTGAATTCCAGTCTTCCGGCCTCGATCTTGCCAACGTCGAGCAGATCATTGATTAAGCGGGTTAACCGGCCGCTATTCTGCTGCGCGATGCTCAATAAGCGTTGGCCCTTATCGTTCAACGCGCCACCAGCGCCCGCGGCGAGCAGGCCAAGCGAGCCAGCGATTGAGGTGAGCGGAGTTCGCAACTCATGGCTAACCGCAGCGACGAACTCATCTTTCATCCGATCTGCCTGCTGCCTGGCCGTGATGTCCGTCACCATCAAAAGGAAGCGGCCGTCCGGCATGGCGTTGCGGACAGAAAGAATGTGGCGCTGGTCACGGGTTGCAAGTTCGAGGCTTTGACTTTCGTGCCGCCGCATCGACGCCAACCGCGACTGCACGAGGATTTCGGGGGCGGCGTCCGTTGATTCCTCGTCCCGCACCCAGGCCCGTATGTGGGCCTCCACAGGTACGCCCAGCTTTCTCAGGCAGGGCGGGGTATGCATGATCTCGAAATACCGTTCGTTGAAGAACGCCACCTGAAGGCTGTCATCGACCACGAGTACGCCGTGATCGATGGCTTCAAGTGTTGCGCGCAGCAGCGCCTCTTGCGCCTCGATGGTTGCTTCGCGCCTCTTCAGGTCAGTGATGTCAGTCTTAGCAGAGATCAGAAGACCAGATTCTGTGCGGACCTCTCGTCCCCGCATGATCCCGCCACTCGTCAGCCGGATCTCAAAGTCTGGCCGCTCACGACGGCTGGGTTTGCTGCCGCACTGGAGCCAAGCCGGGTCGGCATCGCCCTCCAGGGCCCGATGACCGCGCCTTTTGAGCTCGGCCCAAACATCAGCTGGCGACATCCCGGCATGGATCAGTCCGGGCTCGTCCGGGTGGAAGATTTCACGAAACATGCGGTTCGTTCGTACCAGCAGGCCTTGCTGGTCGTAGACAGTGAGTGCCGAAGGCAGGGCATCCAGGATTTCATCGAGCTGACGATAGCTGGCTTGGACCTGCTCCTCGGCGGCCCTCGCCGAAAGCGTCCCGACACGGTGGCGTACCATGTCCACGACGATTTCGGCCATCGCAGCCAACCGACGGCGGTCACGCTTGCTAAAGTCCCGTGGCTCTCGCCCGATGACGCAGAGAGTGCCGGCAGTGATGCCGGGAGCGAGGGTGAGCGGCGCCCCGGCGTAGAAACGGATATAGGGATCGCCTGTGACCAACGGGTTCCTCGCGAAGCGCGGGTCTGCTTGAGCATCACGAACGACGAGAACCTCCTCCCTTGAGAGTGCGTGGGCACAGAAGGCGAAGTCACGCGGCGAGCCAGAGAAATGTAGCCCGCAGGCTCCCATGAACCGTTGCTCGTCCTGCAGCACCAAGGTGACAAGGGCGATTGGCACCTCAAACCAGTCTGCGGCTTGTTGCGCGATCCGGTCGAACTCTGGCTCTCGCCCCGTTATTTCGAGGTGGAACCGGCGAAGGGCCGCCAGGCGCTCCTCCTCCATGGGCGGAATGGGAAAGGGGATCATGCCGCCGCTCCCTGACGGTGCCGCCTGCCTGGGAGCATCTGGAGGAGCGTGTTCAGGCGTCCGCCTGCAAGCTGGACTTCCTCTGCCAGCCAGCCGCCCTTCTGCCGGGAATTTAGCTTCTTCAACTCCAGCGCCGCACGGTCGAGGCTGATGCGTTCGGCTGCGAGGTCGCGATAGATGCGCTCTGCCTTCCGCCGGCGCCGGACCGCGTCGCCGGCATCGAAAAGGGCCTCCACAGTGTCCAAGATGCGCGACAGCCCACCGGCCGCACGGGTCACACCCATACCCGCTCGCAGCTCCGCCATCTGCCGACCGAAATTGGAGCGGGCCAATTCAACCTGATCCAGAAAGGCGGCACCCAGCGCCGGCTGCGAGGTGCGCAGTCGGTCCAACGTCTCGCGCACAGTCTCCTCCGAGAGGACGCCGAATTCCTGATAGGCTGCCAGCGTCCGCAGGCCTTCCTGGGCCTGGGCCGGATCGGCACTGGTCGCCATCGCGCAGGCGGTGTGTACCGTGTCCCACGCCTGCCACCGATAGACGAAGTCGAGACCTGTTCCCTTGATGTTCTGAATGCCCATGATGCGGTTCAGGATGCCAGGTGGGGTTTCGGCGGCGATGCGCTCGACGACTTGGTCGCCCGACGCGTAAAAATCCTCAACAACTGCGATTTTGGCGCGAAACCAAGCGGTCGCCTGCTCGACGAATGCGGCATCTAACTCTTTGCGGCCGGCGCTTCCGCTTCGAATCTTCTTAGCAAGCGCCTCATAGTCTTGGGCTGCCTTCAGCGCTTGGCCGTAATGCACGACGATATCGGCCGCTCCGGCAACCCCCGCTGCTGAGAGCGCAGCCTCCAATCCTTCCAGAGGCACTTCCAGCAGCGCCGCGATGTCCATCTGCACTGGCTGCCCCTTCAGCATGGCGCGCAGGTATGCCCGTGCCTCATCCGCACTGCGGGCGACCCGCAGCCAGCGGGCGGTGGAGTTGAGAGTTTCCTGCGGGTCAGCCTCCCGAGCGTTGCCTGTCTCGGGCCAAAGTGTCATGCCGGTCGCGCGGTGTGCCCAGGCCTCCTCAATGTAGCCCTGGAGACCTTCAAGGTTCGAGCCAATGAGGATATGCCGATCGGCTGAGAGGTCGTTCGCGATCATTGCCGCGAAGACGCGCGATCGCGGCACGCGGTCGGCCCGATTGTTCACCACCGTGGTCAGCCAGACGCCTGGCTCGCAATAGGGGTCTTGGGTGTCAAAACCCATGCGTGCCCAGTTGGACATGGCCCCAAAGCGTTCATTGGCCGACATCCCATTGACAAACTCCAGCCGACGCGACCGGACCGGCGCCACGGGAAACGCCTTAAGGACCCCGAGATCCGGGACCACCCGGTCGGCCATCTCCTTCAAGGCGAGATCACGATCCACGCCGATCTCTTCAGCTAGACCCAGGACCAGGGCGATGTTGAACGGATGCTCCTCATAAGGAAAGCGCTTAAGGCAGTCCGAAGGGATCAGACCCGCTTCCAGCCAGCCTATCGGAACGAGGCGGGTCTTCAGCCGGCGTGCCGCATCGGCGAGGATGGGCCGCATCTGCTCCTCGGTGGTCAGAACCGTACCTAAACGCGGGATGAAGTTCGTCATCACCTCGGGGATGTTGCGTCCTGCAGGGCCCTGCAAATCTTCATGGTCCGGATAGGTGTTCGTGATAGTGGAAATGTCATCGCGCATCCAGTGGCGCTGCAGCACCTGCACATAACCTGGAGTCAGTCCCATGCACTCCCAGAGAAACACGTCGGCGCGCAGCTTAACCGACAGGCGGACGATGTTCATCTGCTCCCAGATGGTCGCTTTGTCATAGGGGCGGAAGAGGAACATCTCCCGCACTTGGCCGAACGGCTCCCCGACCAGGAACATCGCCTCGCAGCCGGTGGTCTTCGAAATCAATGGATAGCCGAGACCGCTGACGAGTGCTGCCTTCAGCCTCTCGGTCCCTGATTTTCCTCGTGTGCCCCAACCTCCGAGCACGAGAGGGATGGCGTTGCGGGCGCGGCGCATCTGAAAATTCACCAGAATGTGCCGCCCGAAAAACCAGGCAGCTGCTGCGATCATGAAGATGACGAGGTGAGGGATCGAGTTCTCGTAGACCGAGACGAAATAGGTTCCAATGCGCTGCCAGAGCGAACCATCGATCATCAACGGTACTGGGATCAGAGCAGGGAAAAAGCGAGCCACCGCCGGATCCACGGCCGCCCCGCGATGGGGCTCGTGGCGGAATGTGAAGCCGAGTTCCGTGAGTGCACGCAGGTAGGCGGTGGGCGGCTGGCTGCGAGCCTCACTCCAATTGCGGAGGTCGGCGATGGCCGAGAACCGGTGTGACAGCCGAAGCCGTGCGGAGAGGCGCCTCAGAAAGCTGCTGGGCGGCTCCATGGACGTGACGCCCTCTGCTGTATGCAGCATGACGGTCGCGCCAGTGTCGATGGCGGATAGTGCGTGGTCGGGCAGCGGCAGCCAGGGGCGCCAGCCCACCTCTTCACCGATGAAGTACGGTTCGCCCGGCACCTTCGTCTGGGCGAGTTCCGCCATGATGCCAGAGGGTGCCGAGAGGGTGCCGGTGTAGACTCTTCCTATGGTGTGCGGAAATGCCTGACGCTTGTCGGGTGAGGGATGCCGCCACTCGTGCAGTGCGCGCCAGAGCCGAAAGCGGAACCGGTCGCCCCGGCGTATACGCCTTCCTGCGACCTCGTAACCGAAGTCGGCCTGCGCCATGACCGCGAGAACCCGGCCCAGCAAGACGGGATC
This sequence comes from Roseomonas sp. GCM10028921, assembly GCA_042666135.1. Lineage (GTDB taxonomy): Bacteria > Pseudomonadota > Alphaproteobacteria > Acetobacterales > Acetobacteraceae > Roseomonas. Next base: position 19,190 of record JBHTFH010000031.1, on the reverse strand, counting down.
GGCGCTCGTCGCCGGTTTAGGTAACCGGCGTGTCTTCCCTTCATCTAGGCGCCCCACAGCTGCCGAGAGGAGTTCCAACAGCGCCCGCGCCTCGGCGTCGGTCTGGCACCACATGCGCTCATAGGCCTGCGCCGCCCAGCGCCGAATAGGCAGCGATTTGGCCTCAAGATGCAGCCGCCCCATTTCAGGCATCAGCGCGTCAGCCCAGCCGCGGGCAGCTTCCGGCTGGTGGGCTCGGAGCCAAGCAAGCGCACAGTCGGCAAAGTGCAATGCCACGCGAACGACGAAGGGGCTGGTTTCCTCGCGCAGCACCTTGATGAAGACTGCGGCCAACGGCTCTGGGCCGGTCAGGGGCAGCAGATGCTCAACCGCAGCCAGGGTCGCAGCCCGCACCTCTGCTGCGGCGTCGCCGCAGGCCAGACCGGGAAAGTGCTCCGCCGCAAGTTCCTTCGGCAACCTGTGAAGGTGCAAGGCCATCGCCTGGCGGACCGCTGGGCTCGAATCCTGCAGCACCGGCGTCAGCAGGTGGGAAATCCCGGGACGCTTTCCAACTGCGTCGCAGAGAAGCGCCACGGCCCGGCGGCGGAAGAAAAGGTCGTCAGGCGGCGGGGGCATAGCTGGGGCAAGCCGCAGCTCCAGGGCGCGATCGAAGAGTTCCGGTGAGGCACCGCTCAGGATCTCCAGAGCCTGCGCCGCGGTCCAGACGTCGAGACCAGGCTCCAGCGCAGCGCGCTGAACGCGACGTAGGGTGGCCTCGCTCAGCAAGCTTTCCTGAAGGTCAAGCGGCGCGCCACTTAGCGCGGTGGCGAGGCAGCGCATGCCAGCGGTCCTCACGCGCCCGTCACCTCCGTATGTCAACATTCTCGCCAGCAGCAGCTCTACACCAAGCCGGCGCCAGGTGGCGCGTACATCCTCGCTGGCGGCGAGGGCACGGGAGGCGACAGGTCCGAGACGGTCGAGCGTAAAACCCAGGCGCCGCTCCTCCTCGCCAATGCGCTTTCGGGTTCGGTCGATCATGGCATCCGATCCGAACCACCGGTTGAAGGCTTTCGCATCGCCTCGGAGTTGGCGATCCGATGCACCAAGGATTCGAGCAAAATCCGCTATGTGGCCCCGCCGTTCCGTCTCTCCTGTCGCACGCGCCAAGCGGATGTTGAACTCGGCGAAGGCTTTGCGAATGGTGGAGAGACGGGCTGAGCGGGCCTCGGTGTGAGCTACCAAGTGGAGCACCAGGGCCTCAGGGGCGCCGGGACCAACAGGAGGTACGAAGCCCTCCTCGATTTCGGCCAGAAGAGGTGCCTCGGCCTTCAGGAGCCTAGGGTGAATTCCCTCGGCCAAAAGTTCGCGCGCAGTGGGTGCGTCAATACGTCGGAGCATCGCGCATTCCATTGTTTGGGAGGCTAAAGAGCGGTCTTTCGCGGAGCCTCGCGAAGGGAACTTCGGCCGGCGTGAAGTCCCGAAAGCCGCGGCCTGTACTGAAGTGCCAAGTAAAAAAGAGCATGCCGGTCCACTCTCGTGCGAGGGTGCGATACCCGGCCGTTGCTCCGATCTCCCATCGCTGTCCAGAGGGCAGCCAGCCTTCCCGCAGAAGGCCGACGCGCAGTAGGGTGTCGTTGCGCGGCATCGCCCGATCTGGGTCCGAGAAGTACCTCGTATGGGTGACCCCGGCCTCGATCACTGCGGGGCCGAGCAACTGCGCCCATTCCGCTGTCAGGGCAATGTGATCCGGTCGTAGCAGGTTCAGATCTTCGTTGCTCACAACCGAAGCGCCGAGCGTCCAGACGGTGTCCAACCAGGGCTGATGGCGCAGCGCATAAGACAGTCGGAGTCCCTGGCGGTGCTGTTCTTTGTAGCGTGTAAAGATGTCTGGGTCCGGGTACAGGACCCGCGCCTGGTCCGCCGAGAGGCCGCCCAGGGCACGCACAAAGCCGCTGACTGTCGCAAATTGGCGGGTCTTCTCGTCAATCTCGTTTTCCCAGCGCAGACCACCTGAGAGTGTGCCGGACCAAGCGGTTCCATGGCCGCTCAAGGCTTGGCCGAAAACACTCGCGCTTGCAAAAAGGGTAAGTGGCGCGTCGGCAAAGGATCGCTCCACTCTGCCACGTAAGCCAAGGGTAGGCGAGCCTGCGTCAATATCGCCGCGCAGGATCGCCTCGCCACGCAAATAGAGCCGGTTGACCACATCAAGGTAGCGCCACCCAGCGAGCAATTGGGTGTAGAGCGCGCTACGTGATTGGCCCGGGTCCTCATCTGGGGGCAGGGCTCGCTCGACAGAGGCTGAGAGGCTCCAGGTTCCATCCTCCTGGCGGCCAAGTGGAAGCCGGTCTTCTAGCACGATCGACAGGGCAGGCGGGACGTCCAGCACGGCGATGGGTGCACCGGGGGCGACCTCCGCCTGTGGCAAGGAGGGGGGAGCGGGCGCTGGAGCGGCCCGGTCAGGAACAAGGCGGAAGATGCGCATCAGCAATTCCGCCCGGTCGGCCGGAGGAACCAGTCGCAGCGTCTGCCAGCCCGGCCCGACACTCCGGTAGCGCGGCGTCACAGTGCCGTCGGGGCCAAGCTCATCGATGCGCAGCCAAGCGGGACCCTCCAGCGTGAGCAGCACGGGCTCCTCCGTAGTGGCGACATCGAAGGCACGCTCCGGCTCCCGCGGAGCAGGGTGGTCAGCCCCCCCGCTTCCTTCGGCTATTTCAGTGAAGCGGAGCCGGACGAAGCGGTTTGATTGTGGATCCGCGATGGAAAAGCGCAAACCGTGCTCGCCCTCGGGGATCGAAATTCGGATCCTGGCTGCGGGTAGCCGCGGGGTCAGACGCACCGGCTGCGGCGCACCTTCGTCTAGCCGGTGGAGCACGGTGATGGGTTCTCCTGCCACGCCGGGCAGGTCGGCTAAGCCGAGTTCGACGTCGACAACGGTTGCGGCGGTGTTGACGAACGAGAGGGCGAACTCGCTGCCTGCAGGCAGGAGTTGCTCATCAGCGGATAGCCGCGGCAGCAGCGCGGTACGCACGCGCAGCGCCGGCGCCTCAGGCTGCCAGCCGGGCACGGGTAAGCTGCGGTAACCGGCGCTGGAGTCGAGTGCCGTAATGCGCTCCCAGCGGCTCTGTTGCGCCAGTCGTGCCCAGAGGCTAGCGAGACCGGGCGTCTCGGGATTCCTCTGAGCCAGCCGCGCCGCCTGAGCGAGGGCAGCTTGGTCGCCCTCTGGGCGGGCCTCAAAGCGGCGAATGAGGTCGCCCATCTCGTATCGTTGCCCGGCGGCAGAATCCGCGGCGGCTCGCAGGCCTGGGGTCCCTGGCGGCAGCAGAGAAGGTTGGGGTACTGGCAGGACAGGAAGCGGCAGAGCGGGCTGCCCGAGGGAGGCGCGCACCAGCGCCGTGAAACCTCGCGGTGTCACTGTAACGAAATGGCGCCCAGCAGGGACTGCGATCGTTTCCACCACCGTTGTGCCCGGGGTACCCCCGCCTCCGACCAGTGTGAGCCCGGGGGAGGATTGGTTCCGCGACACGGGGACGGTGACACGCCGCCCGCCCTCAATGGCGATCTCGATCCAACCATCGAGTAGCGTGGGGTTCTGCCCGACGTGCAGTGGTCGTGTCTCGACCCGCAAAAGCATAGGGCCGGCGAGTTCGAGCCGGACCGGCCGTCCAGTCTCGGCACGCCAAGCGCGAAGGGGGAGGTCGCGGGCCGAAGCCTCCAGCTCCGCTCCACCTGCATGGGTAACAGCGGCTCCCTCAACTTCCGCCCAGATCCATGGGCCCGGATGGGAAGCCCACCAGTCACCCCAGTCCTGCGCCAGGTCTTGCGTGGCGGCGCCCTCCGGGCCAAGGCGGGCACGAATGGACTGACCGCGTTCCAGTGCCGAAGCCCAGCGGCTGCCCTCGCCACCCGCCGCACGGAACTGCGCGAGTGCGGCGGCTTCATCTCCCGCTCGCGCGGCTGCAAGACCCTGCCAGAGCGCTCGGCGGGCCGCATCGGGCTCCTCGTTCAGCGTGAGGGTGAAAACATCAGCCCAGCCGGCACGCAAAGCGGCTCCGGTAACCGCTGGGGGGCGCCTGTTGGACGGAAGGAGCAGGCCGACTTGCACCGCCATCACATCACGTCCCGCCGCGGCAAGCGTACTGGCAAGATCCGATAGCAGCGCCACATCCGGCTCCCGCCTAGTGGCGAGTTGGGCCGACAGGACACCGAACACCGCCTCCGGATCGCCGGTCTCCAGGGCAAGGCGGCGCAAGCCACTGAACGCTTGCCGGCGAATGCCCGGTGGGGCTGCGGGCGCACGATGCAGCGCCTTCAGAAACCGTTCGGCGAGGTAGGCTTCGCCGAGCCGGCGCAGGGCTTCGGCACGACCGAGCTGGGCCTGCCACCAATCGCTGCCTCCGGCGGTTTCCGTCGCTCGCGTCCATGCCTCCAGGGCACCGAGCCAGTCGCTGGTTCGCTCTTTGGCCCGGGCCTCCGCTGATCCGGAGGCGCCGGCACGTCGGGGTGCGGTCAGCGTCGGGTCCGCGGCGACGGTCGCGAACTCGGTCCGGTGGCGAGCACGTAGTAGACGAAGCAGCGGAAGCCACTCATTGTGGAGTGACCGGACCTCAGCAATTCGTCCTGAGTTAGGGCAGGATAACGGATCCCTCAACCACGAATCACACAAGATGGCGTTGGACAGCGCCAGACCGAACAGAGCCATGGCAGGTGTCTGCCCGACCCCGCGCACCGCCTCGGCATAGGACTCATCCTCCAATCCTTCGCGACGCGAGGCGCGGTACTGCAGGGCAACAGGCCGGGCCATGCTGGCCGCTTCCACCCAAATCCGCACCGTGTTCGCTGCGCGGGGCAGCGGAATCTCGACCGCGCCGGCCGCCATAAGCGGCCCTGGAGGACGATTCTGCGAGAAGGATCCAGACCGTGTGCTCGGGGGACTACTTGGCTGTGGCAACCTCGCCAAACCGGCTTCGCCCGGCCCCTCCGAAAAGGACGCAGGCGGGAGTTCAGGCGCCGGATGAACGACCAGACGGCGCGGCCGCTCGTCACCGACTTGCACCATCAGGGCAGCGGGTTCGGCAGTGCCTGAATGCCCCACTAGCACACGCAGGCTGGAGGGCGCCTCCCTGGTTGGCAGCCGGTAAACAAGCGGTGGACCGCCAGACCCTGGGGTCACGAAGATCCCGCGAACCAGTCCTGTGAGCAACACATCCTGGGGCAGCCCCGGCGGCACCCGGCGCGGCAGGGGCAGGAGAGGGTCGTTCAGCACGGGCAGCGCCACCCACCCCATCTGCTGCTGCAGTCCGCTGCGGGAGGGCAGGAGGTCACGCCAGAACGTGCCGGCGCCACGGAGACGCTCGGCGGCTTGGACCGCCTCAGGAAGGCCCGGAGCTCGTCGCGCGGCATGGTCCATCAGTGCTGCCCCGGCAAGGCCCGCATCCCATTCCGCATCGCGGGAGAGCCGACGTGCCAATCGTTCTGTATGCGTGGCCCCTCGGGGGACGGGGCCGAGCGCGCGGCGGAGATCCCCTTCGTCAACGGTCCAAATACCGGCGCCACCATCCCAGCCCTCGCCGGTGATGACCTCAGACAGATCGCTGCCGGGTGGAGCGTTCAGGCCGGGAACGAGCCAGTCTCGGCCAGTATGCGCCAGCACGCGGACCAGCACGGGCCCGTCGGCGTCGAGGGTCAAGCTGTGCGTTCCGGCGGGAATGTCGAGGTAGCCCTGCTGTGGGACACCCACGGCCTCCTGAGAGCCCTCGACCCGGACAGGCTGCGAGCCATCCGGGCTGGTTGAGAAGTCCAGGACCTGCAAAGGCAGTCCGTTCAACGCCGCGCGGATGCGGTACGACCGGACCCACGTAGGTGGCCCCTGATCATACAGCCGCCGGGTTTGCAGGAGCAGCCGCGCCGGCCCCACCAGAGCAACGGTCTGGGAGGCGGCAGGCTCGAGCAGATCGTACGGGAGGCTCTCCCAGCGCCGTCCGAGACGGATATTCCGGTCGGGACCGGGCAGGTCCAGTCGGTCGCGATAAGCCACAGGGTCCGGTGGTGCCGTGAACCGTGCCAGGAAAGGGGCGATCTCCAGAGGGCTTGGTGCGTCCGCTGGGCGGATCAGGGTGACGACGGCCGGCCAGGAGGGCGGGATGCCGAGCAGCAGGTCTCGTCCATTCACACTCTGTGCCGGCACGGCCGTCACCGCCAGACCGCTTCCCTGGGAGACGGTGATCGCCAGATCGGCCGGCGTGATGGGCCTCTCTGGCGCGCGCAGCCGCATGACGGCTCCGGCCGGTACGGTGAACCGCGTCGTCTCTCCGGGTGACAAGGTGACGGTGTAGAGGCCTTGCCCATGCTTGCGACGCGGGGCTGCACCGTCCACCCAGAGCGGGGAACCCTGGATGTTGTCCCAGCGGAGCAGTGGCTGCGTGTCGCCAACAGCGCGCTCCCGCACTGCGTCGACGGCCGCGTGTGGTCCCTCCGCCACCGGCAGCAGGAGCAGCACCGCGGCAGTCGCGAAAAGGTAGCAAAGCTTCATCCTCTCGATCCGACAAGGCAAGCGGCCAAGCGTGTCCGCAAGGACGACTCTCGCATCAACCGCTGGCGCAGTTCGCGCGCCATCTCCACATGCAAGAATTCTGTAGGACCGCCGAGAGCCCGGAGGGCGGCAGCATTGGTGTTCGTAGTGCCGCCGAGCTCGCGGACATCGTCTGGATAGAGCCGAACTTCCCAGGGTTCGCTGGTAGCTCGGAGGCACGCGGCACGGGCTCGAACCTGCGGGCCCGGCGACGATGTGCCTCCGCTGAGGATCATGTCCGCTGACGCACTGGCTTGTCCGTTGCGCCGGCCCTGCTCGAAGCCGTGGATCTGGGCGACCAGCCCGCCCGGGTAGGCGCGCCCGAAAGCACGGGTGAAGGCATTGAAGTGGCTGACAGGGGCGTGAGCGAGATCGGAGTCAATCCGGCGTCCTGACGGATCATCGTAGCGGCGCGGCACCGTGTTCCAGGCCGCCGCGGCGAAGCGTCTTTCCCCGGTGAGGAGACGCGCGATGATGGTGCCGGTCCCAAGATCGTCCGACCGATGGGGTGCCTGCAATGCTACGGGTGCGATGCCGGGGCTGGGCATACGGGCGACATAGAACCCCTTGCCCGTCTCTGCTTCGGCTGCCTCGCGCAGCACCGTCAGGGTCTCACTGCCCAGGGAGAGCGTCCCCAGCAGAAAGCCGAGCGGCCGGACAGCTTGCGCTAGCGCGGGGCTGCGGTCGCCCCGCAAGATACGGACAAACAGGTCCTCTGAATGCGCGGCCTCGGCTGCAGTGGCCGCCACATAGCCCGACATGAGCGCCGTCGTCTCCAAGAGAGCCTCGAGCGGATCGGCCGCTCGTGTAGGCCCAGCGCCTGCCACGGCCAGCGCGAGGACCGAGAGGTTAAGGCTACGGCGTAACGCAGTTGGCTTCCCGTACATCATCTGCGGCCTTCCTGGATCTGCTCGCGACGGATGTCGCGCCGCTCGGCCACGCCGGGCGTGGTACGCGTAAGTGACAGCAACGCTTCCGGGCCATCCGAGAGCCGGACGCGGATGCGATAGCGACCTGGTGGAAGATCTGGACCGAAGGGCACGAACAGCGCCCTTTCAGGCCCGAGCAGCCCGGCGGCGCTGAGGACACGCACATCCGGCGGCTCCGGTCCGCGTCTGATGTCGTAGACCCGCTCGCGCAGGGTGAAGTCGGCATGCGGGCCGAGGCTTCGAGGAGGCCCGCCCTCAATGGTGATCGCCAGCTCCTGACGTGCCGTGCTGCCCGGCGCCGGTTGGGTATAGAGGTGTGCCACGACCAGTTCCGGTCGCTCAGCGTCCGCTGATGTGCGCTTCTCATAGTCAAACGTTGTCTCACCAGGGACAAGGCGGAGAGCCCGACGGCTGATCAACGCGTTGGGCAGAGGGGTCACCTGGTTCAGGTACAGTGCCGTTCCGGCCGGGGCGAAGGCACGGATCCGGCGCGTGCCGGCTCGTAAAGGGGGCATCGGTAATGTGCCTCGTACGGCGGCAACCTGGGCAGAAAAATGCGTCCGCCCGTCCACCTCAAGCCGCAGCAAGCCGGGTCCGGGTGCATCGCGAAGGAACAGCAGGGTTGGCGTGACGGGCCCGCCAGGCGTGCTGGGCACGAGTTCCAATTCCACCTCGGCGCTCGTGTGCAAGGGTGAGAAAACGGTGCCCAGCGCCAACCGGCGGAGCGGTGTCGCCTCCCGCGGCGCCAGGACATCTCGGGCCAGCCAGTCGCCATCCGGCAAAAACTGCTCCCAGTCGTAATGGCCCGCGAGCAGTTCCGGATCGTCCTCGGGCGGGCGCGGGTGGGTGGCGAGGAGCACACTCCGATTGGCAGCGAGGAGGGTATTCCAGTCAGCTGGACGCATGCCGAACCAGGCCGGGCGCGTTCCGAGGGCTTCAGCCGGGGCGTACCGGTCCTCTGGCGTCATGATGCGCCATGGCAGATCGGGCGGTCGATTGTATCCGTTCAGCAGAACAGGGACTGAGGAGAGGAAGCGTAGCGCCACAACCTCGCTCGGGAGGTCGAAGTGCAGCTTCGCAGGCTCCGACAGGGCCAAGCTGTCCTGGCCGAGCAGCCGGTCATAGGGCGAGGGCTCCACGGGAACGGTTATCTCCCCGCGCCGCAATACGCGATCATCAGCGGAAAGCATTTCGTAGAACAACGAGGGCGTTGCCCCGGCGCCGGCTAAGAGGGCTGCCGCGGGCAGGGCGCCGGGAGTACCAGCCTGACTGCCACGCGCCGGGAGGGCATCGAAGCAGAGGCAGCGAAGATCCACTCGCACCGGGGTCGTGGCCCGCGTGTCCAATTGCAGGATTGGAAAGGTGACGGGTGCCTCGGGGCCGGCGACGAAGGCGCGGATTTGCGGAGCCTCCGCCGTCAGTTCTGTCCCATCGGGAAGGAAAGCGCGGATGGCGACGGGCTGGTCAGACGCCAGATCCAAGAGGCCGCCCCCAAACTCGACCTGCATCTCGGATCGACCACCGGACCAAGGCAGTTCGCGCGTCTCGCGCTGTGCTAAGCTGGTGCCGTACCAGGAAAACCGAAGCGTGCCGGTGGGAGCGGCTCCAAGATGCGCGACAGGTTCGAGACGGAGGGTCAGCTTCGCTCCTGCTTCCGGCAACTGCAGCGTACCGTTATGCCGCCAATCCAGGAACAACCCGGGAGGCAGAGCCGGCGGGTCGACCGGCTCGCCGGCAAGATCCTGTAGCAAGAAGAGCGAGCGACTGCGGTAGTCCCGTCCAGCCACGCCGCTCGGGCCAATCGGCTTCCACTGGCGACGCAGGAGGTTGGTACGCTCCGTTTCGGTCAGAAGCGTTGCCGGATAGACATTGCCTTCCGCGAGGCGCGTGCGCTGCTCAGCCGTGAGCCGGTCCCACTGAACTGACACTCGATGCTCGTTCAACGGCGTGCGCTGATAGACCCGAATCGCGACGCGGCTGACCTCCGGCGCGGCGGAGACAAGCCGAACGCGCAGCGCTGCCGCCACGCGTGGTAGGTCTTCTAAGGCGAGGACTATGGCGCTCGCCGCGGTCGGAACTTCATCGGCGGTTGCGTAGGCTGACGAGGTAAAAATCTCACCGCTGGCCGTGTCCCGCACGGCTGCGATTCCGGTGCGCTGGTGGAGAACGGTTTCGCGCAGCACCGAGCCAAGCACGTCCGTAATCTGCACCAAATAGGCGTAGCGGAACTCGGCCTCAGAATCCCCACGCCACTCGGAAGATACATCCGCATGACTGACCAGTCGCACCGATGTTTGTAGCCCAGCCAACGGGAAACGCGTCCAGACCTCGCGGTCCAGAACATAGGCCAGGGTCGTCTGGGCCGTTCCGAGCCGGCTGAGCGTCGCGAGATCGTTGGCGGCCCACCCCCGTGCTCCCGTCCACAGGGCCATCCCCCCCCAGGCCAAGGCCGGCAGAAGCATGAGCAGCAGCACCAATCTTCCGAGGAGCCTCACCGTGCCAGCGCCTCCGGCGCGAGGAGGAGCCATCCGGCGCGTGCCTCGAGGAAGCGGCCGAGCGATTGTGCTCCTTCCAGTGCCGTTTCCGCGTCAAGCGGGGTGAGGTTGGCAAGGGCCAAAGGCGCGCCGACGGCGGTTTCAACCGCAAGGAAAGTCTGGCGGGTTTCCGGACTTGCTAAGCGACGGAAGCGTAGCCCTGAGAACCGGCGCTGTGCCGCTCGCAGCGCCAAGATATCGCGACGTTCAATATAATCCGCGAGCGAGGCTCGCAGGCCGGCGGGCCGCAGGGCGCCAGCCCCTCCCGGTGGCGTCTCGGAGAGCCAAGCAGCCGGCGAAAGTGCCACGGTCGGAATGCCCAGTGCGCTGAACTGCGCCTCCTCGAGCCGCGCCTCGGTGCGCTGCGCAAAGGCGAGGCGGGCGAGCGGAGAAAGCCAGAGTACCCCTAACTCTTTCTCGGGTCCTGCCTGTGACAGGTAGAGGGCTGGCGCGGACCAGCCTATGCCGTAACCGGCCGTTGCTGCGCTCCCATCGACCGGCCGCACCGAGAGGCCGAGCCGCTCCACCGTCCCGAGCAGCCGGGCGGCAAGCGGGCCTGTCGCGCGACCGCCAAGGGGGAGACGATCCAGGGCGAGCAGCGCATCCTCCGGTGGGAGGGTGCCCTCCCGGGACGCGCCGAGAGCGCGGGCTTGCACTGTCATGAGTGGCGCCCGCACTGCCTCTCGCAGCAGCACTTGACCCACAAGATTGAAGACGCTCGGCGGCGCCTGCGGTTGGAGCGGATCGGCGCTGCCGTCCGCCAGTGCACGAGGATCGGCTCCCGCGATTAAAAGCGCTGTGGCGCCGATCTGATCATAGAGGGAGAGGCCGAACTCCATTGAGTTCACTTCCGCAAGTGGGCGCGGCACCTGCACCACGAACGGCGCTCGGTCGGCACCGACCCGGAAGGCATAGCTGCCCCGGTGCCGGTCCAACGTTGCATCGGTCAGCAACGCATGCAGGTCGTCACCCTCGGGCCCACTCCGTACCAGCGAAACGGTGTAGCCGACCGCCGAGGCCGCCCGGGCCGCCGGAGCGAGGGCGGTGGTCCTATTTGCCGGCGTGCCCGCCTGCGCCTCATGCAGCAGGGGGGTTAAAACTTCCACATCGAGGTAGCGGAGTTCCGCAAGGCTTGGCGGCTTGTACGCGCCCGACCCCGCCGGAGCGATCGCGTCCGGCTCGGAAAGGCGGTCGAGGAGAAAGGCGCTGAGGCCGATCCGCCTGTCCTCGACGGTCGCGACCTCCACATCGCGGCTCAGCAAGCGCCCCAGCCCCGTTCCATTCAGCTGCAGGGTCGCGAAGCCAGCCGTGGCGCTGGCAGCACTTGGGTGGCTCTCTGGAGGCGGGCCGAACTCTGGCGCGAGATTTGTGTCGAGAGCACGGCTGAGGCCGACGGCGTCTAGCCCCTTGGGTAGAGGTCCTGCGACAGAAAGACGTGTCTTGGCTCCAGCCTTCAGCTCGAGCAAACCGAGACCGCCGGAAAGCGCTACCTCGGTGAATGCTCGCTCAATCGGCTGCAGTGCCGCGGAGCGCCCAAGCGGCTGACTGTCCGTGGGACCTCCGCTCGGTCCCGTAATCGCTATAGCGCGCGCGTCCTGATTGGCGGCGATCAGCGCGGCCGCAGCGGGGAAGCTTGGTAGGGTCAGCGGGTTCGGAACTGCAAGGAGGAGTGGCGAGGTGCTCCGAGGACGAAGAGCGAAGCTGCCCCAGCCACGACCTGCCTCCGCCTCCGCCAGCAGCAACCAGCCCTCATGCAGCAATTCCAGCCGGTACCCCGCCGCCGAGAGGAAGCTGGCAGCGCGGCCTGGGAGCTCAGCTTCCGCGGCACCTTCCGTGGAAAAGAGGATCTCCGCCGCGCGCCGGAAGGAGGCGAGTTGGGATGGGTCGGGCAGGGATGTTGGCTGCCCTGGGATCGAGCCCCCGTACAGGCCGACGCTCTGCTGGGCCAGTGCGAAGGCGAGGCTGGTGTTCTCGCGCCGTACCGGTGCCGCCGCGTCCGTGTGGGGCTCGGCTGCGGTGAAGCCGAGGCCGGCCGGCGTAATGAGCAGCAGAAAACCGATTGCCGTCCCTGCCGCGGCGCCGGCCAACGAGATCTGCAACGTCGACCGGGTGAAGCGAAGCAGCATCGCCTTGTCGTACATTTTGATGGCCATCAGTGTGGCCAGCAGGTACCCAAAGCCGAACATGTCACTTTGTTTTACCTCGATTCCCAGAAGCACGACGGCCCAGCCGAGCAGCAGCTTGTAGGTGAACCCCACATTGAAAAAGAGAAGCACCTTGCGCGCCCCCTCCATCGTCACATCGGCGAACATGGGTGCTCGCAACGCGAGCGCGCCGAGCCCATAAATAACAAAGGCCTCGACGAAGGAGGTGACGATCTTCAATGGCTGATACCACTGAAGTGCTATCAGTGCTGGGATGAGGATCCCACCGAACTCCCAGGCGTAGCGAAGATTCATTTGCGAGGCGATGAACGCGGTCGCGATGAGGATGATGTAAGCTTTGGGACTGGCAAGAATTGAAGCGGCCCAGCCCTCATAGAGATAGGCGATGCCGCTGATGCGGAAGTTCGTAAACTCCATCAGCCCGTAGCGGACCAGAAGGTACGTCAGTCCGACCGTGACAAAGGCGGATCCGAGCCCTTTTAGTAGCCCGGGTTTCCAAAACTGGTTCGCCATGAGAGAGACAACGATCAGGCCGAAGCTGTGCAAGTTATTGCGCCAGTCGAAAGCTATGCCGAAGTGGTCATTCAGGAAGGCGCCGAACAAGGGTAGCGCCCAAACGTCGAAGGCCAGTCGCACGGCGATGCTGGCAAGCACCAAGCCCATGAAGCGGTCGCGCCCGAACAGGCTGCTCCAGGTATGTCCGGAGGAGAGGCGCTCGGAGAACGCCCAGACGATCAGGTAGGTGACCGCGGCCTCGAAGACGACGACTGCGGCGGCAAACGGCTTCACGATCAGCAGCGGCACGAGATAGCCGGGAACGACCAGGCCCGAGAAGACCCAGCCAAAGCGGAGATTAAAGAAGGCAACGACCCAAACGCCGACCCAAACGGTAGTAATGACTGAGCTGGCTAACCCTCCTTCCGGGAAGATCGGAAGCACCCAGCCGCTCATCTGAGCACCATCCCCTTAAACTCCCGCTGCGTTGCGTAACGCGGAAAGCAGCACAGGGAGGTCGACGGGCTTGCGCACGACATCCTGGACGCCCGCGGCGAGCAAGTCGCGCCGTAGCTCCTCCTTGTCGAGGGCCGAAAGGACGACGACCGGAGGAGGGTTCAGCACGGTTCCGGCCAGGGTCTGCATGAAGCGCATGCCGTCCATTACTGGCATCATCAAGTCGAGCACGACGGCATCGGGGCGTGGTTCGGACCCACCGTCCGCCAACGCGGCGATGGCGGCTGCACCGTTGGGCGCTGTGCTGACTACCCAGCCCTCGATCTCCAAGCGGAGTTGCAAGAGATCTCGGAGAAGTTCGTCATCGTCCACCAGCATCAGACGCGGCATCATCAGCACTCCGTCAGAACAAAATCTTAAGGGTGAGTGACAGGCGGAAGCCCTGGCCTGGCGAGGCTTCGGCCTTGAGTTGACCTCCCCAACTTGCCGCAGCGCGGACAGCCTCGCGCAAGTTGCCGAGCTCGGGCGAGCCTGGCGGTTCCTGGCCGCTGAGAACAGCCTCGAGCCGCGCTTCCGGCATGCCGAATCCGTCGTTGACGCTCGTGATGAGCATGGACGTGCTGCTCTGTTCTAGGGTGACAGATACTGCACCGCCATCGCGGGTGTCACCGACCAGCAGGAGTAAGATGGCTCCTAGGGCGGCGTCGAGCCCTGCCGGAGATGCCAAGGCAAGGCCGGCGATTTCCGGCGTGACGAGGTCAATCCGTACGCCACGGCGCCGCGCTGCTTCAGCCGATGCTGCCGCCGCAGCGGAACGAAGGGCTGCGAGCGCGTCAACAGGATAGGTCCGGAATGCCGGGCCGCCGACCTCAAAGGTCATGAAGGACTCAGCGGTTGTTACGGTAGTACCGATGGCGTCCGCTGCGTCCCGCAGGCGGGCCATCACGCCCACGCGTGCCGGTTCTGGCAGGCGGGAATCGTTGATGAGGCCGATGCCAAGTTGGACCGCCTCCGCCTGATTCCGCAGTCTTAAGCCGACGTGCTCAGTGAAGCCGCGCTGAACTTCAGCGAGCCGAAGCGGCTCGGTTACGTCGACTGCTTCGCAGAGCAGGGCTGACGCGACCGCCTGCCCGTCCTCCTCGCCGCCCAGCGCGGCGAGACGCAGCAGGTAGTACCGGCCTCCGAGAGGGCGGGCGGCGTTCAGTTCGACAGCCGTGCGCTCCAGGAGCACGCGACGAACCAGGCGGGCGGCATGGTCGTGGGACAGGCCGCTCAGTGCCGCGACCAAATCAAGTGGCGCGACGTCGGCCCCGGCTGGTAGTGTCATAGCTGCCGCCGCTTCCATCCGCGCGTTCATGTGCAGGATGCGGCCGAGCGGGTCGAAGATCACAGCCGCCGTTGAGATCTCGTTGAGCACGCCGGCGAGCGTGGTAGCGCGTCTCATCAGGGCGTCCACATCGCGCCAGAGTGCGTCGTCCAGACGTTTCGCCCCAGTACCGAAGGTTGCGGAGTCCCCCGCGGGCACTTCCAGCACTGCGGCCGCACCACGGATCGCCTCCAGCAGTGCCGGCACGCGCTGTGTCTCTCCCTCTGGGAGCGTGAAGACCCAGAAGAGGGAAGTCCCTCCCGCCCCCGGAGAAGAGTGGACAGAGGCAAGATAAACGTCCTCCCCAGCCTCGGCAGGCGCTAGAAAGCTGCGCTCCATTGGGATCGCCCTTCCTTCCTGCATGGCAACGCTGAAAGGTGGCAGCGACGGATTGCGCCGGTCCAGCGGTAGGTCGGCCAAGTTGGCGCCCACCCCGGCGGCCTGCTCAAGGGATGGAGTTCCGCTAGGGGACTGGCACGGCAGGAGGAACAACGAGCGCCGAATGCCAAGCAGGCGCGAGATCATGGCCGCCGCAGCCTGCCATACATCGGTTCCAACTTGCAGCCGCTCGTCAGATGTAGAGACAGCCACCTTACGCAACCGCGCTGAAAGTTCACGGCGCATGCGTGTGAGAACATGCTCCTCGGCCACCTCTCGCCAGCGCCAGATCACAAGCGAGAGCAACCCCTGTGAAAGCATCAGCGCTGAGACCGGCAATAGCAGGTCGGCAAAGCGCAGCGAGCCGTAGTAGGCAAGCAGGATGGCTGCGGTAACCGCCAGCGCGACCCAAGGCGATTTACGTGGGCTAATCCGCTTGTAAACAAGAAGGCCGGCCAGGGACGCCGCGAGAATGACAAGCAGGGAAGCGCCGGGCCCCAATTCCCGCACCGTGCGTCCGGAGAGTAAATCGTCGAGGGCAACGGCCTGCAGCTCGGGCATTGGGAGAGTGGCAGCGTCCGGGTTGGGCGGAGTAGCGAAGCCGGGCAGACGGGGATCGGGGGGCGGCGCGATGACGACGCTTCGGTTAGCGACCAACTCAGCCGGGACGCGGCCTTCAAGGACCCGTTGGGCATCAACCGAGGGCAGGGATGCGGGATCCCTGGGGAAGCGCGGGAAGAAAGCTTCCCCAGACACCAGCGTGGTCGGAGCGGCAGCCTGCTGGGCTGCGGCGTAGGGCAGTGTCGGTACCGGTGTGCCGTCGACCATGACCGTGGTTGGCATGCGGCGCAGCACCCCGGCATCCAGGGGCGGCCGTATAAGGACTCCCCAGGCCGTAGGACTGCCCACCGGCGGCTCAGCGAGGACCCAGCCTGCGTCTGCCCCGCCCAATCGGTCCGGCTGTGCATGGCGGCCGGAAATTACAGATGTGCCATCGGTTGAAGGAAGCGGGGAACCATACCCGAACGGAAAGAGGACTTGCCGCGCGCCAAGACGCGAAAGAGCGCGGACAAGCGCGGCCTCGTCGCTTTTCACCTGCTCGCCTTCCAGGCGTAGCAGCAGTGTGCGTTCAAAAGCTGGAACGGGCAGGAACCGCGACACCTGAATGTGGAAGAAACCGTCCAGCAGCTTCAACGCGCCGAAGTTTACAAGTGCCATGACAACTGTCAGAGCACCCAAAATCTGCGCGATGTATGCGGGAACTCTAAATCGCATTTGGCGTGCTGCGAAGCGGATGCGGCTGGAACTGCTCCACGCCCCCGATCAGATATCCGCAGCTCTCCTTCGAACTCCGCGCCCAGACTGCTGCAAGCATGCGGAGCAAGCGTACCTCATTCATTTCTTGTTTCTATTACTGGGCGATATCGCCAACTTTTCAGTCCACGGCAAGTTCTGCGAGCGCACAGCGATGCCGATGCGAGTAACGATTTCGTGGCAGCAGAGACACGTCATTGTGTTATTGCAATCTTAGGTTGCAAAAAATGGTCGAGAGCGCGCACCTTGATTTTAGCTGTCCGGTTATGAGACCTCCTTGGCGCGTTCCGCGATGAGCCGGACCAGACGATGTCGCCCGCGCACGCTTCATCGCAGAGCGCGCCAAGGAGGTTTCACAACCAGGCAACTAAAGCCCGTTTATTGAAATGATGTCCGCTTGAAATAGAGGCTCCCGCTCCTCGTATGTAGGTTGCAGGGGTTGCATCGGATGGTTCAGTGCTGAGCCCTGTGCATACACCCCTATCTTAGGCAGACATCCGGTTAGCCCGTGCATAGAGGTGGTTCAAATTTTCATTTGTTGCATGGTGTCATGTTCGGATCTGAGGGAACGCAGATGTCGGCGAGGTTGAACTGGGTGTTCGCCGTTCTCGCGCTAGTCTCTTGCGCAGAACGAGATATTCGGCAGCAGACAGCTGGACACGCTGTGCACATGGCCGGCAGATCTTCCGTTTGTCCCCCCGCTGGCTCCGTCGTTCACTTCGAAGATGGAACAGTGCACCGATGGCTCGGTGTGAGCCCAACGAGCCCCTTTGTTTGCATTGTTGAGGAGGATGGCCGGCGGAATTGGCTCATCGCTGGTTTTAGCAACTTCACCGAAGGGAACTTGTATCGTGCAGCTTACGAAGCTGCGCCTCGGCTATGGCCACTCCGACTAGGTAGTGAGGTCAGTTATACCGGCTTTACCCAGCCTGTCGGTGGCCGCAATGTTCGCCAGACGATCACGGTGGAGGCCGAGAGCACCATTCCTGTTGGCGGCGAAGTTCGGCCCGTATGGTTGCTTCGGCGCCGCCACGAGGATCTCCTTTGGGGTACACACCGTTACTCCTACGTCAGCCTCGATAAGGCAACGGGAGTGGTCCTGCGTTCCGAAAGCGTAACTTCGTTCCGATATAAACATGTCGCGCCTCTCCGTAATGCGATCTCAATTGAACTTCCAAGACGTTGAAAGGTGGTTTCCACTACTACCATGGGTTTAGGAACTCTGTTCCGGCGGATTGCTGACCGTCTTCCGATCGGTGCAGCTTTGGCGTGGACGCCAGCTCCTGGCGCACCACCTCCGCGTTGTCCCGGTGACGCCGGAGCCGCTTGGCCAACCAGTCCGCTTGTCCCGCCAGCAGGCTCAGCCGGGTTGGGGCGCCCCGCTGCCCGCCGGCAGGTATCGCTCACCGTCTCGCAGTTGCACCCCACCTCGGCCGCGATCCGCCGCGTGCCCCAGCCCAAACCGTGTAGCCGCTGCATCGCCGCCGCCTCGTCCGGCATCCTCATCGCCTGTCTCCGCCCATCCCTGCCGGGCGGAAATACGTCCGATCGACCCCTCAATTCGCCTTTCCCTGCTCGCCAGGGTGGCTGGGTTCCTAATGACGCCTCCGGATGGATTTACCCTGTCGCCCGACAACCTCAGGGCAGTCCACGCACTCCATTCCTAACCGCTAACCCTTCTTCAGCCCGTCAGGAGCCTCACTACGCCTGCCCACCTCGCCAATCTGGGCATCCCAGGCGCGAGCTCTGATAGATCCACGCCGTCCGCCCTTCAGGTGTGTTTTGTGTGCGTTCCGCAACCGCCGGTAATGTCTTCCATCATGGACGGAAACACCGCCAGCTGCGGTATCAAGCGAACGACGGCGTCAGGCTCGAATTGAGCCCGCCGCCTAGTGGGCGCGCTTGGGCGCGCGGCTCCCATCCAGTCAGGCGCGGCGGGACAGGGAACCCAGAACGATGGGTACACTCGACCTGGCCTGAGAGCGGTGCTTGCCGCGGCATTGGCAAGTTGTTCGGCGAGAGGGCAAGATCGGCCGCGTGACTGAGGGTGCGGCAGGATCATGATGCCGTTTGGACGCGGGTTGCCTGCTGCCAGATCCGGAAGGCCTTGGTGCAGGCGCGCCGGTACTCGCTGGCCGTCATCAGGTGCCGGCGAGGACGGAAGTGCCCGTAGATCATGCTGTGTGCCAGAGGAACCGCTGAGCCTGCTCAGCCGACTTGAACCGCTGCATCTGCCGCTTTCGTCGTCGCATTGGCTGGTGCGACACTTCGGCCCGGCTGTTGATGTACCGGCTCTGCCAGTGCTCTACCCCGGGCAGGATGTCGCGCTTCGCTGGGGCATAGCTCTTGAGCTTGTCCGTGGCGATCACACGCGGGACGTATTGCAAACGCTTCAGCAGCTCGCGGAAGAACCGCTTGGCGGCCTTGGCGCTTCGCCGGCTCTGCACGGGAATGCCGAGCACGTTGCCGTCCTGGTCCACGGCGCGCGAGAGAAGGTGCTGTTTGCCGCGGATGCGGACAAACACCTGATACTGTCGGTTAATCCGGGACCGATACCACCTGACGCCGCAACGTCTGGGGACGATACGAGGTCATCAGAACGGGCGGATTTTTGAGGTCTGGACCGGTTGCCGGGTCAAGGCGGCTCCCACAAGTCATTTCCAATGAGCTTGCACCCGATGCCCATAGGCGAGATCCCGACCGAGACGGCACGCGTTGCCAAGGCCGCATTTCCCAGGGGCACCTTGGTGATGCGCTTTCGAGAAGAGTTCGCCGGTCTCTTCGAGGACGCGGACTTCCGCGCGCTGTACTCCAGTCGGGGTCAGCCGGGGCTCGCGCCATGGCGATTGGCCCTGGTGACTGTTTTGCAGTTTCTCGAGCAACTCAGTGATCGTCAGGCGGCTGATGCTGTGCGGGCCCGCATCGACTGGAAGTATGCGCTCGGGCTCGAACTGACCGACCCAGGGTTCCACTTCAGCGCTCTGAGCGAGTTCCGGGCTCGCTTGG
>JBHTFH010000030.1:0-47705 GCA_042666135.1 Roseomonas sp. GCM10028921 | reverse complement strand
CCGGGCTGGCCAGGTGGATCGGCTACTACAATGCCCGACGTCCCCATTCTGCCCTGGCTGGGCGCACGCCCAACGAGGCATATGGGGCGGGCGAGATGAAGAGACTGGCGGCCTGACGAGAACCAGAGCCGAGCTTATCCTAGCCGCCAAACTGTCCGGCGAATGGGGACCACCTCACTACCCAATAATAAGGCTTGAGCCGGCTCGGGATCTTCCAGGCGGGAACATGCTCAAGTGTGGGTCGAAAGACTTACCTGGAGCCAGACTTATCCTGTACCGACAGGCTAACGTTTTCCGCTCCACCAATCGCCGTCGGGAGGGTCCGACGCAGCCTGCTGCCATTCCAAGGTCAATCTTGAGCGCCTTTCAACACTTGCACGGCAAGGTATAAAATGCATCATGCCTTGATCCTGCAAAGGATCCGGTTACCATAGGGCGGATAAGAGGTGGGTTTAGCGAGATGACCTTCGTCGCAGATCTTCTGGTTGCGCGTGAGGTGCTATCCGTGGGTGGGCACGCGCTCTCCGCAAGCGGCTCCGCTGCACGTGCGCCGCTGATGGATAGCGCGGAGCGGTTGCCCAGAGGGTCTTCGGCTGGCGATTGCCACAGCCACCGGTGGACCATACACCGATTGACGCTGGCGGTGGACGTGCCGACATGAGCCGCGGACCATTCCGTCTCCCTCGACGCAAGCTCGTGGCCGGCCTTGGTGCCATGTCGTTGCTGCCATCGGCGCACGCCCAGCCAGCTTGGCGCGCAACGCGCCCGATCTCCATGGTCGTGCCCTTCTCGGCTGGCGGAACGACCGATGTAATGGCTCGCCTGATTGCCGAGCCGATGGGGCAGGTGCTGGGTCAGCCCGTCGTCGTGGAGAACGTGACCGGCGCTGGCGGCAACATCGGGGCAGAGCGTGTGGCGCGGTCCGCGCCGGATGGGTACACCGCCTTCTTTGCGCATGTCGGCGTGTACTGCGTTAACAAGCACCTATACTCCAACATTGGCTTTTCCTCTCAGCAGGACTTCACGCCGGTTGGGCTTGTCTGCACGAATCCCATGGTGCTGCTCGCTTCCGCCAAGTCCGGCATCAGTACAATCCCGCAGCTAGTCGAGCGGTTGAGGCGGGGCGACGTGAAGATTGCGACGAGTGGCAACGGCTCTACTATGCACCTGGCAGCCCTTCAGCTGATGGAAGCTACGAATGGACATGGGGACCTGATCCCCTATCGTGGTGGCGCGCCCGCGGTAAACGACCTGCTGGCGGGCGTTGTCGACATTCTGATAGAGCAGGCCTTCAGCGCCGTTCCTAATTCCCGCAGCGGACTGGCCAAGGCGCTGTTGGTCACGGGTGATGCGCGCCTGCCAGTCATGCCAGAAGTTCCGACGGCAAAGGAATCCGGGTTACCAAGCTTAGACATTCAGATCTGGAATGCGATCACTCTGCCCAAGGCCGTCCCTGCGCCTGTAGCGACAGCCTGGGAAACCGCTCTGGCGGCCGGGCTGGCCGATCCTACGGTACGTCGGCGCTACGCCGAGTTCATGGGCCGCATCCCAGACGGCGAAGTGGCGACCGCACGGCATCTCGGACAACTGATAGCCGAGGACACTCACCGTTGGGGTGAGTTGCTTTCCCAAAACAACCGATCTCGGTAGATGCGTGCCTTAGCGGGCGTGAAGGCAATGTGCGGGTTGGCACCACCGATGGAGGCGACTTGACTGCATGGCCATGACGTTGGGCAATTTCATCGCGCTCGCCCGCTCAATCCTGGAGACCGATCCAGGACCTGAGGGGCGCCGCATGCTGTGCGATCTTGTGCACGAGGCACTCGGGGACAAGACACTAATCCAGTCACTGCTCCCAGATGACGGTCCCGAACGGAGGGTGTTGTACGAGGATCCGGAGTTGGGGTTCGCCGTCGTCGCGCATGTGTATCAACGGCCGAAAACAAGCCCTCCGCATGACCACGGCTCATCCTGGGCCATCTACGGCCAAGCGGCTGGACAGACGCTAATGACCGATTGGGAGTGTGTCTCGCGGCCCACTAAGGACGCGCCCGGTAAGGCACGCCGCGTGCGTGAATACATGCTCCTCCCCGGCGACGTGAAGCTCTATGAGCCCGGCGCGCTGCACTCGCCTCGCCGTGACGGCCCCACGCGGCTGCTGCGTGTTGAGGGTTCCAACATGGATCGTATGCAGCGCGACGCGTACGCGGAGATCGAGGAGGCACGCTGACCGAGACATCTGGCTGTGGCGCACACCTGACAGGTGGGCGATCGGCTCCGAGTAGGCCGGGGGTCGCGCACTGCGTGCTGGGTGCGGTTCCGCTGCCTTGGTCGCTCGGGAAGTAGTCAGTAGCTCGCGTGCGCTATGCCGTCTGTGCACGGCCAACCCCCGCTTCGGTGGCGCGCTTAGGCGACGCTGTCCGTGAACGGATCCGAGGCCAGTCGCATCATCGGCGGAAACCTGCCCCGAATCGGCCGGTTGACGGTGTGCGCCATGCGTCGTCCCAGTCGCGACAACCCGAACCGCTCATACCCCAGTCCTCTCTCTTGAACCCTCAAACGGCCTTGCACGTTGGCTGCTGAAATGCATTATGCATTCAATAAGACTCCAAGCGCTCGTCCTATCGCTGGGCCAGAAGGGGGAGGGGCTACTGACATGAGCTTTGGCGCGAAACGTTCCATTTCAGTGGGCCGGAGGATTGCCCTTCTGGCCGCTGCTTCCGAATTCTTTCGCGGAAGGGCAGCACAGGCCAGTTCCTCAGACCCGGGAGGTGCATACCCAACCCGGCCCATTCGTCTGATCGTGCCCTATGGCGCAGGAACAAGCACTGACACCATGGCCCGCCTCGTCGGGCCAGGCATGGCGAAGATCCTGGGTCAGCCCCTCATCGTAGAAAACCGGCCCGGGGCAAGCGGCGCTGTCGGAAGCGAAGTCATCTCGCGCTCCGCACCCGACGGCTATTCGTTGCTGATGGGAGCTGTCGCGTCCCATGCGGTGATACCGTCGCTCATGCCTCGCCTGCCTTACGACCCAGTGCGGGACTTTACCCATATTTCGCTTGTCACGAACGCCCCGAACCTGCTCGTGGTGCACCCGAGCGTTCCTGCGAAAACTCTCCCGGAGTTCCTCGAATGGGCGCGGCGCCAGCCTAATAAGGTGGCCTACGCATCAGCCGGCAATGGCACGTCCAGTCATCTAGCGGGCGAACTACTGGTCCTGAGGACAGGTGCTCCATTGGAGCATGTGCCATACGGCAGCGGAGCGCAGGCCGTCACCGACGTAATGGCCGGCACCGTCCCCATGCTGGTCTACCAAGTCACAGCGGTCCTGCCGTTTGTGCGAGACGGCAAGCTGCGCGCCCTCGCTACCACCTCCAACGTGCGGCTGAGCTGGACACCGCAAGTGCCCACAGTTGAGGAAGCGGGCATCCGCGATTTCGACGTGGCAGCCTGGCACGGCCTTTTCGGTCCCGCTGGGCTCCCGTCGCCAATCGTCGAAGCGCTCTATAAAGCGCTCCGGGTCACCCTGAATGACCCTGCCCTGCGGCCGCGGCTGGAGGACCTTGGGCTGGTGCCAGTCGGAATGCCGCCGGCCGAGTTCGGCCCGTTCCTGAAGGCGGACATCGTGAAGTGGCGAGAGGTCATTCGGGCCGCTAACATCAGGCCGGACTAAGGACGGAAGGCTTGTTACTTCACCTAGATGCCTCGATTGTCCGGGCGGAAAGAGGCATTGTACAAGACTGGCATTGCGCCGCGAAACGGCCCAGCCAGAAGGAATTTCGACGACCGTGGAGTACCGTACGAAAGAGGAGCAAGTTGCCGACTATCTACGCGAGGCGATCCTTGCCGGCCATTTCCCACGCGGCACCCGTCTGAAGCAAGCAGAGGTTGCGAAGACGCTCCAGATCAGTATCACACCCGTCCGAGAGGCGTTGAAGCTGCTGGAGGCCGAAGGCTACACCAGCGGCAGCTCCTACAAGGGCTCGGTTGTCGCGCCCCTGGACGTCGCTGCATCTGTCGAAACGTTGAACCTGCGCATTCTCCTCGAAGGACAACTTATCCGCCACGCAGCGGAGAAGGCAACGACGGAGAATCTGCGCGTCATACGACGGCTGGCCGATGAGTTTGCCGAGGCCGTGAGGAAAGGCGACAGCGCGGCGGCCAGGGCCGCCAACTACCGCTTCCACAAGCAAATGTACGTCACGGCTGATTTGCCGCAGACGTTGCACTTTGTGCAGATTCTCTGGGCACGCTACCCGTTTGACGTGATCAATCGTGTCGAGGGTCGTGCATTCCGGGCAGTGGAGGAGCATGAGGAACTTCTGCGGCCGATGATTGAGGGTGACCTCACTGGCGCCATGCTCGCGCTGCGAAGACACATCGAGGCCGGCTGGGCCACAGTCAACGCTGCGCTGGAGGGAGAAGCCTCCGGGGTCTCGCATGTGGTCAACCGAGACGTGCAACGAATCAAGAAGGAGCCTGAGCAGAATGAGCGAATCCGTGTTGCTGGTGATGGACATGATGAACGATCTGATCCATCCGGAGGGGCCAAACGCGAAGACCTACGCGCCGATCATCGCCGGCCGCGGCGTACTCGAGCGGACACGCGAACTGATCAGTAAAGCAAGGGCGGCCGGGTGCCGCGTGGGGTTTGTGCGCGTGGGATTCTCTCCGGACTACGTCCAGTGTCCGCCTAACTCCCCCGTCTTCTCTGCCGCGCGGGACAAGGGTTTGTTCAAGCTTGGTGGGTGGGGAACGGCAATCCATGCGGCGCTCGAGCCGCGTGCGGATGACCTCGACATCATCAAGCACCGTGTCAGCCCGTTCTACGGCACCTCGCTGCAACCGACGCTGAACGCGCTGGGAGCCAAGCGCCTTTTCCTCACGGGCGTGTCCACCAACGGGGTGGTACACACTGGAGTGAGGGACGGGCACGACCGCGACTACGCTTGCGTCGTCGTCGAAGACTGCTGCGCGGGTGCTTCCGATGAGGAGCATCGCAACGCAATTTTCTGTATGCAGCGCTTCGCGAAGATCCAAACAGTGAACGAGGTAAGCTTCGACGATTGAGCAAGCACGTCGTCGGCTCGTTGGTCGCTTTCAGGTGGCTCCGCTTGCAGTTCCATGCTGCGAGCAGCTCTGAAGCGGCAGCCCCTCTCACAGGCGAGACCTTCCGACCGCCGCAGCTGTGGCGGTCGGAACCACCGGTAAAAGGGAGCCTAGCCTTCTCAAGGCACAAAGGATTTTGCCACGGAGATGGCTTGCGGACCGCCTAAGAATGCATTATGCATCATTCAGCGCGAAGGAGATCGCTTGAGAGGCCCGATGCGGATGCCCACCCAAGGGTGGGTCAAGCGGGAATATCCTCGATAGCCTCTCTCGCTAGCGAAGCCGCTGACCGGACCGCATCGCGGCCGGGGCAATGCCCGCGATCGGTCCGCTCGTCTTGCGGTTGCCGAGTGCAGTTGGGAGACCGGCCATGGCGGCCACGCTTTACCGGAACCTGTCCCTGGAGACGTCACGATGAACAGCATCAGTCCACAACTCACGGTTCAGCGTATAGCCGGGGCGCTTGGGGCCGAGATCCACGGGGTCGGCCCGCTATCTAAGGCTTCCGACGCCCTGATCGCCCAGATCCGCGGTTTGTGGCTGGAGCATTCAGTTATTTTCTTCCGAGATCAGCCCCTGGAGCCGAAGGACTTCGTCGCCTTCGCGCGACGGTTCGGAGACGTGGTGCATTACCCTTTCCTGAAAGGTCTGGAGGATGCGCCTGAGGTCATCACGGTGGCTAAGCGGGAAGACGAGCGGGTGAACTTCGGTGGCCTTTGGCATACCGATACGGCATACCTCGACCAGCCGCCCATGGCGACGATGTTGGTTGCGCGGGAGGTCCCACCCTACGGCGGCGACACACTCTTCGCGAGTGGCTACGCGGCTTACGACGCCCTGTCCGATGCCATGAAGAAGATGCTGGAGCCGCTTCGCGCGATTAACAGCTCGGCCAAGGCCGAGAAGACGCGGACGCGCGAGGACCGTAAGCCCGGCGAGGAACGGAAGGTGCTTGAGGCGTCTCACCCGGTAGTCCGGACGCATCCCGAGACCGGGCGTAAGGCGCTTTATGTCAATGGCGGGCACACGCTTCGCTTCGAAGGTATGTCCGAGGAGGAGAGCGCCGGCCTTTTGAGCTATCTCTACGAGCACCAGGTCCGGCCGGAGTTCACCTGTCGCTTTCGCTGGGAGCCGGGATCCATCGCTTTTTGGGATAACCGGTGCGCGCTGCACAACCCAGTCAACGATTACCACGGCTTCCGTCGGATCATGCACCGGGTGACCCTTGCCGGGGACCGCCCGGCGTGAGGTTCGACGCTGCGTGCCCGTCCGGGTGGGGCGTAATGGCAGGGCTCCTCGCCCTGCCGGCGCTCGCCCTGGCGCACTCGTCCTGGGGCACGGCGCGCCCGATTTCCCTCGTAGTACCGTTTGCGGCGGGCGGGGCCACAGACTCGATGGTGCGGCTTCTAGCGAGGCTGTTGGGTGCTCAGCTCGGCCCGCCCGTCGTCGAGAACGCTATTGGCGCTGGCGGCAATATCGGGGCGGAGCACGTCCCCCGCTCGGCCGGCGACGGGCGGACGGCGCTGTTCGCGGTCAACAGTCGCCTTTTCCGCCGAACTGACTTCAACCGAAGCTGGGCCCTTGCCACCGTCGGACTCGTCTGCACGAACGCAAGGATGCTTCTGGCCTTTACCAAGTCGGGCATCACTGACCTCGCGGAGCTGCTGCGGCGAGGCAAGGGCGGCGACCCGCGGAACGCCACGCCGGGCGCGGGCTTTACGATGCTCCACCCGGCACTCCACTTCCTCCATGCGACGCGACGGCATGGCGACCTGATCCCCATCGCAGGGGAGCGCCGGTATTGAGCGACGTCCTGCCCGGGCAGATGGACACATCAACCGAGGAGACCTTCAGCGCCGGGCCGATACCGCGCGGCGGCACGGCCAGGCCGCTGCCCATCACGGGTACGAAGCGCCTTCCTCTCCTGTCGGACACGTCAATCACGGCGGATGTGGGCCTCGCCGTCCTCGACTTTGAGATCTGCAATGCCCTGGCCTTGTCGGTCTCGAAGCCCGCGCCTGTCAGGGCAACCTGGAGAGCGGCCCTAGGGGCCGGGTTGGAGGATCCTGAGGTCCAGCTCCGCTATTCGGGTCTCATGGACCGCGTGCCGGGACAGGCCGAGGTGACGGCCGCGCAACTCGCTGCTCGGATTGGTGCGGATACCGGCCGCTGGGGCGATCTGCTCAGGCACAGCAGCGCGGCAAAGATGGATTGAGAGACATGCGCATTCTGGTTCTTCCAGGCGACGGCGTCGGCCCGGAAATCACGGCCGCGACCCTTGCCGTGCTTGACGCGGCGCGGGCCCGCTTTTCGCTGTCGTTCGATCTTCAGCACGACATGGTAGGGCGAGAAAGCCAACGGCTCCACGGTTCAACCGCGCGTAGCGAATTGCTGATACGGGCTCGCGAGGCGGACGGGGTCATTCTCGGCCCGGCCGACATCTTGGAGAGTGACGACGAGCGGCGTGGGGAGATCAATCCGTCAAAGTTCTTCCGCAAGGGCTTGGATCTTTTTGCAAACATCCGCCCCTGTCGGACCTACTCCGGTCTCGTCGGCAAGGTCGGCCATTTCGACTTGGTCGTGGTGCGAGAGAACACGGAGGGATTTTACGCCGACCGCAACATGGAGGCGGGCAATGGGGAGATCCTCATCACGCCGGAGGTGGCCATTTCGCTGCGACGGATCACCAGAGCCTGCAGTCTGCGCATTGCGCGAGCGGCTTGTGAGCTGGCGATGCGTCGCGGGCGCCACCTTACGGTGGTGCACAAGGCCAACGTGCTGAAGGTGACGGATGGACTCTTCCTCAGCGCCTGCCGTGAGGTGGCCGCGGAATATTCCGAGATTTCGCTGGATACCGTGCTGGTCGATTCGATGATGGCCCATGTCGTCCGAGATCCTCGCCAGTTCGATGTGGTCGTTACGACGAACATGTTCGGAGACATCCTTTCGGATCTCACGGCCGAGTTGTCGGGCAGCCTGGGCCTGGGCGGGTCGCTTAACGCCGGGGCCGAGCATGCGATGGCCCAGGCTGCCCACGGCTCCGCGCCAGACATCGCGGGGAGAGACCTGGCGAACCCCTTCTCACTGATACTGTCAGCGGCGCTCCTTCTGGCCTGGCATGGACGCCGGACCGGCAAAGGAGAGTTCGCGGCCGCCGCTGCGGCCATCGAGGCGGCAGTCTCCTCTGCCATTGGTGCAGGAGAGACGACGCGCGACATCGGCGGCCGCCTCGGCACAGCAGCAACGGCCGAAACGCTGGCCGCCCGCATTCGGGCGAGCTGAACTCGCCTTCGAACCCCTTATCGCCCACCACTCTGGAGCAGGTCTTTCGCATGGGCTACGGATCGTCGCCGCTAACCGCAATGGGTGCCGCCTCTCTGGAGGCGTTGCAGCGGCAGTTTCAC
This sequence comes from Roseomonas sp. GCM10028921, assembly GCA_042666135.1. Classification (GTDB taxonomy): domain Bacteria; phylum Pseudomonadota; class Alphaproteobacteria; order Acetobacterales; family Acetobacteraceae; genus Roseomonas. The sequence continues at coordinate 39,192 of JBHTFH010000030.1, read as the reverse complement.
CTCGATCCGGCTTCGGTCGATCCCGGCTGGCGTGTTCTCTTTGAGGTGCTCGAGGATTTGGAGGTTGGGAACGGCCTTACAGGTCGGGTTGACGGTGAAGGCAACCCATCAGCGGCCCGCCTTACCGAGGCAATCCGCGCCCGCGGGCACCTGCATGCATGGACCTGCCCGCTTATGCAGGAGCGGCAACCACTGCTCTCGCGGTTGAAGGAGAGCGAGCCCTCGACCCAGCCCTTGCCCGCCGAAGCTCTGGAGAATCTCTACGGCGGCACGCTGACCGTCGAGACAGCACACATCGATGCCGCGGACGCGCGAGCATGGCTCATCGGTCAGTTCGAGGCTGGGGCAGGGGATATCTCACCCGAAAAGAAGCGCGCCATCCTGAGCAGCCTCATAGCGGCGGACGAATTCGAGCGCTTTCTAGGTGTGAAGTACCCGACCAAGAAGCGGTTCGGCGCCGAGGGGGCGGAAGCCATCGTGCCGATGCTCCGGCGGCTGCTTGAGGAGGCAGTCGGGGCAGGGGTCACGCAGGTCGTTATCGGCACCATGCACCGAGGGCGGCTAAGCCTAATGGCGAACGTGCTCGGCAAAGATCTCACACGGATGCTAGCCGAAATCAAAGGAATGCATCCCTTCTCGCCCGGCTCTAATCAGGCGGGGGACGTGCCCTATCACCTCGGCCTGGAGGCTTCACTTGAGATCGGCGGGCGCCCTCTACGAGTCACTCTCCTCGCCAACCCTTCCCACCTGGAGGCTGTCGATCCGCTTGTGCTGGGTCGGGCCCGAGCGCTTCAGGAAATGGAGGGCAAGGAAGGGCGGGAGAGGGTGCTGCCTGTCATCCTCCACACTGATGCCGCGGTGATTGGTCAAGGCATCGTGGCCGAAACCCTACAGCTCGGTGGTACCGAGGGCTTCGGAACCGGCGGCACCGTCCACGTAGTCATCAACAACCGCATCGGCTTTACCACCGAGGAGCGGGACGCCCGTACCTCAACCCACTGCACGGGTGCCTGGAAGGCGATCGATAGCGCCATCCTGCATGTCAATGCGGATGACCCCCTGGCGGTATGCCGCGCGGCGGAATTGGCCTTCGGCTACCGCCGCACCCAGGGCCGTGATGCCGTCATCGACCTCGTCTGCTACCGCCGGAACGGCCACAACGAGATCGACGAACCCACCTTCACGCAACCAGTGCTTTACCGGCAAATTGCAGCCAAGATACCCGTAGCATCCGCCTTCACTTTGCGACTAATCGCTGAGGGTCTTGTGACCGAGGAGGAGGTCGCAGCGGAGCGGGGCAGATATCGAAACAGTCTGCAAGCAGCCTACGAGCAGGCAGCGGAGTACCGACCGAACGCCGTGGCGGAGAACGAGGAGGCGCAGGCAGGATCGGTACCCGCGCGCGAAACCGGAGTTAAGCCAGAACTGCTCCGCTCCATGGCAACCTGCCTGGCCGAGTCCCCCCCGGGCATGACCCTGCATCCGCGTATGGGGCGGGTGCTGAAGCAGCGGCTAGTGACGGAGGAGCAACTTGTCGGCTGGCCAGTTGCCGAGGCCCTCGCCTTTGGTTCCCTGCTGACTGAGGGCATCCCCATCCGCCTGAGCGGACAGGATGTGATACGGGGAGCCTTCTCTCATCGTCACTTCGGACTCTTCGACACCGACACCGGTGCGGTGCATCTTGGCCTGAACCAGCTGGCCGAGGGGAAGGCACGGTTCGCCGTCTTCAACAGCCCACTCTCGGAGTACGCGGTGCTCGGCTTCGAGTACGGCTACAGCCTCGCGCGGCCTGATGTGCTGACACTGTGGGAGGCCCAATTCGGCGATTTCGCCAACGGCGCGCAGATTGTCATCGACCAGTTCGTCATGGCGGCTGAGGAGAAGTGGGGCGATCGCTCCGGCCTTGTCATGCTGCTCCCGCACGGATTGGAAGGACAAGGGCCGGAGCACTCCTCGGCCAGGCTAGAGCGCTACCTGCAAATGGCTGCAAAGGACAACGTCCGGATCGTCAATCCGAGCACGCCGGCCAACTACTTTCACCTCCTGCGCCAGCAGGCGAGCGGCAGCAATCGGCGCCCCTTGATCGTCATGAGCCCGAAGAAGCTGCTTCGCCTGCCCGCCGCCGTTTCGCCGCTGAACGACTTCGCACCGGGCCGACACTTCCAACCCGTCATCGCCGGGCCGGCCCGGGGCGAAGTGGGCCTAGTTCTCTTCTGTTCCGGCAAGATTGCCTACGAGCTGGAGGAGGAGCTGGCGCAGCAGCCGACGGAGGGGACCGTAGTGGTGCGGATGGAGCAGCTCTACCCATTCCCCGCCGAAGCCTTGACCGAGCTGGCCCGCCGCTGGCCGGACGCCAAGTTCCGCTGGGTACAGGAGGAGCCAGAGAACATGGGTGCCTGGAGCTGGATTCGCACTCGGGTGGAGGCCGTCCTCGCCGGCGCCGGCCATCGCTCGCCGGAGCTGGCCTATGTGGGCCGTTCTGAATCGCCATCACCTGCTGGCAGCTTCCACGGCAACCACGATGCCGACCAGCGTGCCATCATCGAACGTGCCTGCGCTGCCGCGCCGTCTGCCCGGGCGACGAGGGCCGCCTAATGGGCCCGCTTTCCGGCCTGCGCGTTGTGGAGGTTTCTGCCTTCATTGCGGCGCCCCTCGGGGGGATGACGCTGGCCCAGCTCGGCGCCGACGTTATCCGGATCGATCCGATAGGCGGCAACATCGACTACCGCCGCTGGCCACTGTCACCGGAGGGCACGAGCCTCTACTGGACCGGGCTGAACAAGGCTAAGCGCTCTGTCGCCCTGGCACTGGACAAGCCCGAGGGTCGGGAGATCGCCCAGGCCCTGATCTGCGCACCAGGAGAGGATGCCGGCTTCCTTCTCACTAACCTACCTGCGAGCGGCTGGATGAGCCATGCCTCCCTGGCTTTGCACCGGCCAGACCTGATTATGCTGCGGCTGATCGGCAATTCCGATGGCTCGGGCGCCGTGGACTATACTGTCAACAGCGCAGCGGGCTTCCCCATGGCGACGGGTCGTGGCGGCGAGCCGGTGAACCATGTTCTGCCGGCCTGGGACATCGCAGCGGGGCTATACCTCGCGACCGGCCTCCTCGCAGCCGAGCGCGTGCGCCGGCGCGAGGGGCGAGGACAAGAAGTGGTGCTGGCGCTCTCGGACGTCGCGATCGCTTCGGTTGCCAACCTCGGTTACGTGGCCGACGTGCAGGTGAACGGCGCTGTTCGCCCGCCGATGGGGAACGAACTCTACGGCGCCTTCGGGCGGGATTTCGCCACGGTAGACGGGCGGCGCGTAATGATCGTCGCCATTTCCAACCGGCAGTGGCGCGCTATCGGCAAGGTCACGGGGCTTGCGGAGAAGCTCGCCATGATCGGCCCCATGCTAGACGTGGACCTGAACGACGAGGGCGGGCGTTTCGAGGCACGGCACGCGATCGCAGCCGTGCTCGCCCCCTGGTTCGCCCGCCACAGCCTCAGCGAAGTGGCACGGCTCTTTGAGGGCAGTGGTATTCTCTGGGGCCCCTACCAGGACTTCGGCCAGCTAGTTCGCGAGGATCCGCGCTGCTCGGCCGCGAACCCGCTCTTTGCCGAGGTCGAGCAACTAGGTGTCGGGCGTGTCCTGGTTCCGGGCGCACCACTCTCTTTCTCCGCGACCCCACGCCGAGACCCGTCCCCCGCGCCCATCCTGGGCGAGCACAGCGATTATGTGCTCGCGGAGGTGCTGGGCCTTTCCGCAGCTGCCATCGGTAGGTTGCACGACGCCGGCATCGTCGCCGGCCCCGAGGATCACTGAACCCATGAACGCCGTGACGAACGACATCGCGCTCTCCGACTACAGCGCAGCCCTCGCCGCCGCCGAACGCCTTTTTGAGGAAGGGCGCAAGGCGGTTGCCGCCACGGTTTCGCCTGGAGGCAAGGCGGATGTGGTCCTGATGGACCGCCACCAGTTCGCCGTGCACGGCTTGGCTTGGCAGGCCGCCTATGTCGAGGCGCTGCGACAGAGCCTGCGCTGGGCGGAGGGCCTTGAGAAGGCCGGCAACCTTGGTGCGACCGAGGCGGCGATCCTGCGCCTGGGCTATGCCGAGTATCTAGCCCAACTCGCCGGGGGCATCCCGATGAGCCAAGCGGAGGTCGTACGCCCGGCCGATCTTGGCGTCCCCCCCGAGGCAGTTGCGCGCCTCCTTGCAGACCCTGTCCTGGCCCGCCTTTCCAGCCCTTCCGGATTGGAGGCGGCACGCTTGACGCTTGCCGAGGCGCTCGTCGACGGCAACTACGGCGCGATTGGGCTGGACGACGAGGCGTTGGAGGCGACACGCAACGAGTTCCTGCGGTTCACTGCCGCCGAGGTGACGCCGCACGCCCAGGATTGGCACCAGCGCGATGAGCTTATTCCACTCGACCTCATTACCAAATTATCTGAGATGGGTGTCTTCGGCCTGACCATCCCTGAGGAGTTCGGTGGGCTGGGGCTGGGCAAGGTCGCCATGTGCCTCGTCTCGGAGGCGCTGAGTGGCGGCTATATCGGCGTAGGCTCGCTCGGCACCCGTTCGGAGATCGCTGCGGAATTGATCCGCCTCGGCGGCACGCAGGAGCAAAAGGCGCAGTGGCTGCCCCGGATCGCCTCGGGCCAGACCCTGCCAACGGCTGTCTTCACCGAACCAAACACGGGATCGGACCTCGGCAACCTGCGCACGCGTGCGGTGCGCGAGGGAGACGTTTACAAGATCTACGGCGCGAAAACCTGGATCACCCACGGCTCACGCTCCGATTTGATGACACTGCTCGTCCGAACGGGCGCGCCAGGCTCGGGCTATAAGGGCCTGTCCATGCTGCTCGCCGAGAAGCCGCGCGGTACGGAAGCAGATCCCTTTCCAGCGCCGGGAATGAGCGGGGCAGAGATCCCCGTTCTCGGCTACAGGGGTATGAAGGAATACGAGATAGGCTTTGATGGCTTCGAGGTGCCCGTCTCCGCCCTCTTGGGAGGAGTCGAGGGCCAGGGGTTCAAGCAACTGATGGAAACCTTCGAAAGCGCTCGCATCCAGACTGCCGCGCGGGCGCTCGGTGTGGCGCAGAACGCGATGGAGCTAGGTGTGGCCTATGCTACCTCTCGCGAGCAATTCGGCCGCGCGATCCTGCATTTCCCCCGTGTGCACGCTAAGCTCGCCTGGATGGCCGTTGAGACGATGATGGCGCGGCAGCTCAGCTATTTCGCAGCGCGCACTAAGGACTCCGGACAGCGATGCGACATGGAGGCGGGCATGGCCAAGCTGCTCGCGGCGCGAGTCGCCTTCACTAATGCCGATTGCGCTCTGCAGATCCACGGCGGCAACGGATACGCTCTGGAATACCCAATCTCGCGCGTGTTGTGCGACGCCCGCATCCTCTCGATTTTCGAGGGGGCTGCAGAAATCCAAGCTCAAGTTATCGCCCGCGGACTGCTCGGACGCGTGAACTGAGGAGCTCGACGCTAGGCAAACCTAGGAATCTGCCATCCTTGAAAATGCAGGATGCATTATATGTTGACGTGGTCCGACCAGGCCCGGATGATCCGTGGAAAGCTGACCTGTGATGAAGGTCAGCATTGAGGCGAAACACGAGAGACCGCCACCACAAGGCGGACATCCGGGGGATTTAAGAACATGAAGATCAGTCGAGCTCGCTTTCTATCCGCAGTCGCCGCGACCGCCCTAGCGCCACTTTCGCGCCCTGCCCTGGGGCAGAGTGCCTCACCGGGGATCGACCTCGCATCAAAGACGATCACCGTCGGCGCTTTTACACCCGTGACCGGCCCGGTACCTTTCTACGCCATCCTGACTCGGGCAGCTGATGCGTTCTTCAAGTATAAGAATGAGAATGGTGGGATCCGCGGCTGGCAGGTGCGCTACGCTACGATGGATGATGGCTATGAGCCGTCCCGCAGCGTCGCCGTTACCCGTCGGCTAGTAGAAGAACAGGGTATATTCGCGCTCGTGGCGCCGGTTGGCACGGCGACGAACGTGGCCGTCATCCCTTATGCACGAGAGCAAGGCCTCCCGATGATCGGTCCGATCGGAGGAGCCTCAGCGTTCTTTGCCGAGAAGCACGTCTTCCCGCTGCTGCCCGACTACGGCTGGTCGGCCGCCGCGAACGCCGAGCACGCCATTGACGGATTGAAGCTTCAACGCGTGGCTCTGCTATGGGAAAACGACGAGCTTGGGCGTTCCGCTAAGCGCGGCTTTGACAAGTACATGGCGTCCAGGTCCATCGAACCTGCGGAGTCCCAACCTTTCGACGTGCGTGCGACCGACTTCACGCCGCAGATCCGCCGCCTGATCAGCGCGCGGGCGGAGGCGGTGGTCATGTTCGGCTCCAACGCGAACCTCGCCGCCGCCCTCCGTTCAGCAAGCCGCGGCGGCCTCCGCACTACCTGGTTCGCGCCGTTCTTCACCGCCGATCCCTCCACTTACCGTCTCGCCTCGGAGCTGCTGGACGGCACCTACTTTTCCTCCTGGCTGCTGCCGGTTGGGGGCTCGGAGCCGGAGGTGGAGGCATACCGCCAATCCGTCGCGAAGCATGCCCCAAACGACCCCGTCGGCGTCTTCGGGCTGAACGGCTGGAGCAACGCCGCTCTCTTCGCCTCTGGCTTTGAGCGGCTGCTCGACAGTGGCAAGCCGCTGACGCGCCCGAACCTGATCGAGGCCATGGAGGGGCTGACCAACGCTTCCGTCGGAGGAGCGCGCAATGTTTCTTTCCGGCCCGGAGACCACCGCGGCACGCGCCAGGAAGGCATCATCCAGGCCAAGGGCGGGCAATTCAGTCTCGTTCGCGAGTTCCGACCCTACCCTGCCGCGGCTTTCGACCTCCCGACCTGAGCTGGCGAACTCCGCGACTGACTGACGAAGCATCCAAGACAGGACAGATATGACAAGCATTCCGATCAGCGCGCCCGCGCGGATGGACGGCCGCGTGGCCATCGTGACCGGCGGAACCGGCGGCATCGGGCGGGCCGTCTGTGCCGCCCTGGCCGAGGCCGGTGCGAAGGTGGTGGCCGCTGACCTTCACGAGGGCGCGGCCGGGACCGCGACGGTCCCCGGTGTCACCTTCGCGCGCTGCGACGTGACCTCCCGCGCCGGGACGGAGTCGATGATCGACGCGGTGCTGGCGGAGCACGGGCGGGTGGACGCCCTGGTCCTTTGCGCAGGCACGATCGCGAACACGCCCCTACAGGACAGCGAGGACGACGAGTGGAGGTCCATCCTCGACGTCAATCTTATGGGCGTGGTGAATCCGCTTCGAAAGCTCTACCCCGTCATGGTGCGGGCCGGCGGCGGGAAGATCGTGGCGCTAGGCTCCATCGCGGCGAAGATCGGGGGTGTTGCCTCCGGGCCCGCCTACGTCTCGGCGAAGTCGGCCGTGCACGGGCTGATGAAGTGGGTGGCGAAGTCCGGTGCGCAGCACGGCATATTCGCGAATACCATCGCGCCCGGGCCGGTAGAAACGCCAATGTGGCAGACCGTGACCGGCCGCGCCCCGCCCTCGGCCAATGGCAGCGTGCCACTCGGGCGCTTCGGTCAGCCCGAGGATATCGCGCAGGCCATCCTGTTTCTCTGCTCGCCCGCGTCGAACTGGATCACGGGAACCGTGCTCGACGTGAACGGCGGCATGTTGATGGATTGAGGCGGACATGACAGCAGTGGAAACGATCGGCTTTGTCGGCCTTGGCGTCATGGGCGGGCCCATGTGCCGCAACACTGCCACGAAGCACGCGGGCGAGGTGCGGGCCTTCGACATGAGCGCGGCCGCGCGCGACGCCTTGCGGGACACCAGAGCCGTGGTGGTCGAGAGCGCGGCGGAGGCCGTGCGCGGGGCGGACATTGTCTTTCTCTCCCTGCCCGGGCCGCCGCAGGTCGAAGCGGTTTGCCTTGGGGACGACGGGATCGTCCGGCACGGCAAGCCCGGCTTGCTCGTCGTAGACCTCAGCACCACGACAGTCGCCTCTGCTCGAGATGTCGCGAGGCGGCTCCGCGATGGAGGGATGAGCTTCGCCGACGCCCCGGTGGCCCGGACGCGAGAGGCGGCGATCCGCGGCGAGCTTAGCATTATGGTCGGCGCCGACGAGCCGACCTTCGCCCGCCTGCGTCCGCTCCTCGGCTACATGGCCACTGACGTCACGCACTGCGGTGCCGTGGGCACAGGCCAAGCCGTGAAGCTCATCAACAATGCCCTTGTCTTCGAGCATGTTGCGGCGCTGGCCGAGATGATGGCGATCGGTGAGCGCGCGGGGGTAGAGCCGGCCAGGCTCCTGGACGCCGTCTCGCGTGGCTCCGGCGACAGCTTCGTGCTCCGGAATCACGGCATGAAGGCGATGCTGCCGCGGAACTACCCGGACCGTGCCTTCCCCTCGACCTACGTGCTCAAGGACCTGGCCGGCGCGCTGGAGCTTGCCCGCGATACCGGCGTGCAGGCACGCGTCACGGAGACGGCGCGCGACTACTACGCCGAGCTCGTTCATCTCGGCGCGGGTAGCCAGTACTTCCCGATCCTGCTGGAGCTGGTCGCGGGGCGTCTCTCCGTCAAAGAGCCGGCCGGCACATGAGCGACGCCCTCCAGGACCTGCTCTCCCTCGTCTGGACGGGGATCGTCACGGGCTGCCTCTACGCCATGGGCGCCCTTGGCCTCGTGATGATCTTCAAGGCCACCCGGGTGGTGAACTTTGCGCACGGCAACCTCGCGGCCCTCGCGGGCTTCGTGGTCTACGGTCTGACGACGGCGGGCAGCGGCTTCGGCTGGATCGCCTCCGTCCTGGTGGCGCTGGCGATCGTGGTCGTCCTGGCGCTCGTCTCCTACGGCCTGATCGCCCGCGTTTCGGAGATATCCGACCTGCGCGGTACGATCGCCACACTCGGCATCAGCCTCGTCCTGCAGGGGGTGGTGCAGGTCCTGTTTGGCGCCGACATCGTCAATCTCGACCTGCCCGTACCCAACTGGAGCGCAACGGTCGCCGGGCTCCGCATCACCTCCTATGACATCGCCGTGCTGGCAGTCTCGGGCTCCGTGATCGCGGTCCTCTTCTTCGTCATCGAGCGGACCCGGGTCGGGATCGCCTTCCGCGCGGTCTCCACGAGCGCCTTCGCCAGCCGAGTGTGCGGCTTAAACATCTACGCCGTCCAGGGTCTAGCCTGGGCCGTCGCGGCTGGCCTTGGCGTGACGGCAGCGCTGCTGATCATCCCCAGTACCTTCCTCAGCTCGACGACGGTCGCGTCGTTCATGCTCCAGTCCTTCGCCGCGGCGGTGCTTGGCGGTTTCTCCAGCCTGCCCGGTAGCATTGTCGGCGGGTTGATCGTGGGGATTACGATGAACCTGTTCAGCTACTTCGTCACCTCGGAGCTGAGCGCCACCTTCCTGCTCATTCTTATGCTCGTGGCCCTGAATCTGTTCCCGGGCGGCATCCTGCCCCAGCGTGGAGGAGGCTCTCGTGCCTGAGGCCGTCGGCGTGGTGACCCAGGAGGTGACTGGTGAGGCGCGACCCCTGTCGCTTCGTTTGGCCAGCTGGGTCGTCTTCGTGGTCCTGGCCGCCATCCCCGCAGTGGCGGGCGGCTTCTGGACATACAGTGTGGGCGTCTGCATGGCTAATGCCGTGGCAGTGCTCTCTGTCGGCTTCCTGCTCCGCTACGGCGGCGAGGTCTCCATCGGGCACAGCTTTTTCCTCGCCTTCGGCGCCTACTGCACGGCGATCCTGGAGCGGCAGCTGGGCCTGTCTATCAGCCTCAGCCTGCCAATCGCGGCCGTATTCGGGGCGTTGCTCGGCATTGCCTTCGCTTGGCCATCGCGCGCTCTCTCGGGGATCTATCTCGCGATCGCTACGATGGCGCTGGCACTCGCGGTGCCTGAGCTGATCCTACAGGCGGGGCCGATCGCCGGCGGCTACGAGGGGCTTTACGTCTCGCATCCGCCGGTACCGGGCTTGCCTATCGAGTTGCAGCGCTACTACGTCCCGCTCCTTGTGCTCGGCCTTGTCGTGCTGCTGCTGGCGCGATTCCGCCGCTCCCGGCAGGGCCTGGTGCTGCTCACGGCAAGGGACCACCCTCGGGCCGCCGAGGCTTTTGGCTTCTCCCGCGGCTATGCGCGCCTCGCGGCCTTCGCAATCAGTGCCGTCATCGCCTCGGTCGCCGGGTCGCTCCTCGCCTTCGCAGCCTCCACCGTCTCGCCGAACAGCTTCACGCTCTCGACCGCCATCTACCTGCTCGTCGGCACGGTCGTCAGCTTCGGCTCGCTTGGACTTGTCGGCGCTCTGGCCGGGGGCGCCTTTATCACCCTTGTCCCACAGGTCTTCTCGGCCTGGGGCGACTGGGTGCCAATCATCTACGGCGCCGCGTTGCTGCTCGTCGTCACCCTCGGGCATCGGCCAGCGGAGGCCCTGGTGGCGCTGCGCGCGTGGCTGACGGGAGGGCAGCGGGATGCTTGATGCGCCTATCAACGCCGGTGCGGAGCTAACCGTCACCTCCGTCTCCCTATCCTTTGGTGGGCACCGCGTACTAAAGGAGGTCAGCATGGACTTCCGCCCCGGCCAGGTCACCGGCCTCATCGGGCCGAACGGGGCGGGTAAGACGAGCCTGTTCAACTGCCTGACGGGCCTCTACCGCCCGCAGCACGGCACCATCGCCCTGAGCGGCCAGCCCCTGGAGCGGCTGCCGCCCGCGCAGCGCGCCCGGGTAGGCCTGTCGCGCAGCTTCCAGCACGTGGCGCTCTGCCCGGAGCTGGACGTGGTGGAGAACGTCATGTTCGGCCGGGCGCGCCTCGGCCGCTCCGGCTGGGCGGACGCCTTCCTGCCGCTCGCCGGCGGGCGGGCGGAGGCGCAGGAGGCCCGCACCGCGGCGATGGAGGTGCTCCGCCGCCTGGATCTCGCCGGCTACGCGGGGGCCACACCCGCTGGACTGCCGCCCGGCACCCAGCGCCTCGTGGAGATCGCCCGCGCCATTGTCTCCCGCCCGCGCGTCCTTCTGCTGGACGAGCCGGCGGCGGGGCTGAACCCGGCGGAGACGCGGCAACTCATGGCGGTGTTGCGAGGCCTCGTGGCGCCGGATCTGATCATCGTGGTGGTGGAACACGACATGGACCTCATCATGCAGCTCTGCCACCGCATCCACGTGCTGAACTTCGGCCAGCGGATCGCCAGCGGCACGCCGGAGGAGATCAGGGCCGATCCTGAGGTCATCCGCGTCTACCTGGGGGACTCCGATGACTGATCTTTTACGGGCGGAGGGGCTTGAGGTCCGCTATGGCGCCGCGACGGCGGTGCGCGGGATCGGGCTGGCGGTGCCGCAGCGCGGTACCGTCGGGCTGCTGGGTGCGAACGGCGCTGGCAAGTCCACCGTCCTCAAAGCGATCGCGGGATTGGTGCCCAAGGCAGCCGGTCGGGTCATGCTCGAGGGCGCGGACATCACGGGACAGGACGCGCGGGCGTTGGTGCGCGCCGGAATCGTCTACGTGCCCGAGGGGCGCGAGATCGTGCCCAACCTTTCAGTGGACGAGAACCTCGTTCTCGGCGGTTTCCACCTGGACGGGACGACGCGGCGCCGGCGGCGCGACATGGTGCTCGGCATCTTCACCGAGATCGCCGGTAGGGCAGGGAGCCCGGCCTGGCGGCTGAGCGGCGGGGAGCAGCAGATGCTGGCCATCGGCCGCGCGCTGATGGCAGGGCCGCGCCTCCTGCTCCTGGACGAACCCTCGCTCGGCCTCGCGCCGCTGCTGGTGCGCCGGGTCTTCGAGAAGCTGGCGACGGTGCGGGCCGAGACCGGTCTCGCGATGATCCTCGTCGAGCAGAATTTCCGGCTCACGGTCCGCGTCTCCGACGCCGTGCACTTTATGCGGGGCGGGCGGATGCTCGGGCGGCGGGAGGCGGCGGAGCTCCGCGAGCCGGCGGCTATGGAGGAGGCCATCGCCGCCTATCTCGGGGCGGGCGAGGTAGTGGCGTGACAGGGATCTCGAACGGGGGTCGAATGGACCTGATCGGACGCGAGATTGCACGCGGGCTGCGCTTCCCCGAGGGACCGGTGTGGCTACCGGACGGGAGCCTGCTGGTGGTCGAGATCGAGGGGGGGACGTTGACGCGGATCGCGCCATCCGGCCAGGCCGAGGTGGTGGCGAAGCTGGGTGGCGGGCCCAATGGGGCGGCGATCGGGCCGGACGGGGCCTGCTACGTCTGCAACAACGGCGGCTTCCACTGGCTCGAGCAGTCGGATGGCTACCTGCGCCCCGTCGGCATCGCGGAGGACTACGCTGGCGGCCGCATCGAGCGCGTGGACCTTGCGACGGGCAAGGCCGAGGTCCTCTACGCGGAATGCGACGGCAAGCCCTTGAACGGTCCGAACGACATCGTCTTCGACGCCCATGGCGGCTTCTGGTTCACCGACCTGGGCAAGGTGCGGGCCCGCAGCATGGACCGGGGCGCAGTCTACTACGCCCGCTGCGACGGCAGCCTTATTCGCCGAGTGATCTTCCCCTCGATGACCCCGAACGGTGTCGGCCTCTCTCCAGACGGTCGCACCCTCTACGTCGCGGAGACGGAGACGAGCCGGCTCTGGACCTATCCCGTCACCGCGCCCGGCGAGGTCGGGATGGAAGCCTGGCCGTCGCCGAACGGGGGGCGCCTCCTCTACGGTCCACCGGGATACCAGCGCTTCGATTCCCTGGCCGTGGAGGCGGATGGCAACATCTGCGTGGCGACGCTGGTGCGTGCGGGCATCTCCGTCATCTCGCCAGTGGGCGAGCTGGTTGAGTTCCGTGCCGCGCCCGAGCCCTATTGCACGAACATCTGCTTCGGCGGCGAAGAGCTCAAGACGGCTTTCATAACCCTGTCTGGAACCGGCCGTTTGATCGCGGTTGACTGGCCGAGAAGTGGATTGCCACTTCATCCGGGGTGGGCATGAACATCACGGAGCTCACCTCGGGCAGCGTGGGGGTATTGCCAAGTTGGGAGCCTCTGTCCGGAACGAAGTGGCTGGGCCAAGCTGGCGGTATGCAGCCCGACCTCACCAGCTACCCAGGCTACCGCTTTCCGGCCGAGATCATCAGCCACGCTGTCTGGCTTTATCATGCTTCAGCCTCAGCCTGCGTGACGTAGAGCTGATCCTGGCCGAGCGCGGAATCGTGGTTACCCATGAGAGTATCCGGCAGTGGAGCCTGAGGTTCGGGGCCGATTTCGCCCGGAAGCTGCGCCGGCGCCGGCCGAAGACAGGCGACACCTGGCACCTCGATGAGGTCTTCCTGCATATCAACGGTGTGCTCCACTATCTCTGGCGCGCGGTGGATCAGCACGGGGTCGTGCTCGACATCCTGGTGCAGGGCCGGCGGAACGCGACCGCGGCCAAACGCTTCTTCAAGCGCCTGCTGACCGGCCTGAACTACAAGCCGAAGCGCATCGTCACCGACGGGCTGCGCAGCTATGGCGCGGCGAAGCGCGAGGTCCTGCCCGGTGTGCGACACCGGACCAGCCGGTACCTCAACAACTGTGCCGAGAACTCGCATCGGCCGACCCGGCGCCGGGAGCGGCAGATGCAGCGCTTCAAGACTGCGTTGCATGGACCAGCTTGACGGCGCAGGAGGCCGTCGGCGGGTCCGCAGTCACGGGAGCCGGACATACTCCGGGCGTCCGAGGTCGAGCATGCGGTTGAGGGCGCGGACGGCGATGCCCACCTCGGTCGCACGGCGCCTGTCTGTGCGCGAGCGCAGTCCGCAGCCGATGACCCGCTTGAAGCGCGAGATATCCGCCTCGACCAGGGCACGCCAGTTGTAGCCCGAGGCCTTTTGCCAGCTCCTGCGGCCATGCCTGGCGATGTCCCGGAGGTGCTGGTTGCGCCCGGTTGGCGCCGTCTCGGCCGTGTCGCTCGGCACAGCACCGGACCGGGGTGGCACGATCACTGCAGCATTGGGGCGCCGTGCAGCGACTTCGGCGTAGACGCCGTCCTGATCATAGGCACCATCGGCGGTGAACGAGGCAATCGGGTCCGTGACCTGGTCGAGCAAGGGACCGACCTGCGAGGCGTCATCGACACCCTGCGCTGTCAACTCGGCTGCGACGATCCGTCCGGTGTCGGCATCCACACCGATGTGCAACTTGCGCCACGACCGGCGCGTCCTGGTCCCGTGCTTCTCGACCAGCCACTCGCCCGGCCCACATAGCTGCAGCCCCGTGCTGTCCACCAGCAGATGAACGGGGCGGCTGCCGGGGTGAGACCTTGGCATCTCCAGTGTCTCGGCCCGGCGACTGAGAGTACTATGGTCTGGCACGGCCAGTTCCAGACCGAGGAGGGCAATGATGGAGCCGATCAGGCCTTCGGTCTGGCGCAAGGCCAAGCGGAACACCGCCCGCAAGGTCAGGGCCGTGGTGATCGCCAGGCTCGAGTAGCGCGGCTGCCCGCCCCGCGTCGTCCGCGGCTCGGCCTTCCACGCCGCGATCGCCGCGTCCGTGAACCAGACCGTCAGGCTGCCGCGCCCACGCAGGGCAGCGTCGTACTCACTTCAGTCCGTCGCCCGGAACCGCTGCTTCGGAATGCGGTGACGGAAGTCGGCATTGATCTTGAACGGCAAGCTGGGCACCCCTGAATGGCGGGGACATGCCCCGCTACCATCTTATACCGGTCCGCGTAGAAGCTGACCTGCTTCTGGAGACTGATTTTCCTGCCTGCAGCGCTTTCGATGGCGGGAGTAGGTCAGTACCTATGCGGGGCGGTATTACCCCTCGCAGTTCTCCGGCCGTATCCGTGCACCACACTCCCTCCGCAACCTAAACTCGGTCAGGCGTTCAATGATCGAACGCCGGGAACGACGAGCTAAAGACGCGGTTCATCCGTCGTCCCGCCAACTCTACGGCACAGAAGCACGCCCCTATGTTTATCCCCTCCGCACGCCGTAGAAGAGCGGGGCACCCGGCGCGAATCCATTCAGGTCGGATCGATGCGCGGCCAAGGTGCGGTACTCGCCGAGTGGAATGTAGGGCACGTCCTGCAGAGCTTGGCGTTGCATTTCGGCGCAGATCGAAGCCTGGGCTTCCATGTCCGGGGCAGTGATCCAGTCCTGGCGCAGCGCTTCCAGCTTCGGGCTGTCCGGCCAGCCGAACCAGGCGCGCGCGCCATTGGCCCGCAGGCCGAGATGGCCGCCGGGGTCGATGGTGTTGCTCAGTCCGGTCACGAAGACGCTCCAGCCGCCCTTGTCGAGCGGGCCGCGATTGGCGCGGCGGGTGCTGATCGTGCCCCAGTCGCCGCTCTGCACCTCCACATTCATGCCGACCTGTTTCAGCAGGTCGGCCGCGACCTCGGCCAGACCCTTGAGCGAGGGATAATCGTCTGCCTGGAGGATCACGACGCGCTCCCCGGCATAGCCAGCCGCGATCAGGTCACGCTTCACCTTCGCGAGGTCGCGCCGGCCGGTCAGCATTTCCAGCCCGACCTTGCTGGCCATCGGGGAATCCGAGGTGAAGTAGCCGACACCGACCTCCCAGGCCGCCGGATCGGTGCCGTAGGACGCGATCATGAAGTCCTCCTGGTTCACCGCGCCGAGCAGAGCCCGGCGGATCGCTGGTCTGTCGAAGGGCGGCTGGAGCCAGTTGAAGCGCATGATCGTGGCAAAGAGGTCGTCTGTCAGGCGGACCTTGACGTCGCGGCTCCGCTGCAACAACGGCGAGAGATCGCTGTTCGTGACCTCCAGCCAGTCCACTTCCCCTGCCATGAGCGCCGAGGCTGCGGTGGCCTGATCGGGTATGACGGTCCATTCCACGCGGTCGAAATGCGCGACCTTGGGACCAGCGGTGCGGCTCGCGATGCCATCCGGGCGGGGGGCATAGCCCTCGAAGCGGGCATAGGCGACACGGGCGCCGGCCATACGCTCCTCGGCCAGGAAGCGGTACGGGCCGGAGCCCACCATCTCCGTGACCTGCTTCGTCGCCTCGGTAGCGGCGATCCGCTCGGGCATGATGGGGCAGACGGAAGCGCCGTTCTTGCCCAGGGCGGCGTGCAGGTTGGGGAAGGGCTTGTTCAGGCGGAAGCGGATCGTTCGGTCGTCCGGTGCCGTGATCTCGTCGGCGCGGGCGATTACCTCCTGGCCATACATGTCGCGTGCGCCCCAACGGCGGATGCTGGCCACCGCATCGCGGCCGCGCACCGGTTCGCCGTCGTGGAAACGCAGGCCCTCGCGCAGGGTCATGGTCCAGGTCAGGCCGTCATTCTCGACGACGTGACCGGCGACCATCTGCGGGTGCGGACGGAACTTCTCGTCCAGGCCGTAAAGAAAGTCGAAGACCATCCCGGCATGGTTGGTGGTGACCGCCGCCGTGGTGAAGACGGGGTCCAAAACGGCGAGATCGGTTTGCGGCACGAAGCGCAGCACGCGCCGGGTCTGGGCCTGGCCGATGCGGGGGGCGGCGAGCAGGGCCGCTCCGGCGCTCAACGCCGCGCGGCGGGTGACGGTAAGTGCGGTCTCGGCGGTCATGCCAACTCCTCCTTGCCGGGCAGGCCCGGTGCGGTTGTCTCGGGAAGGGATGGGAAGTCGAGAAAGGCGCGGTCGCTCTCCACCCGCAGTGCCGTTCCGAAGGTGCTAGAGAGCGCAGCAAAGCGTTCCAGGATACGATGCCCTTCCTCGCCGGAGGCGAGGCGCGGGCGGCCACGGAGGTGGCGCGCTTCACCGAGGCCGAGGCTGGCAGGGCGTATCTCGATGCCAGTCAGGCGGCCCTTCTCGAAGCTGCACACGGGCACAACCGTCTCCCAGTAGCGCCGGTCGGAGGGGAAGCCGCCCTGATCATCCCTGGTCCGCTGGCGATAGACCATGCCAGGGGTCAGGGCGGGGTCGGCGCGGAAGCGCTCATAGGAGTCGGAGGGCAGGCGCGGAACCAGTTCGTTCTGCCCGATGAAGTTACCGAGCGAGTAGAAGATTGGCTTCCCTTGATACATCTCCATGCCGCGCAGAAGATGCGGGCCATGGCCAATGACGAGATCCGCGCCTTCGTCGATCATGCGCCGGGCGAAGACTGGCAGGAATTCCGCTGGATCCTCCTTCGTCGCGCCCTGCTCATGGGCGTGGAAGCTGACAAGGACGATGTCGGAGGAGAGCCGCGCCTCCTGCACCCAGCGTGCGATGCCGTCTAGGTCGGCCGGCTTTGCCATCATGCGAAGCGCGGTCTTTTCCGCCGCGCGGAAGTTCAGGGTGCTGAACGGGAAGACGCTGGGGTCATCCGATGGGAAGCCGAAGCCCAGCTTGATCAGCATCTGTCGCTGGGCTTCCAGCCCCAGCTCCTCGGCCATGTCGCGCAGAGCGGCGAGGTGGGCAGGGGAGACCTCGTGCACCGTGTCGTAACGTAACGGATTGAGGCCGGGTCGGCCAGGCATGTCGGGGCGCTGGGCGCTCGCCTCCTGGCCCTTAGCAAAGGTGGCGCTGCAGGACAGCATCGCCACCGTGCCATTCGGGTGGCCGTGGAAGACGGGGCGGCGGGCGTCCTCGAGATTCCGGCCAATGCCGGCGTAGGAGAGGCCGCGCGCCTCCAGCGCCTCGATCGTGTGGAGCAGGCCGGAAACGCCGTAATCCAGGCAGTGATTCGTGGCAGCGGCGAAGAGGTCGAAACCCGCTTCTGACAGTTCGTCGAGCACCCAAGCCGGCGCACCGAAATGGGAGCCGCCGCTTTCCAGCGCCGGATCTCCGCGGAAGTCGTTGGCCAGCGTCTCCAGGTTGGTGAAGGCGACATCGGCGTCTCGGATCATGTCAAAGAGCGGACGAAGCACGGGATCGCTCTGCGAGAGGAGGCGGCGTTGCAGGATGCTATCGCCCGTGAGCGCGATACGAAGCGAGGATGTCGCCATCGGAACCTCCACGGTTGCTTGTCTGATCCGAACCCAGCAAGGCACTTGGGCAGCTCTGCAGTGCCTTGCCATCCTCGGCCGTCAGGGCTGAACTGTGAACTTCGGATGCCCGTATGGATAGTAGTCGGTCAATGTCAGGTTTTCATAGGCTAGGCCATCCAGGCGAACCGTTCCGAGGAATGGCTGTGCGGGTTCCACGAGCATGATCGTGCGGGCAAAGCCGCTGTCATCGAAGCCACGGCGGAAATGCACGCGCGATTTGATCGCGATGACGTCGAAGTCTCCCGGCTTCACGCCAAAGGCCCAAAGCTCGGAGGGTTCAAGAATCTGCGTCAGAAACGGGCTGATGACCAGAACATTGCCGTGGCCGAAGCCGATGCAAGCCCAGTTGAGCGCACCGCCTGAAGCACGCTCCGTCGTCCCCCTCCCCACCGCCAGAACCATTCCGGAGATCCGCACGGGATCTCCTGCCGACACGTCGATCCGGCCGCCAACCTCCATGTCGAAAGCATCTCCGGGCTTCACATCGCTGGCGATGAGCGCCTCGATGACGTCCGGAGAGGCGATGGTCGCGATCAGCGTGCGCTTCAGTCCCTGGCCGATGATCTCCCGTAGCAGCCAAGTGGCATAGCCCGAGCGGTCACTGTGATCTGCCAGCACGACGGGTAGTTGGCCGGTCCTGACGGCCTCCGCTGCTTGCTTCACGCCATCCGGGATCAGGAGGACGCGGGTCGAGTTCAGCAGCGCCTCACGCCGACGCCAGGCGGTCTCGGCCATGTCGCACGCCACCCGCTCAGCCGTGGCAGGATCACCGTTGGTGATCACCTGAAAGGTCATGCCGGCATCAGGGACATCGGCCCAGGGAAATCCGAAGAAAACGTTCACGAACACGTCGGGCTCCCGTGCCTCCCAGGTCAGGGCACGTTGGACGAGATCGGACCACGGGGATGCGCCGGTCCACTGCACGCCCGTAGGCGAAATGATCGGAACTTTGACCGTCGCAGGTGTCGGTCGGAAGTCGCCGCGAATGGCGCGCACGAGCATGCGGGCCGCACGCTCGCCTTGCAGGTGCATGTCGTAATGGGGGTAGTACTTGACCGTGAAGGCCATGTCCGCGTGCTGGAAGAACGTCTCGTCCTCGTTGCCATGCGGATCGAAGGTGGCCGTGATGAAGGCTTCTCGCCCGACCACTTCACGGACGCGCCGGGCAATGTCGGCCTCGGGCCGTGGAACGCCGCGCACCGCCATCGCGCCGTGGAGTGCCAAGTAGACTCCGTCCAGCTTCGGGTGGGCCTTCAACTCGGTGATCATGGTGCCGAGAAAGTGCTCATAGGCATCCTGGGTTACCCATCCTGAACCGGACCCGGTGAGGGGCCAGAGAGGGGAGGTGATTCCGATCAGTTCGACGCCATCAAACTCGCGGGCGACTTGGACGAAACCGCCCATGTACCCTTTGGGGTCGGTGCGGAGCAGAGCCTCCCCGGATGCGGGAGACCCGGGGTAGATAAAGTCCTCCCGCCTCGTGTCGTATGGGAGGAAGGTAACCGTCTCATGCATGAATTGGAGAACCGCTATACGCATCGGGCGTCCTTCCGGGGTGCATTGGAACGGTATTCGCAGCCCGGTTCTGTTGCAAAGTTTGGGCGCGGTTGAAGCGCGCCCTGCGTGCGTCCGATTAGGCGGCGACCTGGAACAGCTCGGCGATGAACGCCGCCTGTGCTGACATATCGCGACCGTCGATCCGCCGAACCTGCCCTTTCCGCACCATCGCCATCACCTCGTAGCCCGCCAGCGTTCGTCGCGCGGTCCAGAAGCTGCCGAAGCCCAGCCCCTGGTCGGACCAGCCGCTTCGGACGCCGGTGGTCTTGTTCCGCGATATTGTTCAAGTATTTCGCCTGGCGGAGCCGCGCGAAGCGCCACAGCTCGCCGTCGGTCTTCATCTCCCCAACCGCACGTGGGTAGGCGAGGTTCCGACCGACGGTGATGCTGCGCGGGTCGACCGTGTGCGGCCGGCCCAAGGCCTTGCGGAAGAACCGCTTCGCGGCCGCCGAGTCGCGCTTGGCCGAGAGCAGGAAGTCGCGCCACGACCCACTGCTCGTGCGAACATGAGGCCGGATCCGCTTCTCCAACTCCGGCGCGTAGGCCTGGATCCAGCGGAAGATCGTCGTGTGAGGATCTTGATGCCCCGGTCCTGCAGCATGACTTCGAGGTCTCGGTAGCTGATCGGGAAGGCGAGATACCACCGGACCGCTCAGAGGATCACCTCGGGCGCGAACTGCCGTCCCTTGAAGGATGGCACCGCCCCGATCTCACCCTGCCGACCTCGTCTCGCCATGCCCAACCATGACCCTCATCACAGCCGCGCGCAAAAGCTGCAACAGAACCCTTCGAGGTCATCCGCGTCTGCAGCTTGGTGTCGGAATGGCGGCTCGCGACCCCCTGCTCGTCGACCGCCTCATCATCTGCGGGCTGCGGCAGCTCGGCCAGGAAGGCTTCGTCCGCTGCCTTGGCGTCCGTCTTCTCCTGTGCCGTCTCCCGCCCGGGCAGGAAGGTGCAGGCCTTGCTCTCGCGAATCAGAAGCCGGAAGACCTCGGAAGATCGCTCATCGACTACATCGACCGTCTTGGCCGATGCGGAGAACCGGGGAACGTTGAGGAGGCGGTTACGGGCCGACAGGTCCAGTAGCTCGGCTCGTGTTCTTTCAAGCTTGGCGACGATCGGAAGGTCGCTCTGGAACACCGAAATGGGCGCGTCCGCCATGCCTGCGTCACTCAATTTCTGTTAGCGAAATGGTACAAGGTAGCCCAGATCACGCAAGGCTCCTCGCCGCCCCACCTGCCAAGCGTCACAACTACGGCGGGGTCCGTAGCGTCTGCACCGCGGTCCAGGTCCACCCACCTGTGGAGGGATTCGGGACGGTGACCTCAACGGTCCGGCGGCACGCCGAGGCGCTGGATATGGATGTTCGACGGGCTGACCGCGTCCCGCAGCACTCCCAGCAAGTGCTCATGGTGGGTGAGGAGGATGACCTGGGTCGTCTCGCTCAGACGCAGGAGGGCACGGAAGGCTGCCGCGGCGCGCCGGTCGTCGAAGCTCTGCAGGATGTCGTCGCCGACGAAGGGCAGCACGGTGCCGCTGGTCGCCTGGTCCGCGACAGCAACTAGACGGAGGGCGAGGAACAACTGGTCCCTCGTGCCCTCGGAGAGCTGGTCGACCTCGACCTCTTCCTCTGGATAGTCCCGCATGCGGAGCACCAGACGTGCCGTCCCGCGGTCGTCCTCCCGGGAAGCGACACCGATGTAGGTGCCGTCCGTCAGCTCGGAGAACGCCTCGCTGATACGGCGGAGCAGGGCGTCGTCGCCCCCCTCCTTCACGGCCTCGAGCGCGGCCTCCAGCAGACCCGCCGCGACGTGCATCACGAGCGCGTCCTCGAGTGTCTGGCCGAGCCGACCAGCAGCCGATGCCTCGCTCGCTGCCGCCCGGATGGCGGCATCATCTCCCGCGAGCTGCTTCAGCTCCACTCCCAGTGCTGTGACGACCGCAACCTGATCCTGAGCCGCGGCGGAATGGCCTCGCTGCGCATCCTCGGCGTCTCGCAGCGCGCCTTCCAGATCGTCCGCCGGATGTACCGCTGCCTCGGCCCGAAGCACGTCTATCTCCAGTCCGTCACCCCCAGCCAGCAGCTCGGCCTCGGCAGCATCTCGTAGCGCCTCCTGGCGGGTGCGCTCGGCGCCGAGCAGGATGCGTGCCTCTGCCGCCTCCGCCGTCGTGGCACCGGCCTCGGCGATCACCGCCCCCAAGGCGGCCTCCGCCCCGGCGAGGGCCGTCTCCTGCTGGCGCAGGGTGCCCAGTTCCTTCTCGCGCTGCTCGAGTAGTGCGGCGCGGCGCTCTGCTTGAGCCGCCTCGGCCCGCTGGCGAAGATCGAGTTCGCGCAGCCCGCTCCGGGCATCCTCTCCGGGGGACGTGTCGAGGCGCCCGCATATTGCCGCGTAGCCGGTCCGGAACCGCTCCAGTGCTCCCCGCCATGCCGAGACCTGTCCCTCCAGGTCGGCGGCGCTCCGCAGGCTCTCCGTGAGGCTGTCGGTGACGTCCAGCACCGCGTCCAGGGACTTCGGCGGCAGGTCCGGCACTTGGCCCAGGCGCTCCAGTGCAGCACCCCAATCGGCATGCCAACACACCCGGTCCTCGGCCGCCGCCTCGCGTTCAACTCCGATGTCCCGGAGCGCATCTCGCGCGGCCGCCGCAGCCGCCTCGTGCTCCCGCCTGCGGTCCTGGGTCGCACGCCGTCGGCGGGCCGTGGAGTCCGCTCGATCAAGAACGACGGACAGATCTCCCGACGCAGGATCGCCGAGCAACCGGAGCAGCCGGGTCGCGGCCCCTTCCTGGCGTGCCCGCACCTCGGTCAGGGCAGCCTCGGCAATCGTCAGGGCCTGTCGCGCCGCCAGTCCGGCCTCCCGCGCCGCGATCAGCCGCTGCACTTCGGCCAGTTCCGCCCCGCCGTCCAGGCTAAGCGGACAGACGATCCTGGCCCAATCGGCCTGCGCGGCGTCGTGCGCCCACCGCGCTTCACGCGCTTCCTCCAGCGCGGCCGAGAGTTCGGCCTCTCGCTCGGCCACCGCGCGCACGAGGCGCTCGGCCCCAGCTACCCGCTCGGCATCGGACCAACGGTCATCGGCAATCCGGTCCGCAGTATTCACTGCCTCGGCGTAGGCCAACGGAAGAGGACGCCCATCCCCGTAGACCTGCTCTCGTTCCTGGTCGGCACCCTCGCCGGAGAGGCGGCGGAACACGAGGGCCCATCCTGCCTCGCGGTGTCGCCGGGCGTGGTGAAGGTCGGTCTCCGTCGGCGGCACGCCGCCCGCCTCGAGCGCTGCCCTCTCTGCCTTCAAGGCGGCCAAGGCCTCCTCGGCGCGGCGGACGGCCTCGTCACGCCGCTCCAGCAGCAGCCGGGCGGCGTCCCGCGTAGCCACCAGCCTGGTCAGCGCGGCCTCCGTCGGCGGATCCAGCCTGGCCAGTGTCCCCGGGTCGCGGAGTGGCGCCGGAAGACGGGCCAGCGCGCCCTCAAGCTGTGCCTCGGCCTCCTCCACCCCGCGCCGTACCGCCGCCAGGATACGCGTCGGGTCACCTTCGCGCCGGACCTCCCCGAGCATCTCCTCCAGCTGCCGCATGTCCTCCGGTGGTGGTAGCGCGGCCATGGCCTGCTCCGCCTCGGCAAGGCGCGCCTCCTGCTCCGCAGCCCTCCGGGCAAGGCCAACCAGAGCCGTCTCCTGCGCTTCCTGCTCGGCCTTCAGGCGCCGGAGGTGCGCCGCCAGCGACGAAGGAGGCACAAGGGAAGCCGGATCGGCCGCATCGGCCCGGCCCAGAATCCTGGCCTGCGCCGCTACCCGGTCCCGAGCCTCCGATAGCGCTGCCTCCGCACCCGGCAGTCCGGCCGTGGCCTCCTCGACGAGACCCACCATGCCGGTCAGGGCCTGGATCTCCTCGGTCACGGCCAGCAGGGCGTCGTCGACCACGACCTCGGCGATATCCGCCTCAAGCCGTGCGATGTAGGCGCGAGCCGTCTCCAGCGCGTGGCCTGCCTGGGCAACGGCACCGCGAGCAGCAGGCAAACGATCGGCCAGCTCGGCCGAGAGGCGTGGCGCGTTCGGATTCGCCGCGAGCCAGGCCGTGGCCATGGCGTGCGCCGTCAGGTGAGGGCGCGTGCGGCGGACGCGTTCCAGGCGCCTCAGTCTTGAGCCTGCCTCGGCCGCGGCGCAGTTGCTCTCGTCCCGAAGCGCCTCCGCGTCCCGCAGGGCCCTCTCGCGTTCCGCCCACTCACGCGGCCGCACCAGGCTGTCCTTGAGCTGGCGGCGGCTCTCCGACCAGCGGTCGAGGGCGACGTAGAAGGGCCGGGAGGCCGTCTTGCGGGTGGGCGCCAGGGCGTCACGCTCTCCCTCCAGGGCGCGCTGCAGTGCCGAGGCCTCCCGCAGTCCTCCGGCCGCGGCCAGCAATGCGTCGGCCAGGATGCCGCCCGAGTTCAGGAGTTCGCGCCCACCCTGGCGCAGCCGTTCCGTGTCGAGCGCGAAGAGTTGGGACAGCAGCTTGCCGTCGGCCCGTCCCAGCAGCCGGTCCAGCCAGGCCTGGTCGAGCGGGGCATCACTCTCGCCGGTCAGGGTATTCCGGTTGCCCTTGCGGCGAGTGAAGGCGAAGGGGGCGCCGTCGGGTCTAATGCCGGTCGCGGAGATCTGCATCCCGGGATAGCCGTACCGGAATCCCATCGGCGTCTGACCACCGATGCCGAAGAGCAGGTCGTGGAAGGCCTGACGCAGGACAGACTTGCCCACGCCGTTGGGGGCCAGGACGAGGTTGATGCGCCCCGGGACGGGATCGAAGGTGAGCGACGCGTCCTCGAAAGGGCCGTAGCGGCGGAGGGCAAGTCCGGTCAGGCGCATCGCGCGTCTCAGCCCTGGGCAAGGCGGGCGAGCAGCAGGTCTCGCGCCCGCTGCAGCAGTTCCGGCGGCAGGCGCCCCTCGGCGGCCTGAACGGCGGGGTGGTCCGGGCCCAGCGCCTGGCGCAGCCCGCCCAGGCCGCGGTCCAGCATCGCCGTGGCGTAGCCCTGCGCCGCTGTGGCGGGGCCGGTCGCCTCCCCGGGTGCCTCGGCCAGGGCATCGATCGTGCGCACGAGCCGCCCGACGGCATCCTCCCGCGCCCGCAGCGCGCCGATGTCCTGCATCGGGCGGGTGGCAACGCGGACGTCCTCGATCCAGACCGCGTCGGCCTCAGCCACCTCCAGCGCAGCGGCGACGAGCTTCTGCCGCAGGGCGGCTGGGTCCCGCGCAAGGACGTGGTGGGCGGGACACGCACCCTCCAGCCGCAGGCGCAGAACCAGGAGGCGGCCCTCGGCCGCGTCCACGGCCTCGCCCATGGCGCGGCGGCAGCGGGCCAGCACGGCCTCCTCGTCGGCTGCTCCCTCGCAGTCCACCGCTAGCCGTGCCCAGCGCACGGCATCGAGCGCCCGGTGCTCGACGGCGACCACACGGCCGTGACGGACGGTGATCAGGCTGGCGCCCTTGGCCCCGGCCTCGTTGACGTGGCGGCCCTGGAGGTTGCCCGGAAAGACAATCCAGGGGTCCTGCAGCACCTCCTCGCGGGCGTGGATGTGCCCCAGTGCCCAGTAGTCGTAGCCGTGGGCGGCGAGCTGCTCGACCGTGCAGGGCGCGTAGGAGGCGTGACCTGGGCGGCCGGTGGCGGCGGTGTGCAGCAGGCCGATGTTGAAGCGGTTCGCGGCGGGGGCCGGGTAGCCCTGGGCGAGGTTCTGCTGGACGTCGCGGGTCTGGAAGGACTGCCCGTGCAGGACGACCTCGAACTCCGGCCACTCCACCGTGTCGGGCCGGTCGGCCCGGAGCAGGGTGGCGCCCTCCGGCAGGCTGAGCGAGCGGGTCAGGACGCTCTCGGCATCGTGGTTGCCGCGGATGGCGACGATGCGGATCCGGGCGCGGGTGAGGCGTGCGAAGGCGGCGACGAGGGCCTGCCCCGTGCGGAAGTCCGGCCAGTCACCGTCGTAGAGGTCGCCCGCCACCACCACGAAGTCGACCCTTTCCCGAATCGCGAGCTCGACGAGGTTGGTCAGGGCGTCGCGAGTGGCCTGGCGGATGCGGGAAGCCGGGGCGTCGGCACCCAGCCCGCGCAGTGGGCTGTCCAGGTGCAGGTCGGCGGCGTGGAGGAAACGGAAGGTGTTCAAGGCAGACCATTCTGCTGTGGTCCCGCCTTCTCGATCAAGAAGGCGGAGTTCGATGCAGTTGGCACACGCACCGAAGAGGGAAGCGCAAGACCCCAGGCAATACGCTTTCAGAGGTCGAGACAGCGAGAAGAATGGTGGATAGAGCTTGTGATCTCTGACGAGTCGGCATCTGTCTCCCCACGGCTGGGTAAGCCGTCGGCGCTCCACGGCGCAGCGTCATGGCGCGGCAGGCGGGGAGGGGGCTTACGCGCCGGGCCTGCACCCCCGGCGTTCCACCATACGCGCATATCCCTGCCCGTCGCACCTCTGCCTAAAGGTCGCCTGGCACTCCGGGCTGAGGCCTCAGCAACCTGGGCGACGTATTGCCGTTCTGCTGCCGTCCGGATCGCTCGGATAGACCCGCCGCCCTGCCGGACCCCCCGCCGGTGGGGCGGCTTGCGTTTGGGCCGAACAGGCCTGCCCCGTCCGGAACAGCCGTGATGCAGCCGCATAGTGAGGCGGCGCCCATGGCAAAGCCGAGGGAGAAGTCTTCAAGCAGGGTTAGCGGCTGCCAGCAAGTGTTGATCTGGATCAGTTCCACTCCCTCCGCTTCGGCCCCTGTTTCGGCATGCGGCATGCTTCTGCCAAGCGACGATCGCTCCACGGGCTTCTGGCTCTTGGAGTGCCACAAAGCGGGGATGTAGCGCCCCTGACGGTCAGTTTTGGAGGACCGTCTCTTTTGTCACGCTGGTCGACCCGGGCGTTGCGGCCGCTCCGAAAGGCTGGCGCCGGCTTCACGCTCGAAGCCGTGGCAGCGTGCCTGTGACCGCGGGGCAGCTGACGCATGGATGACGCGCAGGCGCCAGAGGACAGCTGGAGCGACGAAGGCGACGGCGCCTGGAGACGAACCCTGCCAGTAAGGGACGGGGAGCCTCTCCTTCTGCTGCGTGTCTTTCCCACCCCCGATGCCTTTGCCTGGGAAGATCCGTGGAGTTGGGAGATCACGGAGCCTGACGAGGAGGTTGGCGGAGCAGCAGCGGAGATCGATGCGGTCTCAGCGCCGAGCCGGGGGGCAGCAATGACTGCCGCAACCGCTGAGGCAAGGGCCCATACCGCGGGCTTGGCCGATGAATAGGCTCTGCCCGGATCCGTGGTTTGGACGGATCTGTCAGCTCTCGTGCCAAAGGTGCCTGGATTGACGAGGCGAGGTGAGCGTGCCACGCGCACGAGGGTCTCGATGCTTGGCCCAACACACGGATTGCCGGTGCTGAGTTGCTCAGCCTTCGCAGCTACGCGACAAGGCTGAAGGCTCGATCTGGCAAACACCTCCGAAGGATCGGACGGCAAAATGCCCTTCCGGGCTCGCGGCGTACCGTGGGCTGGAGCACGGACGCTTGGCCAGCGGGGTCAACGATTCCGGGCAGGAGCCATCGCCAGGAGCTTCCGCGCGGCCTCCACGGCGCGTGTCACCCTGTCCCTGGCCGGCACTGTTCGCGCGAGTTCGAGCATGGGGATTTCCAGGCTGACCACGAGGTTGTCCGGCATAGCCCGCGCGAGTGCCTCCAGGTCAAGGCCCCCTTCCCCCGGGATCATGCGCTCGGCGCGAGCGGTGTGCAGCAACTCCGCCGTGCTCGCGGGCCTCGCCGCCGGCGCATCGCAAAGCTGCCAGTAGTGCAGCCACTCCCGGGGCACGGTCGCGATGTCGGGCAGTCGGCTGTCCGAGCGATCGAAGTGCAGGGCGTCGATCAGGATGCCCGCGTTCGGCTGCGCGGCCCGCCCTACGACATCGATCGCCGTGGCCAGGTCCGGCACTGCTGTCCATGGCATGAACTCCAGGTCGCCGGTCAACCCGAATGCTGCCGCCTCGCGGCAGAAACCCGCGTAGTTGTCGATCAGCCGCGCGCGGTCGTCGTCATAGCCCGCGACGAGGACATGCCGTGCGCCCAGCGCCGCCCCGGCCTCAAGGAAGTGGCGGAATGCCTTCACGTCTGTCTCCGGCTGGAGCATCACGATTTCCAGATCGGCAATGCCGACGCCGCTGTCGCGGCTCCGGGCCAGGGTTTCGCGCAGCAGCCCCGGATCGTCCATCAGCGGGTAGGCGAGACCGCCAGGTGTCGCAGAGATCAGGCGCAATCCCACCAGGGCGCAGCCGGTAGCTGCGGCCACCTCGATGAGTTCGGGCGGTGGCAACTCGAGGGCGGTCAGCGCGGAAAGCGAGAAGGTCGGGAACATGGGAGGTCCTGCGGAACCGAAGCGGTGGAAAGGCGACCCGCGCGAGGGCGACGAGAAGAGCGGGCATCTAGCCGCTATTCTTCCTCCACCCCGGCAGCGTGCCGTGCAGTGCGCCAGGCGAGAACCATGGCGGGCCCGATCGTCGTGCCCGGCCCCGGATAGGTGCCCCGGAAGATCGAAGCCATATCGTTCCCGCCTACATACAGGCCCTCAACTGGCTGCCCTGCGGCGTCCAGCGCGCGGCCATCGCCGTCCGCGCGAAGCCCCGCGCTACTGGCCAAGTCTGCCGGCTGGACGGCCACAGCGTAGAAGGGGCCCGGCCCGATCGGCCGCAGGCAGGGGTTTGGCCTGTTTGCCGGGTCGCCGTTGAAGCGGTTCATCGATGTGCTGCCCTTGCCGAAGGCCTCGTCCTCGCCGGTCTCGGCGAAGCGATTGTGCTCGGCCACGCTCCGCTCCAGTGCGGTCCGCGGCACGCCCAACCGGTCGGCCAGCTCACCCAAAGTCGCGCCCTCGATCAGGTAGCCGGCGTCGAGAAAGGGTTTCAGCCGCCTCGTGCCCTGGTGGACCAGCCCGATGCCGTAGTCGCGGATGAAGCTGCGGTCGCAGACCAAGTACGCCGGCCGGCTAGGCGCGTCCTGGGCACGCAGCATCCCCATGCAGAAGTCGTGGTAGGAGGCGGCCTCGTTGACGAAGCGCCGCCCGCTGCCATCGACGGCGATCAGGCCGGGCTTGGCCCGGTCGAGCACGATATGTGGCCAAACGGAACGGGTTCCGTCGGGCCGCTCCAGCACGGAGCACGGCATCCACAGCCCGGCGCTGCTCCCGGCATCGTCCAGGGCCGCGCCGATGCTCAGCCCCGCCACGATGCCGTCGCCGGTGTTGCCCTCCGGCGCCAGGGAGAGCGGGCGCGTGGCCTCGGGAAACAGGCGCTCGCGCAGCTCGGGGTTCCAGGCCACCCCCCCGGTCGCCAGCATCACGCCGCGCAGGGCGCGGATGGGCCGTTCACCGCCAGGGCCGCGCAGCACCGCGCCGGTCACCCGTCCGCCCTCGTGCAGCAGCCTCACCAGCGCGGTGTCGAAGCGGATCGGCACACCCTGGCGGCGCAGGCTGTACAGCAGCCGGGCCACGAGCGCGTTGCCCATGACCAGCCGGGTGCCGCGGCGGTGGCGGAGCCGGTCCCGCGCGTGCCTCGCCAGCAGCCGCACCGCCTGAGCCAAGTTGGCGCGGGAGGCAAAGGGCTTTAGCAGGGGCGCGATGTCTGCGCGCGCCACCATCATGCCACCAAGAACCATGAACTCGGGGCGCGGCGGCCGCACCCGATCGAAGTCCTCCACGTTCAGCAGGCGGCCATCGAAGGGCTCCGGGCCAAGCGCGCGGCCACCAAAGGCGGCACCCGGATGATTGCCGAGATAATCCGGATGGGCCCTCGCGGCCACGAAGCGGACTTCGGTGCGCCGCTCCAGGTCATCGAGGGCGCGGGGGCCAGCCTCCAGGAAGGCGGCGCGCTGCGCCTCGCCGTCTCGGGTCCCAACGACCGATGCGAGGTAGCGGGCGGCCTCGGCGCTGGAGTCTGGTACGCCGGCGGCCACGCCCTGGCTGCTGCCGGGAACCCAGATCGTGCCGGCGGAGGTGGCCGTAATGCCGCCCACCATGGCGGTCTTCTCGCAAACCAGTACCCGGAGCCCCTCCAACGAAGCCACCAGGGCCGCGGTCATGCCGGCCGCTCCGGCGCCGATCACCACTAAATCGACCTCTTCGGCTTGGTCCTGGGCCGCCACTTCCACCGCGCCGAGCCTGCCCGCCACCCGTCCTACTCCAGGGTGATGCCGCGTGAGCGGATCACCTCGCCCCACTTGTTCGCCTCGGCGCGGAGGTAGACCGGCCATTCGTCCGGCGTGCCGGGCTCAATGACGTAGCCGTTGGCGAGAAGGCGGTCTCTCACGCCCGGGGCCTGGAGGGCGGCGACGGCGGCGGCGTGTAGCCGGCGGATGGCCGCGTCGGGCGTCCGCGCCGGGGCGAGCAGGGCGTAGTCGCTGTTGCACTCGAAGCCCGGCACGCCAGCCTCGGCGACGGTGGGCACGTCCGGCGTCAGGTCCAGGCGGTTCCGGCTGCCGATGCCGAGAGCGCGCAGCTCGCCGGAGCGGACGTAAGGTAGCGCCGTCACCACGTCGAGGAAGGCCATGTTCACCTCCTTCGCGAGCATGGCCTGCACCATTGGCGCGCCGCCGCGATAGGTGACGGTCTCCACTTGGATGCCGGCCATCTTGAAGAAGAGTTCCGGGGCGAGATGGCCCGAGCTTCCCGCGCCGGGAGAGGCGTAGTTCATCTGGCCCGGTGCCGCCTTCGCGGCCGCGATGAGCTCCGTCACGCTGCGGATCGGGGAATCACGATGGACACAGAGATAGGCGGCTATGGTGGCGAGGCGACCAATGGGAGCGAAGTCCCGCTCGTCGTCGTAGCCGCGCCCGGGGAAGAGGTGTCGCGCCATGGCATAGGTTGAGTTCACCCCGAGAAGGATAGTGGAGCCGTCCGGCCGCGCGCGGGCAACGACAGCGTGGCCGATCGTGCCACTGGCGCCCGCGCGGTTCTCCACCACGACGGGCTGACCCAGTTCCCGCGCCATTTGCTCGGCCAGCAGCCGGGCCACGAAATCCGTTCCCCCGCCGGGAGGCCAAGCGACGACGATGGTGACCGGGCGAGACGCCTCATCCCGCGCGGCCAGGCTTTGCGCCAGAGCCGGGGCAGCGAAGGGTGCCGTGCCTAGAAGGGCGGCCATGAAAGGTCGGCGGGACAGGGTCATCTTTGTGTTCCTCCTCGCGTGCCAGCGGTCCAACACTTGCTGAGGAACGATAGATTAGGCGGAATGTCATTCCAATAGGAACGTTGATCCACTTACGGCAGGATGCGATAAACAACCTGGACGGGGGTGACCGATGACGAACCAGCGCGAGCGGCCTCTTGCCATCCTGGAACTCTTAGCCCCGCACGCGGCAGGGCTGCCCCTGCACGCAGTGGCGGACCGGTTGGGCATTCCGCGCAGCGCCACCCACCGCCTGCTGGGGGACCTTCGTGCCAGCGGCTATGTCCGACAGGACGAGGAGGGCGGGCCCTATCGGCTGACGGCCCGGATCGCGTCGCTCGCCTTCACCTACCTTTCAGCCAATGGCATCACCGACGTCGCGCAGCCCGTGCTGGACAAGCTGGCAGAGCAGGCAGGCGAGCTTGTGCGCCTCGCCGTGATCGACGGGGACCGGCTGACCTGGGTGGCTAAGGCGCAGGGCGCACGCCACGGACTGCGCTACGACCCCGACCCGGATGCGGGGGCCGAGGTAAAGCTGTCCTGCACGGCCAATGGCTATGCCTGGCTCGCCACGATGGAGGATGAGGCCGCGCTCGAACTCGTGGCCCGGCAGGGCTTTGCCACCGGCGGCGGGCCAGGCGCGCCGCGCGGGGTTGCGGGGCTGCTGGACTGCATGAACGAGGCGCGGCGGAGAGGCTATGCGGTCGCAAACGAGACCTACGAGGCCGGAACTTCCGCCATGGCCGCCGTGATCCGCCGCCCCGGATCGGGCACCGCCTGTGGCACGGTGAGTATCGCCGGGCCCAGCGCGCGGCTGACCGGCGCGCGGATGGAAGCGCTAGCCCAGGCCCTGCTGGGCGCGGCGGAGGAACTGGCCGCCGCCTCCGGAGCGTCGCCGCTTTTCGCACCGGCCCTGGCGCGGGTGGCGTAATGACTCCCGGGATCGATTCCTACTGCTTCCACCGCTACTTCGGCGACGCTTATCCGGGCCTGGAGAACGATCCCGGCGAGCGCCTCGATGTTTGGGGCTTCTTGGACCAGGCGCTGGAGCTCGGTGCCGAGGGGGTCTCGCTCGAGGCATGCTACCTGCCCACCGACGAGTCCTTTCTGGATCGCCTGCGCGAGAGACTGGATGCGGAGAGGCTTGAGCGGGTCTGGGCCTGGGGGCACCCGAACGGCCTCGGCTCGGGGACGCGGCCGGAGGCGGCGGACGACCTGGCGCGGCACCTGGGTGCGGCCCGACGCGTGGGCGCCGGGGTGATGCGGATCTGCTGCGGCGGGCGCCGGACCCGGCCCGACGACTGGCCCTCACACCGTGACGCGTTGCTGCCCCTGCTGCGAGGCCTGTTGCCGACCGCAGAGGAGCAGGGCGTGGTGATGGCGATCGAGAACCATCTCGACCTGCTCTCCGGCGAATTGACGGAGTTGCTGGAGCGGGTGAACTCGCCCTGGCTCGGCGTGTGCCTGGACACCGCGAACAACGTGCGGATAGGGGAGGATCCGCTAGCCGTGGTCTGGCGCCTCGCGCCGTGGACGCGGGCGACGCACCTGAAGGATGTGGCTCCCCTGGCCGGCGCGGAGGACGCCTTCACGTCCTGGCCAAGCGTGCCGCTTGGGCAGGGGGTGGTGGACATCCCGGCTGTGCTGCGACTACTGCAGAAGGCGGGGTACCAGGGATTGCTGGCTGTGGAGATCGACTACCTGCACCCTCGGGTCGGGATGGACGAGCAGGCGGCACTCGGAGCAAGCATGCAGGTTCTCAGGGAAGCTCTGCTCGCGAGCTGGCCTCACCAGGATTGAGGCGCGCCGCAAGGTGCGGGCAACACCCCCGCATCGACTTTCGATGTCTCACGCTCGAGGTTGGCCCCGACGTGCGGAGAGATCATCCGAGATCGCTGGACAAAGGAAACGGCCGCGTCGGGCCTGCTTCGAAATAGCGGATGGCAAGCTGGGGCGTATTACGACTGTTTTGTACGGATCAGATTGTCGGGGCATCCGCTCATCCGAGCTCCAGTTCCGCCTTCCTCAACGAGAAGACGGCGGAGTAAAGCACCGGATCGTCTACATCCGCGCCAAGCGCCGCGAGGGAGTCCCGATAAGGGGACAGTGCGCCGCGTAACGCGGCGGCTCCCGTGGCCTCGATCAGGAGGAGGCCGGGAAAGCTCTGATCCCCGCCGCGTAGCGCCTTCTCGCTCGTGGGCACACCGGATCCCTCCTGGTCGACCTCGAGCAGGCGGGCGGCGCAGACGCGTTCCTGTGCCGCCAGGATCTCCAGCAGGGGTTCCGCTGCACCGACGGACTGGCCCAGGCGAAGTGGCAGGAGGTGCCCACCGCTGCCAGTGCCGCACGCGGCCCGCACCCACCCGCCTCCGCGCGCGAACTTTCCCAACGTCGGCATGATGCGCCGCGACCAAGGTGTCGGCTCGTTCAGTCGGGCCAGGTAGGCGGGGCTGGTGAGCACGGAGGGCGTCGCGAGGTCGTAAAGGATCAGGTAGCGGCACGTTTCCGGCAAATCGGCACGGAACACGCGCACAGCCTCGAAACCGGGGATGCCCACCCGCTCCGCCGTGTGCTCGCGGGTGAGCCAGTTCAGATAGTCCGTCTCCTGCTCCTGGGTCACGTCGCTCCAGATCGCAAGCATCGCGCCGGTCATGATGGGCCCTCCTCCAGCTGCCGCCTATTCCATCTTGATGTTGCGGCGGCGGATGAGGTCACCCCAACGGCGGGCTTCCTCCGCTTGGTAGGGCGGGAAGGCTTCCGATGCGCCGGCGTAGATGTCGATCGAGGCGGCATCGAGCCGGGCCTTCACCTCCGGCATGGCGAGGATCTCGCGGGCAGCCCCCGAGAGCTGCGTCACGATTGCAGCCGGTGTGCCGGCTGGGGCGAAGAAGCCGAAATCATTGGTGGCGCGGTAGCCGGTGAGACCGCACTCGGCAAGGGTCGGCACCTGGGGTAGCTGAGGGCTACGCCCGACGCTGGTCACTGCCAGTGCCCGCAGATCACCGGACTGGACATGGGGAATGGCCGTCACAGTGTCGATGAAGCCCATATTCGCCTCGCGCCCGAGCACGGCCTGCACCTGAAGCCCTCCGGAGCGGTAGGCGACGTGCAGCATCTCGGTGCCGGACATGTCGAGCATGAGCTCGGGCGCGAGATGGGCGATCGTGCCGGCGCCGGCCGAGGCGTAGGAGAGCTTGCCGGGCTGCGCCTTCGCCGCTGCGATAAGATCGGCATAGGTGTTGATGCCGCTGGAGGAGTGCACGCAGACGAACATGGCGTTACCGGCCAGTAGGCTGATCGGCGTGAAACCCTTGTCGCTGTCGTAGGGCAGCTTCTCGAACAGGAATGGCGCGAGGGCGAAGGTGCCGGTCGGTGAGACGCCGAGGGTGTAGCCGTCCGGCCGCGCACGGGCAACGGCCCCATGGCCCACCGTGCCACTTCCCCCCGCCCGGTTCTCGACCACGAAATTGCCGCTCAGCTTGGTCGAAAGATGCTGCGCCAGCAGACGGGCCACGAAGTCGGTCGAGCCGCCAGGTGCGAAGGGCACGATGATCGTGACTGCCCTGTTCGGGTATCCTTGCGTCGGGGCCTGCGCCTCGGCATCACCTCGCCCAAGCAGGGGCAGGGCGCCGATCCCGCCCATGCCCGCCAAGAGCGCCCGGCGGCGCAGGCTCACGGACTTCGCATCGGTTGAGTTCTCGTGCATCGTTACACTCCCTCTCATTGTTCGTTGGCCGCTGCTTGGGCGCGCTGCGTGGCGTCTGCGGAGTTGGGCCCGCTCAGGCGAGGAGGTCGCGCATGGAGCGAATGGCGGTGGCGTAGCCGCGAGCGCCGAGCCCCGCGATGACGGCCGTGGCCACTGTGGAGACGAGCGACCGGTGGTAGATCGCCTCTCGCCGGTGAATGTTCGAAATGTGCAGCTCGATGATCGGGCGGCCGAACATCTTCAGCGCATCCAGCACCGGGATGGAGGTGAAGGTCAGCCCGGCCGGGTTGATGATGATCCCGGCGGCATCCCCGTCCGTCGCCTCGTGGATCCAGTCAACG
Organism: Roseomonas sp. GCM10028921; assembly: GCA_042666135.1. Taxonomy (GTDB): domain Bacteria; phylum Pseudomonadota; class Alphaproteobacteria; order Acetobacterales; family Acetobacteraceae; genus Roseomonas. The sequence continues at coordinate 4,573 of JBHTFH010000030.1, read as the reverse complement.
AGCTGGCCTTCCCAATTGGTTTGGCGGAAGACCAACGGAATGTCGCCCGCCGTATCCCGGCACATGGTTTCGATCTCGGCCAGGGTAGTATGGCCGTAGATTTCCGGCTCGCGCTTGCCTAACCGGTTGAGGTTAGGGCCGTTGAGAACGTGAATCGAGCCGCTCAAGAACGCCCCCCTGCGGTCCTGCGGTTTCTCCCGATGTGGCCAGCCTTATGCCGGCCCTCTCTTCTGGCGCCTTGCAAAACCCGTCTCCTCTGGCCGGCTCGCTCCTGCGGCGCTCCAGGCAGGGTTTTTTAACGCCCAATAAAATTCCTTTCAAGCGCCGATCACAGAATCATCGGATGATTCGTGTTTGATGTGATGAAAGCTCGTTTTGCGCTGGTGGCGATCCTGGGGCAACATGGCCCGGGGCTGGAGGTGTTTTTAGCGGTGAGTGGGATTGCAGATCCGGACGGCGCGACGATCGGAGAGGCAGCGTATCGCCGTATCCGCTCTGACATTGTGTTCGGGCGCCTGGCTCCCGGGCAGAAGCTGGGCCTCGACCGGATGCGCGAGACTTATGGCGCAAGCATCAGCACCCTGCGCGAGTTGTTGAGCCGGTTGGCCTCAGAGGGGCTGATCGTCGCCGAGGGCCAGAGGGGTTTCGAGGTCGCGCCCGTGTCGGGCGACGACTTCCAGGAGGTCACCTCGCTCCGGCTTCTGCTCGAGGCGCATGCGATGGAGCAGTCCTTCGCTGCCGGTGGGCTGGACTGGGAGGGCGGAGTGGTCGCCGCGCATCACAAGCTCGCAGCACTCGAACGCCGGCTCCTCGCGCGGGAGAATGTCGATGTGGAAACTTGGAAGCGCTACGATTGGGAGTTCCACCGAGCGCTGATCGCGGCTTGCGGGTCAAAGCTGCTGCTGCAGACACACGCGGCCATCTACGATCGGTACCTGCGCTATCAGATGGTCGCCGTCGTGTTCCGCGGCGAGGCGGCGGCGGAGGAGCACCGGCGCCTGCTGGACAGCGCGCTCGCCCGCGACAGTGCCGCGGGCCGGCAAGCCCTGGCGGAACATCTTGGCAGCTGTGTTCGGCACGTCATCGAAACCGGTGCCCTTGCGCCGTTCCTGGGCGAGACCCGGCGCGCGCCCGTCGATGCAGCACCGCAGGTGCGTGCCGGGTCGGCGCGCCCCGCGAAGTCCGGAAATCGGAACACCGCGGGGCGCGGCGCTACCGCTCGGTCTCGAGCTCCGGCAGCAGGCGGTTGATGGCCGAGTATGGCGTCGTCAGCTCGTCGACACTGGGTCGACGGCGCTGACAGCGCCGAGGGCGGAGCTGACAAGGAGTTCAAGCCGCGGCAGCAACCCGGCTGACCTTGGCCCACACCTCGAACACATGCGCCCTGGACAGGCTGCTAGGACGTACAGAGTACGTCCGCATCGCATGAGCCCTTACGAGGGTAGGGCATCATGCAATTGCACACCCGATCCATGCACCAAGGTCGTGAGAAAGCTTACGATTTCAGCCGGAGCGCCTATACTGCGCAGCGATGACTGCAGCAACGCACCCGGACCTTCTCGGTTTGGAAGGGGACAAGCCGCGGGACCGGCGGCAGCGGGACTCTGAGCAGACCCAACAGGAGATCCTCGAGGTGGCGACCCTCGCCTTCGCCGAGAAGGGACTGGCCGGGGCGCGCGTCGACGAGATCGCGGCGCGAACGCGCACGACGAAGCGGATGATCTACTACTACTTCGGCTCAAAGCAGGGGCTCTACCGCGCGGTAATCGAGCGCGCCTATGCCGGCATCCGCGACGTTGAGCGGGAGCTGCAGCTCGACACCCTACCGCCCGCGCAGGCCATGCGCCGCCTGGTGGAGAGCACCTTCGACTATCACAACAACAACCCCGCCTTCGTGCGGCTCGTCGCGGCCGAGAACATCGAGGAGGCGCGGCACGTGCGCGCCAGCACCGCCATCGCGCAGCGCAATGCAGAGGTTATCGCGACCATGCGTGACCTACTCGAGCGCGGCGAGCAGGAGGGCTGCTTCCGCCCGGGCGTGGACCCGCTCGACCTCCACATCCTTATCAACGGCGTCAGCTTCCACCGGGTGAGCAACCGGCACACCCTCCAGGCCATCTTCGGCCGCGACCTCGGCGAGCCGGCGGTGGCGCAGGCGCAGCGCCGGATGCTCGTGCAGGCCGTGCTCGCTTTTCTCCAGCCGGGTTGACGGCGGGCCTCAGCCGGCGCTGGCCACGCTGAGCGCCGCGAAATGCGCCTCTATCCGCGCCGCGTCGGGCTCCAGCCCGGTAAACAGGCGGAAGGCGTGGACGGCCTGGAACACCGCCATGCCGCCGCCATGCGCCGTACGGCAGCCGAGCGCCCGCGCCTCGCGCAGCAGCGGCGTCTCGAGCGGGAAGTAGACGATCTCCGACACCCAGAGCCGGGGGTGCAACAGTTCGGCCGGCAGCGGAAGACCGGGATGGGCGGCGGTACCGGTCGGGGTACAGTGGACCAGGCCGCCGGCCACCGCCATCGCTGCCGGCAGGTCGGTGCCGGCCTCGGCACGTCCCGGACCGAAACGCGCGCAGAGCGCCTCGGCCAGAGCCGCCGCCCGGCCGGGGTCCTGGTCGAACAAGGCAAGGGTCTGCGTCCCCATAACCAGCATCGCGTGGGCCACGGCCGCGCCGGCGCCCCCGGCGCCAAGCTGCACCACCTGGCCGAGCGCCGCGCCGGGAAGCTGGCGGCGGAAGCCCTCGGCGAAGCCGAGGCAGTCCGTGTTGTGGCCAATCCGCCGCCCGTCGCGCAGCACCACCGTGTTCACCGCCCCGAGGGCTTTCGCCTCCTCTGACAACCCGTCAAGGAGCGGAATCACCGCCTGCTTACAGGGAAAGGTGATGTTCAGCCCCGTGAAGCCCATGCGCTCAGCCGAGGCGAGAAGCTCGGGCAGCGCCTCCGGGCCGAGGCCCAGGCGGGAGAGGTCGATCAGCCGGTAGACGCAGCGAAGGCCGAGGGCCTGCGCCTCCGCCTCGTGCATCGCGGGGGTGCGCGAAAGCCCGATCCCCGCACCAATCAGCCCGAGCAGGGCGGAGTTGCCTTCCGTGTAGGGTGCGGCGGCGGGGTGGCGCCAGGTGGGATCAGCCATGCCGGACGTTCCTTTTTATCTTGAGCTTTTAATGTACCAGTTAGTACATTGCACCTCAACGCGCTTCGAGAGCGCTCAAGGAGGAACATCCAGATGCGTATCACCCGCCGCACACTTGGCACCGGCCTCGGCGCGCTTGCCGCGTCCCGCGCCCTTCCTGCCCTCGCGCAGGCCGACTACCCCAGCCGGCCCATCACCCTCGTCGTCTCCTGGGCACCTGGTGGCTCCACTGACTTCGTCGGCCGGCTTCTGGCCCAGGGAATGAGCCGCCAACTCGGCCAACAGGTGGTGGTGGAGAACCGCGCCGGTGCCTCCGGGACCATCGGCCACGCTTCCGTCGCGCGCGCCAGGCCCGATGGCTACACCATCCTGCTGGGCGTGAATTCCACCTACGCGATGGCAACGCACCTGTTCCCGAACAAGGGCTACGACGACGCCCGCGCCTTCACCCCGATCGGCCGGGTAGCGGAGACGCCGATCTTCCTCTGCGCCGCGCCCTCTCTCGGCGTGAGGACCGTCTCCGATCTTATTGCGTCCGCGAAGCGCCAGCCCGGCAAGATGTCTTACGCCTCTTCGGGCGCCGGCTCCTCGGCCCATCTCGCCACCGAATTATTCCTGAAGATGGCCGACATCGACGTCCTGAACGTCACCTATCGCGGTGGCGCGCCCGCGGTTCAGGCGCTGCTCTCCGGCGAGGTGCAGATCGCCTTCGTCGATGCCGTGACCGCCCTGCCGCTGATCCAGGCGAAGAGCGTTGTCCCGCTTGGCGTTTCCAGCCTGCAGCGCTCCCCGCTCGCGCCCGAGGTGCCGACGATCGCGGAGTCTGGTCTGGCCGGTTTCGAGTGCTCCTCGCAATTCGCCCTGCTCGCACCGGCCGCTACGCCCGACCCGGTGATCCGCAAGCTGCATGCGGCGATGCTGGCGACGCTGAAGGACCCCGACGTGGTCGCCCGCATGCAGGGCGCTGCCAACGTGCTGACCCCGGGCGCGCCCGAGGAGTTCCCGCCCTACCTGGCCGCCGAGAGTGCCAAGTGGGGCGACGTGATCCGGACTCGCGGCATCACCGGGGAGTAGCACTTGGCGACGGGGGGCGTGCCGCCCTCCAACGCCCTGACCTGCGCCCCGTGGCCGCGGCGCAGGACACGGTGCCGCATCGGCGAGGCAGCCCAGCAGGTCGGTGAGGACGAAGGGTTCCGGCGGTCAGCCATGCCCCGCGGAGGGCCACGCTGTCGCGGCACGCCCGGCCTTGATGCGGCGGCAGGCGCAGTAGGGTCAGAGGCCAGGATGCCGAAAAAAGGATGAACGTCATGAACCAACCCTGCGTCATCGCCGTAGCCATCACCGGATCCGTTCCGCGCAAGAAGGACAACCCGGCGGTCCCCACCACCCCGGCCGAGCAGATCGAGTCCACGCACGAGGCCTTCGAGGCCGGGGCGTCCCTCGTGCACA
>JBHTFH010000029.1:0-47915 GCA_042666135.1 Roseomonas sp. GCM10028921 | reverse complement strand
CCTGCGCTACCGCAGGACTTCCGCCCGCGGGGCGCCGCCCATCCGGCCTGAGCGCCACGTCGCGAACTCTATCGCGACACTCCGGCAGCAGCTCGCCGTCAGCCTCATCGCTGCGCTGCCCCGATGTCCCTGCTGCCTGCAGAATTCGGCCCCAAGCCGAAACAGAAAATGACACAGTAAGACTAGATCTCAGGCGGCTGAAGTACATCCGGATCGCATGACCCCACACTTGGCAGGGACCGATGTGTCCATACCGTCAACCGACGCAACACAATCGCCTGCCGCGCCACTGCCTGCCCGATACGGTGGGCGTTGGCCAACCATTCCAAGTCTCGTTGCTCCGCACCGTCAGTTCAATTACCATCGTGGCCTTGCCACTTGGGCACACCCGCGTCCACCAAAACCATAGGAACTTTACGATCAGGACACTCGCGAGAATGCCATTCCCTCGCGCCTCGAACGACTTCCTGTTAGCGTTGAACATGATCCGAGCGTTTGGAAGATGGGCCGGAGGGCAGCCTTTCCGGCGACAGAAGGGGGAGGCCTATGTTTCTGAAGTCTCTAAAGATCCGAGACCTGCGGTCACTCCCCTCGGTGGACTTGGAGTTCTCCACTCTGGATGACGAGAGAGAAATTCGAAAGTGGTCTCTGCTTGTCGGCGAGAATGGGACCGGAAAGAGTACAATCCTCAAGTCGATCGCGTTGGTTCTCGCAGGCTCCGAGTGTATTCCCTTTCTATTAGGACAGCCGAAGGCATGGGTCCGGCAGGGTGCTCACCGCGCGGTCATCGGAGCTACCCTCCGCACTGCAGCTGGCGAGACGAGGGAAGTTGAACTCGTGATCAGAGCCGATGACGAACCGAGCGACACGTACAAGCGCAACAGCGAGACGCTCTCGAGGCTTGACGACGCCGTGCGCCACGCGCAGCAGAACTACTTCGTCGTCGGCTATGGCCCCTATCGCCGCGTCGGCGACACTGGATCCATGATCCAGGAAAGTAGCTTGCGGCCACAGCGCGCGCAGTCGGTGCAGACGCTGTTCGACCGAAATGCGGTTGTGAACCCGCTGTCGTCCTGGGCAATCTCGCTCCATTACGAGCGCGGCGACGAGGGGCTCGAGATCGTCCGGGAGGCCCTCGACGCCCTCCTGCCCGGCGTGTCCTTCAATACAATCGATCGCAAAACTCGGACCCTCCTCTTCCGCACTGCCGATGGCACGTTTCCGCTCGAGGATCTGAGCGACGGCTACCAGAACATCGCAGTCTGGATCGGCGACCTACTCTACCGTGTCACCAGCGCCTTTGCCCACTTCAAGCGGCCGCTCGAGGCCCGCGGATTGCTGCTCATTGACGAGGTCGACGCGCACCTTCACCCGGCATGGCAGCGGCGTCTACGCGAGTTCCTCAATAATAAGCTTCCCAATTTCCAAATTGTTGCGACGACCCACTCTGCCCTCACCCTCCAGCAGGCGCACGAGGGGGACGCCACTGTCCTGAGCCGTAATTCAGATGGCGAGGTAAGAGCTGCGGACTTCCCCGGCGATCCCTCGAAGCTCCGGCTACACCAGCTTTACGACCTCGCATTCAGGATCACGTCGCTGGACAGCTGGGAGATCGAGCAGGCCAAAGATGTTTACCGCGCTCTCGCGAATCGGCCGGAGGAAGATATGGCAGCCGACGAGCGGGTAGAGTTCGCAATCGCGAAGCAGACTCTTGAGCAGCTTCCCACTAGTCGGGACGACGCCCTCGGTAACCCGGTGCTTCAGGAATTCTTTCGAAAGATGGACGACGTGACCGCCGCACTTGGACGGTCTGTCCAGCGCTGAGCGGGGCCATGATCAAGCTCCAGCGCAACCGCACCGCCATCCCCGACACCTTCCGCGATCCGGGGCGGCACGACAGGCTAAGGGAGCTGTTCGAGGCTGCCCGCGCCGGCACCCTCGCCGACGCCGCGGTGAAAAAGAAGCTATTTTCGTCCGGACGCTGGAAAGACGCGAAGCCCCAGCTCCAGCGCGAGTCGGCCGGGAAATGCGCCTTCTGTGAGACCCCGACCACGGCCGTGTACTACGGAGACGTTGAGCACTTCAGGCCCAAGGCGATCTACTGGTGGCTCGCCTACTGCTACGAGAACTACCTGTTCAGCTGCCGCGTCTGCAACGGGAAGAAGAGCGACCAGCACATCCTTGCAAATGCCAGGGCACCCGGGCCGACCGTCGCCGGGCTCTCAGACGCCGAGCTATTCACCCTCGCGCTGAAAGCCTCGCCGGATCCGGCCGACGCCGAAAGCCTCACCACTCTCACGAACGCTCTCGCCGCTGAAGGTGCCTTCCTTCCCAATCCATATGAGCAGAACCCTGAGCCATTTTTCACCTGGAAGCCCGATCCGGTGTTGAGGGAGGTGACCATCGCCGCCAATCCTGCCCATTTTCGGTCAGCTAACGCCCTCCTCGCGGCCGAGCGAGTGCTTGACCTTAACCGCGACGAGCTCCGGACGCTCCGATGGCAGACCTACGAGCCGCTCTCAAAGCTGCGCGACATTGCTGCGCTCGGGGGACCGAGCCGTCCACAGGTGATCGACCTGCTCGAGTCGCTGGCGAAGTCTGAGATGCCCTACGCGGGCATGGTCCGCTACTTCGCCCGGGATCAGTGGGGGCTCATTCCATAGCATGGCATCAAGGTAGAGGAGATGAAGCTGCGCTACGTTGGGGAGGCGGAACGGCACCCTCAGGTTCAGCGGGGCTTTGCGGACTTACCCGGGTCCGGTAGGCGAGCGAGAGAAGTTCGCCAGCCACCAAGTCGCTTTATGCCAGGTACCAGATCCCGGGGTGTTGGCCGAGGTCAGCGGGGCAGCGGCCTTGAAGCTCCTGTGGTGGTCAAGGGCACACTGGAGCCGTTTGTGACGGTCCCAGTGGCCGGCAGAGATAGCCGAAGATCTCGCGGGCGACGTAGCGTTTGAGGCAGCGGATAATCTCGAGCTTGCTCTTCCCCTCGGCGGTGCGGCGCCGGACGTAGTCGATGGTGGGCTGATGGGCCCGCATGCGGACGATGACCACGCGATAGAGGGCGGCGTTGGCCTGGCGGTTACCCCCTCGGTTGAGGCGGTGTCGGTTGGTCTATCCACTGGAGGCCGGGACGGGACAGGCGCCGCACAGCCTGGCCAGGGCTGCCTCCGAATGGATACGCTCCGGATTGTCGCCGATGAGGATAAGCATCTCGGCGGCGGTGCCCGTGCCCATGCCGTGGGCCTGCAGCAGCTCGGGGGCGAGCTTCTGGGTCAGCTGCCCGAGGCTGGCATCATGGTCTCTGACTTCGGCATCGAGAGCCAGCCAGCGGCGGGCGATCGCCCGCAGGCTGGTTTTGGCGGAGGCCATCGTCGAGGTGAGAGGGCCTGGGCGCAGGGCGGCGAGATGCCGGAGCAGCGCCACCTTGCCGCGCAGGCGGTCGAGCCCCTCGCGCAATGCCGAGGGCGCGCTGATGATGATGGCCTTGAGCGCCTGCATGGCCTGGCTGCGCGCTTTGACCGCGGCGTCACGGGCAACCTTGAGATGGCGGATCATCTCGAGCGTGCTCGTCCCGGACTTTGGTAACGCGGTCGCCTGGCCCGCCAGGACGCTACGCGCGGCGCTCTCGGCGTCCACAATGTCATCTTTACCCCTCTGGTGCCGGAACTGGCGACTGGGCCGGTTGACCTCGAGGACGGGGTGACCGTGTTCGCCCAGGAACCGGGACAGGCCTGCGCCGTAGGATCCGGTGCCCTCGACGCCAAAGGCGCGGATCGGGCCGAGGGATCGTGCCCAGTCGAGCAGGGCCTCGTAGCCGCGGCCACTCGCGGGAATGGACAGGCTGCCGAGACGGGTACCGAGCCCGCTGACCGCCGCCTCTGATGTCTGCCGTCAAGTGGATTGGGCGAGCGACATTGCCCGCCTTCGCTGGCGGCGGTGAGTGAGCCACGCAGGGGAGGAGGCGGGGTCGTCGGACGTCGGTGATCATGCTCTGATCCGCGGGTTGGGTACCGCATCTCCGCTCATACGTCCTGAGGCATCCCGATCTTACAACGGGCGTCGGCGTGGCCGGCCACAAAGCGTCAGACGGGAGTTCCCCTACCGGTGCCCCGCCCCCACCCTTGCGTCGCTCCACGGCAGGCGGAGGGTGTTGGGGTCGGTAGCCTACGCCGGCTTCACCTCCTGTCCGATCGCCCAGATGAAACCGGCGAGCTCGCGGGCCACGGCAGTGACCGCGACGGTGAGTTGCTTCCCGCGCGATGCCAGGGCCCGGTAACGGGCGCACAGGCGTGCCTGCGCTTTCCAGGCGATGTCCTTGACCGCGACCGGGAGCCTCTCGAGCACGTAGTGCTTCAGCTTGCCGGTGCGGGGCGGGTGACGGTAGGTCCAGGCGCTCTCGACCAGGGCCCGTCGGAGGCGGCTATTGCCGGCCTTGGTGATCCCGAGCCGGCGCACGGCGTTGCCCGTTGAGCGCTCGCCCGGCACAAGGCCGAGATAGCCCATGAACTGCCGGGTGCTCTCGAAACGTCCCAGGTCACCGGCCTCGACGATGATGGTGGCGGCTGTCACGAGGCGGATGCCTCGCAGCGCCTGCAGCGCGTCCACGACCGGTGCCAGTGACCAAGCCGCGAACAGATCGGCGATGGCCACCTCGATCCGCGCCAGGCGCTCGCGCGCATGCCGTTCGGCGAGCACCATCTCCTGCAGGACGATCTGCTGGGCCGGGTGGGTGAAGCGTACCCATCCGCCGAGTGCCGCCTTCTGTGAGTGGTGATGTTCGCTGACCTTAGTGACGCTCGTAAGGGCGACGCTAAGGACGGGGGCGTGATGGAGATCATCACCGGGGTGGAGCGGCGGCGGCGCTGGCGCGCTGAGGACAAGTTGCGCGTGCTGGCTGAGGCGGCACAGCCCGGAGCGCGGACGTCGGAGGTGGCCCGGAGGCACGACATCAGCCGTGGGCTTCTGTGGTATTGGCGGCGGCAGCTGCGGCAAGGGCGGCTGACGGCAGCTGACGCGTCCGAGCCGGTGTTTCTGCCGGTGCAGGTGAGCGATGCGGCGGCGTCCGGGCCTGTGGCGCCCACGGCGGCGACGGACCCGCGGATCGAGATCGCGCTGCCGGACGGAACCTGCGTGCGGGTAGGGGCTGACGTGGACGCGGCGGCGCTGCGCCGCGTGTTGTCGGTGCTGCGGCGGTGATCCCGGTTCCCGCTGGTGTGCGGGTCTGGCTGGCGGTGGGCCACACGGACATGCGACGCGGCATGAACGGCCTGGCACTGCAGGTGCAGGAGGCGCTCGGGCGCGACCCACATGCCGGTAACCTCTACGTGTTCCGCGGCAGGCGCGGCGATCTGGTCAAGATCCTCTGGCACGACGGGCTCGGCATGTCCCTCTACGCCAAGCGGCTGGAGCGGGGACGCTTTCTGTGGCCTGCGCCCGCGGGTGGTGCGGTCGCCATCTCCTCAGCACAGCTGGCCTACATGGTCGATCACGCATTTTGATGCCCCTTCTGGTGAGTGACACTTGGCGAGAGGTCCAGTTGGTCGAGCGCCCCGGCTCGGAGCTGTAGGAGAGCTTGGAGGGCGTCCGGCCTATCCGGGAGCAGGTAGCGCCCGCTTGCATCCCGCATTGCCTTGAGGGCGCCTGACCGCAGTTTCTCGCGTAGCCACTTCTCGGGGATCGCGAGCCGGACCGCCATATTCTTGACCGTCAGCCAGCCGGGGACGAGGGGCCAGCGGCTGCAGCGCCATGCCACTTTGAGGCCATGTCGCAGGCGGATACCCCGGACCGTGCTGGGGTGAACCCCCGCTGCTTGCCGGGGCGAGCGATGTCCCTCGACCTCCAGAACGCGGACGATCTCCTCGTCATGCATGCCGGCGTTTGCCAGCTCGCGCACTCGCGCCTCCATCTCGGCGGCGCGCGGCAGCGCGGCCAAGGCGCTGACGGGCAGATCGACCTCAAGTGGCGTGACCTCGCCGCCGCGCCAAACGATGCGGACCCCGGCCCGATCGCGCGCCACCCGGCTGAGCACGACCTTGTCGACGAGGCAGCGCAACAGGGCTTTGCGATGGGCTTGGCCGGTGTTCGGGTCAGCCCAGATCTCCGGCAGCCGCCCACCCAGCTCGGCCGTCCTGGCTCGCAGCTGCCGGTCGCTCAGGCCGGTTGAGACAGCAGCCGGAACCTGACGTCGGGCCAGCACCTCCTCGGCGCGGCGCAGTTCCACGAGGGAGGTTTCCCAACGGCGCTCCAGCTCCGCCGCGACCAGCCGGTTATCCGGATCCACGCGGCGGTACTGCCGCTCAGCGAGGGAGACCTGATAGCGTAGGCGTTCCAGTTGCTCCTCCTCGGCCCGTCTCAGGCCCGCCTCGGCGTCGCGCCGCGTCCGTTCGGCACGCGCGAGCGCCTCCAGCTCGGCCGGGGCGACCGCCTCGAGGAACGCCCTTGCCACAGCGTCGTCGATCGGCGCCGCTCGAAGGCTCGCCGAATGCGCCGAGCCGTGCTGGCGCTGCAGGTAGGTGCAGGCGTAGGTACAGCCGCCCTTGTAACGCACCGTCATCTTGTGACCGCACTCGCCGCACCAGGTGATCCCGTGCAGCAGGGCGGCTCCGTCCCGAACGATGCCGCGGCCGCCACGCACGCTCAGGTAGTCCGCGCGGTTGTCGGCCAGCATCGTCTGGATCCGCTCGAAGGTGTCCCAATCGACGTAGGCCGGGTACTTGTCCCTCACCACGATCCGCCACTCCGCCGCAGAGCGCCGCCGCTGCTTTGACCGCCCGTTCGCGCCGGGCGGGCCGAGCCGGGTGCGGCCATAGACGAACGCGCCAGCATAGGCCGGATTGCGCAGGATGGCGGTCACTGCCGCGATGGTTGGCGCCCGCCAGCATGTGTCGCCGTGCCGGTCCTGGCGTGGCAGGGCGAGGTCTCGCGCCCGCAGCACGCCCACCACCCGCACGGCCGTCCGCCGCTCGAGAAAGGTCGAGAACACGAGCGCGATGCGGGCGCGAACCTCACGGTCGGGGTCCTGGATGACGATGCCGGACGGGTCGCGCACGAACCCGGTCGGCAACTGCAGGGCCAACTCGCCCCGGGCCGCTTTGGAGAGCAGCCCCGAGGTCAACCGGCTGCGGATGGTGTGCAGCTCCATCTCCGAGACGGTGCCCTTGAGCCCGAGCACGAGCCGTCCGTCGGGCAGGCCCGGGTCGTAGAGGCCGTCACGGTCGCCGATGAGGCAGCGGTGCCGACCGCAGAGGTCGAGGAGCGGGTACCAGTCGGAACAGTTCCGGGCCAGGCGCGTCACCTCGATCGAGAGGATTAGGCCAACCTCGCCGAGAGCCACGCGCGCGACCAGGTCCTTGAAGCCCTCCCGGCCGGCAACGCTCGCGCCGCTCAGGCCGAGGTCGGCGTCCACCACTTCGATGTCGGCCTCATGCCAGCCAAGCTGGCGGGCCCGCGCCCGCAACGCGTACTGCAGTCGCAGGCTTTCCTGGTTTGTCAGGACCTGGTGCGGCGTGGATTGGCGCACGTAGACCACGGCACGGCGGCCGAGGTGGTCGGAGGTCACGAGGTCCGAGCCCATGAGCTATCTCCCGGAGAGCTGCCGCGAGATCCTGGGTGACCTCCCGGCGGAGCCGGGGCGGCAGCATGGCCCAGAGTTCGATGGGCTTGATCGACATGGCGCCACGGCCTCCCCGGCCACGGTGAGCAGGTCCCGCAGCGCCTCAACGCTGAGCTTGCAGACCGCGCCGCAGGGGGGAGCCAACCGCGGCGCCAGATCCGTCGCATCCAGCTGGAGAGTCAGGAACAGCCCGCCGCCGTAAGCTACCCGCAGCCGAGCCTTGGAATGGCCGGGGCCAAGCAACGATACGAGGCGGAACCGACGCCCGAACAGCGGGTGCCCGACATCGAGACCTCGACTTCTGAACCGATTGCCACGTCTCGGTTAAAACCGGGGGTAGCACTATGGAATATCGGTGGACGGGTTCGACTGGCGGAACCCGCAGCACACCTACCGGCCACAGGTCGCGGGCTGAGGCTGCCAAGGGCGGGTGTGATCGTGCTGGCGGCGCGAGGCGTCGTCTGATTCACTCCCGCCATGACGGCCGCGCCGGACCCTGCCCACGATGCCGTGGAATTCGTGCCCACGATCGCCTGGAACTGCTGCCCACGATCACTGGAATACGCAGCCTCACCCGAGCACGGCCGCAAGCTCATCGACCAGCTCGAGCTGGAACTCGGCGACCTCGTCGCCACCGTCGCCGAGGAGGCGACCCGGGCCGAGGGCCAGGGTGGGGAGCGGCCCGCGGTGCCACCGCCCCGCAAGCCGGTTCGTGGCCCTCTGCCCGCCCACCTGCCGCGGGAGCGCGTAGTGATCCCGTCGCCCGCTACCTGTCCCTGCTGCGGGGGAGAGCTGTCCAAGCTGGGCGAGGACGTCACCGAGACCTGGAGGTCGTGCCCCGGTCCTGGAAGGTGATCCAGACGGTGCGGGCTTGGGCCGCAGAGCGGACCAAGGTGAACTGCCCGGCCTGCGAGACCATCACCCACCCCCCCCGCGCCGTTCCACCCCATCGCCCGCGGGCGTGCCGGGCCCAACCTCCTGGCCATGATCCTGGAGGCCAAGTTTGGCCAGCACCTGCCGCTCAACCGGCAGAGCGAGACCTACGCCCGCGAGGGGGTGGAGCTGAGCGTCTCCACCCTGGCCGACTGGGTCGGCACCGCAGCCGCCGTGCTCTCGCCGCTCCACGCCCTCATCGAGGCGCATGTCCTGGCCGCCGAGCGCCTGCACGGGGACGACACCACCGTGCCCCTGCTCGCCCGCGGCAGGACCGTCACGGCCCGGCTCTGGACCTATGTGCGGGACGACCGGCCCTTTGCCGGGCCAGCCCCGCCCGCAGCCATGTTCCACTTCTCCCGCGACCGCACGGCCGAGCACCCCAGGCGCCACCTGGCCGCCTACGCCGGGATCCTCCAGGCGGACGCCTATGCCGGGTTCGGCGAGCTCTACCGCCCCGACCGCAAGCCGGGGCCGATCACCGAGGCGGCCTGTTGGGCCCACTTCCGCAGGAAGGCGTTCGAGCTGGCCGAGGTCGCCCGCGCACCACTCGCCGCCGAGGCCGTGCGGCGCATCGACCGGGTGTTCGACGCCGAGCGCGAGGTCAACGGATCTCCGGCAGCCGACCGCCTGCAGCACCGCCAAACCGTCGTGGCCCCGCTGGTCGCCGATCTCCACGCCTGGATGCTCGAGACCAGGGAGAGGCTGTCGCGCCACAACGACCTGGCCAAGGCGCTGGACTACGCCCTCAAGCGCTGGGACGCGTTCACCGGGTTCCTCAACGACGGCCGCGCTTGCTTGACCAATAACGCTGCCGAGCGGGCGCTGCGCGGCGTGGCTCTTGGCCGAAAGGCATGGCTGTTCGCGGGCAGTGATCGAGGTGGCGAGCGGACTGCCGCCATGTACTCCCTCATCGCCACCGCCAAGCTCAACGACGTCGACCCGCACGCCTGGCTCGCCGATGTCCTGGCCAGGATTGCCGACCATCCCGTCTCGAGGCTGGATGAGCTGTTGCCCTGGAACTGGGCCAGGGAGATAGAGCGACGAAAGGCGGCGGCATGATCACCAACAGCATCGCCCGGCTCAAGATCACCCTTGATGAAGTCAAGCCCGCGGTCCTGCGCCGGGTCGAGGTGCCACTGTCAATCCGGCTTGATCGCCTGCACCTTGTATTCCAGGCCGCCATGGGCTGGACCAACAGCCATCTCTATGAGATCCGAGCCCGCGATGTGGGCTGGGGCATTCCCGACCCGGATTGGGGCGAAGGCCCTCTCGATGCCCGCAAGGCGCGTCTCCTGGACGTCATCGAGGACACCGGCGCGAAGACCCTGCGCTACCTCTACGACTTCGGGGATGGTTGGGAGCACACGGTCAAGATCGAGCGCTTCATGGACGCCGTGCCCGGCCTGACATACCCGCTCCTGATCGACGCAGTGGGGCGCTGCCCGCCCGAGGATGTTGGCGGCCCTTGGGGCTATGCCGAGTTCCTCGAGGCCGTCGCCGATCCGCGGCACGAAAACCACGCCGAGATGATCGAATGGGCTGGCGGGCCGTTTGATCCCAATAAGATTGACATCGCCGACCATACCAAAGCCATCTCGGCCATGGCCAAGGCATGGTCGCGCCAGCCAGCTGTCAAGCGCAAACCTGCAATCTGACCCGCGACCCTAGCCGGAAGGGTACGGTGAAGCTCTGCTCCTGCAGCCAGCGCACATGCACGGCACCCCAGGTCGTCTTACCCGGGAACACGCGGCCGTGCTTCAACAGCGATGACGAGATGGCCTGCCGCTTGCGGCGCAGATCATCGACCGCAGCCTCCCGCGCTCGGACCAGGTCGCGCATAGCTTCATGACCCTCGTCGGGAACCCAGACGGCGGTCAGCTCGCCCGCACGCAGCAGGCGTGCCAGCTGCACCGCGTCACGACGATTGGTCTTGATCCGATCGCCCGCCTTGCGCGGAATCAGCGGCGGCGCCACGACCGTGCACTCATGTCCGAGCGAGAGTACCTGGCGATACAGCCCGTAGCCAGTCGGGCTGGCCTCGTAGCACACATGCAGCTTCCCGTGCTTGACAGCGAGGCGTGTCAGCAGCCTTCTGACTGCCTCAACGCTGGCCTCGATCTCGCCAAGGTAGCGAACCTCTCCCCTTCGTCCTGGCTCGGCCACTGCCACCGCGTGCTTCGCCTTGGCGGCATCAATACCCACCAAGACCGCGCTATGCTCCTCCACGGCTCGTCCTCCTTGCGTTGAGGATCGGCCCGCCCATGCAGGCAACCCTCGGGTTCACCCACGTCCAGCATAGGGTGAACTAAGCACCGGGAGGCAGACATACGGTCTTACGAGGAATACGCAACAGCGCGCCCAGAAGCACACACGAGGCAGCCTGCACTCAGGCCCTGACAAGCACTCTCGCATCGTCATCGCCGCTTGCCTTCCGACGCTCCGCTTCAATTGATCGCTGCCGCGATCGTGTTGCCATTCCGAAGACGTCTGCTTTGCGTACCAACACGCGGGGATCATCGCGGATGACTACGTTCTGCCGCTTCAGGTCGATGGTGATCGAGGTGCCCGACTTAGGAAATGGCTGACGCTTGCCTGAGAGTGGGAACAGCGTGGTGCGGCGGCGTAGTGGATCGAGCCGAATAATATGTTCCTGCTCAACGTCACCCGATAAGTACAACGCGCATCCTACGTAGCACCTGAGAACACCCTCGAGGTCGACGATGCGCCCACTGTCGATCACGAGGCGCCCATCCTCGTCGATTGCGCCGAGCCCGCTATTCGCGGCGCGGTGCATGGCGGTGGCCGTACGCTGCGGATCGGCTAGGGCGTGGAGGTATTCGAGCGCTTGCTCGGCGAGCTGCTGCTGGCTGCCGAAGTTATGGCGGATGTCGCGCACCATCGCTGGACTCGGGCGGGCGGCGCTGCGTGACCGATTGAGTATGTTCAAAGCCTGGTGGACGAGCAGATCCTCGCGCCGCTCGGCTGCCGCCCGTGCGAACAGTTCCTCGTCGATGCCTGCAGCCTGGCTGGCCTCCAGCGCCCGCGCAAATGAAACGCGCTCGGCCGCAAGCAGGTGATGGACAGCCGGCGACATCTCGTCGGGATAAGGTAGCCGTCCGCGCTGAAGCGCAAACCTAGCGATAGCATCGACGGCGTCTGCGATCCGATTGATCAATTGCGGCTTGGCGCGCGACGCTTTGGCCAGACGGTCAGTCCGGTACGCGCTCGTGGATACCCGCCGTCCGCGCCGTCGTTCAAGCAGGAAGTCCTGCTCGTCCTCGGGCGAGCGGAACAGCGCGAAGATGCCCGGTGCCAAAGCGACTGGCTCAACACCGATGATCTGAGTCAGGATCGCCTTTAGCTCGGCCTGCTCGAAATACTTCTGGAAGGTACTGCGAGCCGTGAGGTAGCCGTCCCCGAATGGCTGCAGCGTGTCTACAGGAACAGCACCTACGATCATCACCGAGGTAATTAGGACACGCCGTGCGAGCGCCCACGCCGCTCTAAGCGCATCGGCCCGCTCGTTTGGGTCCTCAATCACGTTTAGGACGAAACCGAGGTTGACGATCTCGGCCTCGTGCAGGGGCAGGTTCGGTGCGAAGTGTGGATCCCAGCCAGTCGCCTCCACGCCTGCTGACGCAAGCGCCCGAACGTCGTCGCCTTGCCCGCATCCATAGTCGAACACCGTCACACCAGGCCGAACAATGCCGTGCCGCACAGCGAGCGACATGGGCTGCGACAGCGTGTGCCGCACCATGGCCGTGCGGTGACGATGGACAGTGGCGGTTATCATGTGGGTACGATCTCGTCGCCGACAATGGTCAGTCCCGCCCGAGCGAGACGCTCGATCCAGGCTTTTTGTCGCCCAATGGCGTGGCTCTCCTCGAACAAACCCTTCTCCACGAGCTTCCGGGTCCTCTCGGCCCACCGCCCCACCCGCGGATCGTGAGATAGCAGCAGCCGCTCCTTGCGATGCAGGATCAGAGGATTGTTCGAGTGGCTGAAGTCTGTCCGGGCGTGCTCACCGGTCGCGAGATTCACGCGCGTCGACGCAATCAGGCGCGGGAATGCAGCGGCATTGAAGTCGTCGTACTTAAGTAGCGCGACGACATCAATGAACAGTCGGACGACGTTCCAGTCTTGGTGATTTGCCACCGCCACAGCCTGATTGACCTTCGCCTGCACGTCATCAGCAAGACCACCGATCGCCTCGCGATGAACATAAAGCGCGCCGCGCACGAGCTTTCCGACGGTCATCTATTCCGCCGATTCCTGACGTGCCTCCAGCCAAGTCGCGATCACGGCGTCGGCTAGCTCCTCGACCTCGTCGTCACCGATAAAAGGCACCTGCAGGTAGATTTTCTCGTCGGTTTCCAGCTTCGCGATTAGATGCCCTTTGCCTAGCAGGCGATCGGCACCGACCTCGCCAAGTGCGATCCGCGAACTCCCCTCGTCGCCAAGACGCAGCACTAGCTTATTGCCGAGGTTCGTCCTCAACTGCATCGTCATGACCTGGTTGTCGGCCCGCTGGTAGACCATGAAGAGGTGGAAACCTGCAGCACGCGATTTCGTGACGATCTTGTTGATTAGGCCGTCGACCACCTTTTTGAAACCATCGTCTTGCATCCAGTTGGCGACTTCGTCGAAGAAGATGAAGATACGTGGCATTTGCCGGTCCAAGGGCATCTTGCGGTTGTACTGGTCGATGTTTCGGCAGTTCTCCTGACTTATCGCATCGTATCGTTGGTCCATGTCTGCGACCAAGCGCTCGAGAAGCGCCATCGCCTCATCCTGATCGTCGATGATGCCGCCCTTGAGGTGGGGCAGCCGGCGTGCCCAAGCGTAGTCGACCCCGCGCTTTGGATCGATCAGATACATCTCTAGCTGTTCGGGGCTATTGAGTGCGCATAGGTCTAACATCAGGTTAGTGACAAGGATGCCCTTGCCGCTACCAGTTGTTCCTGAGATCAAGCTGTGAGGAGCAGCGCGTTCCTGGGCGAAGTAGCTGCTGGCCAGCGGCAGGTAGCACGGCCTGCCGTCGTCTTCCTTTTCACCCAGTAGCGGCGAGGTACGCTGGCCGTCGGTCGGATCCGTTGCGCGCTTGATCCATGCATCAGCGAGATGAAGGACCGCACGTGCCGGCCGGCGAAGTCCGATGGCGATCTGCCCCGGCATCGGTGAGATGCGCACAACATCTAGTCCGTACCGGGTGAGTAAATCCGTGCGCTTTCGCTCCAGCCAAGCCACCGTCAAGGTGCGCCCACCAACGTAGACAAGACCGGTGTTCGGGGTGAGCCGCTGACCTATGACAGGTGCGTCCATACCCTCGGCCTGCAGCGCCGCGCGCAGCGCGTCGATCTGGGCGGTCAGCCATGTATGGCCTTCGGCTTGGTCGCCAGCCTTGCTCAGGCGGTGGAGCACCGTCGTGATCTGGCGGCTCCATGGACCAGTGGTTTCCGTCGGCTCTCTAGCGGCGGTGCTATCGCCCGCCTCGGCAAACGCTGATCCGTCCAGAGGAGAGGGCTTGTCGGCTTGCGGATCTGAGGGTAGTGACGGGGGTGTATTAACCGACGGCCCGTTAAGCGTTGGACTCATATTTCCCTGCGGCAGCGTCGACGTATTTTGCGTCTCGCCCGCTTTAGGACCGGCACTCGGCTGAGGCCATCCAGATGGTATGTTTATCATCGCTGGCAGCGCGTCGTCGGCGATGCCACGCAGAGCATTTGCTGTCTCCGCGCGGGAAAATACCCATTGCGCGAGACGTCGGCGTTCCACGATCACTTTCGTCTCGTCAGGTAGGTAAGGCATCGGCTCGAAAACTGTGTCAAGCTCGTGGCTGAATACCATCGAATGCCCGTCGACGGAAATCGGGATCGTGCCGTCACGCAGCCCTTCAAGCCAGCGATCCTGGCCGATTCCGCCGACTTGGTCGAACGGTTCCATGTGCTCGAGGACCATATCCGCGAGTCGGTGCCGCCATATCGCGGGATCGAGGTTGGACGCTCCGCCGAGGAGGCGGTAGTTGATAGCCGTCCATGTCGCCTCCAGCTGGCCAGCGGAACGCTTGCGGTGGTCTGAGATGCTGCTCTGACCGACGTACTTCGCTTCGGCCACCACAACGCGGATCTCCGGACCGTTGGCTCCGACTGCGAAGTCGATGGCGAGGATGTCAGCCATCTCACCCGTCAGATCGAGCCAGTCGCGGTAGTCGTCCAGGAAGAACCATGCGGTCCTATTCTCGTGGTCCAGACGCAGCATGCGGTCGATTTCGCGCTGCGACAGAACGAGCCCGAGCAGTTCGTGCGCGTAGTTTGCCCACTGCGCACCTCGCATGACGACGCCGCCCGAGAGCTGCGCCGCGCGTGTGAATAGCTCATGGCGAAGGGCCGACAGAGTATCCGCATCGATGCTTTGAAGCAGTGCGCCGATGTCGGCATCGATGCAGTCGCCGAGCTCGCGCTCGGTGATCTCGGTCGACACAATAACGTTGTGCGTCGATCCAGGCACGCTGAAATAGCGGATTATGCGGCGCTCGTCCGTGGCGATGAGCCGCCGGTCGGCTACGCGGTCAAAGGTCATCACCCAATTACCAAGCTTGTGCGCCTTGGCGAGAATCTGGCTCACCTCGCCTGCCTTGAACTCGACTTCCTGCACGGGAAGCCACGGCTCCGGATTGGTCGCGACGTCGCGCATCATAATTGTGCGTAGGGCGTCGACGTAGATCCGTCCGGCGAGTGGCTGCTTAGGGGCTGTGAGGTACAAAGCGGAGGTGGTGTTCCCTTTGCGGAACGGGCGTCGCTTCGACCGCGCTGTTGGGACGAACGTGGCAATCTCTTCGCTGGTGCCGTCATCAGCCCCCCTGGTCCAGCGCACCTTGCTGCTTCGCGCGATTACGTCCTGAAGCAGCACTACATCGCTTGTCTTCTGGGTCTCCTGCGCGAGGGTTTCGGAGCTGAAGATGCCGACGCGAAGACGCGACAGGAAGTTTCTCGCGGCCTCGCTTGCAAGGCTCGTGTCAATTTCATGACTGATGCGCCGGTTCTGTCGCTCGTACACCTGGCGCAGTCGCACTGGGTCGTCGTCGGTGACGATGAGTTCGCACCTTATCTCGCTGTCATCCTCAACACGCCGAGAAAGGCCGTTGGCCATGGCGAGCGGGAGGTTCTCGGAATCGGCGTTGAGGATCACAACTGAGAAATTTGCGCGCTCGTGCGGACGAAGCTTTAGGTACTCGTCAGCGACCCTGTCGAACGCTGCAATCGCCGCAGTCGCGGGTTCGTTGGTCACGCCGTGCTGCGTGCCACCCGATATTGGCTCAAGCAGGCTGTAGTCCATAATGGCTTGGGTCTCGGCGACGAGTTGGGTATCGAGACCTGGCAACACGGCGATATCGCCATAGTATGTGCCGCCAAGCGTGGCGATGCGATCATAAACAAAGTCCTCGACCCCGCCTCGCTGGTCACGACCGCTGGTCACCACAGCGGTTATGGCCTCGGCCAGCTGACGGCACTTCGCGCCTACTTCGGCAAGCCGCAGAGGATGCCATGCAGTCAGGATGGCAGATGGCGTCTCCCCCTCTACCGTGATGAGCCCGATGCTTACTAGCGGCATCAGTAGGTCACGGATGCACAGCTCCTGCGGTGCGATCGTCATGACGCTGCGTAGCAGGTCGCCATAAAGCTCGGCTTGCAGCAGTATCTCGTCGGCGCCGATGCCTGTGCCACGCACGAGTGCACTCACCGCGGCTCCGTAGGCCGTCAGAAACGCGTCGTATGCGGAGCGTAGTTCTTGTCCCTGGTCGAGAGTGAGCACGCCTTGGTCGACAATGGACGCAAGCGACCGCGGCCAAATGACGTCAATTCGGTTCTCCTCGCGTCCTGGATTCGCGAGTAGTCCTTCGCTCTGCTGGAATGCATCCGACACTGAACTCCGCTGCGCCAAGTCAACAGAGCTCGGTGCAGCGCTGCGGCTTGCCCGGTTCTGATGGATACGGCCAGAGATCAAATAAGTGGGTTGCGACGCGTCCTTCTGGCGGATTTGCCGTAGATCAATTGATAGCGAAAGGCCGAGCGCCTCGGGGTGCGGCCTCCATATCAGCTGAGCTCTATTGGCATGCGGCTTGCTCGATCGATCCTTTAGGACGACGTCGAGTTCTTCGGGTGTGACGAGAAAGGCCTCGAATTCGAGTTCGGTTGCGGCCTTCCCGCTGCTGGTATTCTCTTCGGCAACGTTCTGCTCCCAGCCGTCATCCCAGCATCGACCGAAGTCGATGACCGTGTGCGGTGCAAGCAGTTCAGAAAGCCCGCGGTACCGGTCCCGCAGAAAGCGCAGGATGCGCGTGTTCTTCTCCGATGCCCAGAAGTCCATCTTCTCCGCATTGCGGAGCCTGATGAGCAGCACGCGTGCGATCTCGTCGCCTTCGGCGCCATCAGTTTCGGGAAACGCGCGGTGCGCGAGGCGCAGCAAACCTTCGCCAAGGTCCCTTGTTTCGATGGGCGCGCGGAAAACCATGCGCTCCCATCGCTTGTGCAGCTTCGGATCAGTCTGCAGTCGTGAACGGTGCCTGGCGAAGAAGTCGTCCACCAGCTCGGAGGGCTTGAGGTTCTCTTTCGCTAAGTCGGCGAGCAGTTCGTCCTCTTCCGGTTTTAGGGTTCCGGGGTATTGCCGGTCAAAGAACGACTTTGTCTCACTGCCGAAAGACTGCTTCGGCTTGCGCTTCGCTTCGCTAAAGAACGGCTCAATGCGATCCCATCCGAGTTCGGAAACCGCCCGCTGGCTCGGGGTCCACTGTCCGTCATGAACGCCTCGATCTGCAACGAGCGCCCGCAGCTTATCATGCACCTCGTCGCTGAGCGTGCCGTCCGCCTTCATGTCGGCCAAGCGCTGTCGCAGTTCGCCCCTATTGAGCGGACTCCCGTCCTTCGCTCGCAGGTAGATTGCGGGCTGCGCGTCGTCAACGATCTTGCGGAAAAAGCGCGCTGCCGTCTCCGAAGACTCCGTTATCTTCATCCGTGGGTCGCCGCTGTCGCGTGGAAGTCGCAACGTGGGAATAGCAGCACGAACCGCGTTCTCGGGTGCAAGCCCCTTATCAATCAGGTGGGAGGCGATGCTCGATACGAACTCGCCGATTGTTTCAGCGTCATGCGCGATGAAAGCGCCGAGCACCCCCTCCAATACGCGCGTGATTTTGTTGCGAATTTCTTCCGAACTCTGCTTGAGCGCCACCTCGCACCAGATCGATGGACTTTGCAGCAGCCACGTCTCGTCGATCTTCGAGTTGTGCGCCAGCGTGGGTTCGGTCGCCTTCACCATGTCTGGCGGGACGGTGCAGATAGTGAGCCTCATCCCTGGCGTGGCATGGTTGCGATGCCATGGAGCTGTCTGGTCGGAGACGATCGCGGGCGACACGTCACCGACCACCAGCTTCGGGTGAACGAAGACCTCGACTCCACCGCGGTAAGCAGCCGCATCTTGCGCCACGCTCTTCGCTATGGCGCTAGTCACTGCAGCGTTGAGACCAATGATGCAGTAGAAGGCGCGGCCGTTCGAAGCATCCCGCGCCTTCGCGAGACGCCGTGCAGCAACCTGCCCGATCAGTTCAAGCGTGGACAAATTGCGTCACTCCGCTGGTCGTTGTCATGGTGTCGTGAAAAGGATTGATGACGAACGCGCAGTCGTCGGACTTCCGATCGAGGAAACCGAGAACGCGTAGCCGATCCTCTAGACGACGTTCATTGTCCTTCAGATCCGCCAGCGGTGCAGGGAGGGCGCTGGTTTTCAAGTTGAAGGCGATACGCACTTCTTCGGGCCCAATGACGATGTTGTACCTCGTCATGAGGCGGTTGAGGAAATCGCCGAACTCCATCGGAGTTGTGACGTTGGCCAGCACCATCGCCTCAAGAAATGCGTCGCTGGGCGCGTACCATGTACCCGAGCTACGCTGCGCTCTGAGCATCCCAATGTGCTTGCAATGGTTCGAGAACGTGGACGTGATCGAGTGGCCTTTGCTGTTTTGTGCCTGCGTGCGCAACTCGGCCAGTTGCTCTTCGGGTGATGGCATCCTGTCAGGGTTGGGCGTGAGACTGGGTTTCCATAGAAAGCGCTTGGCGAGAAGATCCATTGACTCTTTCGCACCAGCAGCACTGGACACGACCGTGTTCCACTGGTCGGATGCTGCGAACGCGTCGATGAACGCGCCCATGGCCTCAACCGGCATCGAGCGATGCCGCCTGAACTGGTTGGCCGATAGCTTGCGGATGGGATTATTGCCGGGGGCGCCGAGCAGATCCAAAAAGAAAGGCGGCACAGGGACGTTGTCACCGATGCTATCCTGCGCACGTTCCAAGATGTAGAGGATTTGCATAAGCCCGCTGACGCGCTCCAGCGGATCGAGCAGATTCTCGACAGGAATATTGCGGAGCGAAAGCAGGGCAAGCCAGTCCTCGGCCAGGCGATTATAGCTGGTAGAGTTGGGCATCGGCAGGTACCCGATGTGCGTGTCGCCGACCGATGACGCCGCGGATCCACCGACACGTTTCGCCAGACGGTTCCACGGGCTTCCGGCGCTAAGCAGGCGTGTCTCGATGAGGTGGCCAAGCTTGTCTCGTAGCAATGCTCGGTTAAGCATCAGGTACAGCATCTCGCCCGTCCGACGCATGAACTTGCGATCGAGCGCGTTCTTGTCGTTGACATCCGCGAACAGCATCTCTGGGCCGAGCGGCAGAATGTGGCGTGACGTCCAGCGCTTTGCAGACTGTGCCTCAATTTCAGCGGTGCGCAGAAGCTCGACTGACCGGGCCATCTCCCCAAAAGTTTCGAACTCATCCTGGAGGTAACCGAGTTCGAGGCCCGCATAGTCACGGCTAACCGTGTCGAGCCATGTCTGCCAGCGCGCCTTCTCGTCGGCCGACTGACCATTAGCGATCCGGATTACCTCGCGGTCGCGAAAGATCATGTGCCTGAGTTCGTTGTTGAGCCGCAGCCTGTAGGTGACCGTCTCGTGCTCCATGGACGTGGCCGACGAGGCCGCCGTAAAGACCGCCTCCCCCTGCACCTTGCGGTGAAAACATATGTGCAGTGCCTCGACCACAGTAAGCCAAGGCGACTGGTCATCGTAGAATAGCAGCCCCCAGATCGCGTACTCGCACCAGAGCTTCACGCTGGACAAGTTCTGCGTTTCGGGCACACGGACAGCGCCCGCGGCGAGCTGCAGGTGCTGGTTCCGGCTTGTCGTCATCAGATCTCGATCCTACTGGCCTGGACCTCGCCTTGGGCACCGAGCGAAAGCATGTGGACGACCTCCCGACCTGGTTCATCGTCCGCACTCATCGCCCTTATCGCGGCCGTTGCCACGAGCGCATAGTGCCGAATCTCCTGATGGCATTGCCGCGAGAAGCTTGCCGGCAGGCTACCATTCGCCACGCGCATCAGATACTCAAACAGGAGTGGTCGCAGGTCCAGTTGTGGCATTTTAGACTGCGTCCAGAGCTTGGGGATGGCGACGCCCAATGAGGGTCGGCGCGTGACCGGGTCACGCGCCAACTTCACCGAGAGATTAGTGGCCGATGTGCGGTCCACAGCGTCAACGGTGGCTACCCTTCCGGAGGGGTCATCGGTCTTGCCGATCGTGCCTGATAGCCAAAGGTGGTTGTCGTCCGCAGCCATCATTCCCGTGAGCGCGCGGTTGAGGCCGCGCACAAGCTGCCGGGTGAATGAGTCTATGACGTCACGGCGAGCACTGACATCGAGCGCATCCAGCAGTCGGAGGTACTCGCCTCCGTGATGGAAGATTGTCAGCCGCCAGGGCGTCGCGGCCTCGAAATCCGGGCGATCGGGGAGCAGGAAGAACGCGCGCCGGCGCTGTGCCTCGAGGCCCCGGCGGAAATTTCGGATGGCGACCTCGTCGCCGCCCCCACCCAGATACTCCCGCCGAAGCGAATCGAACAAATTCGAGCCGTATGTCTGCTCCGGCCCAAATAGGGTGTCGTAGAGCGGCTTGGGCTCTCGCTGTACAAACATCGCGTCGACCAGATTGTTAGTCTCAAACCCGAGGCCGAAAACTTCAAAGATTCCGAAGACACGGTTAGCACGGCGTCTGTCATCGCGAAGGTTCCGTCCCACCGCGTTGTTGTAGGGGTTCGTGCTGCCGTAATCGCCGGCCGCTGCGCGCCTCTTCGCGGTTGTGCAGTTTAGCAGCGGTCGATCGGAGTTCTTCGCGTCGCCGAGAATGATGTTCACGACGAGCGTCAAGAGCTGTCGGACTGGCACGTGCTGGTCGTTGGCCGCAGCGAGGCGGAGCGAATCACGAAGGCGGCGACGGAACGGCGACAGCACGCCGCCGGATGCCCTCAGTAGCGATCGGTTCAGCTGGATGGGACAGGGGTTATCGCTCATTGCCCCCGTGCATCCGGAGCACGCTCCATCCCAGTCGGGATGCTCTAAGACGGCGTCGAAAATAGCGTCGACGGTTGCGCTGCTCCAGGTTCTGCTGAGGTTCATGAGTCGCAGCGATAGGCCTTCGGCGGTCTCACTCTCTGCTCGCAGCATTTCAGTTATACGTTCGTGCAGCAGACGGTAACGTCCTGCTCCAGGCCCACTAGCACGCGCTGCGTCGCGGAAGTACTTCAGCAGCTGCCCATCATTCGCAGCTACGAGATACAGACGATCGTCCCTATCGCCAAGCAGAGCGCTGGCGAAGTTCTCAAGCTCGGCTGCCTTCTCACTATCCGATATCTCACTCAGGTCGCGGATGACGCACAGCTCTCGATTACCGGGTAGGGCGATGCGGAGTACGCCCTCCGCTCCCGGCCATCCGATGAGCGTTGCGGGGTGGTATTCCTCAAGGTATCGTCGGATGTGGTAGGTTTTGCCGTCGCCTGCAGTTCCGGTGAGAATAACGTTCCTGCCGCCGTGAGTGGAAAGTTCTGCCCCGATATCCTGAAGACGGGGCGCCTGAGTGCTGATGCTAGTGACGCCGTACTCCTCCTCGGCAATTCGCACGTTCTCGTCGCACAAGCTGTCCGAGGCGGCGACAGGCCCATATGTCGCGAGAAAGTCAACGAGCCTATTGTGCATCTGCGGGTTCATCAGAGGTGGCAGACCGCGCAGCCATCATCGGCCTTCGAACGAACAGCGCGCAATGGCATGTTCTCGACGTCGTCAAGTGAGCGGCCATCGACCCAAGTGTACTTCCGACCCTTCTTCATGGTCTCGTATGCCTTCGCTTTCTCATACAGTTCGGGATGGCGCGCCTTAAGGCCCTGCCACTCGCCAATTTGCTGATAGAAGCAGAAGTAGCATCCCGACCTGCTGCGCCACTCGTAATATTCGGGCAATCCCAACCCCGCACTGTCGAGAATACGCCCTACCTCAGCGAGGTCAATCGCATCGTCGCGATACGGATAGACCGGTGTGATGTTTGGTTTTTCTGAGATCAAGACGGGCTTCGCGCCAGCCGTGCCTGTGCCTAAATATCCAGCCCGGTTCTCGTCCGCGCGGAGGCCGATATATGAATACGCACGATCGCTGCCGATGAAGCGTTCGAAAGGTGCGATTTTCATAATGCGAGTGCACCATCGGGCGCGCGGACTGGGTAGGAATCCGGCAAAATGCTCGAACAGCGCGACATCGAATGCCGTGCGTCCCGGCTTCTCCGCGACGTCGAACATTTCCATCGCCGAGACACGATTTATTTTTACCCCAAGAATGTTCTCTAGCCGATCCAGATAGTCGATCGTCTCGGGGAGTTCGACACCCGTGTCGGAGAAGACGTATTCAAATCTCACTTCGGGATTGCGCTGCTTCAGGTAGACGGCGAGTGCAGACGAATCCTTGCCGCCTGAGACAGGCACTATGTGCCGTGCTTCAGCATCCTTCACCGCATCGTTCACGTTGGTGGGCAGCAAGCTCATCTTTTCTCTCCGGCTGCGTGTAGCCCGCGGACGCAACTGTCCTCGGTTGCGTCGATTTTAACAAGCATTCTAGTGAGTTCTTCGACGCGCGCCTGAACAATCGGTCTCAGCGCCGGCGCGGGGAAATCAGTGTCGAGCGCGGCCGCCTCGATCCGCTCTCGCGCATCACGGAGGGCGGATCTGAACTGTGCGGAAGTGCGGTCGTCCCACTTGTCCAAACTGCGCTGCAGGAGGATCGAGCTTAAGGCATTTGCGAGCGATTTCGGCGAGAAGCGGCCGTTAACCGCTTCGGCGGCCTTCCGGAGCACGGCACGGTCGACGATACGCAGGTCATCTCGCCGTTCAAGAAATGTGGCGTCAAAACATTCTGCCCATGCGGTAACTGCCTCAAGGGGGTCGACCCCGAGATAGGCAGACCGAAAGCTCTCCGCGATTACCTCGACTGCTTCCTGCGCGAACTCGTCCTGCAGATGATCGATCTCGTTCCTAACGGCCTCTAGCTTCTCGATAAGCGCTGGTGAGGCTTGTTTGGTACCGAATGCAGCAGGCAGGGTCTCGAGCAGAAGTTGCACCGGGTCGGAAGAGCTTCCGACTGCCCGAAGCAGCTCTTTCGCATATGTGCCCAGCTTTTGTGAGCGTTTCGATCCATCAGGAACGGTGAGCAGCCAGCTTGTTAACGCGTCATGCGCGAAGCGGACAAGTTCGTGACTCGCCGTCGGCCGCTCATGCGCGAACACATAAGCAATTTCGGCAAGATACTCGATGAGTTCAGGCGTGGGATCCAGAACCCGCACGCCGAAGCCCTTCGGGTTCGACACCATGTTATCAAACTGGAACCCTAGCGTGTCAGCCACGTATCGGCCGTTGTCGTATAGCGCCACTGCACGAGAAAAATGTTTGAAGCCTGCCGCCACCAGTATTGGGATGACGGCTAGGGGAACGCCCATTGGTGCGGATGACAAAGTCGAAACGAAGGTGTTTAAGTCACGGGACGCACCACCATTGCGGCCAGTTGGCGTGCGGAAGAAGTCGGCAATGCGAAACCATACCTCCTGTAGACCTGGATCGGCGATTTGTTCCGGGTCGGCGAAGCGCGTTGAGCCAACGGGGCGCAGCCCTGTATTCTCAATTACGGTGCGGTATATCGACCCCTCCGCGCTACGATCACCTTCCTCGTAGCCTAGCCGTTCGCGACCTGAACGTTCAAGGATCGATCCTATGACGCGGACGCGCGCTGTCTGCATCGTGCGCGACGCCGTACCGCGCATCAGCTGCTCATTAGCGATCCTGGGTGTCTTATGGAACCATTGGCTCAGTAGTCGCGATGCCGCCATCGGGCCTGGCCGTTCGGGCGAAACATCCAGGCGCTGACCGCGCGAGTACCACGTCGAAGCGGTCGCCCGCGGGTCCAGAAGCCCCCGCAATAGTGTCGCCAGCTCCTCGAACGCGACCGACTGGAGTTCGTCGATCTCCGTTGTGACCATCGGATCCGAACCCAGGAACTCCTTGTCGGCGCGAAGCGCTTCGATCGATGTTAGCTCGATCGCCGCGCTTTCGGCGGTGAGCGGTCGGTTGGGAACCGCAATGATGGCCTGCACACTGGACTTTTTCGCCAGCTGCTGGGCAGCGATGATACCTGCCTGGTCCTCCGCGAGCACGTAGATAATCGTGCCTGCGGAACGGACGCCGTCCTCGAGCAGCGGGCCTAGTTCGTCGACGGACGCATAGCGTCCCATCATAAATCGGTTTACGCCGAATTCAGCGTTGTGCCGTGTTGCCCGGAGATGAGGTGCTGGAAAGCGGCTCTCCAGGAATGACCGGAGATCGAAGGCGCTCGATCGTCGCTCCCGTTCCTCGCGCACGCGAATCGCGACGTCAATGTCGGCGCCGTGCCAGACCGCCACGTCGTCGGTGTGCTTGCGCCAGAGCAGTAACTTAGCTTCGAGCAGTTTGTTGATGGCGGTCGCGACTTCGTTGGTGGGGAGTTCTGCCTCCGCAACCGCCAGCTGGAGGACGTCGCGCGGTAGGCGCCGTCGCTCGCCGCTGGTCCCGAGCTGCAGGAGGCAGGCGGCAGCGAGCAGCGTACGCTGAAGCGCAGTGTTCGCCCGTGATCGCGCACCTTCAGTCTCAATCCAGCGCCGGTACGTACCGCCGACTCCCACGTCAGTGCGCATAGCGTCGGAGAATGAATTGTAAACCGCCTCGATGTCGACTTTGCGGGTTAAGTCAATCTCGCGCAGGAAGGAAAAAAGGCTGCGCTCATTCTGTCCAACCCGAGCGACCAGGGTTGGCAAGATCTGTAACGCTCCCGCTGTCAGCGGCCTGACGTCGTTCAGGATCGCACGCGCCTGACCAGTGTCCTCGATGCCGCCGAGCCACTTCCACTTGACCACCTCGCCAGCGAGCGCCTGATTGACGGGAGCCATGGTCGCGACAGTGGCAGGCGGACGCATCTCTGAGACTACGTCGGCGATTAGACGGTAAAATTCCTGACTGTCCTCAATCATCCGAAGAGGGCGGAACCGCCCTTCGATCTTGCGCCATTCGCTGCGCGACGTCTCGTTCAAACGCGTTGCATATGCGAGCAGGTTTTGATGGAGTAGCAGCGTTAGGCTCATCGTCGGCCCGGACGCGCGCGCCACGCGCTCGGCGAGCCGCTGGACGACGTCCAGTTCGCCCGACCGTCCGTCCGCCACCAATCCTTCAAGATGCCGCCCGAACTCGTCCCAGATGATCGCGACGTGGTCCCATCCTCTGTCACGCATAACCTTACCCAAGCCGTCGATGCTCTTCGGCGGCTGGGTTATTCCAAGCGCTGCAGCGATCGCGGCGATCGGGTTGTCGACCATTCCCGAGAGAACGACGACGTGGCCTCGGAGCGACCCTGAGATGCGGCGGCGCAGCGCCGCGCCTACTTCCGGGTCGACTTGGTCGGTGCGCTTAAGAACGGCCGCGAGCACGCGGCGATCATCCTTCGAATTGAATACGGCTAATGCTCCGACGCCTGCAGCGAGACTTTTCCCGCTGCCATACGGCGCGATCACCATTGTCGTGGCACCGGGTTCGACGATCGCCGTAATGATCGGCAGCGCCCGGCGCGTGGGGCGATAATGGCCAAACCGGTCCGGGTACTCCAAATCTTCAACTAAGCTGAGCGAGCGAAAGAAGTCAGCGCCGATCATGCCGCTTCCCCGATTCGGAGATAATAATAGCTAAGCCACTGCTCGATCGGCCTGGTCGTGGCTCGTAGATACCGCTCACCCGCCAGCGTCTCGACGTTGACCCCCTTCTTCCGCATCGCGCTGGATGCCTTGCCAACCATCTCGTCAATGGCATCGAGGCCGGCGCAGAAGACGCGGCCCGGTCCGAAGCGGAGTGTCGCGAGCTCCCGCAGCGAGAGCGCATCCCTGCCAGTCTCCTCGGCGAGCAGCGACGAGCAGGCAAGGAAGGCCTCAACTGGCAAGCCGACGGGTGCTCGGGCGCGCTCAAAGCGCCGGACGAGTTCGTGGCGCACAATCAGGCCGAGTTCGCGGAACGGGCACGCACCCACATCGTCTGGGTCGACGATGTCGACCCCTGGACGCGCGGCATATGCGCTGAGGAGGCAAGCAACGTCCTTTACCGCCATTGCGTCGCTTGCCGGTCGGGTGGCTTTAGAACGGGTGAACTGGAGAAATGCCTCCACGCAAGACGCGCGGTCGAAAATGCGGTCGGAATAGTCGTTGAAGAACCACGACCAGACCGTTGCTTCACGTGTCGCTAGGACGAGATGGAGAAACCACCACGTGCCAGGCAGCTCGCAGTAAGGATCGTTGGCGATAACGAGATCCGCAAGTTCCGATGGTACGCGGCCTGTCTGGGCGTCGCCGCTTGCGTCGCGCGCAAGGCCGGTAGCCTTGAGCCAGAAACCAAGCGATTCGACCATCTTCGAGCCGAGGCCGATGTCGTCGCCGACGTCGGTGCTCGGTCGGAAGGCTCCATCCTGTCGCATACGCGACAAGCCCTTAGGTAGCCAGCCATACCGCACGGGAAAGGTAACGTGGCCCCCGTAGGAGAAGCGCATCAAGCTCGTGCCCATGCGACTCTCTTCAGATGTTCGACTGACTCGAAGATGATGGACACGGCCTCATCGATCTCGGTTTCTGTGCTCAGCACCGAGAGTGAAAACCGCACAGTCTCGAACGCCTCGCTTTCCGCTAGGCCCATTGCCATCAACACATGCGATGGTTCGGGGCGTCGACTGGTACACGCCGATCCCTGCGATGCTGCGACACCGCGGCTGTCCAGTTGTGCGATCAGGGACATGCCATCTACGCCCGGAAATCTCACGCTGGAGATGTTGGGCAGGCGCTCCGCTGCGCTTCCAAGCATCGCGTCGGGTAAGGCGGCGCGCAATCTGTCCTCCAGATGGTCGCGTAGATCCTTCAGGCGCTTGGGGGACTCTCTTATCGTCTCAGCCCGCCTATCGCATGCGGCGCCGAACCCAGCGATCAACGGTACGGCCTCGGTTCCGGCTCTAAGCGCTCCTTCCTGATCACCGCCCACTAAAAGGGGTGCGAACGATATGCCCCGTTCCGCGGCTACGATTGCGCCCACACCCATCGGCGCGTGCAGCTTGTGCCCGGAAATCGTGATCAAGTCTGGGCCGACTCCAGGCGATAAATCGATCGTCCACTTACCAAAAGCCTGTGCCGCGTCCGAATGGAATGTCGTCATCGGACGCGTCGCTAGCATTGCCGCAATTTTCGCGATGGGCTGGATGACTCCGGTCTCGCTGTTTGCAAACTGAATCGAGACAAGAAGCTGACCCTGTGCTGAGCCGACCAAAGTCTCCAACTGTTCGAGGCGTACTATACCCTTTCCATCGACTGGAACGAAGTGAACGGCCGCTCCGCTTGATGCAGACCGTTCGGCCGAGCGGAGCACCGAGGGGTGCTCGACTGTGCTTGTGATGATAGTGGCTGCTGCGACGCCCGCGAAGACGGTATTGTTCGCCTCGGTGCATCCAGAAGTGAAGATGACGCCCTCTTCTACCGCACCGGTGACCAGCGACAGCACGCTGTCGCGCGCGCGCGCAAGAATTGCGCGCGCGCGATCGCCGAGCTCATGGGCGCTTGCCGGATTGGCTGCACCACTGCGGAACGCGGATATAACAGCTTCAATCACCTCCTCGGTAGTATTAGTATTTGCTGCAGCGTCCAGGTTGATCACCTTTCTAGTGCCCGATGGCGCAGAATCGCTACCTGTCCTGATGTTCAGCACTTTATCCTACCACTACTCGCAGATCTGATTGCTTATAGAGTCAGCATCCAGCACTGCCAACGATTTATCTACGCTGACAACCCCCCACGAGGTGCGCCGGGTTGGATGTTAATGGCGCATCGGCAGGAGCTGGGCTGAGGCAGAGGTTCTTTGGTCGTGTGGCGACATCCCGAGGTGCGTCAGGACGACCTCTGGCGCGGGCGGGCGGTAGTTGAGTGAGGAGTGAGGGCGCATGGTGTTGTAGTGCCGCCGCCATTGCTCGATCAGCACCTTGGCCTCAGCGAGCGTGTTGAACACCTCGGCGTTGAGCAGCTCGTCCCGGAGCTTGCCGTTAAGCTCTCCACGTAGCCGTTCTCCCAGGGGCTGCCGGGCTCGATGAACGCCGTCCTGGCACCCACGCCGGTGATCCAGCCCTTCACGGCGTTGGCTGCGAACTCCGGTCCATAGTTCATCGGGAAGGTTGAACCGGATCGGGGTATGACCCGGTTCAAAGGCGGCCACGACCGGCCAGCGAGCCTCCACAGTGATGGTGTCGAGCCACACGGAGAGGAGCCGACCGGCCATGACCAGGTCCCAGCCCCCACCCCCCGCCCCCACCCCCCGCCGCCATCCTTGTCGCCATCGATGTCGCCAAGCTCAGGAACGAGGTGCTGATTGAGGTGCCCGAAGCCCGGCGGCGCCGCAGGATGACGGTGACCAACACCCGCGCCGAGCACGACCGGCTGGTGGCCGCACTGAACGCCCTGGAGCGCCCGGTGACCGTCGGCCTGGAGCCGACCGGCCACTATCACCGCCCGCTCGCCTGGCGGCTGGTCCAGGCCGGCTTCGACGTGCGGCTGATCTCCTCGGTCGCCCTCGCTCGGACACGGGAGGCGCTCCACAACGGCTGGGACAAGAACGATCCCGAGGACGCCCAGGTCATCCTGCACATGCTGCGGATTGGCGCCGCCAAGCCCTACCACGACCCGCTGGAGCACGGGATCAACGACATCCAGGAGCTGTCGATGACCCATGAGGTGGTGTCAAAGGCCAAGACCGAGGCGCTCCACCGCATCCAGACCCACTACCTGCCTCTGTACTTCCCCGAGGTCGACCGCTTCCGGAACAACACCCGCAGCGACTGGTTCTTCGCTCTCCTCGAGCGCTTCCCTGTGCCAAGCAGCATCACCGCCCTCAGCAAGGAGGCCTTCGTCGCGACGGCCCGGGACCTCGCCGGCCGCAAGGTCGCCAAGGCGCGCCTGCTCGGCGACATCTACGACACCGCCCGGACCTCCATCGCCCTGCCGATCCCGCCCGAGGCACCTGCCATCACCATGTTCCGCCTCGTCATCGCCGAGGCACGCCACCTGATTGCGCAGCGCGACACCATCGAGCGGCTCGCCGGCGAGCTGCTGGGCGAGCACGCCGACTTCCGCCGCCTGCAGCAGGTGCCCGGCATCGGGCCGATCAACGCGCTTGCCATCCTGGCCGAGGCGGGTGACCTGCGCCGGTTCGGGCATCACCGCCAGTTCCTGAAGTTCTGCGGCCTGGATCTCGCGACCCACCAGTCCGGCCAGTTCCGCGGCAAGACGAAGCTGTCCAAGCGCGGCAACGCCCGCCTGCGCCGGACGCTATGGATGGCCGCCCAGGTCGCCATCCACCAGCGGGAGAACGGCTTCCGCGCCAAGTTCGAGCGCTATGTCGCCAAGGACCGGAACGACCCGGACCTTCGGCGCAAGGCGTCCACTGCCATCACCGCCAAGATGGCCCGCGTGGTGCACCCGATCATCAAGGCGACCCTGTAGAGGATGTTCGGGTCTTCCACCTGGGTCTGCATCTCGTCTTGAGGACGGTGAGGGCCGCGGCGGCGCCTGTAAGGATGCCGGCACCGCCACCGGACCCTGTGTTTGCTATGGTCGAGAGCTCCCCCATCACGGTGGAGGCCACCTGGTTTTGTGTTGCTGCGCGTTCCGACGTCAGTGCAAACCGGTAATGGAGACCTGCTGGCCAAAGCGTCCCGCGCCTTCCCGATCTAGGACGTTGTCCGAACGAACATGGCCCGGCACGCCGCGCAAAATGAACAGGTCGGACAGCACGTGATCACGTTGGCGGCCCTGAGCTGGCGGCCCACGCGGATGGCCAGGCACTCGCGGGTGAAATCATCCGTGACGTTCAGCATGCGGAACTTGCGCTCCGTGCACCAACGCCGCTTGCCACGCACCGCCGCGAGTCGCGGTCTAGGCTACGGGCCTTCTCCCTGGCCCGCAGCATGGGCATAGCAGAGCGTGTTGACCAGTCTGAGCTCCTCAACCGTGGCGCACGGCACCTCGAGCAGCCTGGGACTGGCCAGCACCACGGCGAGGCAGTGGGCACGCGACACAGCGACGTTCAACCGCTCGCGGCTGAACAGGAACGGGATACCGCGCGGGATGTCTTCGGCCGCCGACGTCGCCATGCTGACCAGGACTACAGCGGCTTCCTGCCCCTGGAACTTGTCCACGGTCCCGACCCGTGCGCCGGCCGGCAGCGCGTTGCGGAGCGCGTTGACCTGGACGTTCCAGGGCGCCACCACCAACACGTCGTCCGCCGTCACGATCCGCTCGTTGCCCTGTCGGTCGCGCCAGCGCTGGCCTATCAGGTCGTGCCAGATCGCCCTGACCTCGGCGACCTCCTCGTCAGAGCGCTGGGAGCAGCCCTCGTGTAGCACCTCATGGAACCTGAGACCGTGCTGTGCCAGGGCGGGGTGGCAGTCGTCCCCGAGGAGGAGCGCTTGGCGGCTGCAGGAGGAGTGGGCTGTCAGCCCCCCATCGTAGATCGCATCTGAGACCCAGGCGCAAAGGTCCGGGTGCATACGGTAGCTCTCGGCCAGGAAGATACCCCGGTCCGGCGGCACGACGGCGGCGCCCTGCAGCAGGAACTCGAGCGCGCTCGCGCCGCTGTCGCCGGGGTGGCTACCCTGGATGGGCTGTCCGAGCTGCATCTGGTCGCCGACCAGGACCAGGCTGCGCGCCGCTGTGCCCATCGCAACCAGGTTGGCCAGCGACACCTGCCCGGCCTCATCCACGAAAAGGACGTCCACCAGCCCCTCGTTCTCCTCACGGGCGAAGAGCCAGGCGGTCCCGGCGACGAGCTGGAAGTCGGCCGGAACCTCGTTGTCGAAGATGTCGAGGATCATAGAGCCGGCGACGTGGCTCTCCTCGTTGTCGCGGTCCGACTTCTTGTAGCCGCGGATGCTGACGCCGGCCTCCCTGGCGGCAGCCTCTACGCCGTGCAACAGGTTCACGACCGCCTTGTGCGACAGGGCCGACACGCCGACTCGCAGGCCGCGCCGGATCGCGTCCAGGATCATGCGGCTTGCGGTCCAGGTCTTGCCGGTGCCAGGCGGGCCCTGGACGAAGAGGTGGCTCCGGTCCAGGTCGCGACAGGCTGCCACCGCCGCGTCGAGCGTGGACTCACCGGCGCGGCGGATCGGCTCTCCCGGCCTGCGCCCGGCGAGCCGCGGCGGGTCGCGCCGCAGCAGCGCCTCCAGCGCCGGGAAGCGCTCTTCCCCTGCGGCCACGCTGTCGGTGAAGCGGCGCACCGCCCCGCGCAGGACCTTGTCGTCGATCGGACCGCCCGGCGCCACCGAGAGCCGGTCAGGCAGCAGCTCCTTGTCCTTGCCGCGCTTGAGGACCACGCGCCCGGCGTGCCCGTCCAGCGTCTCGATGGCTACGGGCAGCAGTGTTGCAGCGTCCACCGCGGACGAGCCGGCCCGCAGCTTCGTGTCCTGCCGCGGGAACCGGTACTCGCGCCCTACGGAGCGCTTGATTGGGAACGGCTCTCCGACGGCCTCGAGATCGCCCAGGCACTCGGCATCCTCGGTCAGCTCCTCGGTGTCGCGGTTCTGCCGGTCGAACATGGCCCACCAGGCCGGCTTCTGCTCGCGGCGGTGGAAGGCAGCGAGGTGCGCCACCAGCTCGCGGAACGGCCACTCAGCCTCTGGCGCCCCCTCCACGAGCCGCGTCCGCACCGCCGCGGCGTCGGCCTCCTCCGCCTCGTGGCGGGCCTTCCTCTCCGGGTCCTCCTTCTCCCGGGCCTCCTCGGCCCAGGGGAGGTCGGCTGGCCGGAGGGTGATTAGCCAGTCGCGCAGCTCGCGGGTGGAGACGCAGTCGTCGCGGTTGTAGG
This sequence comes from Roseomonas sp. GCM10028921, assembly GCA_042666135.1. GTDB lineage: Bacteria > Pseudomonadota > Alphaproteobacteria > Acetobacterales > Acetobacteraceae > Roseomonas. The sequence continues at coordinate 16,052 of JBHTFH010000029.1, read as the reverse complement.
CCTCGATGCCGTCCAGGATGGATTGATCGCGCAGCTCCAGCCAGCGCTCGAAGGCGACGATGCTGTCTCCCGCCGTGCCCACGGCGCCGTCCCGGGCCGGGCGGTAGAAGCGCTCGACGTTCTTGAGAGAGTAGCGCGGCTCGCTGATCCGCAGGGCCTCACGAACGACCACGTAGAGGTCGACGAAGCGCCGCTCGCGCAGCATGCTGTCTAGCACCGCCTCCCGTGTGGCGTGGCGCTGGGCCAGGCGCTTGAGCGCGGTCGTCTCGTAATGGTTGTAGTGGTAGATCCGCGCCCCGGGGTTCGCGGCCATCACCGCCGCGGCATGGTCGATGAAGGCCTCGAAGGCGCGCTTTTCCTCGGCGGCATCCAGGGCCCAGAAGGCCCGGAACCCCTCCGGCCCCTCCACCCCGAACAGGTATTCGAGCCCGCCATCCGGGTAGAGTGGGTCACCCTCCATGTCGAAGAACAGGTCCCGCGGGTCCGGCCTTGGCATCCGAGCGAAGCCGCGTCCCGGTCCGGGGTCGAGCAGCACGAGGCGGCGCGCTTCCGGGCCTTCCCGCACCTCATGCTGCAGCGCCGCCTGCCCGCGCAGCCGCTCCAGGACCTCGGGGGCGATGCCGGGCACCTTGGTGCCCTCGGGCAGTGCAGCAAGGGCGGCTAGGGTCTCCACCCCCGCCCCGCGTAGGCTGGCGATCTGTGATGCCCGGATGTTAGCGATCCGCTGAAGGTGGTCCCCCTCTTCCCATTCCGTGTCGCAACGCTCCTGCCAGCCGCACTCGTCACAGGCGGTGCACGGCTCAGGCGCCGTGACGGGACCGGGGTCGTCGGGGCCGCCGCGGGCAATCGCCGCTTCAAGCCGCCGCATCGCGTGGCGGACGTAGTAGCGGTAGTCGCGCACCTGCAGCGTCGCCGCCTTGCCGTCGCCAAGCACGACGCGCAGCGCTGGCGGGTCGGTGCCCTGCACCAGGGCGACGAGTTCGGCATATAGGGCAAGCTGCACCGCGAACTTGGCCTTGAGGCCCCGGGCGAGCTTCGTGTCCTGCACCTCGTAGGACCAGGGACCGAGTGCCGAACCCTGCTCCACCCGGACCAGGAAGTCGGCATAGCCGTGCCACGCGCCACCGTCAGCCAGGACGCCCTGAAAAATCAGATCCACGCCGCGGCGCATCGCCGCTTCGGTCAGGTGCAGTCCAGGTTCGAGGGCGCGGTCGCTAAGCCAGACCACCTCACCTGCTGCAGCGCCACGGAGTGCCTCGAAATACTGCCGCTCGTGCTCGTCCCCGCAGCGCTGCACAAGCTCCTGGCCCTCGTCGGCCGAGGTTGGTTCAAGGACCTCGCCCAGGATGCTGCGACGGAAGTCAAGGGCGCTCGCATGTCGGCAGCCGAGGAATGTGTTCAGGTCGCTGGCAGAGAGCAGCACCCGTTCATTGTGCAGACGCATAACCCTGACAACCTATCCGCAATCCGGAGCTTGCGGCTTAACTACACTATTCGTGCCGATCAGTAAACGAAATGCGCCGCCTTTGGTCGGATTTCCCGCCCCTGCTCCTCGCAAACAGGTCTACGGTCACCGGGCGGTCCAGGACCTGCAACTCGGCGGCGAGCCGATCGTGCCTGGTGCGGGTGTTGGTCACAGCCCTCCTCCGGCACCGCCGCGCATCGGGAACTTCGATCAGCACCTTGTTGCGGAGCTTAGTACATCGATGGCGGCCAGGACTGTGGCAGGGGTACTTCAGCACCCGAAGATCAGTGGGGAAACCTCTCGTAAGACTCGCCAATGATCGGTTGACGCTCTGCCGATCCGTTGTAGCTCAGAGCTACACATGTGCCACGCCGGTGCATGATGGTCCAATGGAGATCAATGGATGCAGCACAGCCGTGTTGTGCGCGTGTCTGGTCTTGAGAGGGGGCTGACACGATGAGCGCGCCGTTCAGAAAAGCCGCTGGGCCGACACCGTTGCTACGGCCGTGGGGACCTCTCGCCGGCACGGTCGCACGTCTCGTGCGGTTGAGCCCTGACCTCGGACCCCGCTTACTGCTCATGCCCGCCCGTGGGCTGCACGCCACCGCAGTGGCCCTGCATGTCGCGGCCGAGGTGGGCGAGACGGACGAGGACCTCGTGGCGCGCCTTTCCCAGCAGAGCCCGCGTAGCCTTCTCCATACCGCATTGCCGGAGGTGGAGCCGCGCCTGTACCGGCTACTGGACAAGGCCACGGTACCGGCATGGCCGCTCGACCTCTACCGGCGTCTGGACCGACTTCTTCACTCGCGGGTAGCACCTGTTCTCCTCGACGCGAGTGAGGTTTCTGGGGAGAGGATCGAGGGTGCCGAGGTTCTACTCGGAGGCGATCCGGTCATTTGGAGAGCCCGTCAAGCATACCCATACACTCACGAGCGACAGCACCTCTCGACCGTGGTGGAGATGCTGCGCTCCCTTGATCTTCTTCGTGACCTCGCCGATCTCCCGGACGGTGCGGGGCGGAAATCTGTCTACCGGCGGGTCCGTGCCGACCTCGCTCGCGCCCGTGCGCCCAAGGTGCCTTTTCCAGACGTTCCGGGCTGGATAAGGGTGGAGACGGTCGCCGACCTCTGGGAGATCGGGGAGCGCCTCCGCATCTGCGTGCGTCCCAGCCAGTGGGGATCGGGCGCCTACGCGGTCAGCATGATCACCGGCCGCAGCGTCTTCCTGTGGCACCGGGAGTGTGATGCGCTCGCTCAGGTCCGTCACGTCGTCCACGACCTCTGGACGGTGGTGCAGGTCGCGGCCAAGAACAACGCCAGCGTGTCGGTGATGATCTGTACCGCTCTCAATGAGGCACTCAGGGCGGGGGGGCTGCACCTCGTCCCGTCGCAGCCCGCGGATGCCCTGCTCACGGTTCTCCGGCGCGATGACCGCGGCGGCGAAGTTGACCTCGACGCTGCCGAGGACGACGAGGCCGCCGACATCGCCGCCTGATTGACGGGTCGTACTTCGTGAAACCCAACGTGATACTCCGCCCCGACACGGACGATTGAGGTGGGAATCGGCCCGGCAAGCCGAGCGGCGGCTCGGATGCCGGCCTCCTCGTTGAGATGTTGCCGGACTTACTCGATTCGCTGCGCCGGAACGGGAGAAAACTGCGCCTTTCACTTGATAGTGGGAGGCGCAGTCTGTCGAGATCTATCGGGCGGCGTCGACCGCAGGCCGCTTGGGATGCAGGTGCGATGAGGTAGTGAAGATTGAGGGCTGGGGCACCGGAAGGTAGCCTCGTCGACGGATGGGTGTTGCGCCTGCACGAGGCTAAATAGCGCATTGCCTGAAGACCGGAGCGATCTCGAGCCCTTCCGCTGAAGATCCTCGTACTGTCAGCGAGCGAGCTCCTTCGCGTAGTCGAGGATCTGCCCTACTACCTCTCGGCGTGCCTGAGGGTTGCGCCAGAGCTTGCACTCCACGATCGTCAGCGCACCGTGCCGGTTCACGAACACGGCGTCGATCGGGCCGGCGGGCGTCGCGAGCTCTCGGCAGACTGGGATAGGATCGGCGTAGGCCGGGTCGATCTCGGCTGCGGGCAACGTCTCGGGATACTTCAGCAGGAAGTCGCGAAGCCATGCCTCGTTCCTGCCGCCAGAGGCGAGCGAAACGCGGTTGAGTAGGGCGGTTGGTGTGCCGTCGGCTCCGGTCAGAATGAGTTTGGGGAACATGCCAGATCGGTCCTCGGAGCTCCGTGGAGGGTCAAATGTGCTGCCGCTGGGCCAGCAGGGAGCCGGTGAAGCTTACGTGCGACAGGCCGCAAGGTGTTCGGTGATGGCGGAGCGCGCGTTGCGGCCCACGAGCTATCTTCTATCGCCGCAGACGGCATACAGTGCAGCCCTGACAGAAGCGGGCGGAGGCGAGCGCGGGTTATGGTTCAGCCGTACAGTATCGGCGGACTCATCCGCATGAACCGCGAGGGCGGCCGCGACTGAACAGACCTCGTCGCGCTCTGGGTGGGATGAGTGGAGGGTGAGTGCGTGTCGGCGCCCGCCCAGCACCTCAGCCCAGCGAGGTAGGCGGGATCGATCCCACGAGCGGCACAGGCGTTCAGGATCCCCTCCAGATAGCCCTCACGCGGCGTCCCGGGTCGGTGCTCGGCGGCAAGGTAGACCAGGGCGGGCTCGCCACCCACCTCCATCTCCTCCTTGCGGTAGAAGCCCCGGGCCACGCCTTCGTAGCGGTCGAGCGTCCTCTCGCATGCTGGGGTCAGCTGCCACAAGAGACCCCAGACCTGCTCCGCCGGGTCCGGCACCAGAGTCGCCACGCCGCGTTGGTTGATGATGAAGCGCCACCCCGGGAGGGCGACAGGTTCGCCCTCCCGCGCGGCTGGGCAACGTGCCCCCATCTGCGTTGCGCAGAGGTTGGAGCCGTAGGCGAAGTAGCGCCTGGCCATCACCGCCCCTTCCCGCCAAAGCGCTCGGCAATGGACGGGGGCGCCGCGTCGCGCAGATCGAGCTCCGAGCGGGCCGCCATGGAGGCCGCGGCGAAGACGCCCTTGCGGGTGCGCTCGTCCCACACCTCGCCCGCGCGACGCTGGACCAGCACCAACTCGGCCAGCAGCGCCTCGGTGCCAGGAACACCCCGGGCGTAGTGCTGCATCCGGTCGAGTTCCCGCCGGAGGAAGTGACCCGCCGCGCGGCGGTCCCCCTCCCGGTTCATCCGTACGGCCTTGCGCAGCACCTCCGCCTGCCAAGCCCTGACGACGGCGAGGCTCCGGTCGAGGTCGCGGGGCTGGGCCTTGTTGTCGCTGCCCCGGGCGAGCTGAAGCTCGATCTCGGCGGACTGCACCTCGACCATGGCCGCCGTCTCAGCCGCGGCACCCCCGGCGGAGACGCCCAGCAGCATGGCCGTGCCCGGCGCGCCGGAGGGGCAGTGAAGGCGCATCACCACGCGCTTGGTCTGCCCCGGCAGCAGGGTGCCCACCAGTACCTCGATCGCGCCCGGAAGGACGGTGTGCGCCCAGGGCCCGACCACCTCGGCCCGGAGGTTGGCGGGGACGGTGAGCCGCAGGGTTGCCCGCTCGATCAGGGCGGTACGGCCCTCACGCAACTCGCCGAGGACCACCTCCCCGATCTCGGGGGCATGCTCCGCATCGTGCAGACGGCCGCCACCTGCCTCCGCCATGCCGCCGAGCAGCTCCTCGTCATAGCCGTCGCCGATGCCGACCGTGGAGGTGATGATGCCCCTCGCGAGCAGCTCGCCGGTGTGGCGGGCCAGTTCGGCACGGTCGGTCACGCCGTCATTGGCCTGTCCATCGGAGAGCAGCACGACCCGGTGCGAGGCCTGGGGATGGCCGGCCTGGGCCAGGGCGACACGCTCGACCGCCTGGAGCCAGCCCTCGAAGAGGTTGGTCCCGCCACCTGCCCTCAGGCGCTTGATGGCCGCCGCCGCCGTCGCTCGTCCCTCGCTGTCCATGGGCAGAGGCTCGAGAAGGACCTCGGCGGTGTTGTTGAAGGCGACGAGGCTGAGGCGATCCCGTGCCGCCAGCGCCGCGGCGACGGCCAGGGCGGCACGTCGGGCAGCCTTGATCTTGTCGCCACCCATACTGCCCGAGACGTCGATGGCCAGGGCGAGGTTCAGCGCCGGCGTCTCTCGCCGTGAGGTGGGGCCACCCTGGGCCCGGAGGTCGGCGACGAGGTAGCGGACGGAGCCGCCCTCCTCCCAGGCGAGGGTGCGGTCGAGGCCAGCGGACAGGTCGAGCGTGACGGACGGCATGTCGGATTGGTCGTTCATTTGTCCCTCCCGAGGAGAATGTCGCGGATGAGGTCGGCGCAGCGCTCGAGACGTACGCGCTGCTCGGCATCGAGGCGTCCGCGAATGGCGATCTCGACGTCGGGGGTGATGGGGATGCGTAGCCACTCCTCGGCCCGGGCCTTGCGGGTGGCCCTCGTGTGTCCCTGGCCGAGCCGCTGCTCCAGGGCTTCGAAGCCGCTCGCCGGCGGCGGGGGTGCTACCGAAGGATCGGCACTGGCCCGGACCGCTGCCATGGCAGGCTTGGCTCGAAGCTCTCGGACGTAATCGAGTGCGCTGGACCGCCCTGGGGGTGGTGGGGCGGTATCAGATGCCGTGGTCGGATCGGGTGCTGCCAGGTCCGGCTCTGGAGCCAGCGCTGCCGCCCGCGCCGCATGGGCTCGGATCTTCTCTGGGGCCGCGACGAGCAGTTCCTGGCGGATGTCGGCCAGCGACATGCCGAGGTCGTCGCGCATGGAGCGGATCGCCAGCACGCGCTCGAGTGTCTCGGTGGGGTAGCGCGCCGTCGGGCCGCGCGTGAGGGGGGCCGGAAGCAGCCCCTGCGCCACCCAGGAGCGGATGGTCCGGGGTAGCAGCCCGGAAGCGGCAGCAAGGTCCGCGAGAGAGGGTTCAGTGGTCTGCATGCAAAGATTATGTAACGAACTTCGTGACATGTCAATATGTCAGATATGGCGACGGAGCCTTCAGGGCCGGCCTTCCCTGTCCCTGGATGCAGTCACCCCGTGCTAACCAGCAGTCTTGGCGGCCGAGGCTGGCTTGGCCACGGCCACCTTGCGTCCTGAGCGCTTTGTACCGCTTTCTCGGCGGTGCCGCTCGGCCCGACGGTTCGAAGCTGGCCTGGCAAGAACGGAGAGGGTCTCAACCCTTGGAAGAGTTCTCACCTTCTTGCTGGACCTGAATGAGCCGGGGCCGAAGCGCGTTGACGAGTGCGTTCAGGCCAACCTCCGAGCAGTCGAATGCCTCCGACTGTACCTCCGCACCCTGCATCACCGGAGCCCCTCAGCGTCTCCACGACAGGGTTGAGGTAGAGCGCTGTCGCCTCGCCACCATGATGCGCTTGATTTGGCCCAGGAGGCTAACCTTCTTCAGGTCGTGATGTAGCGCTGCACTCGGCGGCGCTCAGGCCGATACGAGCCACGTCGAGGCGGTCAGTTCTCGATGTAGCGCGCCTCGTAGTCGGAGCGCGCTGCCGGACCGACATCGTCGATGTCGGCCGGCAGCTGCACCTCGGGGATCTCGACCTCGGGGAAGCTCAGGCCAATGGCGACCGCGAGGCGGTGCACTGAGGCATCCGAACAGAGGGGATAATCGAGGTTTTCGGGTGGAGGGAGGGACCAAACGCGCGCCCCACAGCCCGACTTTACGTTCTCCTTGAGCCATCCGTCGAGACGCAAGGTGCTCGCCCGGTGCGTGTCGGACGCCGCGCCTCCGCCAACGAGGAACACCGGTAGGCCAGTCCGCCAGCGTTCGCTGCAGGGGTCTCGCGTTCGCTTCGTGCTCCAGATCACGCGCCGTTGCATGATGTCGAGCAGGTAGACGAAGTCCTTCGCCGCCTCGCCATCCGCGGCGCAGATCCTCGAGGGCTCTACGCCGAGCATCTCGACCCGGGCATTAAACACAGGGCACTTCGCCTTACCGGTCTCCGCCTTGAAGAGGTTGAAGGTGCAGCAGTCCACCGTGCCCCCACCCACGTCGACGAGGGTGTAGAGGCCATCCTCGAGCTGCGTCGAGTTGGCGAACCCTGACACCGCCGCCGCGATCTCGGGCTGCAGAGTCGCGCCAGCCTTCGCCATGAGCTCGCCCGCGCGCCCGGCGACCGCCGCGAAGGTCGCCCGCACGTCGGCAAGGGAGACCTCCTCCCGCGCCTCGGCGAGGGCAAGCGCGGCCGCGACGCAGCGCTCGTAGCGGCTACGGAGGGCCGGGTCGTCGAGGGAAGCCGCCGGGAAGCCGAAGTTGACGGACCAACGTATGGGGCCCCTACGAAGGACCACAGCGCGCTCGGTGCGCAGCCAACCTTTTGTCTGCCGTAACTGGAGGGCGAGGAAAGCGGCTGCGACCTCCTCGGCGGTCGCAGCCGTCTCCCCTGCGGTCAGGACGGGAGCAGCCGTATGTCCACCACTCAGGAGGTGGGCCTTGATCGCGAAGGAGACGGAGGCCCCGCTGAGCGGGGTGAAGGAGAAGATGCCGTCCTGCGAGAGCCAGATCCGTGATACCCAGAGATAGGGGTGGGCTTCCGCCTGGGCGAAAGGTGGTACCGGGACGGCGAAGGCCGGGGAGCCGGCCGCGTACGGCAGCCGCGCGACGACCTTCGTGCTGCTGGTGCCAAAGTCAATGCCGATCACGACCTCGATTGGATGCCCGGCCCGGGTCGCCTCGCCCTCCTCAGGTCCGGCCGACAACCGCCGGGAGAGCTCCTCGCGCTCGACATCGGTGGGCCCCGGGCCGACATCCTTCGCTCTTCCGCGCTCATTGAGCGAGGCTACGAGCTGGGCGAGGTACCCTTCGACGCGTCGCCGGGCCAGTTGCTCGTCCTTCTGCAAGGAAGGGTGAAAGGTCCCGGCTGGACGCACTGTGCCCGTCCTGGCGGTGGTGCCGGCTGGTTGGCCGACGTCCGCACTGCCCCTCGCTGCGTGCGGGGTCGCCGGGTTGTTGGTCGAAACGGTCCGCTTCGACACGTCAACTGCTGTCCGCTGCCCGACCGTGACGGTCCCTCCTCTGTTCTTCGCTGGACCTCCAACGCCAACCATCGCTCCGGCCTTGCCCGGTTCGGGCTTGGGTAGGAGGCCCACGCGCCGGAAAGCCTCGCGCATCGCCTCGCCCGGTTCCGTTCCGGGCCTGCCTCCGCAGAGCGGGCGCGGCCCGCGCCCCTTTCGCCCGAAGAAGTTGGTCACCGTGTCACCTCGATGACCGCGACCGCGAGTTGCTCCGTCTGTGCTGTCTGCACTCGCGCGCGCTCGATCTCGGCGCGCCGGAGCGCGGCACGCTCCTCAAGCTTGCGGATTTTGCCCTCGGCCATGGCAATAATGGAGCCCGGGTTGCGGTGCCGCGCCGTACCCTGGTTCACTTCGGATCGCAGCCGGTCGATGAGATCCCGCTGCCGTCGCCCCTCGTCGGCGAGGCGCTGTTCGAGGGTCCGGAGCTGGATCGCTGCGCGGTCGTTCCCCTCCGCCTCCCGGGTCCTCTGCTCCTCTAGGAAGCGCTCGGTTAGCCGGTCCAAAAGGAGCACCTTGCATCGGTCGGCCACTGCCGCAGGGTCGAGTTCCGCATCGGCCTCGACCCAGAGCGCTCCCACCTCGGCAGCCGCAAGGAGGAGGCGCTCCGCGTCGTCGTCCTCCAGGGAAGCCCCGTCCGGGAGGTGAAGGCCAGCGTAGGCAATCCGTTCCTGATCAACCTGCCCGCCGAAGCGCCAGAGCGCAGCAAGGACCGCGTAGCGGCCCGGCGCAAGGGAAAGCCCCCGGAGGTCGCCGGCGGAGACCCGGGCCGCGACCGCCGGTCGGAGCTTCGGCGCGTTGGTCTCGGCCACCCTGCTCGTGACGAAGCGCACGAAGGGATGCGTCTGGGTGAGCGGCTCGACGGACCGCGCCCGCCCGCGTCCGCCAGACAGGCGACCGAGCCGGCAAGGCACTGATCCTGTTTCGCGTTCGATACGTCCGCCCGTCGGCAGCCGTTTCGTCCGCAGCCATTCCGCGTAGTCCACCCGGGCGTCCTGCGTCAGGCGGAGCTCGTAGTCCTCGCCTTCGCCCGGACGGCGCAGGCCGCTCCCCGGGTAGAGGGACGCGAGCGCGTCGGTAAGGTACCGCGCGAGGTCGCTGGCGCCGATCCAGCGGTGCATCTCCCGCGCGGCCTTGATCGAGGCGGTGATCCGGTCACCGTGCGCGATGAGGGCGGCGGCCTCCTCCTCGATCTCCCGCTCGATCTTGAGCCGGTTCTCGATCGCCTGACTGGTCTGGTCGATCCGCTGGGCGACCTGCTCCGGGGTGAGCCGTCCCTTCAGGAGGTCAGGAGTTAGCCGGGAGATCTCCTCCCCGAGGACCGCCTCGAAGCCGCCGAGCGCTTGCTCACAAACCCCGAGCCGGTGGTAGAGGCGGCGGTAGATCTCGTCGTCGATGGTGTTGCGGTGGAGGAGGTTGACGACGGTGATCGCCTCCGCTGCTTGGCCGAGGCGGTCAACGCGTCCGATGCGCTGCTCGACCCTCATCGGATTCCAGGGAAGGTCGTAGTTGACCACCGTCCGGCAGAACTGAAGATCGATGCCCTCACTGCCGACTTCGGATGAGAGCAGGACGGAAGCGCCACCCCCCTCGAAGCGCGCCAGAACGGTGTCACGGTCGGCAATGCCCCCGTGAATCGTCTCACAGCGGACTCCGGCCGCATCAAGGCGTCGCGCGAGATATCTCAGGGTCGGCCGGAACGTGGAGAACACGACCGCCTTCTCACCGGGATGCTCGTCCAGGAAGTCGCGGAGAGCACGCAGGAACTCCGCGAACTTCGTGTCGTGGCGCTCCAGGTTCTCCGTCGGGGGAAGGTCGGCGCAAACCCGCGCAAGGCTGTCAACAAGTGGCCGATAGCCCGCCTCGGGACCGCCGTTGTCCTCCTCCCCGAAGTCCTCCTCGTCCTCACTCTCGGGGTCGACCTCATGACGCCGCCAGTGATCGACGGCGGCGGCGAGGCAAGATGAGAGAAGGCGCTGAGGGGTCGCAAGGAGGAAGCCAGCCGGTACATCCGTACGCCACGCATGCTGCTGCACGGCGAGGGTGATCGCGTCGTAGGCCTCCCGCTCGAGGGGCGTCATCTCCGCAGCATAGACGTGGACCTTACGGACAACCCGCAGCTCCTGGACGTCACGCCGCCTGGTCCGCGTCACGGTGTTTGCGAGGAGGTTGACCCCCTCGAGCTCACCGGCGAGCCGGGCGCGGTCAGCGCGCGTCAGCGGCTCCGGAAGGCGTTCGAGCGTGGCAGTGAGGGCCGTGAGCTTTTGGGTATCACGGAGGAGCGAGTGCGTGGCTGCCGGTACGACGATGGCGCTGACCTCCCGCTTCGACACTCCGCGCAGGAGTGCCTCGCGGGCCTCCATGAGGGGGCGGTTTGCCTCAAGGATCCCTCCAAGAACCGACTCGTCACGGTAGGTGTCGGGGTCGATGAGCGAGAGGAGCGAGAAGAGATCGGCGTTCCGCAGATGGATAGGCGTCGCTGAAAGGAAGACTTGGTGCTGCGCCGTCGGGCGCAGCAGGCGGGCCAGGAGATTGTTCTGCGTCTCGCGGTTCCGGAGGTGGTGCGCTTCGTCGACGACGACCATGTCGAACAGCGGATCTTCTTCCGCGCGATCGCGGAGAAGGCGCGCGAGCTTCGCCGCGGGACGCTCGTACGACGCATCCGCGCCGTCCTCCCAGCTGCGCGGCGGCTTCATACCCTGCAAGCTCGCGATCGCGACGAAGCCTCTCGCCCAGCGGTCTTGGTTCTCGAGCAGGTCGAGGAGGTCCGCCGCTGAGCAGACGCGTGCGTCAAGACCGAACTTGCCGCTCAGCTCGGCCTCCCACTTAGTGCAGAGGACCTTCGGGCAGACCACGAGCAGGCGCCGGTAGTCGAAGCGCGCGCGGAGTTCCGTCCAGATCAGGCCCGCCTCGATCGTTTTGCCGAGGCCGACCTCGTCCGCGATGAGGAGACTGCCGGTGGGCGAGCCCAGCATCTTTACGACCGGCTTGAACTGATGGGCGTGAAACTCGGTGTTCGTCGCCTCCATGCTGTAGATGACGTCGGCGAGCCGTCCCGTGAGCCGGATGTGGGCGAGGACCTGACGGAGTCTCCCTGGCTCGCTGAATCGCCCATCCCTCAGGAACTCGATTGGCTCCTCGGTTGCGGTCGGGACAGGCTCAATCTGCTCGAGGAGCCATTCCACAACGCGGGCAGGTGTCTGAACCCGCGCGAACTGACGCCCACTGCGGACCACAACATTCTGGAACACTCCCAGGCGCTGTGGGTCGTTGACGAGCCGGACGAACGAGCCTGCGAGAACTGCTTCTCGGTTCGTACCATTCAGCACAGTTCGTCTCCATACCGGAATGTACGACCTCTAAGCACATTCTAAAATTATAGACAAGGGTAAAGCATTTGGTTGATCGATGCCATCCCAGTCTGAGGTTGACCTCCAGCCGAGCGCTTCCCTGCGTTCAGGCCCATCAGAAACGAGCCACCTCCGTCGTGTCAGTTCATGGGGCGGGGTGTCAGGCTGTTCCGCCCGCGACCTGGCAGACACGCGGCATCCGCTGGGTAGTGCCTCAGTTTGAAACTGGTTCATGGTCTCCCCCTATCGTGCCTCGCACCAGTGCTCCCTATGGTTCATGGCAAACTGAGGGAACGATGGACGTGGACGAAGGCGAGCGACCGACATCCGCCACTCTGAAAATGACCTTCTGGTGGGACGAGAGCGAAACAATCCGCATGGTTATAGCCACCACTCAGGGAGAGATAATACAGGGGTCTCTTGTGGAGATCAGTGACAATCCAAGGCGAGCGAACGGCCATCCGCATCTGTTTGAACTTATGGCTGAGATGATGCGGCAGGCCGGGGTTGCCGCACCTGGTTCTGAGTAGGGGCCCTCCTTGCACAAGGTTCTGATGGGTTGGACGCCCCCGACGGCATCCATGTGCCAGAGTGGAGGTGTTGAACACCACTCAGAGCCCGCCAGATGCCCCGCGACCACGACCGGGGCGGCCGGCAGAGCGACCACCCCGCCCGCCTCGCACCACCCACAAAAGGCGCGCCAGTCCGACTCATAGGCCCGGCGCGTGTTGTCCGAGAGGGCGCGGCCGGCATAGCCCGCGGCCTGGGCCACCGCCTCGCCGACCGGGCCCGAGAGCACGGCCAGCGCCTCGGGCGGCAGCGCCTCGCCAACCAGGCGCCGCACGGCTGGCGGGAGCGCCCGGCCCCCTGCCCTCTCGGGCGGCGTCACCGGCCAGCCCTCGCCGGCTGGCCCCTGAAAACCTCAGCAAACATTGAGCCCTGTGCCGCTGTCGCGCCCAAGTCCTCCGAACCCCCTGCCCTCCCTGGCCAGCCGGACGGACGCCCCCGCGCCCGCCCCTGCCACCTCCCTCGTGGTGCCAGGAGGTTCTCCTTAAGGGCAATCGGGCCCTCTCTCCACCATGGGCACGATAATAAGGCTTTATCGTGCCCGATGCCCTTTTGGGTGGCCATGGCAGAAGCCATTCGCTGGACTCTCGCTTCATGAGGGTGAGGCTCAACGAGCGAAAGGCGGGCAGCCCAGCACCGGACAGGGGCACCAACGACGGGGAACTGCCATAAGCATATCCTTATGTCTGTTGACTCTCGATGTTTGATGAGCCTTGATGGCTCTGTCGAGGTTCCCCGGCGCGCGACCCTGCGCCGGGGCTAAGAGGGAATCCGGTGCAGGCGTGCGAGCGCTAAGGCCGGAGCTGCCCCCGCAACTGTGAGCGGCGAGCCGAGGTTCCATCATGTGTCACTGGTGCCCCAGGGTTCATGCCCAGGCGCCGGGAAGGCCGGACCGAAGCGCTGACCCGTGAGCCAGGAGACCTGCCCCGGCGCATAACGTCCTCCGGCGGGGTGCCCGGTCAGGTCGCAGGTCCTGCTCGGTCGGACCCCGCTGAACGGTGGGGCATGGCCGCGTGACGGCTCGCGCCTGTCCTCCTCGCCAGCACAGCAAAGGCGAGGTTCATGTCCGTCATTGTCGCATCGCTCGGCTTCCCCCGCATCGGCCCGCGCCGGGAGCTAAAGGCCGCCCTGGAACGCTACTGGTCCGGCAAATCGGATCGGGGCGCGCTGCTCGCGGCCGCTGCCGAACTCCGGGCGAAGGCCTGGGCGCGGCAGAAGGAACTCGGCGTCGATCACGTGCCGAGCAATGACTTCTCCCTCTATGACCACGTGCTCGACACCAGCGCCATGCTCGGCGCCATTCCTGCAATCTACGGCTGGACCGGCAAGCCGGTGGACCTCGATACCTATTTCGCCGTGGCGCGCGGTGCCCAAGGCGAGGCGCACGCCGACTGTGGCCACGGCTGCACCCACAAGGCGGTGGACGTGCCCGCAGCCGAGATGACCAAGTGGTTCGACACGAACTACCACTACCTCGTGCCCGAGTTCTCCACGGGTCAGGCTTTCGCTCTGTCCTCTACCAAGGTCGTGGACGAGTTCCTGGAGGCGAAGGCGCAGGGCATCCACACCCGGCCCGTGCTGCTCGGGCCAGTGACCTACATCCGCCTCGGCAAGAGCCACGGGGGTGAGGTGAGCCGCGAGGAGCTGCTGCGCGCCGTCCTGCCCGTCTACGAGGAGGTGCTGCGCCGCCTCTCCGCCGCGGGCGCCGACTGGGTGCAGATCGACGAGCCCTGCCTCGTGCTGGACCTCACCGATGAGGACCGCGCCCTGCTCGGCACGGCCTACAAGGCACTGGCAAAGGCCGTGCCCGCCGTGAGGCTGATGCTGACCACCTATTTCGGCGGCCTGGGCGACAACCTGGACACGGCGGTGACCCTGCCGGTGGCTGGGCTTCATATCGACCTGATCCGCGCGCCGGAGCAGCTGGAGGCTGTGCTGGCGAAGGCGCCAAAGGCTCTCGTGCTGTCGCTCGGCGTGGTGGATGGCCGCAACGTCTGGCGTGCCGATCTGGCAAAGATCCTCGCCCGTGTCGAGCCGTTGGCCGAGGAACGCGAAATCGTCATCGCTCCCTCCTGCTCCCTGCTGCACACGCCGCTCGACCTCGTCCAGGAGACGGCCATGGACGAGGATGTGCGGAGCTGGCTCGCCTTCGCGGTCCAGAAGCTCGAGGAGCTGTCCGTCCTGGCGCGCGCCCTGAACGACAGGCGCGAGAGCGTGGCGGAAGCGTTTACCGCCTCGTCGGCCGCGGCCGCTGCGCGCAGGACCTCGCTCAAGATCCACGACCCGGCCGTGGCGGCCCGTCTGGCCGCAGCCGACGCCGCCCTGGCCCGGCGCACCGCTGCCTTCCCGGCGCGTCGCGAGTTGCAGGGCCGCGCACTGGGCCTGCCCGCCCTCCCAACCACCACAATCGGCTCATTCCCTCAAACCGAAGAGGTGCGGAAGGCTCGCGCCGCGCACGGCAAGGGCACGATATCGGACGCCGAGTACGAGGCCTTCCTGCGCGAGGAAACGGCTCGCACCGTGCGCTGGCAGGAGGAGATCGGCCTCGACGTGCTGGTGCACGGCGAGTTCGAGCGCAACGACATGGTGCAGTACTTCGGGGAGCAGCTCTCAGGCTTCGCCTTCACCAAGCACGGCTGGGTGCAGTCCTACGGCTCTCGCTGCGTGCGTCCGCCCATCCTGTTCGGCGACGTCTCCCGTCCGAAGCCAATAACGGTTGCTTGGTGGAGGTATGCCCAGGGTCTCACGAACAAGCCGATGAAAGGCATGCTCACAGGGCCGGTCACCATCCTCAACTGGTCGTTCGTGCGGGACGACATGACGCGGGAGCGGGCCTGCCGCCAGATCGCGCTAGCCATCCGAGACGAGGTGGCAGACTTGGAGAAGGCCGGGGCGAAAATCATCCAGATTGATGAGGCAGCACTGCGCGAGGGCCTACCGCTGCGCCGGGGCGACTGGCAGCACTACCTGAATTGGGCCGTCGAGAGCTTCCGCATCGCCTCCTGCGGCGTGGCGGACGCGACCCAGATCCACACCCACATGTGCTACTCGGAGTTCAACGACATCATCGCGGTCATCGGCGATATGGACGCGGACGTGATCTCCATCGAGACGGCGCGGTCCAAGATGGAATTGCTGGGCGCCTTCGCCGAGTACCGCTACCCGGCCGAGATCGGCCCAGGGGTCTATGACATTCACTCCCCGCGCGTTCCCACGGTGGAGGAGATGGCGGAACTACTGGCCGCCGCTAGGTCGCGGCTGGCGCCGGAGCAGCTCTGGGTAAACCCGGACTGCGGCCTCAAGACCCGCAAATGGCCAGAGACACGGGCCGCGCTGGTGAACATGGTCGCGGCGGCCAAGCAGGTCCGCGAGTTGGCTTGAACCAGGGCAGTGGCCGCGCCACGGCGCGGCCCGGCCTACTGCTCCGCTCCGCCGGGCGGCTCAATGACATCCGACGATTAACCCCATGGGCACTATGCCGAAACCGGCCCCGCCCCCCGAGCGATGGCTGTCCTGCGAGCGGATCGGCGTGCTCCCCGCGCCTCCTGCGGACCAGCCACCGCCGCTGCTCTCCTTCGAGTTCTTCCCGCCCCGCACCGAGGCGCTGGAGAACCAGCTCTGGGCCTGCGTGAAACGGCTGGAGCCGCTGCGGCCGCG